>JBAWXX010000006.1:0-69517 GCA_037143855.1 Verrucomicrobiota bacterium | reverse complement strand
CCCTCCGCCGTAAAGTCCTCTGCCAATTCTACCAAATAAACCGTAGAGATGGTATTATTGCGGTTAAATTTTGACTGGCGCCGCCCCACGCCCTGCCGCATCCTCCCCGGCCATGACCACGCCCACCAGCCCCTTTGCCGCGCTCCGCACCGACAGCCGCCAGCCCGACCAGCTCCGCCCCCTCAGCTTCACCCCCCATTTCGCCCCCCATGCCACCGGCTCCGTCCTGGCAGCCTTCGGCAACACGCGCGTCATCTGCTCCGCCATCATCCAGCCGGAAGTCCCCCGCTGGATGAAAGAGCAAAAAGTGCCGGGCGGCTGGCTCACGGCCGAGTATTCCATGCTCCCCTACTCCACCCTCGACCGCAAACCGCGCGACATCTCCAAAGGCAAACTCGACGGCCGCTCCTCCGAAATCCAGCGGCTCATCGGCCGGGCCCTGCGCGCCGCCATCAACCTGCGGGCGCTTGGCCCCAACACCCTCTGGGTGGACTGTGACGTATTGCAAGCCGACGGCGGCACCCGCACCGCCTCCATCACCGGGGCGTGCGTCGCCGCCGCCCTGGCCTTTGAGAAACTCGTGCGCGAGGGGAAATTGCCCAAGTCGCCCCTCCAGACCCTCGTCGCGGCCGTCAGCGTCGGCGTCGTGGACGGCGTCCCGCTGCTCGACCTCAACTACGGCGAAGACAAAGAGGCCACCGTGGACATGAACCTCGTCATGACCGAAAAGCTCGAATTCGTGGAACTCCAGGGCTCCGGCGAAGAAGCCGTCTTCACCGACGCCGAACTGGCCTCCCTGCTCGCCCTGGGACGCAAAGGCGTGTGCGAATTGATCGCCGCCCAGCGCGCCGCCATCCAGGCCGGAATCGCCACCCTGTAGAAACAAGACGCGGAGAGGGGGAGCGCCCCTCCGTAAAGCCCCGTTTCTCCCTTGATTTGCGAAAACCGAGAAAAAACCGCTTGACCGTTTGCTCTGAAGCAGACACTTTTAGCGCCCTTTTAGACGAAATAGCTATGTCACAGATTTGCACCATCACCGGAGCGGGGATTACCCGCGGCAGCGTCATCCACCGCCGTGGTATGGCGAAAAAGAAAGGTGGCGTCGGTCGTCACGTCACCAAGAACGTGCCGCGCACCTTCACCCCCAACCTCAAAACCAAGCGCCTCTGGGTGCCGGAACTCGATTCCTTCGTCGTGATCAAGCTCTCGACGCGCGCCTTGAAGACCTGCGCGAAGAACGGCGCCTACGCGACCTTGAAGAAAGCAGGCCTGCTCTAGCCTTTCCTCCTGATTTCACCCATCTCTCACCCAACCCAAAACCGAATCCAGATTATGGCTTATAGTGTAAAAAGTGCAAAAAGCGGCAAAGAATATTTTCTCCACGAACGCAAGCAGCAGCTTAAAGGCGGCCAGCAAGTGACCCTTTACTACTTCGCCGGCGTCGCCGGAGAAGCCGCCATCGACAAGCTCCCCGCGGGCTACGAAGTTTCCGAAAACTCCAACACCGGCCTCCCGCTGTTGAAGAAAATCAAGAAATAGTCGCAAGACTCAATTCTCTTAAAAAAGGCGGCTCCGCAAAGGGCCGCCTTTTTTTTGCGCCTATCCAGGCGATTTGTGACTGCCGCGCAACGCCGTCAGCGCTCCATTGAACCTGTCACACGCTCTTAGCCGATTTTTTCCAGGATGCGGTCCACGTCGATATACTTTTCCACCATGGCCTGGATGCGGTGGATCTTTTCGTAATCGCCCGGCAGCGTCTTGATGGTCATCGTGTGGATGGCGCTGGCCACGGAGTAGGTGTCCATGGGGCTCGCAATCACCGGCAGGGCCGATTGGGCGATCAGGTTGAGGACGGTCGGATGGGGGAGCAGGTCGCCGGAGAGGACGAGCCCGGTAAGCCCCTTGCGCTGCGGCTCCAGCAAGGCGGTGGTGGAGAGGGCGGCCAGGATGATGTCCTCGCGGTCGCCAGGGGTGACCACGAGCGTGCCGGGGGTGAACTCCTCCATGACGTGGCTGGAGTTCATCGCGCCGATGATGCTCCGTTCCACCTTCCGGTGGGCCTCGGAGCGGGAATTGACGAAGCGCCCGCGCACCCGCTTGCAGATTTCATTGAGGGTCGGATTGGAGAGAATCGGCTCCTGGGGCATGGCCCCCACCATCTCAATCCCCAGCCGGGCGAGGCCGCGCTTGCAGAAGTCTTGGATGAACTCGAACTTCTCCGGCAGGATTTTGTTGATGATGACGCCCACGATTTCCACGCCTTCCTTGTCAAAGAGCGCCTTGTTGAGGGCAAGTTCGTCGATGGGCTTCCCGATGCCCCCCTTGGTGACCATCAGCACTTTGCTGCCCAGCAGCTTGGCGACGCGCGCGTTGGAAAGATCGAACACGGAGCCGACCCCGGCGTGCCCGCTCCCTTCAATGAGGCAGAATTCTTTTTCCCAGCAGGCGCGGTCGAAGGAATTTTGCAACCGGCGCACCAGATGGTCGTTGTTGGCGTTGTCGATGTAACGCCGGGTGAAGTCGGGCTCCACGGCGATGGGGCTCATGTCCTCGATGGGCGTTTGGACGCCGAAGGTCCGGTCGATGAGCAGCGAGTCTTCGTCAATCCGCTTGCCGTCCACCTCCTCGAAGCGCTGCCCCACCGGCTTGATGAACCCGATCCGGCCCAGCCGTTTTTTCAAGACAGAGAAAAGGCCGAGGGCGGTGGTGGTTTTCCCGTCGTTTTGCTGGGTGGCGGCGATGAAGAGCCGAGGCGTTACGTTATTCACGGCAAACTAAGAGCTTATGCGTAAATAGATAGGGGTTCAGATGCAAGCAAGTTTTGCTGGATGGCGACGCCGGGAGCAGCGGCGGCAGACGGCAAAAAATCGCTCGCGGATGGCCCGTGGCTATTTACGGATATGCCCTAACAGGCTGCTAGAGCGTTTTTGGGTTATTTTGTCGCAATGATCTGAGAGCGCCGAGGGTTGATGCGGGGCTTTTTGAGCGCAGCGGCTGTATTTGTAAATACAGCCCAAGCGCAAAAAGACGCACAGCGACTCTCGCCGCCGAAGAGCATACGACAAAATAAACCGAAACCGCTCTAAATCTCGGGTTGATCCCCCGTGCCGTCGGACGGGTAGAGCTTGCGGTATTCAATGGCCTGCAGGCCCACGATGGCGGCGGCTCCCACGATGGTTTCTACCGTGGCGCCGCGGGAAAGATCGGCGCACGGTTTGGAGAGCCCCAGGAGGATCTGCCCGTAGGCTTCGGCTCCGGCGAGGTGTTCCACCAGCTTGGCCGCGATGTTGCCGCTGTTCAAGTCGGGGAAGATCAGGACGTTGGCCTGCCCGGCAACGAGGCTGTTGGGGGCTTTGACCCGCGCGAGGGCGGGGAGCAGGGCGGTGTCCGCCTGCAATTCGCCGTCGATCTCCATGTCCATTTCCGCCGATTCTGCCACTTTGCGGGCCAGGGCGGTGGCCGCGCTCATTTTTTCCGCCGAGGCGTGCTTGGAGCTCCCTTTGGAGGAGAAGCTCAGGAAGGCGACGCGCGGGCGCACGCCGGTGAGCTGGGCGCAAAGCTTGCCGGCCTGGACGCCGATCTGGGCGAGCTGCGGCACGGTCGGCTCCGGGATGACGGCGCAATCGGCGAAAAAGAGGACGCCGTTTTCCCCATAGCTGGGGTCCTGGAGCGCCATGACCATGCAGCTCGAAATAAAGGAGACGTCCGGGAGCGGCTTGACCAGTTGGAAGAGGGGCCGCAGGAGGGAGCCCGCGTAGCCGCTCACGCCTCCCACGAGGCCGTCGGCCTGCCCGTGCTGGATCATCATCGCGGCGAAATAGTTTGGGTTCGTCAGGAAGCCTTCCGCTTCGCCGGCCCCGAGGTTGCGGTAGCGTTGCAGCCGGGTCAGCCATTGGCAGAACATCGGAAGATCGCTGGCGGTGGCCGGGTCGATCAGGCCGATGCGCCCGAGATCGACGCCCTCGGCCTTCGCGGCGCGCTCGATTTCCTCGGCGGGGCCGAGCAAAATCGGGGCGGCGATTTTGAGTTTCACCATTTCCGCCGCGGCGTGCAGTACGCGCGGCTCCGTTCCCTCCGGGAAGACGATGCGCTTGGGATGGCGTTGCAGCTTCGAGAAGACCGTCTCGATAAATTTCATGCAACCCCGAGTATGCTTGGGCTCCGAGCGTCCGGCAATCCCAGATTGCGGAAACTCTTGCCGCTTGGAGAGGGAGGGCAGGCGCGGACGGTCGAACCCTCCACCCAGGTGCTCCCCAAAAGCGTGGCCCGGGGGAAAAGCGGCACGCCCGATTCGGCCCGGTGAATCATCCCGATCACCATTTCCACGGCCGCCTCGCCCACGACGTCGTTGTGCTGGTCCATCCCGGCCCAATCCGCGTGAGCGCGCCGCCATTCGAGTTGGATAAGCCCCACGTCCCGCGGCGCGTGCACGCCCCAGTCCGCGAGCCAGCCGCGGACGGCATGGTAGAGCGTCAGGATCACATCGGGCCGCTCCTTTTCCCACCATTGGCGAAAAGGAGCCACATCCTGGCGGGCTTCGCGGACGGCGTAAAAGGGGCGGACCCGCCGGGCCGGGGGAAGCGAGCGCTGAGCGATCAGGAAGCCGGAGGTAAAACGGTGTTCCACGAGGCGGTCGATCACGCCGTCCAGAACCAATCCAGGCCGCCGGTAACCGAGCCGGAGCGCGGCTTCCACGGCCCGCAGGGCCAGCATATGGTGGTCCGTGCAAGCGAAGGAGAGGGCGGGATCGCGCGTGCGGACGCCCGTGACGACGCAAGGAAACGCCTCCCACACCGCCTGGAACCGCTCCGGCAGACGGTTGGCATCCATCAGCCCCACGAGCAGCACCCCCTGGATGCCCCGCGCCCGCAGGATCTTGACGAGCTTGGCGCCGTCCAAGTCCGGATCGTGCAGCCAGAAAGGGTCCAGGCTGTAGCCCGCCTGCGCGGCCTGGCGGCGGCACCCCTCCACGTAGGTGGGGATGGTGGGATGCGTGCGGAAAGCGTCCCGGTCCTCGTGGGCGTTCAGGAGGGCGAGGGCGGCTCGGTGCCCGGTGGCCGCCCCGGCGCGCAGTTGGACCATCAGATGCGCCACCGTCGGGTTTTTGATATACCCCATGGCGCGGGCCAGCGCCTCGATTTTTTCCCGCGTCCGGGCCGGGATTTGCGGATCGCGGCGTAGCGCGAGCGAGACGGTGTTTTTGGAAACTCCGGCGGCGCGGGCAAGGTCGAGCATGGTCACTTTGCGCACAGACAGGATAGTAACATTACTGTCAAGTAAATGCCCTGTTTACTTGCATCCCGCCGGGGCGTAAAAGCGGGGCATGCCTTACACCCTCGGCATTGATTACGGCACCAACAGCGTCCGCGCCCTTCTCGCCGATTGCCGCGACGGAAGCGCGCTTGCCGCGTGCGTCGTAAACTACCCCAGCGGAACCCAGGGGATTCTCCTGGACCCCGCCCAACTCCATCTGGCCCGCCAATATCCCGGCGACTATCTCCTGGGGCTGGAGCAAAGCGTGACCGGCGCGCTGGCCGAAGCCTCGAAAACGCCCGGTTTCTCGACGGATCAAGTCATCGGCATCGGCGTGGACACGACCGGATCGAGCCCGATCCCGGTGGACGCCCACAACGCCCCCCTCGCGCTGGACCCGCGGTGGAAGGGGAACCTCGCCGCGCAGTGCTGGCTCTGGAAAGACCACACCAGCCACCGCGAGGCGGCCCGCATCACGGAAACCGCCGCGCGCGAGCGCCCGCAGTTCATCGCCAAGTGCGGCAACACCTATTCCTCCGAGTGGTTCTGGTCGAAGATCTGGCATTGCCTGGCTACCGAACCGGCGGTATTCGACGCCGCCGCGAGCTGGGTGGAACTGGCCGATTACATCCCGTCCGTACTCGCGGGCGTGAGCGATCCACAGGCCATCCAGCGCGGCATCTGCGCGGCGGGCCACAAGGCGCTCTACTCCGAGGAATGGGGCGGACTCCCGGACAAAGAATTTCTCGCCATGCTTGACCCGAAGCTTGCCGCCTTGCGCGACCGGCTCTACGCCAAAGCCTACGACGCGACCCACGCCGCCGGGGCGCTCTGCCGGGAATGGGCCGCCCGGCTCGGCCTGCCCGAGGGCATCCCGATTGCCATCGGCGAGTTTGACGTCCACTACGGAGCCATCGGCAGCGGCGTGGACGAAGGGGTGCTGGTCAAAGCCATGGGCACCTCCACGTGCGATTGTTCCGTCGTCCGCGCAGACAAGCCCATCGCCGACATCCCCGGCATCTGCGGCATCGTCCCCGGGGCGATCCTGCCCGGCTACTACGGCATCGAAGCGGGTCAGTCGGCCGTGGGCGACATCTTCAAATGGTGGGTGGAAGGCGTCTGCAAGGGCGACGACGGGCTCCATGCCGCCCTCACCGCCGAAGCCGCCGCGCAGAGGCCGGGGCAAAGCGGACTCCTCGCGCTGGACTGGAACAACGGCAACCGGACGATCCTCGTGGACCCGATGCTCACCGGCCTGCTCCTGGGCCAGACGCTCCACACCACGCGGGCCGAAATTTACCGCGCGCTCATCGAGGCCACGGCTTTTGGCGCGCGCGCCATCATCGAGCGGATTCGTGAATACGGCGTCGCCATCCAGCGCGTCGTCTGCTGCGGCGGCATCGCGGAAAAGAACGCTTTCCTGATGCAGATTTACGCCGACGTGACCGGCTGCACGATGCAAGTGGCCGGGTCGAGCCAGGCATGCGCGCTCGGGGCCGCCATCGCCGCCGCCGTGCTCGCCGGGCCGAAGAACGGGGGGCACCCCGATTTCCCCGCCGCCCAAAAAGCCATGGCCGCCCTCAAGCCGGTCAGCTACACGCCGAAGCCGGAAGCCCAGGCCGTTTACGACCGGCTCTACGCCCTCTATCGGCAACTCCACGACGCCTTCGGCGGCGTCACCAAGAGCGCCGACCTCTCCTGCGTCATGAAACAACTCCTCACCATCCAACAAGAACAAGCCCACTAACGAGAGACGCAGCTAACCCATTCTTTCCCATGAAACTCCATCCCGCAGAAATTTGGTTCGTCACCGGCAGCCAGCACCTTTACGGCCCGGAAACCCTCCGGCAGGTCGCCGAGAACTCCACGAAAATCGTCGAAGCGCTCAACGCCTCCGGGCGGCTCCCCCTGCCGCTGGTCTTCCAGCCGGTGCTCAAAACGCCCGAGGAAATCCGGCAACTCTGCATGGACGCCAACCATGCGCCGCAATGCGCGGGCCTGATCCTCTGGATGCACACCTTCTCGCCCTCCAAAATGTGGATTGGCGGCCTCTCGCAACTCCAGAAACCCTTCCTGCACTTCCACACGCAGTTCAACCGCGACCTGCCGTGGAGCAGCATCGACATGGACTTCATGAACCTGAACCAGGCCGCCCACGGCGACCGCGAAGCCGGGTTCCTCCACACCCGGCTGCGGCTGGGGCGCAAAGTCGTCGTCGGCCACTGGTCGGAGGCGGAAGTGCAAAACCGCATTGGAGCCTGGATGCGCGTCGCGCGCGCCTGGGCCGACTGGCAGGGGGCCAAATTCGTCCGCTTTGGCGACAACATGCGCCAGGTCGCCGTCACCGACGGCAACAAAGTCAGCGCGGAGGCCCGGTTCGGCTTCTCCGTCAACACCCACGGCATCGGCGACCTCGTGGAGGCAATCAACGCCGTGAGCGACGCCTCCATTGACGCCCTCTGCGCCGAATACGAAGCGCTCTATCGCGTGGCTCCCGAGTTGCGCAAGGGAGCCGCGCGGCACGAGTCGCTGCGCGAAGGAGCGCGCCAGGAACTCGGCCTGCGGGCGTTCCTGGAAGCGGGCGATTTCGCCGGCTTCACCACCACCTTTGAGGACCTCCACGGGCTCAAGCAACTCCCCGGCCTGGCCGTCCAGCGGCTCATGGCCGACGGCTACGGGTTCGGGCCCGAGGGCGACTGGAAAACCTGCGCCCTGCTGCGCGCCCTGAAAGTCATGGGAGCTGGCCTCCCCGGCGGCGCCTCCTTGATGGAGGACTACACCTACCATCTCGATCCGGCCGGGCCGCTGATCCTCGGCTCGCACATGCTGGAAGTCTGCCCCACCATCGCCAGCGGCAAGCCGTCGCTGGAAATCCACCCACTCGGCATTGGCGGCAAGGAAGACCCGGTGCGCCTCGTCTTCGAAGCCCCGGCGGGTCCGGCCGTCGCCACCTCCTTGATCGACCTCGGCAATCGCTTCAGGCTGATCGTCAACGAGACCGACGCCATCGTTCCGCCCGAGCCCCTGCCCAAGCTCCCCGTGGCCCGCGCCGTCTGGAAGCCGCGCCCCGACTTCAAGACCGCCTGCGCCGCCTGGATTTACGCCGGAGGCGCGCACCACACCGCCTACAGCTACGCCGTCGCCACGGAACAACTGGAAGACCTGGCGGAAATCGCCGGAGTGGAACTCGTCGTCATCGATGCCGCCACGGAACTGCGCGGCTTCAAAGCACAACTGCGCAACAACGAAATCTATTACCACCTCGCCCCCGGCCTGGGACGGTTGTAACCGCCATGAGCTACCGCGACATTAAACAGGAGTGCTACGAAGCCAACCTTCTCCTGCCCAAATACCAACTCATCGACCTGACCTTTGGCAACGTCAGCGTCGGCGACCCGGCACGGGGCGTCTTCGCCATCAAGCCGAGCGGCGTCGATTATGCCGTCATCAAGGCGGACGACATGGTGGTCGTCGATTTTGAGGGAGCGGTGGTCGAGGGGACGCTGCGCCCCTCTTCCGACACCCCCACGCATCGGCGCCTTTTCCGGGCGTTCGCGGGGATTCGTTCCGTCGTCCACACCCACTCGCGCAACGCCGTCGCCTTTGCCCAGGCGGGGAGAAGCATCCCCTGCCTGGGGACCACGCACAGCGATTATTTTTACGGCGAAGTCCCCGTCACCCGGAGCCTTACGGCGGACGAAGTGGGTGGCGATTACGAGTGGGAAACCGGCAACGTCATCGTCGAGCAATTCCGCGGCAGCGACCCGCTGCAAATCCCCGCCGCGCTGGTGCGCAACCACGGGCCGTTCGCCTGGGGGCCGAGCGGCAAGAAAGCCGTGGAGACCGCCTTCGCGCTGGAGATCGTCGCCGAGATGGCGATGAAAGCCTTGCAACTCAACCCCGCCTCCGCGCCCGTGCCGCCCTATCTCCTCAACAAACATTACCTGCGCAAACACGGCGCGGGCGCTTACTACGGCCAGCCGCAATAACTACAACTCGTCCGCGTTGGGAAACTGCCGCAGCGCCGGATCGTGGCGGGCGGGTTGCAGAAAGCGGAGCGCGCAGGCGAAAAAGGGGGCCGCGATTGGCGAAACGTGCCGCGCGTAAAGATCGCGCGGGGCCAGCCGAAGCCCCAGGCGGAACTTGGCCTCGTAATTGAGCTGCCCGGCCTTGATCGACTGCAACCCGGCATCGAGCGCCCACGTGACCAGATCCCGCCAGGCCACATAATAGAGATGCCGGGTCAGAGCCTCCGGGTAGTCCATGCCCAGGCTCAGATAATGCAAAACGCCGCCGTGGACCATACAGAGCGCAAAAGCCAGCAGCCGCCCCTCCCGCCGCCACAGAAAAAAACGGGTCCGCTCCGGCATGCGGCGGCCCAGTTGAGAAAAATAGACGGCGTTGAGCTGCTCGAACTGGAAAGCCGAGCGCCCGTGCGTTTGGAGATAAAGGGGCGTGATTTCGGCGAGATAAGGCGTCGCATCCTCAACCACCTCCAGCGTCAAGCGCCCCATCAAGGCGCTGTCCCGGAACTTTCGCCGCAAATGGTTGCGGAAACCACGCCCCAGCCGAGTTTGCAGGTAGCCCTCAAAATTCGAAAAATCGAGCTGCAACGCGGTGGAGGGCATGCTCGGCACGCGCCGGTATCCCCGGGGACGCAGCGCGGCAAAAAGCGCGCGGTAATGGGCCGGGAAGTCTTTGAAAAGCAGGATGGCCGCGTGCTCCTGGCGGGCGCAAAAAACCAACACGTCGTCCAGGGCCTCCAGCGCCCAGGGCTCGGCGCACGCCAGCTCGCCGGTGCCCGCCACGCAGCCCACCACCGCCATTTTGACGTGCAGAAAACGGGAAACCCAGGCGAGCCTTCGCCGGAACCGTTCGGGCATCCCGGCGGTGATCTCCTGGCGGACCAAAAAGAACGGCTGCACCACGCTCTGGCCGCTGCGCTCGTTGGTCAAGATCGCATACCGGAAATCGAAGCGGTCCGGGAACGCCTCTTCGATCACTTCATAATAACGCGCGTCGAAACACCGCTCCGCAAACGCCGCTTTCCAAAGCCCTGCGTCCACCTGCCTGGCCGCTCTCTCGATGCGGGCAAACCCGTGCGACGTTCTCATACCGAATCTTTGAAATGGCTGGATTTTAGGACGCCGGGATTTTTGTGCGAAGCAAGGCGGAAGAGGCATCCTCGTATGCGCCAAAAGGGATACGGATCACGGCGGCTTCATCGCGGCGGCAAAGTTTGCCGCTCAACTTCAGCCGGGCAGGAGGGCGCGGAATTCCGCTTCGTTGAGCACGCGGACGCCGAGTTTGCGCGCTTTCTCCAGCTTGCTCCCGGCTTCATCCCCGGCCAGCACGCAGGTCGTTTTTTTGCTGACCGACTCGGTGACTTTGCCGCCGTGGGCGCGGATCACTTCGGCCACGGCTTCGCGCGGCTCGCTGAGCGCGCCGGTGAGCACCCACGTGGTCCCGGCAAAAGGGCCGCCCGCTGGGGGCGCCGCCGGCTCGTCGCGTTCGCCAAAGTTCAAGCCCGCCTCACGCAGCCGCTCAATGACGGCGCGGTTGCCGGGGTTATCAAAATATTGGGCAATGGCGGGCCCCACCACGGGGCCGACGTCGGGGATGCGCTGCAATGCCTCCGCCGTGGCGGCCATGAGGGCGTCGAGCCGGTGGAAATGCGCCGCCAGCGCCCGGGCCGAGGTGGCCCCGACGTGCAGGATGCCGAGCCCGAAGATGAGCCGCCAGAGAGGCATCTTTTTGCTGGCTTCGATGGCGGCGAGCAGGTTGGCGATGCTCTTGCCTCCCATGCGGGGCAGCGCGGAGAGTTGGAACAGGTCGAGCCGGTAGATGTCGGCAAAGTCGCGGGTGAGCTCCCGGTCCACGAGCAGTTCCACCATCGCTTCGCCCAGGCCCTCGATGTCCATGGCGCCGCGCGAGGCGAAATGCTCCAGCCGCCGCTTGCATTGCGCGGGGCAGGCGGCGTTGACGCACCGGAGGGCGACCTGCCCGGCATCGCGCACGACGGGCCCCCCGCAGGAGGGGCAGGCTTCGGGCATTTTGAAAACCCGTTCCTCGCCGGTGCGGCGTTCCTTGCGGACTTCGACGATGGCGGGGATGACCTCGCCCGCTTTTTCGACCACCACGAGGTCGCCCACGCGGATGTCTTTGCGCGCGATCTCTTCCTCATTGTGCAGCGTCGCGCGGGCAACCGTGCTGCCGCTGACAAAAACGGGCTCCAACTCGGCCACGGGCGTGAGCACGCCGGTGCGGCCGACCTGGACGGTGATGGCGTTGAGGCGCGTTTCGGCCTGCTCGGGCTGGTATTTGTAGGCCATGGCCCAGCGGGGGGACTTGGCGGTGAAGCCGAGGGCGTCGCGCTGGGCGGCTGCATCGACCTTGATGACCGCGCCGTCGGTTTCAAAGGCGAATCCGTGCCGGACGGCATCGAGTTCATGGATGGCCCCGAGCACTTCCTCCAGCGTGGAGGCGGTCCAGATACGTTCGTGGATGGGCAGCCCGAACGCGCGCAAAGCCTCCAGCGCCTTCCGGTGGGCGGGCCATTGCGCCCCCTCCACGATGCCGAGGCCATAGAAGATCGCGCCAAGGCCGCGCTGGGCGACAATCAAGGGATCAAGCTGCTTCAACGTACCGGCGGCGGCGTTGCGCGGATTGGCAAAGGGGGGCTCGCCCGCTGCCGCGCGCTCTTCGTTGAGGGCGGCGAACCGGGCTTTGGGCAGGTAGATTTCGCCGCGCACTTCCAGGAGCCTGGGGAGGTGCGCGCCGTGCAGCCGCGCGGGCACCGCCCGGATCGTGCGGACGTTTTGCGTCACGTCGTCGCCAGTCGTGCCGTCGCCCCGGGTGGCCGCGTAGCGCAGTTTCCCCTCTTCGTAGAGGAGCGAAATGGCGACGCCGTCCACTTTTGGCTCGATCACGGTCTCGATCTTCTGGCCGGGGAGGAGCTTCTCCAGGCGCACGAAAAAAGCGGCAACCTCCTCCTCTGAGTAAGTGTTATCCAGACTGAGCATCGGCGTCTGGTGCCGGATCTGGGCGAATGCCTCCAACGGCGCGCCGCCGACGCGCTGGGTGGGGGAATCGGCGGAAGCCAGTTCGGGGAAGGCCGCTTCAAGGTCGAGCAATTCGCGGTAGAGCCGGTCGTATTCCTGGTCGGAAATCGTCGGGGCCGCCTGCTGGTAGTAGCGGCGGTTGTGTTCTTCCAGCTCGCGGCGCAAGACGGCGACGCGCGCGGCGGCTTCGAGGGGAGAAAGTTCGGGCATGGAAGAAAGAAGTTATCAGGAGCTCAGGAAAAGACAGAGGAGGAGTCCACAGATTTCGCAGATGGGCGCAGATTGGGAAGGAGAAGAAATATCTCACACGAAGGCGCGAAGACACGAACGGGGACAGCCTCTTCTTCGTGTCTTCGTGCCTTCGTGTGAAAAATAAAGAGGCTCATGACAACCCTGCTCTAGCAGCGCTCCTTGGCTTTGATTTCGTCCCAGATGACGTCCATTTCGGCGAGCGTGCACTCTTCGGGCTTGCGGCCGCGTTCCTTGAGCGCCTCTTCCAGCGCGCGGAAGCGGCGGCTGAATTTGCCGGTGGCGCGCCGCAGGGCGACTTCCGGTTCCACGGCGAGCTTCCGGGTAAGGTTGACGGAAGCAAAGAGCAGGTCGCCCAGTTCCTCCTCGATTTTCCCGGGGTCGGCCAGGCCGATGGCTTCTTCGGTCTCGGCGAGTTCCTCGCGGATTTTGCCGATGACCTGCACGGGGCCTTCCCAGTCGAAGCCGACGCGCGCGGCCCGCTTGGTGACTTTCTCCGCGTGCAGGAGCGCCGGGAGCGCGCCGGAGACGCCGTCGAGCAGCGAGGCCTGCTTTTTCCCCTTTTCGGCCCGCTTGATTTCCTCCCAGCGTTTCAGCACCGCTTCCGTATCCGCGGCTTTCGCCTCGCCAAAGACGTGGGGGTGGCGGCGAATGAGCTTGGCGTTGAGCCCGGCAATCACGTCGTCGAGCGTGAAGCGCCCGGTCTCGGCGGCCATCTGGCTGTGCATGACGACCTGGAGGAGGAGATCGCCGAGTTCCTCGCACAGGTGAGCGTCGTCGGCCTCCTCAATGGCTTCCACGGCCTCGTAGGCTTCCTCGATCATGCTGCCGCGCAGGCTGGCGTGGGTCTGTTCGCGGTCCCAGGGACAGCCGTCCGGGGCGCGGAGCCGGGCCACAATTTCGCGCAGTTCGTCAATCGGTGTGCTCATTGGGTAATGGAACGAGAACCTGATTTCGCAGATTTTCGCAGATTTTAAAGCAACAATTCCCGAAGTCAGGAAAGGAATCTGCGGAAAACCGTCTCACATCGCGCCGTTTGTCCCGCGGTAGCCGGGATGAAAAAGGAGACGATAGAGCGCGCCGCCGAGCAGGCCGCCCGCCATCGGCGCAAGGATGTACACCGTCAGCCAGCCACAACCGTTGACCCGGAAGGGCAGGCTCCCCCAGCCCGCCGCCGCCGAAAAAAGGCGCGGCCCCAGGTCGCGCGCCGGGTTGAAACAGGCCATGGTGAGCGGAGCAAAGAGGGAGATGAGCAAGGTGACGGTCAGACCAATGGCCGCCGCCGTCAAAAAGCGCGGGCGCGCCTCATTGCGCGGATCGGTGACGCAAAAAATGACCAGCAAGAGCACCGCCGTCCCCGCCGTTTCCACGCCAAAAGCCACCTCTGGGCTGGCAAGCGCGCGGGTTCCAGCGCTCAAGGCCCGGCCGCCGGGATTCGGGAAATATTCGCCGTAGACCATGGCGCTCGCCTCGCTGCCGGGCGCTCCGCGCACGATCTGGTGGGCGGCTTCAAACCCAACCAGCGCTCCACTGAAAAAACAGTGGAGCAGGGCGGCGGCGGCAAAGGCCCCGCAAAGCTGGGCGGCGCAATAGGGCAGGATGCGCCGAGCGGGGAAGCCGGACCAGACGGCCAGGCTGAGCGTCACCGCCGGATTCAGATGCGCCCCGCTCAACGCCCCGGTGAGGCAAATCGCGGTAGCAACCCCGAGGCCCCAGACGATGGCGACCTGAAAGACGCCGCTCTGCGCGCCGGTCAGCACGGAAGCCGCCACGCTGCCGCAGCCGAAAAAGACGAGCAGGAACGTCCCGAAAAACTCACCGGTGAACCAGGCAGGAAGACGGCGCATAAGAAACCCTTGGTCTAGCCCCCCGCTTGCGCGAACCGGTGTGTCGGGTTCGGCTTGCCGGGACGGAAATGTTCCAGGTGCTCCAGCGCGGCGGACAGGCCGGGGAAGGCGGAGGGGGCCACAGCCAGCGCCTCCCGCAGCACGGCGGCCAGGTCATCCGGCGCGGCTTCGGCGCGCAGATTGACAATCAACTGGCCGCTTGGCACCGGGTCTTCCAGAGAAAACGACAACTCGGGCACGGCATCATTGCGGACGAGATGGATGGACGCGATGCCTCCCCCCACCCCTCCGTCCGGGCTGAGGGTCATTTTCAGATGGGCGACCTCGGCTCCCCGCGCCCGCAAGCCCTGCTGGATTTCCGCCGCGAGCTTGGCGAGGAGCCGGTTGGCGTCAAACCCGCCGTCCGCCGCAAGCTGCACGGTGGCGTTGAGCCAGCCGAGCAACGCCTCGCCCTCGGCATACACGGCGTAATCCACATCCATGGCCGTCCGCGCGGTCTGTTCAGTACACGTAAGCCGGTCGAACCAGGCGTCCAGGTTCAGGCCGTCGCGGGCGGAAACACTCAGGATTTCCTTGCCCGGGTAGGCGGCGGCGAGAGCCGCGCGCAGGCGCTCAACGCGGGCCGCGTCAACCAGATCAGCCTTGTTGAGCACGACGAGGTCGGCGTCTTCAACCTGCTTTTTGTAAATATAGACAACCTTGGGGGAAAACGAGGGGCCCGCTTCCAGGCCAAAAATCCGCAAGGCGCGCACGGGGTCCAGAACGGCGCTCACCGGGGCCAGGAGGAATTGGTCGCCATAGAGACGGCGCAACGGATAGGCGACGGTGGCGGCGAGGTCGGTGCAACTCCCCACCGGCTCGGCGATGAAGACCTCGGGCCGGGTGGAGGCGGTCAGATTGCGCGCCGCTTCCACCAGGGAATTGAAGCGGCAGCAGAAGCAGCCTCCCGGGATTTCCTCCGTGGCGAACCCCTGGGAGCGCAAGAGCGCCGTGTCCGCAAGGTTCGCCCCCTGGTCGTTGGTAATGAGGCCAACCCGCAACCCCCGGGCGCTCAGCCGCGCGGCGAGACGGCCCACGGCGGTGGTTTTGCCCGCGCCAAGGAAACCGCCGATCATGATGTAACGGGCTTTGGGAGAGGAAACAGCGGCGGCGTTCATGGAAGAGGAAAAGGCTGAGGTGGAAGGAAGTGCGGCGGCTAGAACGTTTGCACCATTGCGCAACTGTGCATGTTTTTTCAGCGGTGTCAATGGCTTTCACATTCCCTCGCGCCTCTTCCTATCGAGAAGGTATAGCACAGGAAGTGTCAGAAAACAGGGCCTCTTCCCCCTCTGAAAATCTGGAAATAGCGGCACGCTGGCCGCAGAGGGCTGGAATCCCCCGCCGGGTATCTCAGCGAAAGCCCGATTTGTTCTTGGCAACCCGTTCGCCCCTTGGCTAGGGTCACGTCTTCCAATGAAGAACCCTCTCCTGCTCCTCGCCCTGGCGCTCTTGAGCGTGTGGTGGAGCGCATCCACGGCGCGCGCCCAGTTCGGCAGCTTTGGAGACATCCCCATTGAACTCACCGCCGTTGGCGAAACCCGCTTCGTCGGCGGCGTCGCCATCGCCGAAAACAACGTCATCATCCATTACGGCGACATCTCCATTTACGCCGATTACGTCCAATACAACCCCGAAACCCGCGACGTCCTGGCCATCGGCAACGTCCGGCTCTACCGCGCCGGCAAACTCGTGGAAGGGGACCGCGCCCTCTACAACCTCGAAACCAAGCTGCTGCGCACCAGCGGCTTCCGCACCAACGCCAACGCGTTCTTCGTCAAGGGGGAAACCGTCAACTCCCTGACTGAAGGGTCCGGCTACGAGGCCCTCAACACCATCGCCACCACCAGCGACTCCAGCAAGCCCGACTACCACGTCAAGGCTGGCACCGCCCGCATCCACCCCAACGACTACATCACCCTCTCCAACGTCACCCTCTACGTTGGCACCACCCCCGTCCTCTGGTTTCCCTACATCTACCAGTCCCTCAAGGCAGATGCCGGCTTCACCTTCACCCCCGGCTACAGCGGCGACTGGGGCGGCTACCTCCTCAACCGCTACGGCATCCCCCTCACCGACAACACCCACGGCACCATCCTCCTGGACCTGCGCACCAAGCGAGGCGCCGCCATCGGGTTCGAAACCAAGAGCACCTTCGGTCCCGAGAACAAAAGCTGGGCCAATTTCCACAGCTACTACGCCAACGACAGCGACACCACCATCAACCACACCGCCCAAGTCATCGCCCCGGTCACCTCCGAGCGTTACCGGCTGAGCTTCCAGAGCCGGACCTACCTCACCGACGATCTCTACGCCACCGCCAATCTCAACAAACTCAGCGACTACCGCTTCCTGCGCGACTTCTACCCCACCGAGTACCACACCGACCCCCAGCCCGACAACGTCGCCTCCCTCACGCAATGGAACGAAAGCTACGCCATCACCGGCATCGTCCGAGCCCAGCTCAACAGCTTCTTTGACACCACCGAGCGGCTGCCCGAAGCCGCCTTCGACATCACCCGGCAGCCCGTCTTCGACGCCCCCCTCTTCAACAGCCCCGTCTTCTACGAAAGCGAAAACAGCCTCGGCGAGCTTTCACGCAGCTTCGGCACCCTTTCCAGCACGGACGCCGGCAGGCCCACCGCCACCAGCGCCTTGCTGAAAAACTACAACGCCGCCCGGTTCGACACCTTCCACCAGTTCACCCTCCCGCAAACCTACGACGGCTGGCTTTCCATCATCCCGCGCATCGGCCTGCGCGGCACCGCCTACTCCTCCGGGGCCACCGGCGAACTCATCTCCGCGCAGCAAGTCTCCGGGCTGGACCTGCGCAACGACGCCCAGACCCTCCTCCAGCAGAAATCCGGCAGCGCCGTCTTCCGCCCCGTCTTCAACGCGGGCGTCGAGTCCTCCTTCAAATTTTCGCGGGAATGGGAAGAGATCCAGTCCCACACCTGGGGCATCGACGGCCTGCGCCACGTCGTCCAGCCCTATACCGACCTCTCCTTCGTGCGCACCACCAAAGACCCCACCGAAATCCTTCAATTCGACCGGCTCACCCCCTCCACCGAAATCCCCTCGCTCACCTTTCCGCAATTCACCTCCATCGATTCCATTCCCGACTGGACCATCTGGCGCTTCGGCGTCCGCAACACCCTGCAAACCCGCCGCGACGACAACACCATCAACCTGCTGGAAACAAACACCTTCTTCAACGCCAACCTGGAAAGCCCCAACTACCCCGGCATCCCCGCCGAAGGCAACTTTTCCAACCTTTGCAACAAGTTGACCTACAACCCCTTCTCCTGGGCCTACCTCAACATGGACACCCAGATCCCCCTGCTGAAAACCGGCTTCGCCCAAGTCAACACCGACATCCACTTCCTAACCAGTGAAGACCTCAGCTTCACCGTCGGGCACCGTTACCTGAACAACAACCCCTACTTCCTCAACAGCAGCAACCTTCGCTTCGGCGCCTACTACCGGGTGGACGACAACTGGGCCGTGAGCTTTACCGACACCTACGAATTTTCCGACAGCACCCTGCAGGAGCAGGACTACTCCATCCACCGGGATCTCTCCAGTTGGGTCGCCTCCCTCGGCTTCATCGTGAAGGAGAACCGCAACAGCACCACCGGCACGAGCGTCTCCGACGTCGGCGTCGTGCTCACCTTCACCCTCAAGGACCTGCCAAGCCTGCGCCTGCCCGTTGCCTTCCACCCCTCCTTGGGCGGCAACTAACCTTCATCCACCAACCCCAACCCGAAAACAAACAACACAACCAACATGGATCTCTGCATCATCGGTTCCGGATATGTCGGCCTCGTCAGCGGCGCTTGCTTCGCCGAAGTCGGCCACAACGTCATCTGCGTCGACAACGACCAACGGAAAGTGGACGCCCTTCACGCCGGGAAAATCCCGATCTACGAACCCGGCCTCGAAGAACTCGTCCAGCGCAACGTCGCCGCCAAGCGCCTCCGGTTCACCAACAGCATCGAAGACGGCGTGGACCACTCCCAGGTTGTCTTCATCGCCGTGCCCACGCCGCCCCAGCCTGATGGCAGCGTCGATCTGAGCTTCATCGAACGCGTCGCCCGCGAAATCGCCGGCGTCCTCAAGCCAAACGCCTACCGCGTCGTCGTGGACAAGAGCACCGTCCCCGTCAAAACCGGCGAAAAAGTCACCGACACCATCAAGCGCTACAACAGCGGAGCCGACTTCGACGTCGTCAGCAACCCGGAGTTTCTGCGCGAAGGCTGCGCCGTCCCCGACTTGATGAAGCCCGACCGCATCGTCATCGGCGGCAACAGCGACCGGGCCCTCGCCGTCATGAAAAAGGTGTACGAGCCCTTCAACGCCCCCATCCTCGTCACCGACATCGCCTCGGCCGAGCTCATCAAACACGCCGCCAACTCCTTCCTCGCCCTCAAGATCTCCTACATCAACGCCGTCTCCGCCATCTGCGAAGCCAGCGGCGCGGACGTGGAAAAAGTCGCCGCCGGCATCGGCATGGACCGGCGCATCGGCCGCAACTTCCTCAACGCCGGCCTCGGCTACGGCGGCTCCTGCTTCCCGAAAGACATCGCCGCCTTCATCGCCATCAGCGAAGACCTCGGCGTCCCCTTCACCCTGCTCAAGGAAGTCCAGCGCATCAACAAAGACCAGAAAGAGCGCTACATCAAATCCGTCCGCGACGCCCTCTGGGTCCTGCGCGACAAGAAAATCGCCGTCTGGGGCCTCACCTTCAAACCCGACACCGACGACGTCCGCAACTCCGTGCCGATCGAGATCGTCAACGAACTCGTCAAGGAAGGGGCCATCGTCACCGCTTACGATCCCAAGGGAGCCGAGAAGGCCAAGGAATACAACCTCTGCCCCGGCGTCCACATCGTCGACAGCCCGTTGGAAGCCGTCAAGGGAGCCGAAGCCCTCCTGCTGGCCACCGAGTGGAAAGAATTCGCCTCCGTCCCCCTCGACGAAGTCAAAAAGCAGATGCACACCCCGCTCGTCTTCGACGGGAGAAACTTCTTCGACCCGTCCACCATGGCCGAGCTGGGCTTCATCTACCGGGCCGTCGGCCGCCCCATCCTGGCGCCGAAAGCGTAGGCTTTCTCATCCTTCCAAGCCGCACGGTTCGCCGTGCGGCTTTTTTTGTGCCGAGGCTTTACACCACCAACATGCAATCCCCGTAGCTGTAGAACCGATACCCCTCGCGGATCGCCTCCGCGTACGCCTCCAGCACCAGTTCCCTGCCCGCGAACGCCGAAACCAGCATCAGCAGCGTCGACTTCGGCAAATGGAAATTCGTCAGCAGCGCCCCCACGCAGCGAAACGCATAGCCGGGGTAAATGAAAATATCCGTGCTCCCCTCGCCCGGCGTGATGCGCCCTTCGTCGCGCGCCCGCGCCTCCAGCACCCGCATACTCGTCGTCCCCACGGCCACCACCCGGCGCGCCGCCGCCACAGCATCCGCCGTTTCGGGCGAAATCGAATAGCGTTCCCGGTGCATCACGTGATCCAGGATACGCTCCTCCTTCACCGGCTTGAACGTCCCCGCCCCCACGTGCAGCGTCACGAAAGCGTGCGGCGTTTGGGCCAAAATCTCCGGCGTGAAATGCAGCCCCGCCGTCGGCGCGGCCACCGCCCCCGGCGCCTCCGCATAGACCGTCTGGTAGCGCTCCTCGTCGCCCGGCTCGCACTCGCGCTCGAAATAGGGAGGCAGCGGAAGCCGCCCCACCGTCTCCAGATCCACCGGCGCGGCAAAAGCCACCAGGCGCTCCCCGGTTTCCAGCACCGCCTCCACGCGCCCCTCCACCCCGCCTACCGCCACCGTCCGGCCCAGGCGCATCCGGCGGCCCGGCTTCACCATGCACTTCCAAGTATTCTCCCCGGCGGCTTCCAGAAAAAGCAACTCCACCTTCCCGTCATCGGAGAAAACGCGCGCCGGGATCACCTTGGTATTATTCAATACCACAAGATCCTCCTCGCGCAGGAACCCGGGGAAATCGCGAAAACTGCGGTGCTCGATCCGCCCCTGCGCCCGGTGCAGCACCAGCATCCGCGAATCCGCCCGGTTCGGCAGCGGATAGCGGGCAATCTGCTCCTCGGGCAGCGTGAAATCGTAATCGCGGGTAAGCAGGCTCATGGGAAAGAAAGCATAGATAGAGGGGAGAGATTATAGAAAGCGCGTTCGCGCCCTTTTCTATCCTCTCCCCCCTCTATTCTCTATCATCTAAAATCTTACAGCCCCTCGGGATGCCGGATCACACAGCCGTTGGCGGGACGGCTCAACGTCGTCCACTGGGGCCCCTTTGCCCCGTGGCCATAGCCGGTGTCAAAGCGCAGCCCCGCCACCACCAGGAAAACATGCCCGTTGCGCGCGTAAACGCTGATCCAATCCCCCTCGCCCCGGCTTCCATACTGGCGGAACGCCGTGGAGGGGATCGCCGTCCCGAGCAGCCCCGCCTCGCGGAGCACAAACGACGACGCCCCGGAGCAATCGTAGGCCGAATCGTACATCCGCCCGTGGCCGCCGCCGCGCCGGTAGGGGAGCCCCGCAATCTGGTTGCCCGCCTCGATGGCCGCCTTCACCGTGGCGGGAGCCCCGGGCGGAGCCACCGCGCGCCCGCCCCGCACCACCGCCGTCTTCCCCGGCACATAGGTATAATGGTAGGGAGCCGGACCGCAGCAGCCGGGCAGAAACACCGCCAGGGCCAAAACGGCAGGCGCACAACGCAAAAATCGCAAACAAAGCATCCGCCTATCTTACGCAAACCGTCCCTTTTGCAACAAGCCGATTCCCCTTTCGCGCCCGGGCCGCCCCTCCTGCCTCCGCACTTCAGCGTTGCCCTCGCCCCCGCTCTGCTCCATTTTAAGAGGAACACCATGCACGAAGAAATCGAACTGAGCCGGGATTGCGAGGCCATCCAGATTCCGCAGGGGACAACCGTCACCCTTCCGGCGGGCACCCGTGTCGCCGTCACCCAATCCCTGGGGGGCAGTTACACGATTTCCACCGAAGCGGGCTACCTCTACCGGATCACCGACGCCAACGCCGACGCCATCGGGCGGGAAGCACCCCCAAAACCCGCGCCAGCCACGGAAGCCGCGCCGGTCGACGAAGCCGCCGTCTGGGATCAGCTCAAAACATGCTACGACCCGGAGATCCCCGTCAACATCGTCGATCTCGGCCTCATCTACGATTGCACCGTGGAGCCGCAGGAAAACGGCAAAGCCAAAGTTTCCGTCAAAATGACCCTCACCGCCCCCGGCTGCGGCATGGGCCCCACCATCGCCGCCGAAGCCCGGATGCGCATCGAAAGCATCCCCGGCGTGGAGGAAGCCAACGTTGAACTCGTCTGGGACCCGCCATGGGACCAGTCGATGATCAGCGAAGCCGGGAAGATGAAGCTCGGGCTGATCTGAGAAGAAAAGAAGACGATAGATTATAGAGGGGGGAGATTATAGGGCCGGCTATTGTGCGCGCTTCCGTTTCTTCTCTATCTCTCCCCCTCTATCGTCTATCCTCTAATCTTCCCCATCTCCTCCTTGAGCGCCGCCTTGCGCTTCTCGAAGAACCCGCACAGCCCGCGCGCCAGCGCCCGCGCCTCCTTGTGCCGCGCGCTTTGCTCCGGGGAAAGGCGCGCGTCGCAACATTTCTCCGTGTGGAACGCCGCCAGCCGCTCCAACTCCCGGTCGAGCACCGCCGCCGCCTCGCGGGGCACGCGGTGCAGCACCGTCAGCTCCTCCACAATCCCCGCGATCCGCTCCAGCTTCTGCTCCGGGGTCACAGCGGCACCCCGCCTCCCGCGGAACTCTCCGGCCCGGCCGGGGGAGTGGACATCCCCG
Source organism: Verrucomicrobiota bacterium (assembly GCA_037143855.1). Classification (GTDB taxonomy): domain Bacteria; phylum Verrucomicrobiota; class Verrucomicrobiia; order Chthoniobacterales; family Chthoniobacteraceae; genus UBA695. The sequence continues at coordinate 47,223 of JBAWXX010000006.1, read as the reverse complement.
CAATCTCCACCACGCGCAGGAAATAATCCTCCGCGTTCGGGATTTCCAATTGCTTATACACGCTCGCATAAAGCGGCGCGGCCACCGGCTTGAACGCATCCGGCACCGCCAGGAACTGGCTGAAGCAATCGACCGCCATCTGCGCCGCATTCAGGTTTTCACCCGGCCCGGCCAGCGCCAGCGTCAGCTCCACCTGGAGATCCAGGTTCCGCACGCTCTGCCAGCTCAGCAGCCCCGAGCGGCGAACCTCTCCCTCCAGGTAGGGAAACGTCTCGTCCGTCTCCAGGTAAGCGTATTGATACGCCACCACCTGCCGCAGCACCGCCTCCAGCCCGCGCTTGATTTCCATCAACTGCGGGCGGAAAAGCGTGGTTCCGGTCGCCGCCACCTGCGTCGTCCCCGTCGCCGTCCGCTCGCTGGGCAACCCCCCGAAGGTTCCCTGCGTCCCCGTGGAAACCCCGGCGCGCATCCGCCAGTTGGAAATCACCATCTCCAGCAGGAACTTCGTCTGCTCGTCCAGCTCGGGAATCCGGGCCGTCTGCAACGCATCCTCCGCCGTGTAGCCGTCGTTGAGATCGAACACCTTGTCCGGCTCGATCTCAAACGGCTGGTCGTCCTGCCATTGCACCACCGCCTCCTTGCGGCGGAACTTCACCGGGTTAGCCGCCAGATCATTGCGGTAGAGAATCTGGTTGGTGAGCTTGTCGATCAAATGCTGGTAGCGCTCGAACTTCTTGAACCAACTCTTGCCATACCACCGATGCGCCTCCTTGTTCACCACCACCGCCTCGAATGGGTAGCTCCCGTCCGGCGTCACATTGGCGATGTAATCCCAGAAAATGGGCACATCGTAATCGTACGCCACCATCAGGAACACCCGGCACGGGCGGCCGTCGCCCCGGGCGTCAAAGCGAAAATAGGCCTCCGCCACGCGGAACTCCGGGTCCGCATCCGGCGCGGGGATTTCCTCCCCCTCGCCGGGAAGCGGCTGCTCGGACTCCGATTGCGGCTCCTCGCCCGCCGCCCGGATCTGCAACAACGCCCGGCGCAGATCCCCGTCGGGCCCCTCCCCCGAACCGCCGTCCAGCGAAACCCCCAGGTGCCCGCACACATCCGAGAGGCGCATCGACGTCATGTGCGCCACGAAATCCGCCTCGTGCACCGAGGGAGCATTGAGCGGGCAATAGAACTCTTTATAATGGAGCGGAGCCGCCTTCGCCCCGGCGGAGCGCACCCGCCGCTCCGAAACAATCTGCTCCTTCCAGCAGAACCCCGGCGGCAACGCCTCGGCGCAAACCGGATCGCCCGGGTGCCACTCCGCAACACAGCACAACGCCCCCGCCAGCGCCTCCAGCGGCCCCTCCTCGAACACAAACTCCCCGTCCTGCGTCAACACCGGAGCTTGCGCCCCCTCGTCCCAGAGAATCGAGGCGATCCGCTCGAAAGCCTCCTCCTCCGTCTTGTAAAAAAGCTTCGTCACGCACTCGCCCAGCTTGCACGCCTGCGTCACCACGTCCGCCGCCACCGCCTCGAAGTCGATCTGGTCCGGCCCCAGCTTCCACTGCAAATGCCGCCGCACCTGCGCCGCCAGCGCCGGGTCGAACGCGTCGGGCTGGCGCGGCTCGGCGGAAAACCACGGGCTTTCCGCGAAAATCTCCTCGATCAGCCGGGAGCGGATATAGTCCACCCCCGACCCGATCATATTCAGCGATTCGTTGGAACGGGCGAACACCGCGCTCTCCCCCTCGCGGTGGGAGAAATCGTCATCCCATTCCCGTTCGAAGCGTTCCCGGTCCTCCATCCAGCCCTGGCAGCGGGCCTCCTCGATTCCCTCGATCCGGCTGCGCACATAGCGCACCATCCGTTGCAACTGTTCCTCCGTAAGCGTTAATGCGGTCTTGAGCATCCCGCATCGTAGAGCGCGGATTTTCCAAACCGCACGCCCGGGCAGAGCACAAAGCGTCAAATTACCGCCGCGCGCCCGGAAGAACCCGGTGACAGCGCTCGACATTTGCGGAGAATGCAACGAGGGTTATCCCCATGCGATTGAACCGATTTTTGGCTTCGGCGGGCCTGGGCTCCCGCCGGAGTTGTGAGGAACTGATCCGCACCGGACAGGTGACGATCAACGGCGTGTTGTGCGAAAACCTGGCCACCAAGGTGGAGCCGTCCGACGTGGTCAAGGTGGGCCAGCGAGTGCTCAAAAGCGCCGCGCCGATGACGCTGCTCATGCACAAGCCGCCCGGGTTCCTCTGCACCGCGTCCGACACGCACGACCGGCAGACGATTTTCGACCTCCTGCCCGCCCACTTCCCCCGGCTCTTCCACGTGGGGCGGCTGGACCGCGACAGCGAGGGGCTCCTCCTCCTGACCAATGACGGGGATCTCGCCCTGAAGCTGACGCATCCGCGTTACAAGGTGGAGAAGGAATATGAGGCGGTGCTGGACAAGCCGTTCGATTTCGAGCTGGCAGCCAAACTGCTGCACGGCATCAGCCTGGAAGAGGGCTGGGCGAAAGCGGAGGAGGTCCACAAACTGGGCCCGAACAAGGTGAAGGTGGTGCTGCGACAGGGGATGAAACGCCAGATCCGCAAAATGTTTTACGCGCTCGGCTACGAGGTGCAAAAGCTCGTCCGGGTGCGGATCGGGCCGCTGGAAATCGAAAAGATGCCGCCCGGCGCGATGCGCGCGCTCACACAAAAGGAGATCGAGGCGCTTCTGGCCTCCGGGGTCAGCACCGAAGAGGCGTCCCCTCGCCCGGCTCCCCACCGGCGGCCTGTCCGCCGCCCGGCGTTCGCCCGTCGCGCGGAAGATGCGCCGCGTCCCGAAAGGCCGCGCCGTCCCGCGCCATCCCACGCCAGCCCGGCTGCACGCGGAGGGCGCGGTTCCGTGGAGGAAATCCCGTTTGTCCCGCGCGCCAATCGCCCGGAGCATCGGGAAGAACGCCCGCAGAAAGCGAGACCGTTTGCGCGGTCCACCGGGAAACCCGCGGGGAAGTTCGGCGCGAAGTCGTGGGACAAACCCAAGCCGTGGGCCAGAAAGCCGCACACGGAGAAGGCAAAACCGGCCGCCAAGCCCGGGCCCCGCCCGTTCGCCAAATTCGAGCGGCGTCGGCCGGGAGAGTAGGAAAGACGGGGAGACGCGGGGAGGGAAAGAGGCGCGTAATTTTTCTCGTTGGAAACGAGGCGGCGAGGCGGCGCGCCGTCCCTCTTTGTGCTTTTTGCGCCTTTTGGCGGCAAAATTTCTATCTGCCGAAGGCTTCGAGAAAGGCGACTTCGATGGCGAGCTGTTCCTGCACGTTGCGCCCGAAGTTTTCGCGGAGGCCCTCCAGGGCGCTGATGCGCCAAAGGATGTCGGGGGTGGTGAACCGTTCGGCGAGGGCGGCAGTCTGGGTGCGGTAGGAGGGGAAGTCGAGCGCGTCGCCGCTGTCGGCTCCGTGGCGCAAGCGCAACACGTCGCCCCACCATTGCAGGAGGGTTTCCATGAAGACGGTCCGCGCTTCAAGATAGCGGGATTCGGCCAGCGCTTTGTAGTGTTCCTCGCGTTCAGATAACCACTTTCCGTCGGTGGTCTGTTTGTAGAGGACTTCTTCGCGTTTGAGTTCGGCCGAGCCTTCGCTTTGGATGGCCGATTTCGCTTCGGACAGCAGGTCCGTGAAGGCCCGCACGAGGCTGAAAACGCCGCCGATGTCGGCTTCGCCCGGCTTGGTTTTCAGCAGGAAACGGCCGACGAGGTCGAGCAGGCGGCGCTGGCTTTCCAGCGGTTCGCGGCGGGGCGGAGCGGCGAGCGCGACGAGGATGCAGCGGGAGAGGATGGTCTCCAGGAGCATCTCCGGGTGGGCGCTCACCAGCAGGAGCAGCGAGTTGGCCGGGGGCTCCTCCAGGGTCTTCAAAAAGGAGTTGGAGGCCGCGGCGTTCATGCGGTCGGCATCGAAGAGGATGGCAACTTTGCGCCCGCTTTGGGTGGCGCGCATTTGAAGCTCTTTTTCCAGGTCGCGGGTTTGCTCGACTTTGATAAGGCGCGATTTGGATTCCGGCTCGACGCAATGGACGTCGGGGTGTTGCAGGGGGTCGCCGGTGTGGGCTCCGGTGACGAGGGCGGCGAGCCGCAGGGCGAGAGCCCGCTTGCCGCTCCCGGCTTCTCCGGTGAGGAGGTAGGCGTGAGCCAGCCGGCCGCCTTCAAAGGCGCGGCGCAAAAAGGCGAAGGCGTCTTCGGGAGAAAAGGCCATTAGCGTTTACCGTTTGCCGCTGGCGACCCTTTCGCCGTCGCGCCGGGCGTTGAGGACGAAGTCGTTGTTCTCACCATAGCGCGTCCAGGGGCCGGTGGGGATTTCGTTCAACTCGACAAATTTCCAGTCGCACACGTCCTGGGTGGCTTTCATGCCCAGGAAGTCGCGCACGGCGGGGGAGACGTCCAGACCGGCGCCGCCGTTGATGTTCGGTTTCGGGCGGTCGCTGCCGAAGACGTATTGCCAGTGGTCGGTGCGGAAGGGGCCGCAATCCTCCCACTGGGCGTAGCAGACGCGGCTGCCGTGCCGGATGGCGATCCAGCGGCCTTTGCAGACGGAATGGCCCGCCTGGCGGAAAGCCTGCCGGAACCACGGGATGACGAAGGAGGACTCCGGCTTGGTGGTGCCGCGAGTGACATCGTTGTAGGGAAGGGCGCAATAGAACGGGTTCTGGCCGGGAACGAAGGAGACGGGCAGGTAGCCGTTGCGGCGCTCAGGGGAATCGACGCCGCCGTAGTTCCCCAGCCAGTTCGGGTCCCAGGAGCTGGCCCGGTTGGGGGTGGGGTTGCGGGCGGTGGTGCCTTCGCCGATCCAAAAGACGGTGGTGACGATATTTTGCTTCCACGGGTAGCGGCCCCCTCCCAACCAGGAGCGGCCGGTGCTTTGGCCGGAGGTCTGGACCTGGACGGTGGGCTCCATCTTGAGCAGGGCGTTTTCACGGAGCTTCTGGGCGTATTTGGCAAAGTCCGAGCTGCTTTGATAGGGCGACTGCCCGTGGACAATCGAAAGCTCTCCCAGCGCCATGGCGCACAATCCGAGCAGGAGGGAAATGAGTTTCGAGGCTCTCATGGGTGGGAAGGCAATGCTTATAGGTGAAATGGGGGACCCGGTAAAGCCCTTTCCGGCTTCCAGCCTGCCCCAATGAGCGGGCCTATAGAGCAGCATCCGTGCCAGGGGGTGGGGAAGACGCGGAGACGGAGGACGGGGTAATGCCTAGAAACGGCCCAGTTTGCGCCGGAGCATTTGGAAGACGTCTTCGACTTCTTCCACGCGCAAAAATGCGACGGCGGCCCCAAAAACCCCGGCGGCCAGCGTGATGACGCCGAGCACGCTCCCGAGCTTGGGCAGGAAGGCCATCCGGTCGAGCCCGGCAAAGACCCAGTGCTGGGCGGCGAGGCAGACGAGGGCCATGGGGACGACGGCGAGGAGGAGTTTGCCGAGGCTTCTCCCGAGCGCCCGGGTTTCGAGCCCGCCGAGGCTCCGGGTCATCATGCCGTAAAGAATCGCAAAATTGATGATGGCGACCAGGCTGGTGGAGAGGGCGAGGCCCCGGTGGCCAAAGTGGAGATGGAAGGTGAAAAGCCGGTTGAGCAGGTAATTGGTGGCGATGGAAAAGAAGCTCACCAGCATGGGGAGGTTGCGCCGGTTGAGGGCGTAGAAAGCGGGGGCGAGGACTTTGATGCTGGAGTAGGCGACGAGCCCGACGGCATAGCATTGGAGGGCGGCGGCGGTCTGTTGGGTGGCGACGAAGTCGAATTTGCCGCGTTGGAAGATGAGGGAGATGATCGGTTCGGCGAAAAAGATCAAGCCCACGGCACACGGGATGGTGAGCAGGAAGGCGAGCCGGATGCCATGGCCCAGCGTGGCGCGGACGCCGGAAAGATCCTGCACGGCGGCGAACCGGGAGACGACGGGCAGGGTCACGGTTCCCAACGCGACGCCAAAGATGCCGAGAGGCAGTTGCATGAGCCGGAAGGCCCAGTTGAGCCAGCTGACGGGGCCGTCACCGGGAAGCTGGGAGGCGAAGTTGCTGTTGACCATGACGTTCACTTGCACGGCGCTGGCGGCGATAACCGCCGGCCCCATGAGGAGGAGGATCTTGCGCACGCCGGCGTCGCGCCACGCAAAGTCGGGCCGGAACCGGAACCCGGCGTGCCGCAGCGCGGGGAACTGGACGACCAGTTGCAACAGGCCGCCGATAAGGGTTCCCAGGGAGAGGCCGATGAGGGAGCGCGCCCCAAAATGAGGGTCCCAGAGCCAGCCGAGGCCGACCCCGGCAACGATGGAGCCGAGGTTGAAGAAGCTCGACGCCATGGCGGGCATCCCGAAGACGTTCTTGGCGTTGAGCATCCCCATGGCCAGCGCGGCGAGCGAGACCAGGAGGATGAAGGGGAACATGATCCGCGTGAGGAGGATGGTCGCCTCTGCTTTTTCCGGCCCGAACCCGGAGGCGATGATCCCCACCAACTGCGGCGCGAAGAGAGCCCCAAGCAGAGTGACGAGGCTCATGAAGACAGTGGTGAGCGTGGCCATTTTATTGGCCAGCCGCCAGGCCGGGGCATCCCCCTCGGTGGCGATTTTTTGGGAAAACGTGGTGATGAACGCCGTGGAGAGGGCTCCTTCGGCAAAGAGGTCGCGCAGGAGGTTCGGGATGCGGAAGGCGGTGTAGAAAATGTCGGTGGCGAATTTGCCGAAAAGGGCGGCAAGAACCAATTCCCGCACAAGCCCCAGGACGCGGCTGCACGCCACGGCCAGCCCGACAACCCCGGCGGCTTTTTTGCTCAGCCGGTTTTGCTGCTGGAAGGCGGGCGGAGAATCGGAAGGTTGGGTCATGAGGCGAAGGGGGAAAAATGACTCACGCAAAGGCGCAAAGGAGAGGGATTTTCTCGCTCCCAATCAGAGATTGGGAGATTGGGAACGAGATACCAAGAGAGGAGTGTGTGCCTTTTGCATCTTTGCGTCTTTGCGAGCGGCAGTTCATAAAAAATCATGGGCGGCTTTGCGCAGGCGGTCCATGATGGCCGCGCCAATACCGGACTCGGGGACGGGTTCGGCGAGGATGACGTCAAGGCCCGCTTCGTCCAGGCGGCGCATGGCGGCAAAGAGGTGCGCGGCGGCTTCACGCGGGTCGCCGCACGTACTCAAGACCTCCACTGCGTCAAATCCCGGCCTGGCGTTTTGCCACGCGAGCAGGCCGCAGCGCTGCCCGGCGATCAATTCCGGGGCGTCCGTGATGCGCAGCGGGGTGCGCGGAGCGTAATGGCTTTTCAACTGGCCGGGGGCGACGGGTTTGGAGACCACTCCGGCGGCGGCGACTTCGCCAAAGGCGGCCAGTTCCTCGCGGGTGATGGGGCCGTTGCGCAGGATTTCCATCCGCCCCCAGGCGACGGCGACGATGGTCGATTCGACGCCGTGCGTGGTGGGGCCGCCATCGACGACGAGCGGGATGCGACCTTCCAGTTCGCTGAGCGCATGGGGGGCGGCGGTCGGGCTGATGCGCCCGAAGCGGTTGGCGCTGGGGGCGGCCAGCGGATGGCCGAAGGCGGCCGCAATGGCGCGGAAAACGGGGTGGGCGCTCATGCGCAGGGCGACGGTGGGCAGGCCGCTGGCAACGATGTCGGGGATGAGCGCGCGCCGGGGCAGCACGAGGGTAAGCGGGCCGGGCCAGAAGCGCTCGGTGAGCGCCCGGACAAGGGGGGCATCCTGCTCCGGGATGACGGTAAGCCGGTCAAGCCAGCTCCGGTCGGGCAGGTGGACGATGAGGGGGTCAAAGAAGGGGCGTTCCTTGGCTTCGAAGACTTTGAGAATGGCATCGGGGCGCAGGGCGTCGGCGGCGAGGCCGTAGACGGTCTCGGTGGGCAGGGCCACGGGTTCCCCGGCTTCCAGGAAGCGCTTGGCTTCCGCCACGGCATGGGCGAGGAGGTCGGGAGTGTGGGTCGCAAGAAGCTGGGTTTTCAAAGGCGGGAAAAAGACGGGCGGCAGCTTACCCGCATTTTGGAAACACGCAAAGCGCCAAAAAACCGCCCCTCTCCCCCTCTCCGCGTCTTTTCTTCACGCGCCCGGTTCCACCCATTTGCCGTGTTCGCGGATCAGGTCCACCAGGCGGTCCACGGCTTCGGCTTGCGGGAGGTTGAATTTCACCGGCGTCTTGCCGACATAGAGGTTGATTTTCCCCGGCGCGCCGCCGACGTAGCCGAAGTCGGCGTCGGCCATTTCCCCCGGGCCGTTGACGATGCACCCCATGACGGCGATTTTCACGCCCTTGAGGTGGCCCGTCGCGGCCTTGATGCGCGCCGCCGTTTCCTGGATGTCGTAGAGGGTACGCCCGCAGGAGGGGCACATGATGTATTCGGGTTTGGTGACGCGGCACCCGGCGGCTTGCAGGATGGCGTAGGCGACGGGGATTTCGCGCACGCTCTCCTCGGTGAGCGAGACGCGGATCGTGTCGCCCAGGCCGTCGCAGAGGAGCGAGCCGATGCCGATGGCGCTCTTGATGCGGCCGTCCTCGCCGTCGCCCGCCTCGGTGACGCCGAGGTGGAGCGGGTAGTTCCAGTCCGGCCCCTTCGCGCCGAGCCGGGCGGCGAGGAGGCGGTAGGCTTCGATCATGACTTTGACGTTGCTCGCTTTCATCGAGAAAACGAGGGCGTGGTAGCCGAGATCGCGGGCGATTTGGGCGAATTCGAGCGCGCTCTCCACCATGCCGAGGGGCGAGTCGCCATAGCGGTTCATGATCCGGTCGCTCAAGGAGCCGTGGTTGGTGCCAATACGCATGGCGATCCCCCGTTCCTTGCAGAATTTGACCAGCGGGGAAAAACGTTCGCGGATGCGCTCCAGTTCGGCGGCGTATTCAGCGTCCGAGTAATCGACGACCTTGAATTTTTTGCTGTCGGCGTAGTTGCCAGGGTTGATGCGGATTTTCTCGACCCACTTGGCGGCCTCCATCGCGGCTTCAGGTTTGAAATGGATGTCGGCGACCAGCGGGATGGAACACCCGCGCGCGCGCAACCCCGCGGCGATGGGCTGCAAGTTGGCGGCGTCCTTGACGGTGGGGGCGGTGATGCGGACAATTTCGCACCCGGTTTCCGCGAGATCGAGGGTCTGCCGGATGCACGCCTCGGTGTCCATGGTGTCGCAGGTGAGCATCGACTGGACCCGCACAGGGTTGCCGCCGCCGATGCCGACATTGCCGACCCGGACTTCGCGGGTGACGCGGCGCTGGTAGGTGGAAGAAGGGATCATTCTATCCGCAGAGATTACGCGGATTTTGGGGATTGGGAAGGATAGGATTGGACTCCTGGGCTGGGTATTCCATGCTTAATGTTTCAGCAAAAAAGCCGATATACATGCAACAATGCAACCAATTGGCCCCAAGGCATTACTTCTTAACCTCAGCGGCAGCAAGCGAGGTATGCGCCCCGCAAGAAAGCGTTTCTAAAATAGCTTCCGCCGCTTCTTCCACGCTAAGTGCGTTCATGCAGCGGAAATCCAGCGGGCACGTCCGTAGGAAGCACGGGCTGCATTCGACTTGGTGGCGCAGGATGCGGTGATGGGCTCCGAGGGGGGCGGTCAGTTGCGGTTCGGTGGAGCCGAAGAGGGCGACGACGGGGACGCCCAGTGCCGCCGCGAGGTGCATAGTGCCGGTGTCGTTGGTGAGGAGGGCGGCGCATTCGCTCAGGCGGTCCATGAGTTCGGCGAGGCTGGTTTTGCCGATGAGATTGGTATGCTTGCCGGTAAGCTGGCGGGCGATTTCGTCGCCAAGGGGGGCGTCACCGCCGACGCCGAAGAGGAGCCATTCGCAATCGATTTTTGCCGAGACGGCGTTGGCGGTTTGGGCGAAGCGCTCCGGCATCCAGCGTTTGGCGGGGCCGTATTCCGCGCCGGGGCAGAGGCCGATTTTGACGGGGCCGCCGGGGAATGTGGGACGCGGTGGGGCCGGGAAGAAATCTGCGAGTGTCGGGATGCCGATGTCGGCTCCCAGCCACTCGGCCAAGTCCAGATAATGATAAACCTGGTGCCGCGCGGGTTGTGGAAGCTCGTTCTTTTTGCGCTTTTTCCCCTGGAACGCGGCGGTGAGGAGCCAGCGCCGCCCTTTCCCGGCGTAGCCGAATCGCCGGGGGATGCCCGCAAGCCACGGTTCCAGGGCGGAGCGGATGGAGTTGGGCAGGATGACGGCGGCTTCAAACCGGCCCGCGCGCAGTTTGCGGGCAACGGCGAAGACGGAGTCTTCGGCCTCGATGCAGAGGACTTCATCCACTTCCGGGATGCGCCGCCAGTAGTCGGCGAGCTTGGCTTTGACGAGCACGGTAAGGTGGGCGTCGGGCCGCCCGCGCTTGATGGCCTGCACCGCCGGAGTCGTCATGACGGCATCGCCCAGCCAGTTGCTGGAGCGGACGACGATGCGGAACGGTTTGAGCGCGGCGGGATCAAAGCCATGAGGGAGCGCGATGCCGCGTTTGTAGTGGCTCAGGAGGAAGTTGGGGGTCGGCGTTTTCCAGCGGTTGTGGACCCAGAACCAGTCGGCCGGGGCGCGCCGGATTTGCGCTTCCAGGACTCGGTTGATCTCGGCGGTGAGGCGGGCCGGGTCGTGTGCGGGAGGGAGGTCCGGTTTTTCGATGACCATGCGCCAGTAGCCGGGAGCTTCGGTGAAGACGGCGGCCAGCAGCAGGCTCGCGCCGGTGCGCAGGGCGAGGGTGGCGGCGAGCGGCGAGGTCGCGGCAAGCCGCCCGAAAAACGGGCACCAGATCCCGGCGTTGCCCGCGTGCTGGTCCACGAGCACCCCCACGAGCGCACCCTCCCGCAGCAGGGTAAGGGCGCGTTGGAAACCGTCCTTGCGCGCCATCGGCTCCATGCCCAGGCGGTTCCGCGAGGCGCGGACGTGGGCGTCGATGAAGCGGTTGGAGAGGGACTGGAAGACGGTGGAGCTTTTGCCGGGATAGATGAGGGGGGTGATCTGGGCGAGGGCCTCCCAGTTGCCCAGGTGGCTCAAGATGCCAACGGCTCCGGGCGGTTTTTCGGCGACTTCCAGAAGCAACTCGGCCCCTTCCACGCGGACGTGCTTGCGAACTTCCTCCCGGGACATGGAGGCCACTTTGACGGAAGAAAGGAAGTTGGCTCCGAGCTGGGCAAAGTGCCGCCGCGCAAGCCGCCGGAGTTCCCTGGGCGATTTTTCGTCGCCGAAGGCGAGGGTCAGGTTGTCGCGAACGAGCCGCCGGTAGCCCCAAAGAGTCCAGTAGGCCAGCCCCCCGAGGGCGGCTCCGAACCGGTAGACGAAGCCTAGGGGGAGTGCCGCGATGAGCCGGCAGAAACTGAGGTAGAAAAAGTAAACGAAGCGATCCATGGAGCGAGGGCTACTCTGAACAAGGGCGGCCGGAAAATCCACAATATCCCTCCACCATCTACCGCTTGGGCGTTTTCCAGTACATCGCCTTGATGGGGTGTTCGTCCAGGAGATTGGCCTGGATGCCGCCAAGACGCGCGCCGTCGTAGAACTGGATGCCGACGTAATAGTAGAGGGGGCAGATGGGGGCGTCCTGGGAAATGAGCAGGCGCTCGGCCTCGCCGAAAATGCCGAGCCGGCGGCGCGGGTCCGGCTCGCGGGCGGCGGCGGCGAGCAGGGCGTCGTAGGCGGCATTGCTCCAGCCGGTGCGGTTGTTGCCGTCGCCGGTGGCGAAGCAGCCCAGGAACGTGTTGGGGTCATTGTAGTCGCCGACCCACGAGGCGCGGCAGAGGTCATAGTCGAGGCTGCTCATGGAGCGCAGGTAAACCTTCCATTCCTGCCGCTGGAGGTCGATCTGGACGCCCAGCTCGCGGCGGACCATGGCCTGGATTTCAATGGCAAGCCCTTCGTTGAGTTCCCCTTCGCTGTAGAGGTAGCTGACGCGGGGAAAGTTTTTCCCCTCCGGGTAGCCTGCCTCGGCCAGCAGGCGGCGAGCCCGGCCAGGGTCGCGCGCCAGGCCGGGGGGCGGGGTGTAGCCGCCCGCCCCCGGGGGCGTGAAGCTGAAGGCGGGGCGCTCGCCCGCGCGGGTGATTTTGTCCACAAGGAGTTGCTTGTCGAGGACAAGGGCGAAGGCGCGGCGGACGCGGGAATCGTTGAAAGGGGGGCGGGTGCAGTTGAACCGGAGGAAATAGGTGCCCAGAAAGGGGGCGGCGTGAAAATCGGGGCGCTTTTTGAGAGCGTCAAGAAGCTGGCTGGGGACGAGGCCCTTGTCCACGAGGAGGTCGGCCTGGCCCGCCGCGTAGAAGTTGAACGCGGTGTTGGCCTTGCTGATGGGCAGGATATCCACGGTCCGCATCGCCACATGGCCGCGGTTCCAGTAGCGGGGGTTTTTCGCCAGCCGGATGCGGTCGTTGATGCGCCACTGGGCGAGGGTGTAGGCCCCGTTGCCAACGAGGCGGCCCGGCTTGCTCCAGTCGTCCCCAAAGCGCGCGGCGGTGGCGGCGTGGATGGGGAGCAGGGTGGTGAAGGCGCAGAGATCAAGGAAGTAGGGGGTGGGGTTTTCGAGGGTGACTTCCAGGGTGGCGGGGTCGAGCACCCGGATACCGACCTGGGAGAAGTCGCGCAAGGCTCCTTCGTTGAAGGGGCGGCCGTTGCGGACGTGGTAGAGCTGGGAGGCGTATTCGGAACCGGTTTCCGGGGCGAGAACACGCCGCCAGGAAAAGAGGAAGTCGGCCGCCGTGACGGGGTCGCCATTGCTCCACCGGGCGCCGGGGCGCAGGTGAAAGGTGTAGACCCGGCCGTCGGGCGAGATGTCCCAGCGTTCGGCGGCACCGGGGATGGGCTTGCCCTCGGCGTCAAAGGAGGTCAGCCCTTCAAAGAGGGCGTTGGCGATGCGCCCTTCCGGCTGGCCGGTGATGAGGGCGGGGTCAAGCGTTTCCGGCTCCGCGCCGTTGAGCAGGACGAGGTCGGCGCGATGAGTCGAGGCGCCGCAGCCTGCCAGCAGCAGGCAGAGGAGAAGGGCGAAACACAGACGTTCCAACCCGAATAACCCACCTAAAGTCAGACATTCCCAAATGGAGTTTGGAAACGAGGGTTGGAATGCTTTCACCTTCACCCGGGGTCTTCGCACGGTTTCCGCGCTTTTTCGAGCCCGTTTTTCGGCTATTTCGCCGGGGTGACGGCGGGAGCCGCGGGCGACGCCGTAGCCGCGGGCGACGGGGCCACAGTGGGAGCGGGCGCGGGCGTTGCCGAAGCAGAGGGGGCGGCCGTGGGAGCCGGGGTGGCGGCTGCGGCTGCCGCCGCGGCGGCTTTGGCCAGGCGCGCTTGGACGGCGCTGGAGGAATTGGCCTGGTGGGTATAGAGCATCGAGAGCCCGAGCGTGAGCGCAAAGAAAAGGCCGCCCAGCACGCGGGTCGCCTTGGCAAGGACATTAGTGGTATCCGCGCCGAAGAGATTTTCCGTCATCCCCCCGCCAAACGCCGCGCCAAGCCCTTCATTCTTGGGCCGTTGCATGAGCGTCAAGAGAATGAGCAGCAGACAGACGAGGATGTCGAGGATCAGGATGAGGTTGATGAAAATCGAGAGCATGGAAACGGACAGTATGGCGAAGAGGAGGGGCGTTGTAAAGGGCGCTTCGCGGGAAAATTGAGGGCACTTCAGGAAACCCCCGATTGGTTTTAGGCGGAGGGCATGCTACGCTGCGGCCCTGTGAACCAGACTATCCAAAAAGCGCGGCAGGGTTACTCGCGGGCGGAGGAAATCACCCATTGGGTGAGCCATGGGGCGGGGTTCGCGGGGGCGTTGATCGGCACGCCATTTTTGATCCAGGCGGCGCTGCTCCACGGCGGGCCGATGGCTTTGGTGGGGGTGAGCATTTTCGCGGTGTCGGCGGCGCTGCTCTATCTCGCCTCGACGATTTACCATGGGCTGCCGCCCGGCAGGGCAAAGGAGGTGTGCGAGGTGCTGGACCACGCGGCGATTTATCTCCTGATCGCGGGGACGTACACCCCTTTTACGCTCGGGGTGCTGCGGGGGCCGATGGGGTGGACGCTGCTCGGGCTGGTTTGGGCGATTGCGCTGGCGGGGGTGGGTTTAAAGTCGGTGCACGGGGTGCGCTATCCAAGGCTCTCGGTGATATTGTACCTCGGCATGGGCTGGCTGATTTTGATCGCCATCCGGCCGCTGGCGCACAATCTCCCGCTCCCGGGCTTGTGCTGGCTGGCGGGCGGGGGGCTGGCTTATACGGCGGGGGTGGCGTTTTACCTGGCCAAGCAGCTGCGCTTCGGCCATTTCGTATGGCACCTCTTCGTGCTGGGGGGGACGGCGTGCCACTATTTCGCCGTGCTCTGGTACGCCGTTTAGCAGCCTGTTATACCATCTTTCAGAAATAAACGGACAGTGATGAAAGTTGGCTTAGGAGATACTGGCGCGCACTTTCTGGCCCCGGCTCTGGAAGCGGATGCGGCCCCGGCCGATCAAGTCGGCGACGACGGCGACGGTTTCGCTCTGGTTGCGGCTGCAACGGCCCACGAGTTGGATAAGTTCTCCCAAGTTGTGAACCGCCGGCTGGATTTTCTGTGGGATCTTTTTCATAGACTCGGATTGGCTTGTTCGGCTCTTCTCAAAGCATGGGCCATGCCACACGGGCGATGGCGTCCCTGCTCACTCTCTATGACCGCCTCCGGGGCGGTTCCGTTCACTTGGATTTGAATTGCAGGCCGCCGTCGGCGGGGGTGACGTGGATGGTGTCGCCGTCCTGGAAGCGGCCTTCGAGCAGTTCGAGGCTCAACGGGTCAAGCAGGGCGCGCTGGATGGCGCGTTTGAGGGGGCGCGCCCCATAAACGGGATCCGACCCTTCCTGGGCGAGGAATTCCTTGGCTTTGCCGGTGACGTCGAGCCGGATCTTGCGTTCTTCGAGCCGGGCGGCGACGCGCCGGAGCTGGATCTCGACGATCTGTTTCAAATCGTCGTCGCTGAGGCGGTCGAAGAGGACGATCTCATCCACGCGGTTGAGGAATTCGGGCCGGAAGTGGCTTCTTAGCGCGTCCATCACGGCCGCTTCGCGCTGCTCCGGGTTGGTGTCCTCCAAAAGGGCCTGGCTGCCGATGTTGGAGGTCATGATGATGACGGTGTTTTTGAAATCGACGGTGCGCCCCTGGCCGTCGGTGATCCTCCCGTCGTCGAGCACCTGGAGCAGGACGTTAAAGACGTCGTGGTGGGCTTTCTCGATTTCGTCGAAGAGGACGACGGAGTAGGGGTGGCGGCGGACGGCTTCGGAGAGTTGCCCCCCTTCCTCGTAGCCGACGTAGCCGGGAGGCGCCCCGATCAAGCGGGCAACGGTATGCTTCTCCATATACTCGCTCATGTCGATGCGGACCATGTTGGCCTCGTCGTCGAAGAGGAACTCAGCCAGGGCGCGCGCGAGTTCAGTTTTGCCGACCCCGGTGGGGCCCAGGAAGATGAAGGAGCCGACGGGGCGGTTCGGGTCGCCCAGGCCGCTGCGGGCGCGGCGGACGGCGTTCGCCACGGCGGCGATGGCTTTGCGCTGGCCGATGACGCGCCGCCCGAGGCGCTCTTCCATGTGGACCAATTTCTCGCGTTCCCCTTCCTGGAGCCGGGAAACCGGGATGCCGGTCCAACTGGAGACGACTTGCGCGATGTCCTCCTCGGTGACTTCCTCCTTGAGCATCTGGCGGCCCCCTTTTTGCATCGCGCCGAGTTTCTCGTTATGCTCCTGGATGCGGCGGGTGATCTCCGGGATGCGGCCGTACTGGATTTCGCTCGCCTTGGCAAGGTCGCCCCGGCGCTGGGCGGCTTGGAGTTCGTTGCGGAGGGTTTCGAGTTCGGCGGAGAGCTTGCTGGATTGGTCGATCTCCCCTTTCTCGCTCTGCCACTGGGCCTTCATGCGGGCGCTCTGTTCGCGCAAGTCCGCCAGTTCTTTGTCAATCTTCGCCAGGCGGTCGCGGCTGGCGTCATCCTTCTCCTTTTTGAGGGCCTGGCGCTCCATTTCGAGCTGCATGATCTGCCGCTCGATCTGGTCGATCTCGGTCGGCATGGAGTCGAGCTCGATCTTGAGCCGGGAGGCGGCTTCATCCATCAGGTCCACGGCTTTGTCCGGCAGGAAGCGGTCGGTGATGTAGCGGTGGGAGAGGGTGGCGGCGGCGACGAGGGCGGCATCCTGGATGTGGACGTGGTGGTGGACTTCGTAGCGCTCTTTCAAGCCGCGCAGGATGGCGATGGTGTCCTCCAGGCTCGGCTCGTCCACTTGCACGGGCTGGAAACGGCGCTCCAGGGCGGCGTCTTTCTCGATGTATTTGCGGTATTCGTCGAGGGTGGTGGCCCCGATGGTGCGCAGTTCGCCCCGGGCGAGCTGGGGCTTGAGCATGTTGGAGGCGTCCACAGCCCCTTCCGCCGCGCCCGCGCCGACGATGGTGTGCAGTTCGTCGATAAAGAGGATGACTTCGCCTTGGGAGTCGGTGACTTCCTTCAAGAATGCTTTGAGGCGGTCCTCAAACTCACCCCGGAACTTGGCCCCGGCGAGCATGGAGCCGATGTCCATGGCGATGATCCGTTTGTTTTTCAGCGATTCGGGCACATCGCCGCTGACGATCCGGCGCGCCAGCCCCTCGACGATGGCGGTTTTGCCGACGCCGGGTTCGCCAATGAGAACCGGGTTGTTCTTGGTGCGCCGGGAGAGGACTTGCATGACGCGCCGGATCTCGTTGTCGCGGCCGATCACGGGGTCGATCTTGCCGCGCCGGGCGGCGGCGGTGAGGTCGCGGCCGTATTTCTCCAGGGACTGGTATTTGGCCTCCGGGTTCTGGTCGGTGACGCGCTGGGAGCCGCGCACCTGCTGGAGCGCCTGCATGAGCCGGGCTTTGGTGACGCCCGCTTCTTTGAGGAGGCGGCCGGTGGTCGTTTTGCTTTCGGAGGCGGCGAGCAGGAAGTGCTCGGCGCTCAGGAACTCGTCCCGCATAGAAGCCATTTCCTTCTCGGCGGCTTCGAGGGTGGCTCGCAGCTCGTTGCCGATCACGACTTGCACGCTCCCCTGCACGCGGGGCCGCCGGGTGATCTCGGCCTGGAGTTTTTCCTGGAGGGGGGCGGCGGCGATGCCGAGTTTGTCGAACAGGGGGCGGGTGACGCCTTCGGGTTGGTCGAGCAGCGTGAGAAGCACCTGCTCATTGTCGAGTTCCGCGATGCCTTGGGAGGCCGCCGATTCCTGCGCGGAGGCGAGGGCCTCCTGCATTTTGGCCGTCAGTTTGTCCAATCTCATAGAAGGTTCCCCTTGGTTGCGGGTTATTGTAGCAATCGGCGCGGCGGAGTGCAATGGGGCGGAAGAAAAGGGTTTGCGCAAAGGTGAGGCATTGACGCGGGTGATAGGATAAAGGCTTCTTATGAAAACCTTTCGCGCGCCGTGGGGCAGGACTTTGAAGTGGGTTTCGGTGCTGGTTTCGGTCCTGCTGATTGCCTTTCTTTGGAGCACCACTTTTGGTCCCCATGGCCGGAATACACTCTTTCTTGAGCTTTTATGGATGTTGCTGCCCATCACGGCGCTTTTTACAATTCGCGGTTACACGGTAACGCCCGAGGCGATCCTGGTGCACCGGCCATTTTGGCATACCCGCTTGCCGCGCGAGGGGCTCCTTTCCGCCACGGTGGAACCGAAGGCAATGAAGGGCAGCCTGCGCACGTGCGGCAATGGGGGGCTGTATTCCTTTACCGGCTGGTACTGGAGCAAGAAACTGGGCCGCTACCGGGCGTTCGTCACGGATCTGAACCGCACCGTCGTCCTCCGCTGGGAAAAACGGACCGTCGTCATTTCGCCGGACGACCCGGAAGGGTTCGTGCGGGAAGTGATGGGGTAATTCCCCTTCCTGGCTACAAGAGCTTCGCGCTCAACTCCGCCAGCGGGCTGCGCTCCCCCTTCTGGAGCGCGATGTGTGCGTGCATCGGCTGCCCGGCAAAGCGCCGCGCCGCGTGGACGAGCCCATTGTTCTCCGGGCTCAGGTAAGGGGCGTCGATCTGGCTTGGGTCCCCGATCAAGACCAGCTTGGAGCCCTCGCCCATCCGCGTCGCAATCGTCTTCAACTCGCTCAAATTGATATTCTGCACCTCGTCCACGATGAAGAACGCGTTGGGAATCGAGCGGCCGCGCAGGTAATAGAGCGGCTCGATCTCCATGAGCCCCTGCTCCAGCAGATAATCGTACGGCTTGCGCACCCGGCCTCCATTGGGGGCCACCAGCGTCTTGCCCTGCTGCGCCCCCTGCGCAGCCGCCGGGGAGGGCTGCGGGCGGCGGCGCTTCTCCTGCTGCCGCTGCCCTTCCCGCTGCGCCGGGGTAAAGATCCGGTCCATCGCGTCATAAATCATCCGGGTCCAGGGAAAGAGTTTCTCCTCCATCCCGCCGGGCAGCGCCCCCAAATCCTTGCCAATCCCCACGGTGGCGCGCGCCACACAGATTTTGTGATACGTCCCCTCGTCCAGGTGCATCAGGCCGCTGTTGACGCTCAAGAGCGTCTTGCCCGTGCCCGCCCGGGCGGCGGCGGTGACAATCTGGATCTCCGGGTCCAGCAGCGCGTCGTAAAAGCACGTCTGCTCCAGGTTGCGCGGGCGGATCTCCGTCCCGTGGCGGCCGCCATAGCATTTGGGCATCTTGAGGCGGCGCAACGAGGGGCCGCAAATCCGGGCCGGGATCGCATGGCTCACCCCGCCGCTCACCAGCACATACGAGGCGAAGCGATTGGCGGGAACCTGTTCCGGCTCCAACTCCAGCGTCCCCTTGGTGGCGAAGCGCTGGAAGAGCGTCGGCTCCAGGAGCAGCGTCGGGATGCCCTCGGAGAGCAGCGCCGTTTCCTCGCGGCTGGCGCTGATGCGGCGGTATTTCTCGGCGATGAGCCCGCACACCTGCGCCTTGAGCCGCAGCGCGATGTCGTTGCTCACCAGCACCACCCGGTAATCCTTCCCCTTGAGCGCCTCGCGCTGGCGCAGCGCCACGCAGAGAATCCGGTTGTCGGTGGGCGAACCGCCGTCAAACGCCTCCAGCGCCGCCTCCTCGGCCCGCTTCCCCTTCTTCCCGGACGCGGAGAGCCCCGTAATCAAGAGGCTCCCGCCTCCCGGCGTCGGGATCGCCTGCTCCGGGTTGGTGATCAAATCGGGGAAAAGCGTCGGATTCATCGCCGATTCCAGGAGCCGGTGAAACTCCCGCGCGTTCGCCCCGATCTCGCTCCGCTCCGTCTTCTTTTTATCCGTCTCGGAGAGGACCTCCACCGGGATCACCACGTCGTGCTCGCCAAAGGCGAAAATGGCGTGGGGATCTTCCAGAATGACGCAGGTATCGAGAATATAGCGGATCTTGGGCATGGGAAGCGGCTCTCTTTAAGGAATGAAGTCGGACCAGGCCGTAAAATGAAGGGCTTTCCCTTCCGCCGCAAGGGAAACCCGATGCCACCTCATCCCAACCCGCCAAACCGGCCCCCCAAAAACGCAGCGCCCCCTTGACAATGGGCCAGACCCAGGCATTACATAGGGCTAAACCTGATGAAACCCTGCATTCCTGCCGTGTTTCCCTCTGCGGGAACGCCCTTTTGCTTCGCGTCCCGCCGGGAGGATTGTGCAGCGCGCCCCCCACGGCACAGCCGGGGGCTCCTATGACGGCCTGGTGCGTCACCTGGGGCAATTGGCTGGTCGGGAAGCTCTCTTACTTGGGGAAATGCACCCTCTTCCTGCTGGAGGCGCTCGCCTGCTGCCTCACCCCCCCCGTCAAGGGCGACAGGATCGTCAAGCAGCTCTGGTTCATCGGCTGGAAATCGATGCCCGTCATCTGCCTCACCGCCGCCTTCACCGGCATGGTGCTTGCCTTGCAGGGGCACCCCACCCTGCGGCGGGTCGGCTCCGAAGCCTTCCTGGGGCCGCTGGTCGCCCTCTCGCTGATCCGGGAACTCGGCCCCGTCCTCGCCGCGCTCATGGTCACCGGCCGCGCTGGCTCCTCCCTCACCGCGCAGATCGGCATCATGCGCATCAACGACCAGATCGACGCCCTGGAACTGATGGGCCTCAACCCGATCCGCTACCTGGTCGTGCCCAACTTCATCGCGCTGGTCGTCGCCATGCCGCTCCTCTCCGCCATCTTCGACCTGATCGCCATCTTCGGCGGCTACCTCCTGGGCGTGCGCGTCCTGGGACTCAACTCCGGGGTCTACTTTGGCGAAATGAACAACTACGTCGTCCTGCACGACATCGTGGGCGGCATCTACAAATCGATGAGCTTCGGCCTGCTAATCGCCTGGGTCTGCTGCTACAAAGGCTTCAACAGCCGTTTTGGCGCGGAAGGCGTCAGCGCAGCCACCACCCAGGCCGTCGTCAACGCCTCCGTCCTCATCCTCGTCTGGGATTACCTCTTCAGCGCCCTTATCCCGTAATGATCCGCATCGAAGATCTCCACAAATCCTTTGACGGGCAGGACGTCCTGCGCGGCGTCTCGCTGCAAGTCAACGCCGGGGAATTTGTCGCGCTGATCGGCATGAGCGGCAGCGGAAAGAGCCTGCTCTTGCGGCATGTGGTCCGGTTGATCAAACCCGATAGCGGGCGCGTCCTTATCGACGGCCGCGACGTCGCCCGCCTCCCCCGCGCCGAACTGGAAGCCCTGCGCAGCCGCGTCGGCTACGTCTTCCAAAGCGGAGCCCTCTTCGATTCCGAAACCGTCTACGACAACGTCGCCTTCCCCCTGCGGGAAAAAACGCGCCTCGGCGAATCGGAAATCCGCCGCAAAGTCATGACGGAACTTGACCTGGTGGGCCTTAAAGACGCGGGAGCCAAATACCCCGCCCAGTTGAGCGGCGGCATGCTCAAGCGCGTCGCCCTGGCCCGCACCCTCGTGCGCGCCCCCGAGATCATCCTCTTTGACGAACCGACCACGGGATTGGACCCCATCGTCGTCAACTCCATCCTCGCCCTCTTCGCGGCCGCCCACGAGCGCCTCCACCTCACAGGCATCCTCGTCTCCCACGAAATTCCCGAAATCTTCGGCATCGTGCAAAAAGTCGCCATGCTCCACGAAGGGAAAATCATCGCCGTCGAAACCCCCGAAACCTTGCAAACCTCGCCCCATCCCGTCATCGACCAATTCGTCAACGGCAAACTCGAAGGCCCGCTGCGCTACCGCTGACTTTACCCAAGGCAATGCATCTATGAATCAACGCAAATTCGAATTTTTTGTCGGCCTCTTCATGGCCCTGGGCATCCTGAGCCTCGCCTACCTGAGCGTCCGCATCGCCCGCAACGACCTCTTCAACGACAAAGGCTACGAAATCCAGGCCGTCTTCGCCAACTGCAACGGGCTGCGAACCGGCTCCACCATCATGATCGCCGGGGTCGAAATCGGCCGCGTCAAACAGATCGCCCTCCAGGACTACGAAGCCAAAGTCATCTTCCAAATCCAGCACGACGTCGTCCTCCAAAAAGACGCCATCGCCTCCATCAAAACCAAGGGCCTCATCGGCGAAAAATACATCGAGATCACCCCCGGAGCGGCCGAGCAGAACATCCCGCCCGGCGGCCGCCTGCTGAGCACCGAACCGGCCATGGACATCGAAGGATTGATTTCCAAATTCGTGCAGGGCAACCTCTCCAAACCCGCCAACTGACCTCTTATGAAACGCCTCTTCCTTTCCGCCCTTTTGACCTTCGCCCTTGCCGCCGGCGCACTTGCCCAAGGCCCCCAGGCCATCGTCAAAGAAACCACCGACGCCATCCTCAACCAGCTCAAGGACCCCAAAGTCCAGGGTGAGGAAAAAAAGAACGAGCGCCGCCAGCTCATCCGCGCCGCCATGGAGAAACGCTTCGCATGGGAAGACAGCGCCCGCGCCTGCCTGGGCTCCCAATGGCTCAAGCGGACCCCCGCCGAAAAAGCCGAATTCGTCCAACTCTTCAGCGAATTTCTCAAAGACACCTACTCGGAAAAAATCGCCACCTACTACGCCGACCTGGACACCATCGCCTACCGGGGCGAGAAAATCCTGGACGGCGACTACGCCGCCGTCAAACTGGTCCTCACGACCAAGGCCAAAGTCGAGCATCCCGTCGAATACCGTATGGAAAAAACCGCCGCGGGCTGGAAAGTCTACGACGTCGTCATTGAAGGTGTCAGCCTCGTCAAAAACTACCGCGACCAGTTCGACGCCATCATCGCCAAATCCTCCTACGAAGGGCTGATCAAGGAAATCAAAGCCAAGAAGCCCTCCAGCTTGTAAAAGCCAAGCGCCCATGAAAGCAAACGCCCCGTTGCTCCTCTGCCTCCTCTGGCTGCCATGCGCCGCCTTCGGCCAGAGCACCGGCGCACCCGCGCCTCTGGATGCCAGCGGCGAATTTCACGACCCTTTTGCCACCGCCGATGCCGCCGCCACCCCCTCCGGGCCCGCCGCGCGCATCTCCGACCCCCTCGAACGGCTCAATCGCGGCTTCTATTACTTCAACGACCACCTCTACCGCTGGCTCCTGAAGCCGGTTTCCAAAGGCTACGGCACCGTCGCGCCAAAACCGCTGCGGGAATCCGTGGACCGCTTCTTCGTCAACGTCAAATACCCCGTTCGCGGCGTCAACAACCTGCTCCAGGGCCGCTTCTCCGCCGCCGGGATCGAAACCGCCCGCTTCCTCGTCAACACCACCGTCGGCATCGGCGGCCTCTTTGACCCCGCCACCCACTGGCACCTGAAAGCCCACCCCGCCGACTTCGACCAAACCCTCGCCCGCTACCGCGTCCCCACCGGCATCTATCTCAACTGGCCCGTCCTGGGCCCCTCCAGCCTGCGCGGCACCGTGGGCCTCGCCGGAGACGCCGTCCTCAACCCCGCCTTCTACGTCGACAACGCGTGGATCACCACCGGAGCCACCGGCCTCAACATGGTCAACACCACCTCGCTCCATTTCGAAGAATACGACGCCCTCAAGAGCGGCACCCTCGACCCTTACACCGCCCTCCGTTCCGCCTACTTCGAAAACCGCAAAGCCACGGCGGAGCAGTAGAGCGTTTTAAATTGAAGTGTTTACAATGATGCGAGAGCGTCGTGGGTTGATGCGCGGGCTCTTCAAGCGAAGCGGCTCTATTTTTCAATACTGCCCGAGCTTGAAAGACCGCGCAACGGCCCGCGCCGCCGAGCGCGTGTAAACAACAAAATTCGGGAGGATACCCGCTCGTGCCCAAACGAGCGCCTCGCGAGCCCGTCTCCCTCTCTCCGCGTCTTCTTTCTCTACGGCTTTTTTACCGCCTTTTGCCCGGAGGAAAGCCGCAGTGGGCACGTCACCTGCATCGAGCCGCAGCCGAGCGTCACCATGCCGTCCTGAATCTTCAGCACCTGCACCTTGACCTGCTGTTTCCCCTCCAGCAGGAATGGAAAGCCATCCCCCTCGCCACAAAGCTTGCCATTGATGACCGCCAGGCGGATGCGGTCAACCGAAATGCTCGAAACCACGAACAACTCCGGTTTCAAAAGCGGCTGGGCGGGGGTGCCGCTCTCCGCCGAAAGCGGTTCCTGCGGCGGCTTCTGCCAGCCGACCGGCAGGAACGGATCGCGCCCATCCAGAGGAGCATTGAAGTCCGAACGCTCCGCAACACCGAGGTCCTGAGCCGTCTGTGCCTGGCAGCTCAACCCCGTCACTACGGCAACCGCCGCCACGAGCAGCAGGCTATTTTTCACTTTTAACAAGCGTGGAAATCGTGATTTTCGCATAGTGCGCCTCCGGTTCTTTGGGCACCGGATTGATTTGCAACTGGGTGATCTGCAACAGCCCCTCCTGGTTCTCCAACGCGGCCAGCGCCCGTCCCAGGCCGGTGAACGTTACCCGGAGGAACTCCATCGACCAAGCGGCCTCCTCAAATCCCGGGAATCCCGGGTTCTTCCGCTCCGCGTTGGGGTGAAAGACCGGCTTCGCAATCCCCTGTTGTTTCAAAAACGTCTCCATCCGCGTCGGGAACCAGGCCACGGGCGGGGCGTCCGGAATCTTCGCCCGCATCACCCCCAGCGCCCGGCGCGCCTCGTCGGCATGGGGGTCCGCGGTTTCAATCGCCTGGGTGCGGGACATCCGCGTTTTGGCATCCTTGATTTTCGGCTCCAGCGCCGCGATCTCCTTCAACGCCTTGGTTTCCCTCTCCGAAAGCGGGCCAATCATCTCCGAGGTGTAATAAAACAGGCAGCCGCCGCCCAGCATCACGACGAGAACGGCTTTTTGGATCTGCTCTTTGTTGAACTTCATGGCTTCGGAATAAATTGCACACGGATGCGGAACGACGCCGTGCCCAACGTCTGCCCATCAAGCTGGACAGTGTCCGCGCCGTCCTCCAGCGAATTGCCGTCAAACACCGCCGAGACTTCCGAGGCCAGCGGGGCGAGGCTCTCCTGGAGCGAGCGCCGGTAGGTTTCCGCCGCCGTCCGGGGCTGCGCTCCCGCAGCCAGCCCCCGCACCAGCACCGTCACCGTCCGTTTCTTCTCCTTGCCCGCGTCCAGATCGCCCGAGAGCGACACGATCTGCACGAAAGGGGGCGTCGCGGCGGCGAATTTCTCCAAAAAAGGAGCCCAGTAAAACCGCCCGTGCAACCGCTCCACCAGCGCCTGGTTGCTCTTTTGCAAGGCTAGCAATTGGGCTTCCTTCTCGACCGCGGCTTTGCCCTTCGGCTCCAGGGCTGCCCAGGCGCGGCGGGTTTCATTGCACCGGGCCTCCACGCCGCCGACCACCGAAAGCCGGTAGAAATACCAGAGCGCCAGGCACAGCGCCACCACAAGGGCGGCAAGCGAGGCGAGCTTGACCGGGTCGCGCCGCTCCCGCTCCGATTGCTTGTGGATTTCGTGGTAGAAATTGAGGTGAAGCGCCATGGTTTATCGGCCTTTCAAGATTTCCGTGGCCACCCCGCACGCCGCCCCGAGCACCGGCAGGTGCTCGCCGAGCGCGGCCGCCCGCATCCTCGGGAGGGCCAGTTCCACCGCCGAGAGCGGGTCCCACGGCTCGCAGGGAAGGTGGATTTCCTCGGCCAGAACCTTCCGCACCGCGGGCAGCTTCGCCAGCCCGCCCGACACATAAACACACGAGATCGGCTCCTCCCGCTGCGCCTCGAAAAAGCCGATGGACGAGCTGATGGAATGGACCAGGTCTCCCAGCGAAAGCCGGGCGTTTTCCACCGTCAAGACCTCCTCCTGCTCCAGAAACGCAGCCGCCTCTTCCGCACTGGAAGCTCCCTGCAAAATGAGCTGCTCCATGAAGCGGGCTCCGCCGTAATCGAGCGTGCGGATCAACACCAACTCCCCCTTGACCCCCACAATTACTGTCGAAGTGCGGTGCCCGATGTCCGCCAGCACAAACGCCTCCGTCTGGAAAACCTTCTCATTGGCGAACTCGAACGCATTGAACAGCGCCACGGACGGCAATTGCATCACCGTCGCCGGGAGCTTGTTTTTCGTGCACGCTTCGTAAATCTTGCGAACCTGCTCGCGGGGCAACCCACCCACCAGGTAGCGGACCACCGCCTCCCCGGGCGCGGCGGTGGCCTCTTTGGCAGGCGCAATCGCCTCGCAATCGATCACCCACTCGCGGCAGTCCTGGCTCAAGAGCAGCGGCCCGTTGATCCGTAGCGCATCGCGCAACAACTCCGGCGGGATCGTGTTTTGCTCGATAATGCGCACCAGCGCATCGGGGCTCGAAACGGCAATGCCGCACGCCTTGGCCGAGCCGCCGAGGTCGCGCAGGAGCGTCTGCAAATGCTCCCCCAATTTTTCCAGCGTATTGGTCTCCTCCGGGAACTCCCGCACCGCGAAATGCGTCAGTTCCAGGCGGCCGGAGCCGCGCCGTTGCAACAGCACGGCCTTCATCGAATGCCTGCCGGCATCAATGCCAATCGCCGAAGAGGGAGGTTTTGCCATGGGATCGATAAAAATCAAAAGCAGAAGCAGTGCCAAAAGTCACCCTTTCCTGATGATTTCACAAGCCCGACCGACAAAAATTTCACTGGCACAAAAAGCGCCAATCTGAAATGGAATAGAAACCCCCTCCCATTTTCCCTCCAATTCTCCCCCCGTGTACCTTCCCTCGCTGCGCCGTTATTGCGCCCCCTTCGCCCTCTTTCTCCTCCTATTTGCCTGTATCGACCCGCTCCTGCATCTGGGAGTCTCAAATTCAAAATACGTCATTTTCCCATTGCAAGCCCTCCTGTGCGGGGCGCTCGTTTTCCTCTGGCGGCGGGAGTACTCCCTCGCCCGGCCCCAAGGCGCCGCCTTGAGCGTGGGAATCGCGCTGCTCACCTTCGGCCTCTGGATTTCCCCCCAAGCCCTCTTCGGGATGCCGCCCCGGCTTGAAGGCTTCAACCCCGAAGGCTCCCCCGCCTACTGGGCAACCGTCCTCCTCCGGTTCGTGCGGCTCGTCGTTGTCGTCCCGCTGGTGGAAGAAATCTTCTGGCGCGGCTTCCTGCTGCGCTACCTGATCCGTGAAGACTTCACCTCCGTCCCCTTTGGCACGTTCACCTGGCGCTCCTTCGGGGCCGTCACCCTCCTTTTCGCCCTGGAACACCAGCCCGCCGACTACCCTGCGGCGCTCCTCACCGGCGCGCTCTACAACCTGCTGGCCGTCCGCACCCGCAGCTTGAGCGCCTGCATCCTGGCCCACGCCATCACCAACCTGCTGCTGGGCGTCTACGTCATGGCCACGCGCCAGTGGGGTTTCTGGTGACACGCGCCGCCGCCTGCGCTACGCTGCCTTTCGGCAGCCATGCAACACACCTTCTTCCAAAAACTCACCCTCGTGGTGCTGGCCAGCGCCCTCGCGGCAGGCTTCTACGTTTTCTTCTACGAGAAAATGGTCGTCGGGGCCGACCAATGTCTCAACGGCGGCTACCCCAAAACGTCCCCCGCCCTCCCGACCGCCGCGCGCCATTTTTAGCCCAGAAGTGTTCACGAATTGAAAAAAGAGAAGAATCCGCAGATTTCGCAAATGGACGCAGATTTTTTAAGACTAAATGCAGCAGATGGCCTGACGCAAAGCGCAAAGAGAAATCAGGGACTTGCTCCCTTCCTATCTGCGAAAATCTGCGGATAACTCCCCTGCCTTTTTCCTAAATCCTTAAAGGAATGAAGATCGGATTTGCCCAAATCAACCCCACCGTCGGCGACCTCCCCGGCAACCTCGAAAAAATCCTCCGGGCCTACCGCACCCTCACCGCCCAGGGGGCCGAACTGGTGCTTACCCCCGAACTCGCCATCACCGGCTACCCGCCCCAGGACCTCGTTTTCAAATCCCGGTTCGTCCCGCTCAACCTCGAAGCCCTCCAAACCTTGCAACGGGAAGTGGGCGACGTCCCGCTCCTCACCGGCTACATCGGCTATAACCCCGGCCCGGGCCGCCCCTTCCGCAACGCCGCCGCCCTCCTCCAGCGGGGCCGCCCCATGCAGAGCGTCTTCAAATCCCTGCTCCCCACCTACGACGTCTTTGATGAAGACCGCTACTTCCAACCGGCGGAAAGCGTCACTCCCCTCGACATCAACGGCCAGCGCATCGGCGTCACCATCTGCGAGGACATCTGGACCGAGAAATACCTCCCCCGGCGGCTGTACGACTTCGACCCCTTGCAAGCGCTCGTCGCGGCGGGCGCGGAAGCCATCGTCAACCTGAGCGCCTCCCCCTTCTGCGTCGGCAAACCCCTGCGGCGCTGCGAAATGCTCTCCGGCCTCGCCGCCCGGCACAACGTCCCCATCTTCTACTGCAACGCCGTCGGCGGCAATGACCAGCTCGTCTTTGACGGCAACTCCCTGGCCGTCGGCGCGGGTGGCCACCTGCTGGCCCAGTTCCCGGCATTCCAGGAATCCCTCCAAATCCTCGACACCGAAGCCGCCCCCCTCCCCGGCTGCCAGCCGATGAGCGAAGCGCGGGAACTCTTCGAAGCCCTCTCCCTGGGCCTGCGCGATTACCTGCGCAAATGCGGTTTCAAGAGCGTCGTCCTCGGCTTGAGCGGCGGCATCGACTCCGCCGTCACCGCCGCCATCGCCGTCCATGCCCTGGGCGCGGAAAACGTCCACGGCGTCGCGCTCCCCACGCAATTCTCCTCGCAAGGGAGCATCGACGACGCCCTCGCCCTGGCCCGCAACCTCGGCATCCCCTGCCCCATCGTCTCCATCCAGGAACCGTTCGACACCTTCCGCACCCTGCTCGCCCCGGCATTTGCCGGGCTACCGGAAGACACCACGGAGGAAAACATGCAGCCCCGCCTGCGCTGCATGATCCTGATGGCCCTCTCCAACAAGCACGGCCACCTCCTCCTGAGCACCGGCAACAAGAGCGAACTGGCCGTTGGCTACTGCACCCTCTACGGCGACATGGCGGGCGGGCTCGCCATCTTGAGCGACGTCCCCAAGACGCAGGTCTACGCGCTGGCCCGCTACATCAACCGCGACCGCGAGTGGATCCCCCGCTCCAGCATCGAAAAACCGCCCAGCGCCGAGTTGAAGCCGAACCAGACCGACCAGGACACCCTCCCCCCCTACGACCTCCTCGACCGCATCCTCGCCCTTTACGTGGAGGAGAACCTCACCGCGCGCGACATCATCGCCCAAGGATTCGACGAAGCAACCGTCCGGTGGGTCGCCCGCAAAGTCGATTTGAACGAATACAAGCGCAAGCAAGCCGCGCCGGGCCTCAAAGTCACCAGCCGCGCCTTCGGCATGGGCCGCCGGATGCCCATCGCCCAGCGGTTTGTGGATTGACCGGAAGTTGAGAAAAGGGACCTCATACCAACTTTCATCAATATCCAGACAGTATGACTTGTTCTTTTGGTGCAGGGCGGCGTCCTACTGTCCGTTTATTTCTGAAAGTTGGCATCACAGCAGCCCCAGTTCCTTGAAGCTGACATAACCCGGCCCGCCGTTGGCTCCCGGCGCGCCGAGAATGACGTGATCGAGCAGGGAAATTTGCAACAAATCCGCCGCTTCCTTCAGCCGCCGGGTCAGGCGGCAGTCGGCCACGCTCGGCGTGGGGTCGCCCGAGGGGTGGTTGTGCGCCACGATCATGGCGAAAGCCGAATAAATCAGCGCCGGGCGGAACACCTCGCGCGGGTGAGCAACGCTCCGGTCCATCGAGCCGAGCGAAATCTCCTCCACCCGCAGGAGCTGGTATTTGGTATCCAGTAACACCACTCGCAGCGACTCCCGGTGCAGCGCGCGCATCTCGGCCCCCAGCAACGCGTAAACCTGCTCCGGCTGGTCGATCCGGCCCCGGCTCGCCGCTTCCCGCGCCAGCCGCGCCCCCAGGCCAAACGCCGCCGCGAGCTGCACCGCCTTCGCGGGCCCGACCCCCTTGATCCCGGCGAGTTCCTTCACCGAACACCGCGCCAATCCTCCCAGCGACCCGTGGCGCGCGAGCAACTGCCGGGCCACGTCAATCGCGTTGGCCCCCCGCATCCCGGTCCGCAGCAGAATGGCGATCAACTCACTGTCGCTCAACGCATCCGCCCCACGCGAAGCAAGCTTTTCGCGGGGCCGGTCTCCCGGGGGGAGTTCATGGATGGTGCCCGCCATGGCAAAACAGAGCTCCCCTACGCCCCCTCAAAATCGACCCAGTGCACCAGCGGCGCGAGCACCGGCTGGGCGTCGTGGTGCCACGTCAGCGGCGGGAACTGCATCTGGCCGATGGGGCAAATGCGCGAGACGCCCGTCAGATCCACCCGGGCCGCGTTCTCGGGCGTGGCCGGGAAAATCCCCACCGTGCTCAGGTGCTTGTAAACCCGGATCACCGCCTTCGGCAGATCGTCGGGCATCGGCTTGACGTAAATCACCCGGTTCAGGCACGAGGCCATGAACTGCGGCTCGGGATCAAAAAGCACCGTCCAGGCGGTTGAATCCGGGCTCTCCCAGAGCGCGGGGGCTTCCCCGTCTTCCGAGTGCATCGACGCGCGGAAGGCAAAATCCTTGCGCAGCGCCACAATCTCGCTCTGCTCCGCCAGCGAGACCGGCCCGCGCGGCGTCTCCCTTTCAAAATCGGCCATCGCCCCCGCCAGCCGCTCCGCATAAGCGCGCGCGATCTTCCGTTCGACGTAAAACAAATGCGGCGAAAGGCATCCCTGCTGGTTGTAAAGCGAGGCGGACTTGGCCGCGTCGGCCACCGAGGCGAACTCGGGATCGTCGAAAACCACCCCGAAGCTGATCCGGTGCGCGTGCGGCAGAAAACGTTGATCGGCCCGCACCCGTTTGCGGAAGGATTCCACCGTCTCATCCCGGCCAAACACCACCACCGCGTCGGCCTGGTCGAGCCAATCCCCCGGCAATTCCGTGGCAATCGTCACCCGCCGGGCCAGTTCGAAAGGGAGCCGTTCGCGGAACGCCGCGATCTCGGGCAACCCGCCGGAGGGAATCTTGCACCAGTTATACGCCCCGAGCAGCAGCCCCCGGATGAGACTCTGCAACCCGGCGTGCGGCGTGTTGCCGCTGATGATGTGGAGAATCATGCACGGCCCCAGCGCACGGGCGTGGTGGCCGCCATGGGGGAGAAAACGCTCAAGCGCCTCCTCATGCCCCAGTTCGGCCCGGATCAGCCCCATCAGCCCCTCCTCGGTGACCGGCCCCAGCAAGGGAAAACAGCGGGCCGCCTCGGCCAGGTGCGTAGCGATTTCGCGGGTCTGCATGGGGGCTATTTGTAGCACAAGAGCCGAGGAAAGGAAGGGGACAAATGCGCAATGGCACAGCCTACTTCAACTCCGCCAGCTTCTTCAGATCGATTTTTTGGAGCCACTCGCGCAGGGCGCGCGGCTCCTGGTTCGTCACGTCGATCTGGACAAAAAAGCGCTTGGCGACAATCACGCAGAGCGAGCCGCCGTTGGCCTTCCAGCTGAAATGCTCGTAGCCGGGCACGCCGTCGATCTCCACCGCCTTGTCGTAGCCGTCCCCCGTCTGCGCATTGAATTTCCAGCCCCCCGTGGTGGCGTCGAAATACCCCTTGTGGCCGCCCGCGTCGAGCAACGTCACCGTGGTGACGGCGGCGGATTCATCGTCCCCCTTTTGATAAGTCCGCGACGCCGTGCTCAAGCGGAACACCTCCACATCCGTCACCGACCCGCCGGGCTTCTCCGCCGTCCAACCGTCCGGCACGGGCGGCAAAAACGGCATCAATTTTTCAAAGGGAACCACGGGCGGAGGCGACGGATGCGGGGCCGCCGCCGGGCTGGGCGAAACAGCGCCAGCCTGGAGACTCCCGGCAATGGCGCCGATATCCACGGGCTTCGGCTGCAGCCCGTCCGCCCAAGCCGCCACGGAAAAACAAACCACGGCCACAGCCCAAAGGAATCGCATTTTCATAAAAGGGAAATCATCTATCCGGCGCGCCGGAGAAAAAGTCAAACCGGCTTGCGGCTTTTCCTAAGCGCGCGCCTTGCGAATCGCCTCGACAAACGCGGCTGCCGTCTCGGTGAGCTTCTTCCAATCCTCGTTTTGAAGGATCTCCTTGCTCACGAGACTGGAACCTGCCCCGAGCGCGACGCTCCCGGCTTTGATGAACGCCTCCACCGTCTGCAAATTCACCCCGCCGGTGGGGATGATGGGAAGCTGCGGCATGGGAGCCAGGATGTTCTTGATGTATTGCGGCCCGAGCTGGTCGGCGGGAAAGATTTTCACAAAATCCGCGCCCGCCTCGTAGGCGTTGATCGCCTCGGTCGGGGTGTAAGCGCCGCTGGCAATCGGCTTGCCGTAGCGGTTGCACATCTTGATCACTTCGGGGCGGGTAACAGGCGTCACAACAAATTCGGACCCGGCGAGAATGGCGGCGCGGCAGGTTTCCGTATCGAGCACGCTGCCGACACCGATGAGCACCTTGCTGCCAAAGCGCTTGGCCACATCGCTGATGACCTGGAGGGCATTGGGCGTCGTCATGGTCACTTCCATGGCCGTCACCCCGCCATCGTAAAGAGCCTGCGCGGCCCCCAGAAGCTGTTCGGAGGAGTTGGCGCGAATGATGGCAATGATGCCCGGGTTGACCAAACGGTCGATGATGTCAGATTTGCTCATATGGGGAGAAATCATGCAAAAGCCCCGACGCATGGGAAGAATTATCCGCGGGTTTTTACGGGGGAGCGCACAAAAAGCGTTTTTCCGCTTGCCAATTTCGCCCCAGCAGCAAAGATTCACGGCTCTCAAATCGGGCCGTAGCACAGCTTGGTAGTGCGCTTGAATGGGGTTCAAGAGGTCGCTGGTTCGAATCCAGTCGGCCCGATTTTTTGCTTCTTCCAGGCGCGGCGCCGGTTTTTTTATTGGAAAATGTCCGACGCCCCCACTCCCCGCTCGCTCCACGATCTCCCGTTCCCCGCGTTGGAACAGGCACTCGTCCTGGCGGGCATCCGCCCCGTCCATGCACGGGCGCTTTGGCGGGCGCTCCACCGCGAGGCGGCACTGGAACTGGCAACCCGCGCCGACTTCCTCCCGCCCCTGCGCCGCTGGGTGGAGGCGCGCACCAGCCCGGCGGGCTCCTTCTTTCTCGACGCCCCCCAGGCGGCGGCGGATTTGCGCAGCACCGACAGCCAAACCCGCAAATTCCTCTTGAAACTGCGCGACGGCCAGACCGTGGAAACCGTCCTCATGGGCTACCCGGGCCGCTCCACCGCTTGCGTCAGCACCCAGGCCGGATGCGCCATGGGCTGCACCTTTTGCGCCACCGGCAAAGCCGGGTTCGCGCGCCACCTGCGGCCCGGCGAGATCGTCGCCCAAGTCCTCCACTGCCAGCGGGCTCTGCGGGAGGCGGGCCGGCCCGATCTGCGCAACCTCGTCCTCATGGGCATGGGGGAACCGCTCCACAACTACGACGCCGTGATGACCGCGCTGGACATCCTCACCGACCGCCGGGGCGTGAACATCGGCCCGAGCCGCGTCACCTTGAGCACCGTCGGCGTCATCCCCGGCATCCTGCGCCTCGCGCGGGAGGGCCGTCCCTACGCCTTGGCCGTGAGCCTGCACGCCGCCACCGACGCCGAACGCCGGACGCTCATCCCCGCCAGCCGCCAGTGGCCGTTGAACGACCTGCTCGCCGCCTGCCGCACCTATTGCCACGCCACCGGACGGCGCATCTTCATCGAATGGACCCTCATCGCGGGCGTCAACGACACGCCTGCCCAGGCGCGCCAACTCGCCGCCGCGCTGGCTGGCATCAACGCCCACGTCAACCTGATCCCCCTCAACCCGACCGGCGGCTACGCCGGCGCGCCCACAGCGGCCTCCCCCGCCCAAGCCTTCAAGGCGACCCTGCAAACCGCCGGGTTCCCCAGCACGCTGCGCCAGCGCCGGGGCATCGACATCGCCGCCGGATGCGGGCAGTTGCGCGGAACGCTCAACCTAAAAACGGTGATGAGAGGGGATGAGCTGACACAAGATACTGAGCCGCCATGACTTATACCGTCTATACGGTTTATTTGGCAGAATTGGCAGAGGGCTTTACGGCAGAGGGCTTCGCTTTCGCGTCCCATGGGGACGCCCTGAGAGTAGCCCGGCGTTTTAACGCCGGGTAGGGAGAGCGAAGCCTTACGTCCCGGCAGGGACGGTTGAAAATGAGCGTCATTTTCCCCCCATCAAACGTCCCTCCGGGACGAAGCGTTGTTTCCCGCGGACCCGGCGTTGAAACGCCGGGCTACTTTCGGGTTGTCCCTTTGGGACAGTAAGGCCAATCCATCAGACCGATCCAACTGTGTCATTGGTATTAAGGAGAAACGAGGCGCATCCCAATGGATACGGCGAACCTCGACGAAAGTCTAGATTGTGTCAGATCGCCCCGATCCATTGCCGTTTTTAGGCTCAAAGCATAGCCGCCTCGGGAACACCCTCCGCCTGCCGCTTGAAATCCTGGAGCAGCGCCTTCAACCGCTCGGGCCGATGCTCGCGGCGCATTTGCACAATCGCCTCCCCAGCCAGCACATCGCAACGCTCGTTGTGTTCATGCCCCGCGTGGCCCTTCACCCAGCGCCATTCAATGCGGTGCCCGGCGGTCGCCGCATCCAGCGCCCGCCAAAGATCGCCGTTTTTCACGGGAGTCTTGCCCTTCGTCCGCCAGCCGCGCGCCTTCCACCCTTGGATCCACTCCGAGATCCCTTTGCGCAGATATTCCGAGTCCGTGTAGCAGACGATCTCGCACGGCTCCTTGAGCGCGCTTAAGCCCGCAATCGCCGCTTGCAGTTCCATCCGGTTATTCGTCGTCGCCGGTTCCCCCCCGCTGACCTCCTTGCAACGCCCGTTCCAGAGCAACACGGCACCCCAGCCCCCCGGGCCGGGATTTCCCTCGCAACCGCCGTCGGTGTAAATGGTGACTTTCTTCAAGGGCATGGGAAAACGGGAAACAGAGGGTGCGGTGGATCGGCCCGATTGTCGAGAGCGGAGCAAAAAACCGCCGCAACTCCCGCTTGCGAATCGGGAAAGAGCGGCGAGATTTCCGCTCCATGCCCTCCTCCCGCCCGCCTTTGCTCCTGTGCCCTGAAGCCACCGCCGCCATGTTCCTCGCTCCTTTGCTTCCCCGCCGCCGCTGCCTCGCCGCCCGCCTCCTGCCCGCGCTGGCGCTCCTGGCCGCCCTTTGGTTCTCCCTCACCGCTCGCGGGGAGGAGGACTGGAACGCGCGCGTCCTGGCCCAGGTGCGGGCCATGCCCAGCGGAGGCGGCTACCGCGCCAACCGGCTGGCTGCCGACCGGCTCGCGGCATCGGTGGACATCCGGGGCGGCGCGCTGGTCGTGCAACCGGCCCTGGCGTCGCCCAATTTCTGCTCCGAAGCCACCTACCTCGTTTTCCTGAAAACCATCCAGCCCGCGCTCACCCGCCTGGACCCGGCCACGCTCGACGCCCTGCTCGTCCGCAACCAGCCCGACGGCCATGGCGTCTGGGGCCGCTGGAATGCCAACGGGCCGGGGACCGCCCGGCTCTTCCGCGAACTGGGCCTTGGGCGCAACTTCGACGACTTCGCCCAGGCGCGCCCCGGCGACTTTCTAAAAATCTTCTGGTCGCCGGAAGTCGGCCGCCGCGAGCGGGGCCATTCGGTGATCTTCCTGGGGTGCGAGCCACAAGGCGGCGTGGAATGCGTCCGCTTCTGGTCCAGCAACGTCCCCGGCGGCTACGGCGAAAAAGTGGTTCCCCGCAGCCGCATCGCCTACGCCATTTTCTCCCGCCTGGAGCACCCGGAAGCCCTCAGCCGCCTGGCGGGCATCCCGCCCATTTGCCCCTATCTCGCACGCCTGGGGTCTGCCCGCTCTTCCCGCGCCGAAGCCAGAACCATGGCGGGGATGTAGCCCCGGTGCCCGGATCCGAAGGTATTTCCTTTTGACCGATGCAACCCCCGCAAACGGCTTGCATTCCGGCGGCGGCACTTCGAGAATGCCGCGCCCTCATGAAAATCATCGACCGCTACATCGGCAAAGAAATCCTGGTCACCACGCTCTTCGCGGTGGCGGTTTTGAGCCTCGTCCTGGTCCTGGGCAACCTCTTCAAGCAACTCCTCGATCTGCTGGTCAACCAGGACGCGCCGCTGGAGCTTATCCTCAGCTTTATCGGCTTCATCCTCCCCTTTTCACTCACCTTCACCATCCCGTGGGGCTTCCTCACGGCGGTGCTCCTGGTCTTTGGGCGGCTCTCGGCCGACAGCGAGCTGGTGGCGCTCAAATCCAACGGCGTCAGCATCCCGCGCATCTGCTACCCGCTCGTTTTCCTCGCCGCCGTCGCCTGCCTGACGTGCCTCTGGATCAACGTCTCCGTCGCCCCGCGCGCCCAGGAGAAAATGAAGAACACCATCTGCGAGATCGCCACCAGCAACCCCCTCTCCATGTTCGGCAGCGACCAGGTGATCGACGAATTCCCTGGCAAAAAAATCTACGTCGAGCGCAAGGAAGGCACCCACCTCTACAACATCCTGGTCTACGAATTGGGCGAAAAAAACGAGCCGATCCGCGTCGTCCAGGCCCAGCAGGCCGAGCTCACGACCGACCTCGTTGGCCAGCAAGTGCTCATGCAGCTCATCAACGCCCAGTTTGAACAGCGCGACGCCCAGGCCCCCAACGACCTGACGCACATCAAACAGGGCGTCACCATGCGCGAGGGGACCTTCCCCATCTCCCTCCAGGCCTTGTACGAGAAAAACAAGGCCCGGCGCGGCGTCGGCCAGATGACCCTGGAAGAACTCCTCAAAGACAAGACCCAGGAAAAAGCGACCGCCGCCCGCACCGAAGTCAACAAGCGCTTCTCCCTCTCCCTCGCCTCGCTCGCCTTCATGCTGGTCGGCGTCCCCCTGGCCGTCACGGCCCAGCGGAAGGAAACCTCCATCGGCTTCCTCTTCTCCCTCATCGTCGCCTTCGTCTTCTTCTTCTTTGTCGTCATCGCCGACAACCTGCGCAACAACCCCCACGCCTACCCGTATTTCCTGGTCTGGGTTCCCAACATCCTCTTTATCAGCCTGGGAGCCGTGATGTTCTACCGCCTCTCCAAAAAATAACGGGACGCTTGACGTTTGTGATAGCGTTCCCGCCGTGAACGAAACCGAGGCATGCATCGCACTGAACATGGTCCCCAAGCTGGGGCCGGTCCGGCTGCGCCGTTTGCTGGAAGTTTTTGAGTCCCCCCAGCGCATCCTGCTCGCCAAACCGGCCGAACTGCGCCAGGTCGAGGGAATCGGCCCCGAAATCGCCGACGCCATCGTCCACTGGGAAGACCACGCCGACCTCGGGGCGGAACTCGGCCGCATCGCCGACTTTGGCGCGCACGTCCTCACCCAGGCCGACCCGCTTTACCCTCCCCTCCTGCGCGAAATCCACAATCCCCCCATCGTCCTCTACGTCTGGGGAGCCCTCACCGAAGCGGACCGCCACTCCCTGAGCGTCGTCGGCTCCCGCAAAACCAGCCATTACGGCCTGGAATGCGCCAAAAAACTCGCCTACCAGCTCGCCTACGCCGGGCTAACCATCGTCAGCGGCCTCGCCCGGGGCATCGACACGGCAGCCCACCAGGGAGCCCTCGCCGCCAAGGGCCGCACCGTCGCCGTCCTCGGCTCCGGGTTGATGCACCTCTACCCGCCCGAAAACGACGCCCTGGCGGAAAAAATCGCCGGATGCGGAGCCGTCGTCACCGAATTTCCCATGACCGTCGCGCCCGACCGGGAAACCTTTCCCCAGCGCAACCGGATCGTCAGCGGCTGGAGCGACGGGCTCTTGGTTGTCGAGGCGGGCCTGAAAAGCGGCGCCCTCATCACCGCGGGCCAGGCCGCCGACCAGGGGCGCTCCCTCTACGTCGTCCCCGGCCCCATCGACCGGCCCACCTCCGCCGGGTCCAACCGGCTCATCCAGCAAGGAGCCAAACTCGTCATGGGTGCCGAAGACATCCTCGATGACCTCCAGATCCTCCTTCCCGCGAGCCCGCGCCTCCAGCCCACCCCGGCCCGGGCCATCCAGCTAACCGGCGATGAACAAGCGGTTTACGATGCGATCACGCAAGACGAGACCCCCATCGACACCCTCATTGCGAAATCCGGTTTGCCACCGGGAACCGTCTCCTCTACCCTCCTCCTCCTTGAAATGAAGCGGCTGGTCAAACAGCTTCCGGGGCAGCACTTTGTGAAATTACTTTAAATGGGTAAAAAACTGGTCATTGCAGAAAAGCCGAGTGTGGCAGGCGACATCGCCCGCACCTTGGGGAAATTCAAAAAAGAAGGCGATTTTTACGAAAACGATCAGTACGTCATCGCTTCCGCAATCGGCCACCTCCTCGAACTTTGCGTCCCCGAGGGGCTGGAGCCCAAGCGGGGCAAGTGGGACATAAAGAACCTTCCCATCCTGCCGGAAACCTTCGAGTTGGCCCCCACCGATGGCAAAGCCGAGACCCGCTTCAAGCTCCTCAAACGGCTGATGAAACGCCCCGACGTGGACGGCGTCATCAACGCCTGCGACGCTGGGCGCGAAGGGGAACTCATCTTCCGCAACCTGATCCAGCAGGCCAAATGCCAGAAGCCGATCCAGCGCCTCTGGCTCCAGTCGATGACGGCCGACGCCATCCGCACCGCCTTCCACAACCTGCGCAGCGACGCCGAAATGCAGCCGCTCGCAGCCGCCGCCGTCTGCCGCTCCGAAAGCGACTGGCTCGTCGGCATCAACGCCACGCGCGGCATGACGTGGTTCAACTCCAAGCAAGGCGGCTTCCGGCTCACCACGGCGGGGCGCGTGCAGACCCCCACCCTCGCCATCTTGGTCGAGCGGGAAGAACGCATCCGTGCCTTCAAACCGCGCCCCTACTTTGAAGTCCACGGCCTCTTCGGCGTCCAGGCGGGCGAATACGCGGGCCGCTGGTTTGACGAACGCTTCAAGAAAACCGACGACGAAACCCTCCGCGCGGAACGTATCTGGACCCGCGAAGAGGCCGAAGCTCTCCGGGCCAAGTGCGAAGGCAAACCGGGCATCGTCACCGAGGAGAAAAAAGCCACCACCCAGATCGCCCCGCAGCTCTACGACCTGACCACCCTCCAGCGCGAAGCCAACGGCCGCTTTGGCTTCAGCGCCAAAACCACCCTGCAAATCGCCCAGGCCCTCTACGAGCGGCACAAAGTCCTCACCTACCCGCGAACCGACTCCCGCTACCTGCCCGACGACTACCTCGCCACCGTCAAGCGCGTCATGGCGGACTTCCCCGCGCCGGAACTCGCCACCCATGCCCAAAAAGCACTTTCCAACGCTTGGATCCGCCCCAACAAGCGCGTCTTCAACAGCGCCAAAGTCACCGACCACAACGCCATCATCCCCACCGGCGTTGAGCCCAAAACCTTGAGCGAAGCCGAAGCCAAAATCTTCCGGCTCGTCGCCCAGCGCTTCATCGCCGTCTTCTTTCCGGCCGCCCAATTTGAAATCACCACCCGCATCACGCGCGTGGAAAACGAGCCCTTCAAGACCGAGGGCAAAATCATCAAAGACCCCGGCTGGATGGCCGTCTACGGGAAAGAAGCCGCCACCGAAGAAGGGGGCGCGTCCATCGCCCCCGTCACCCCCGGCGAAATCGCCGCCACCCTCGGCATCGACATCAAAGAGAGCGAAACCAAACCGCCCGCCCGCTTCAACGAAGCCACCCTCCTCTCCGCCATGGAAGGAGCCGGGAAACTCGTGGACGACGAAGAACTGCGCGAAGCCATGAGCGCCCGCGGCCTCGGCACCCCGGCCACCCGCGCCGCCGTCATTGAAGGGCTCGTGTACCAGGAATACATCCTCCGCCAGGGGCGCGAACTGATGGCCACCCAAAAAGGGATCTCCCTCATCACCGGCCTGCGCGGCATCGGCGTGGAAACGCTGACCCGGCCCGAAATGACCGGCGAATGGGAGTTCAAGCTCAAGCAGATGGAGCAAAGCGCGCTCCCCCGGGAGGAATTCATGCGGCAGATCCGCGAACTGACCGTCCAGATCGTCGAAAAAATCCGCAACGGCGGCGAACCGCCCGAAGGCGCCTTCGAGAACCTCGATGCCGCCTGCCCCAAATGTGGTGCGCACCCCCTCAAGCAGGACTACCGCACCTACCGCTGCGCCCAGTGCGACTACGTCTTCTGGAAAACCCTGGCCGGACGCGAATTCTCCCCCGAGGAAGTCCAAACCCTCCTGCGGGACCGCAAAATCGGCCCCCTGGAAGGATTCCGTTCCAAAATGGGCCGCGCCTTCAAAGCCGCCCTTCTCCTCGACGAAGAACACAAGGCCAAGTTCGAGTTTGAGAAGAAGGAAGAGGAGGCCGCTCCCGCCGATTGGGCCTCCCTGCCACTGGTGGGCGAGTGCCCCGTCTGCAAACAGGCCTCCGTGCGCGCCACCGAGACCGCCTACCTCTGCGAACGGACCTTCGCCCGCGAATGCACCTTCCGCATGGGGCGGCAAATCCTCAAACGCGACATCCCCATCGAGCAAGCCCACAAGTTGATCGAGACCGGCAAGACCGACCTCATCCCCAAATTCATCTCCTCCAAAACCAACCGTCCCTTCGACGCCTTCCTCAAGCTCGAAAAAGGGAAAGTCGGCTTCGAGTTCCCCCCGCGCGAGGCAAAAGCCGGGGCCAAGGGCGGAGGCCGGGGCCGGTTCGCCAAGCGCCCGTCATAACGCGAAGCGGTTCGTCATCCCAGGGCGCGCAAAAAAACATCCGCCATCCCCTCGCGGGAATGGCGGATGCAAACGGGATGTTTAGCCTAAAAACGGTGATGGGAGGGGATGAGCTGACTCAAGATACTGAGCCGCGATGACTTAAGGAGAGACGAGGCGTATCCAAATGGATACGGCGAGCCTCGACGAAAGTCACTCGCGGCCAGTAGATTGTGTCAGATCGCCCCGATCCATTGCCGTTTTTAGGTTTAGAGCGGTTTAAATTTTGTTGTTTAAAACGCTCTAGCTGATGGAACGGGCAACCTTATACCCAATCTTTGAAACAGCTGGATTTTAGGACGCCGGGATTTTTGTGCGGAGCAAGGCGGAAGGCGGTGGCGCTATCTTTAGATATCGCCTCTGCCTGACAACGCCGCTCCGCGCGAAAAGACCAAGTCATTAAGTCCAGAAATTAAGAAGATTTGGTATTAGAAGGTCGCGCCGATGCCGCCGGTGTAGACCATGCGGTTATTGTCCACATTGGCCCAATCCGCATTCTGGTCGGCCAGGTAGGTATAAGACACGCCTAAGTTGAGCGCCCACGTCCCATACTGGGTGGGGATGCAAGGAATGGCGACCGAAGCGTTCACGCCGCCGGAGACATACCCGAAGGTTTTGTTCTCCGCATAGAAGTGGCCGCTGCCGAAGCCCGCCGTCACCGGGAAGGTGATCGTCACAGGCCCGTAGGCCGGGAGAGCGGGAGCGACGCCCACTTCATAGTAATTGCCGGAACTGCCCACGCCGCTGGCGGCAACGCCGTCCAGTTCACGCAGGTAAGCCACGTGCGGGTGCAGGGCGAACGCGCCGAGCAAATCGGTGTCGTTGTAGGCGAGGTTCAAGTTGATGTTCCGGGAAGCGTCAAACGCATCGCTCGGGCTGTCGAACTCGAAGTAACTGGCCGTCAAGGTGTAGTTCTTGGCGAACGTGACGGAAACGCCGGGCGTGTAATCAAACTCGTACCAATCGCGAAGCCGGGCACCGGCGGGCGAAGCGGTATGGGCATCATGGAAGCTGCTCCAAACGCCGAGGTTCAGCGTCACCTTATTGATAAAGCCTTCGCCTTCATAGAGGGCGTAATAGAGATCCGCATACGGCTGCGCGATCACGCCTTTGGACTCCTGCATCGCACCGCGGGAGATATACTCGGAGACGAAGTTCACGCCCAAGTCCCCGGTGATAACCGATTTGGTGGTCGTTTCAACGACAGCTTTCGACTCCGTGCCAGCGAAAAGCGAAGCGGGCAGAAGCATTCCAGCCAGCGCAATCCCGGCGCAGAGGGTGAGGTTTTTGATATGAGCCATATTGATTGAATATGTTGGTTGTTGTTTGTGGGTCTTGTGATGAGGTGCCGTTGTCGGCGTGTCCCCCCATAGCAAATCCCTTGCCAGCTTCTTACTCTCTCCTCATCAGGAGGCACAAGATTTTATTTACCCTGGGAGTTCAGCCAAAACGGCGCATGGCGGCGCAATGCCACACGACCAGCGGAAAAGCCATACTGGGCAATAATCAACACAGCCTTTCCCAGCCTGCGCAATTCAAGCCACTCCATCCTACTTCACGGAGCCGAATCGCTGATGCAACCAACATGGGACAGATGCGAGGCTAGTTTTGTTGGCTGGTGACACCGGAACAGCGGCAATATCAGGAGATATGGACGCTGCAAGCGGTGCCGGCTGACGAAAAAAATCTCCCGCAGAGGCCCTTGGGGATTTATTCAGCGGTTCCCTAAATTCTCCTTGCACCGTGCCGCTGCCATGCTTTCTTGAGCGGCAACCTTACACCACATCTATGTCTACACTCGTTGGAAAAACCGCGCCGAACTTCAACGCCCGCGCCGTAGTCAACGGCCGGATCGAAGAAACCTTCTCCCTGGACCCATTCCTCGGGAAGAAATACATCCTCCTCTTCTTCTACCCGAAGGACTTCACCTTTGTCTGCCCCACCGAACTGCACGCCTTCCAGGCCCAGTTGGCGGCCTTCCAGGCCCGCAACGTGGAGGTGATCGGATGTTCCACGGATACCGCCGAAACCCACTGGGCATGGCAGCAGGTGGCCAAATCCCACGGCGGCATCCAAGGGGTGCAATACCCCCTCGTCGCCGATGCGAACAAGACCGTCGCCTCCGCCTACGGCGTGCTCAACGGGGAATATACCGTGGATGAAGCGGGGAACCTGAGCGCCGAAAGCGAGATGGTCGCCTACCGCGGGCTCTTCCTGATCGATCTCCAGGGGACCGTACGCCACCAGCTTGTCAACGACCTTCCGCTGGGCCGCTCGGTCGACGAGGCGCTGCGCATCGTGGACGCGCTGCAATTCTTCGAGCAGCACGGCGAAGTCTGCCCCGCCAACTGGCACGCGGGCAAGGAGGCGCTCAAGCCCACCTTCGACGGCGTGGCCATCTACCTCGCCCGGAACTGATCTGCGCCCCCCCGCGCTACACCTTCACCCGCTCGATCTGCGCCCCGAGCCCATTGAGCTTGTCGTCGATGGACTCGTAGCCGCGGTCGATATGGTAGACGCGGTTCACCTCCGTCACGCCGCTGGCGC
The DNA here is from genome assembly GCA_037143855.1 of Verrucomicrobiota bacterium. Taxonomy (GTDB): domain Bacteria; phylum Verrucomicrobiota; class Verrucomicrobiia; order Chthoniobacterales; family Chthoniobacteraceae; genus UBA695. The sequence goes on along the minus strand of JBAWXX010000006.1, from coordinate 4,608 downwards.
GCAGCCCCGCCAGCACCAGCGCGGCGCTGGCCCGCAGGTCGCTCGCCATCACGGGGGCGCCGCTCAGGCGCTCCACCCCCTTGATCACGGCGCTCGCCCCTTCCAGGGTGATTTGCGCCCCCATGCGCTTCAACTCCGCCACGTGCATGAAGCGCTGCGGGAAAATGGATTCGGTAATGACGCTGATCCCCTCCCCCTCGCACAAGAGCGCGCACATCTGCGCCTGCATGTCGGTGGGGAAATTCGGGTACGGCTCCGTCACCAGTTCCACCGGCTTGGGTTTGCCGTTGCCGATCACCGTCAGCGTGTCGCGTCCGGCCTCGATGCCATAACCGGCCTGCGCCAGCGCGTCGCTCACCGCCTTGAGGTGATCCGGCACGACCCGCCGCAGCGTCACCTTCGTGCCCGCGATCGCCGCCGCCACCATGAACGTCCCGGCCTCGATGCGATCCGGGATGACCGCATGTTCCGCGCCGTGGAGTTCCTCCACCCCCTCGATCACAATCCGGCGCGTCCCCGCCCCCTCGATCTTCGCCCCCATCGCATTCAGGAAATTCGCCAGATCGACCACCTCGGGCTCCGCGGCCGCCCCTTCAATCGTCGTCACGCCGTCCGCCAGCACGGCGGCCATCATCACATTGTCGGTGCCCAGCACGGTCGAGCCGAACTTGCCCCGCAGATTGATCGTCTGCCCCTGCAGCTTCGCGGCAAAGACCTTCACATTGCCGCACTCCACGCGCACCGCCGCCCCCAGCGCCTCAAAGCCGCGCAGGTGCAGGTCGATGGGCCGGTCGCCGATGACGCAACCGCCCGGGAGCGAAACCGTCGCCTCCTTTTCGCGGCCCAGCAGCGGCCCGAGCACGCAGACCGAAGCCCGCATTTTGCGCACGATGTCATACGGAGCCACCGTCTTGATCTTCTCCGCGCGCACCGTCACCGTGCCGCTGGCCCGCTCCACCTCGGCCCCCATGTGGCTCAAAATCTGGAGCATGTAATGGACGTCGCTCAAATCCGGCACATGGCGGATGATGCACGGCTCCTTGGTCAGCAGGCACGCCGCAAGAATAGGCAGAGCGGAATTTTTGGAACCGCTCACCCGAATGGAACCGCTCAGGCGCTGACCGCCGTGCACGAGAATTTTATCCATATTTTCAGATCAAAGTCGCAAACAAAAATCGAAGAACGCCTTGATAATCGGCCACAGGACGGATGTCCCGATAATTCTGCCGCGCAAGCGCCGCAACGAGCGGCCCGGCCTGGTCGTGGCCGATCTCCAGCGCCAGCCGGCCGCCCGGCTTCAAGTGGTCTTTCGCCTCGCCGAGCAGCCGCTCGATCAGCTCCGTCCCGACTGGCCCGCCGTCCAGCGCCAGCCGGGGGTCGCGCCGCACCTCCCGGGAGAGCGAGGCGATCTCCCCACCCGGAATGTAGGGCAAATTCGCCACGATCACGTCAAACGCCCCCTCCACCGCCGCCAGCAGGTCGCTTTGAAAAAACCGTACCCGCTCGGCCAGGCCCAGCCGCGCCGCGTTCTCGCCCGCCAGCGCCAGCGCTTCAGGCGAAACATCCACCGCCGTCACAGCGGCCGCCGGGCGTTCCGCCGCCAGCGTCAGCGCGATCACCCCGCTCCCGGTCCCCACGTCCAGAATGCGCGGGGCTTCCGGCAACGGCTCCTTGAGGATGAATTCCATCAACAACTCGGTTTCGGGCCGGGGAATCAGCGCGCGCGCATCCACCGCGAAGACGCGCCCATGGAACTCCACCGTCCCGAGCAAATGTTGCAACGGCTCCCCCGCGCCACGGCGGCGGATCAGCTCGCGCAAGGGGGCCAGTTCCCGCTCGCCCAGGGGACGGTCGAACTCCATGTACAGCTCGATCCGTTTCTTCCCCAGCACATGGGCGATCAAATGCTCGGCATTCAGGCGCGGGCTCTCCACGCCATGCCGGGTGAAATACTCCGTGGTGGCACGAAGCACTTCGAGAACGGTTTTCATAGCCAGGCAATAGAGCAGTTGCGCAACGAAATTGCCAGAAGAGATGGGAACATCGCGGGCCCCATCGAGTTTATCCCATAAAACATGCAAGATCGCGCAACATACGAATTTCCCATAGAGCGTTGCGAGTGGGGCAAGGATGCTGTGTTAATTTTTTAACATGTCATCGAATTCCACTAGAGCGTTTTTGGGTTATTTTGTCGCAATGATCTGAGAGCGCCGAGGGTTGATGCGGGGCTTTTTGAGCGCAGCGGCTGTATTTGTAAATACAGCCCAAGCGCAAAAAGACGCACAGCGACTCTCGCCGCCGAAGAGCATACGACAAAATAAACCGAAACCGCTCTAAACTGAGCTGCCGCGAGCGCCAGATCATGGACATCATCTATAGCCGTGGTGAGGCGACCGCCGCAGAGGTCACCGAAAGGCTGATCGACCCGGCCGGCAATTCAGCCGTTCGCACGCACCTCCGGATTCTCGAAGAGAAAGGACATCTCAAACATCGGCAGGAAGGGCTTCGCTACATTTTCACTCCCACGGAGCCGCGCGAAAAAGCGAGCAGTTCGGCGCTGAAGCGGGTGGTGCAAATATTTTTCGAGGGTTCGCTCATGAATGCTGTCGCCGCATTGGTCGATGCCGAAACAGGAAATCTTTCCACCGAAGATCTGGATCGCCTCGAGGCGATCATCAAAGCCGCAAAATCCAAAACCAAGTAAACTCCCCATGAATAACTTCACCTTCATTCCGCTGCTCTGCGAACTGCTCGCCAAGTCAACGCTCGTTATTCTCGCCGCGGCGCTGGCGGTTTTCGCATGGAGAGGCGCGTCGGCAGCACGCCGGCACATCGTATGGTGCGCCGCGCTATGCGTCATTTTTCTGCTACCCCTCACGCTTGCCATCCAGCCGCGCTGGTCGGTGCCACCCGTTCGCGTCATCACAACAGCAGCTCCGCTCACCGTGGTTTCGCCAAAAAAATTGCCCATAGCCGAAACAAGTACGGCTTCAGACACAGGCACCGTATCAGTGCGAAAATGGCAACTGCCGGTCATGGTGGTATGGGCTATCGGTGCGGGATTAATCCTCCTTCAACGAGTGTTCGGAAGTGCGCGGCTGCTATGGCTGCGGGTGTCGCTCCGCAACTGTACTTGGGGGACGGTGCATCCCGTAATAATGCTCCCTCTTCAGTGGCTTGATTCGAACGACGCACGGTTGAACATAGCGTTGCGGCATGAGGCCGCACACATTGCCCGAGGCGATCACTTCACCAGTTGGATCGCACAGATCACCTGTGCCCTTTACTGGCCAAATCCGCTCGTGTGGCTTGCCGCCAGGGCTCTCCGCATCGCTCAAGAGCAGGCCGCCGATGACCTCGTAATGAGCGCCGGCACAGCGCCCGGGCAGTATTGAAAAATACAGCCGCTGCGCTTGAAGAGCCCGCGCATCAACCCACGACGCTCTCGCATCATTGTAAACACTCCAATTTAAAACGCTCTGGCGGCCGCATTTGACAACCAACGCAAGACCCTTCCTGGTTATGCGTGAACAGGCCCAAAACGCCTCCCTTTGCGACGCCTCCCTTTGCGGCGTGTAGGTTCCCCTTACCGCAAATCCAGCCAGAGCGCCTGGGCTCCCTCGCCCGGCGGAAAATCCGGCAGCGGCGGCTCGTGGTGAAAATCCCCGCCGCGGCGAGCCGTCTTTAGGGCAAACCGGCCCGCCCGCTCCAGCGCCCGGCGGTCCAGCTTCGTGCAATTGGTTGAAATCAAAATCGACGCCCCGGCCTCCGCCACCCCCAGCGCCGCCACCAGCAACTCCTCCAGGTGCTCCTCCACCCGCCAGAGCCGCCCCCGGTTCCCGCGCGAGAACGTCGGCGGGTCCAGAATGATGGCATCAAAACGCTCCCCACGCCGTTCCAGCCGGGGGAACACGTCCTGCACGTCATCGGCGAAAAAGTGCTGATCCTCCAGCGACAGCCCGTTCAGGACGAAATTGGCCCGGCCCCGCTCCAGCGACTTTCTGGAAAGATCGACGCTCACCGTCCGCGCCCCGGCCAGCGCCGCCACCACGGAAAACGAGCAGGTGTAGGCGAACGTGTTGAGCAACCGCTTCGGCGCCCGCCCCCGGACAAACGCGCGGTTGGCCCGCTGATCCAGAAAAAACCCGGCCGAATACCCCGCGCCAAAGTCGATCCCAAAGCGGACGCCCCGTTCCGAGATCACCCCGTGCAGCGGCACGGCGGCATCCCCGGCGAGCAGCACCGGGGCCACGCGCTCCGGGTTCTGCCGGGGCAGAAAGCGCGCAAAGACCCGTTCGCTGCGGAACCCCGTCTGCGCCTCCCAGGCGCGCAACCCGCCGGCCGCCGCATCGCGCGCCGCTTCCGTCTTGTAGGAAATCAGCACATCGGCTCCTAATCGCTCCACCCAGACATGGGGCCCCGTGAAAAGCCGGTACGCGTTCGTCCCCTCGGCCTCAAACGCCGCGCATAATTCTGGAGTCAGCCAATGCATCGCAAGAACTTATGCGAGGGCACCGCCGCCCGGAAGCGCTTTTTTCCCCTCTCCCCGCCCCCGGGCGCGATTAAAAGTGGTGCAAGCTGGGTGAGCCTTTGCAGCGCCAAAGGCGC
>JBAWXX010000005.1:0-77837 GCA_037143855.1 Verrucomicrobiota bacterium | reverse complement strand
ATATTGGCGTGCACAGAAGGCTGCCTGATTACTCACCACCTTTAACTGCACCCGCCCTTTCCCCCTCCAGACATAAACATTGCTTCGCCTCGCTTGAGGCGTTAGTTGTACCACCCTTTATGCATACGATCCTGGCCAAAAAGCAGCTCAGTCCCAACGTCACGCGCTTGGACGTGCTTGCTCCGCGCATTGCGGAGATCAAGCAGCCGGGGCAATTCGTGATCGTTCGCGCCCGCGAGGGGGACGAACGCATTCCGCTCACGATTGCCGATGCCGATCCCACGCAGGGGACCATTGCGCTGGTGATCCAGGCGGTCGGCAAGTCCACCCGGGAACTGGTGGCCCTGGAGGTCTGCGGCGGCATCCGCGACATTTCCGGCCCATTGGGGCATCCCACCGAGTTGGTCGCCTCCGGCCGCGCCTTGTGCATCGGCGGCGGCGTTGGAACGGCAGTGGTCCACCCCATCGCCAAGGCGCTCCATGCCAAGGGCGTGCAGGTCACGAGTGTGATCGGCGGCCGCGCCAAGGAATGGGTGATTTTTGAAGAGGAACTCCAGAAATGCGGCGACGTGATCGTCTGCACGGACGACGGCAGCCATGGCCGCAAGGGCTTTGTTACCGACGCCGCGAAGGAAGTCCTGGAAGCGGGCGGCATCGACATCGTTTACGCCGTCGGCCCCGTGCCGATGATGCGGGCGTGCGCCAACCTGACGCGCCCCTTTGGCGTTCACACCATCGTCTCGCTCAACCCGGTGATGGTGGATGGCACCGGCATGTGCGGCGGGTGCCGCGTGGATGTCGGCGGCGAAACCAAGTTCGCCTGCGTGGACGGCCCGGAGTTTGACGGCCACAAGGTCGATTTTGATCTCCTCGCCGACCGACTGCAAACCTACCGCGATTTCGAGCAGCGCGCCAACGCCTGCGCGGACGGCCAGTGCCGCATCCGCCGGTAATCTTTTCACCCTCACCTCTCCTTTTCCCATGTCCACCCTTAGCGCCAAAGAACGGATGCAAATCGCCCGGCAGTCGATGCCGGAACAGGACGCCCTCGAACGCAGCGGCAACTTCCAGGAGGTTAACCTCGGCTTTTCCGAGCAGATCGCCCTGATGGAAGCCCAGCGCTGTCTTGAGTGCAAGGCCGCCAAATGTATCCAGGGCTGCCCCGTGATGGTGAACATCCCGCGCTTTGTGGGATTTGTCGCGCGGGGGGATCTCGACGGCGCCGCCCGCAGCCTCCTGGGTGACAACGCGCTGCCGAGTGTTTCCGGCCGCGTCTGTCCGCAGGAGGAACAGTGCGAGGGTTCGTGTATCCGGGGCGTCAAGGGGCAACCGGTGGCCATCGGCTACCTGGAACGCTTTGTCGCCGACTGGGCCCGCAATCATGGTATGACAGGGGAGGATGAGCAACCGGTCCCGAGCGGCAAGAAAGTGGCTGTCATCGGGGGCGGCCCCGCCGGGTTGACCGCCGCAGGGGAACTGGTCAAAAAGGGCCACGACGTGACGCTCTACGAGGCTCTGCACAAGCCGGGCGGCGTGCTGGTTTACGGCATCCCGGAGTTCCGGTTGCCGAAGAAAATCGTCGCCGCCGAAGTGGATCGCCTGACGAAGGCGGGCGTCAAAATTGAGTGCAACGTGGTGATCGGGCGCACGTACACGCTCCCCGAATTGCGCGCGCGCTTTGACGCCATCTTTATCGCCAACGGCGCGGGGCTGCCGGTCTTCATGAACGTCCCGGGCGAGAATTTCAAAGGGGTCTACGCGGCCAACGAATATCTTACGCGCGTGAATTTGATGGAGGCCTACAACGCGGAGAGCGCCAATACGCCCGTGCTGAAAGGCCAGCGTGTGGCGGTCGTCGGCGGCGGCAATGTCGCCATGGACGCCGTTCGCACGGCGAAGCGGCTCGGCGCGGAGAAGGCGATGATTGTCTACCGCCGCACGAAGGAGGAGATGCCCGCCCGCGTCGAAGAGGTGCACCACGCCGGGCAGGAAGGGGTTGATTTTCAATTGCTTGTCGCGCCGGTGGAAGTGATCGGCGACGAAAAACGGTGGGTCACAGGCCTCAAATGCGAGCGGATGGAGTTGGGCGAGCCCGATGCCTCTGGCCGCCGCCGTCCCCGGCCCATCCAGGGCTCCGAGTTTATCCTGGACTCCGACGTGGTCGTGGTTGCCATCGGCACCAAGGCCAACCCGCTGCTGACCGCCACCTGCCCCGAGCTGAAGCTCAACAAGTGGGGGAATATCGAGGCCGATGCGCAGGGCATGACGAGCATCCCCGGCGTCTTTGCGGGCGGCGACATCGTGCGCGGCGCGGCGACGGTTATCCTGGCCATGGGCGACGGCAAGAACGCCGCCAAGGCGATTGATGCGTATTTGAAGACGGTGTAGTTGCGGGGCTCGCAAGGGTGGGCATTATCCCCATGGGGCTCTGCAAAGTGCGCTTTGCGTTGATATAAGCCGCTTCGCGTCAGGGCAGTCCCAAGTGCAACTTGGGAGCGAAGGAGCTTGCTTTACTTCTTTCCGCCTTTGTTCATCGCGGCGGTGAACCAGTCCATGCCGCCGCCGCCGTTGCCGCCGGAGTTCCGGTTTTGGGCGGGGCGCGCGTTGCCAAAGGTGCCGCCAGGGCGCGGGTTTCCCGGACGCGAGCCGCCGCCGGAGGCACGCGGGGTGAGGTCGGGCTTGCTTTTCATGGAAAGTGCGATGCGTTTGCGCTCCAGGTCGATTTCCATCACGGTGACACTCACGCGCTGCTGCACCTTCACTACGTCTGCCGGGTCTTTTACAAAATGGTCGGAGAGCTGGCTGACGTGGATGAGCCCGTCCTGGTGGACGCCGATATCGACGAACGCCCCGAAGGCGGCGACGTTGGTGACGATGCCCGGCAGCTTCATGCCAACTTGCAGGTCGGTGATTTTGGACACCCCTTCGGTGAAGGAGAAGGCTTCAAATTGCTGGCGCGGGTCGCGGCCCGGCTTGGCCAGCTCGGCGAGGATGTCGGTGAGGGTGGGGAGCCCCACTTTCTCGGTGACGTAGGTTTTGAGGACGATTTTTTTGCGCAGGACCTCGTTTTTGATGAGGTCGCGCACGGTGCACCCGAGGTCGCGCGCCATGGCGTCGACGATGCCGTAGCTTTCCGGGTGGACGGCGCTTTCGTCGAGCGGGTTGGCGGCGTTGCGGACGCGCAGGAAGCCCGCTGCTTGCTCAAACGCCTTCGGCCCGAGGCGGGGAACTTTGAGGAGTTCCTGGCGCGAGGGAAACGCGCCGTGGGCGTTGCGGTAGGCGACGATGGCGTCCGCGATGGAGGGGCCGATGCCGGAGACGTAAGCAAGGAGTTGCTTGGAGGCGGTGTTCAGTTCCACGCCGACGCGGTTGACGCTGCTTACCACGACGTCATCGAGGCTCTTTTTGAGGGCGCTCTGATCCACGTCGTGCTGGTACTGGCCGACGCCGATGGATTTTGGGTCGATTTTGACGAGTTCGGCCAGCGGGTCCATCAACCGGCGGCCGATGGAGACGGCGCCGCGGACGGTGATGTCCTGGTCGGGAAATTCCTCGCGGGCGGCTTCGGAGGCGGAGTAGATGGAGGCGCCGCTTTCGTTGACCATGACGACCGGGATGCTGGCCGGGAGGCCGAGGGCGCGCACGAAGCTTTCGGTTTCGCGTCCGGCGGTGCCGTTGCCGATGGCGATGGCTTCCACCTTGAAATGCTGGACGAAGGCGCGGACTTTCTCGGCGGCTTCGGAGGCGGAGCGGGACCCCTGCTCCGGGAAAACGACGTCGTGGTGGAGGAGTTTCCCCTGGGCATCCAGGAGGACCACCTTGCAGCCGGTGCGGAAGCCGGGGTCGATGGCCAGCACGCTTTTTTGGCCGAGCGGGGAGGCCAGCAGCAGTTCGCGCAGGTTGTCGGCGAAGACGCGGATGGCTTCCTCGTCGGCGCGGCGCTTGAGTTCCAGGCGGATTTCCGTTTCCATGGCGGGCCCGAGCAGCCGCTTATAGCTTTCCTGGACGGCGAGCCGGACTTGGTCCGCCGCCGGGTTGCGGCCTTTCACAAACATCGGTTCCAGCGTGCCAAGGGAGGCGGTTTCGGGCGGATGGACGCGCATCATGAGGAACCCCTCTTTTTCGCCCCGCCGGATGGCCAGGATGCGGTGGGAGGGGGATTTCGAAGCCGGTTCGCTCCAGTCAAAGTAATCGCTGAACTTCGCCCCTTCCGTCTCCTTGCCGGGGAAGACCTTGGAGGTGAGGGTCGACTCGCTCTGATACACTGCGCGCAGCCGGGCGCGGGCTTCCTTGTCGTCGGAGAAGCGTTCGGCCAGGATGTCGCGCGCCCCGGCCAGCGCGGCTTCGGGGGTCGTCAGCGGCGGCTCGGCGGTTTTGGCTTTTTCCAGGAACGGTTCGGCGGCGGCGCGTGGGTCGAGATCGGGGGCCTGGGTGAAGAGGAGGTCGGCCAGCGGCTCAAGGCCCTGTTCTTTGGCGATGGTGGCGCGGGTTCGCTTCTTGGGCCGGTAGGGGAGGTAGATGTCCTCCAGGGCGGTGAGCGTTTCGGCGGCGGCGACGGCTTTTTGGAGTTCCGCCGTGAGGAGTTTTCTTTCGTCGAGCGATTTGACGATGGCGTCGCGCCGGGCGTCGAGGGTGGCCAGGCTCTCCATCCGGTCGCGGATGGCCGCGATGGCGACTTCGTCGAGGGTGCCGGTGACTTCTTTGCGGTAGCGGGCGATGAAGGGGACGGTGGCGCCTTCCTTGAGCAGGAGGGCCGTGGCCATGACCTGGCGCGGCTGGAGGGTCAACTCGCGGGTGAGGATTTCTAGATGCTTGGGCGGCAGGGGTGACAGCGGAGAAGAGGAGGATTCCATGCGGTGTTTCGAGGGCCGGAAGGATTACACCAGCGGCGGGAGTGGTTCAAGAGCGGAGGAGGTGGTGGTGGATGGAAGAGCCGCAATGGAGTTGCGGGGACAAGTGCGGTCTCCAATGGAGTTTGGGACCGGGATAAGAGAGATGGGGGGCGGGGAGAGGCGAAGGCCGCGCGTTACCGGGCGGGTTGGGGGGCTTCTTTGGTGTTGACGGTGAAGCCCCAGCGGGCTTCGACTCTTTTGCCCCCGGCTTTGCCGGTGATGATGACGGTGTAGCGGCTGTCGGCGAGCTTGCGCGGGGTTTGGAAGGTGTAGGTGTGGGTTGCCGGATCGTATTTGGCGTTGACGGCCCCAAGGCTGCTGACGCGCATGGAGAGGGTGGCGGGATCGATGCCGCCAAAGGCGCTGACGTCGGCTTTGATGAGCGGGCGGGGGTTCGCTATGGTGGCGTTGTCTCCGGGCTCGGTGGCGAGTTTGTCAGGGGTGTATTCGGCCACGGTTTCGGGGGCGTTTGCCCCGGGGCTGCCGCCGAAGCGGAGGGCGCTGGCGAAGATTTGCGGTTTGTGGGCGTCGATCATGTACCGGCCGAGGGCGTCGTTGGAGGAGCCGTGGCTGATTTTTTGCCCGTAGACGGTGAAGATGGCTTCGTAGCCCGCTTTTTTCGCCATTTCCTGAACGTGGGCGTTGTAGAAGCCGTAGGGGAGGGCGAGGGCGTCGACTTTGACGCCGAGGCGCTGTTCGAGGATTTGTTTGGAGTCGCTGAGTTCGTGCCAGAGCCAGGTGTCGTATTCCGCCGTGGGTGCGCTGCCGCGGCGCGCGCCTCGGAGGTCTTTGTGGGAGACGGTGTGGCCCTGGATGTCGGCTCCGGCATCGCGCAGTTCGGCGATTTGTTCCCAGGTGATGGATTCGCCGCCCGATTTGGGGCCGCCTTTGACGTAGTCGGTGTAGATGAAGAGGGTGAAGGGGTAGCCGAATTTCTGGAGGATGGGCCAGGCGGCTTCGTATTGAGACTTCCAGCCGTCGTCGAGGGTGATGACGGCGCTCTTGGCGGGGATATCCTTTTCGCCCCGCTTCCAGGCGAGCAGGTCGTGCAGGGGGATGACGGTGATCTCCTGGTCTTTCAATTGCTGCATTTGGGCTTCGAAGTCGGCTTTGGTGATTTCGGTGTCGGGGTGGCGCACGGTGTCGACGATGCGGTGGTAGCCCAGCACGATGACTTGGGCGTTTCGGTTGATCGGAACCGGGGTGGCTTCGGGAGCTGTTTTTTGCTCGCCGACGGGTTCGGTGGTTTTTGCGGCATCGGACGGCTTTTGGGGAGAGGGCTGGGGCGCGCGCCGGCATCCCGAAAACGGGAATGCAACTCCGAGACTGCAAACGATGAGCAAGACGATGGCTTGATGCATATATGGGTTCCCCTCTTTTTACAGGGCCTCTGGAAGCGGGTTCGGAGGCGGCCGCGCCGGTGCGTGGGTGGGGGCTCGCCATGCCGCCGGGGCCGCGCCGCGGGGGATCCGTAATCTTGCTTTGACAAGTGGGGTGGTAGTGTTACCTTTTTGCTCCTTTTTTCTCAAAAAATTATGACCACATCTCTTCTGGACGAAGCTATTAAAGTGATTCCGAACCATCAGGTTCTGATCAACGTTGTCTCGAAGCGCGTGCGTCAGCTCACCCAGGGGCATCGGCCGATGGTGGAGGTAGGGGCGCGCCTGGATTATGCCGATATTGCATTGCGCGAGATTATCGAGGGCAAGATCACCTACGAGTTCTTCTCCGAAGAGGAAGCGGCTTAAAGCGCCTTCTCCCGCCTTTGCGCGGGGCTCCAGACAGCATGTCTGACGAAATTTCAGTCAATCGCCGGGCGCTTCACGATTATCATATTCTCGAACGTTTCGAGGCGGGCATCGCCTTGAAGGGGACGGAGGTGAAGTCGATCCGTGGCGGCTATGCCAATCTCAACCAGGCGTTTGCCCGGGTGGAGAACGGCCAGGTGTTTTTGTACGACTCGGATATCCAGCCGTATGTGCGGGCTAGTTTTGAGCAGCACGTGGCCAAGCGCTCCCGCAAGTTGCTGCTGCACAAGACGGAGATTGCAAAGCTCCAGGAGGCAACTTTGGTGGCGGGCCACACGCTGGTGGCTCTGCGGATGTACTGGAAGGGCGGGAAGGTGAAGGTGGAGATCGGAATCGCCAAGGGCAAGGAGGCGCGCGATAAGCGCGAGGATCTCAAAAATCGCGCGGTGAAGCGGGAAATGGACCGCGAAAAGGCAAATTTTAACCGCAAGCACGCTGGGTAGGAAGACGCGGAGAGGGGCTGGTGCGTGGCTCTGGGGGCCGGTCTCAGTCCTGCCGGATTTCCAGGTAGGTGGGGTAGTGGTCTTTGCCGCTCTCGTCCATGCGCTGGATGCTCATGGATTTGAGGATGTAGCCGCCGGTGCCCGCGCTCTGGACGTTGCGGACGGAGAAGCGCCGGATGAGTTTGCCGCCAGCGTAGCACTCGGCCTGGAGAAGGCCGCCGGTAGGCTCGATCCAGAGGCGCGCCATGTCATACTGGGAGTCGTCTTTGCGCGAGGGTACGGCCCGGACGATCCAGCAGGGGCGCGTCATGAGGTGCTCTTTCTCTTTCTCGACGATGGCGTTGTTCCAGTAGAGGAATTTCAGGGAGAGGTCTTCGTAGCTGATGTCGGTGCCACGCACGGGGGCGTCGAGTTTGGCTCCGGTGATTTTTTCGGTTTTGCCGCTGCCGGTGGCGCGGTCGAGCCGGGAGCCGCTTTCGCCCAGGCGCAGGATGAGGGATTCCGGGCGGTCGGTGAATTGGTAGACGATGGTGTCGCCCCGCAGGAGGAGCCGGAAGGGGATGATGATTTTCTCTTCGCTGGTGGACATGCGCAACCGCCCGCTCAAGTCGCGGTTCTGGCTGGCCTGGTTGGCGCGCACGAGGCCGAGGAGTTCCCGGGCGCTGGGGTTCTCGGAGAGGGCGGCGTGCAGGGGGGGCGCGCAGAGGAGGACGGCCAGGAGGGCAGGGAGGAAGCGGGCGCCGGCGCGGGGTTTTGTTGCTACTTGCGAGTTGCGGGTCAACATGATGTGATGTTTCCTCCCACTCTCACATGGATCAATTCCTTTTTTCATTGATAAATTCGCAGGGGATTACCCCGGCGCTCGACCGTTGGATGGCGGTGCTCTCCTGTTTCGACTTCTGGAAGCCGCTGTTGGCGCTGGCGCTGGCGGGGACGGCGGTATGGGGCGGCTTCAAGGCGCGGGCGCTGTTGTTGGTGCTGCTGGTGACGGTGGGGCTGACGGATGGGGTGGTGGTAAATGGGCTGAAGCATTGGGCGAACCGGCCGCGTCCGCACCAGGTGGAGGAGGCGCGCGTGGTGGACCTCGCCAAAACGAAGCCCCGGCTGCTGGCGGTTGCCAAGCCGGTGGTGGTGTGGATTTCCAAGCCGCTGCCGGGGCCGATCGCGGGACGTTCGTTCCCGTCGGGGCACACGTCGGATAATTTCGCCGTGGCGGCGGTGCTGGCGTTGTTTTACCGGCGGCGGGGCTGGCTTTATTTTCTGGTGGCGGCGGCGATTGGCTATTCGCGGATTTACACGGGGGCGCACTGGCCGAGTGATGTGCTGGCTTCGGCTTTCCTGGGGACGGGGCTGGGGGTGCTTGGCTTCACGGCGGCGGAGGGGGCCTGGCGCTGTTGGGGCGGGCGGCTGGCACCGGAATGGCGGCGGCGGCACCCAAGCCTGGCGGGGTGCGTGGCATTTTCACGGGAGGGGATTGTTGTATGAATCGCTGGCTTTTGTTGTTTTTGGTGGTGTTGACGGGGTTGCGCCTGGCGTTGGGCGCGCGGATGGAGGTGTCGCCGGATGAGGCGTATTATTACCAGTGGTCGCAGCGGTTGGACTGGGCCTATTATTCCAAGGGGCCGGGGGTGGCGCTGGCGATTCGCGCTGGGACGGCTCTCTTGGGGCCGACGGCCGCCGGGGTGCGGCTGTTGAGCCCGCTGCTGGCGCTGGGGACGAGTCTGGTGCTTTTCGGGCTGTCGCGGCGGCTATACGGGGAGTCGGTGGCGGCGTGGACGGTGCTGATGCTGAATGTGACGCCGATTTTTAATGTGGGGGCGCTGTTGATGACGATTGACGCCCTCTCGATTTTCTTTTGGGCGGCGGCGCTGTGGGCCTTTTGGGCGGCGCTGGAGCGGTCGCCGCGGTTTTCGGGATTTTGGCTGCTGGCGGGGGGGCTGATTGGGCTGGGGTTCCTGGCGAAGTATACGAATGCGATGGAGCTGCTTTCGGTGGTGCTGGTGCTGGTGCTGACGCCGAAGCTGCGCCGGGAGTTTGCGCGGCCGGGGTTCTGGGCGCTGCTGGGGGTGTTCGCGCTGGCGGTGATCCCGCCGGTGGCTTGGAACGCGGGGCATGACTGGATTACGCTGGAGCATTTGCGCGCGCGGGGTGGGCTGGACAGCAAGTTTGGGTTTCACCCGGAGGAGTTGCTCGCGTTTGTGGGGGTGCATTTTGGGGTTTATTCGCCGCTGATTTTCGCGGGGATGCTGGCGGCGCTTTGGCAGGGGTGCCGCGCGGCGGGCTGGCAGAATTTCCGCGTCCGGTTCCTGGTGCTCTTTGCGCTGCCGCTCTTGGTGATGTATGGCGCGCTTTCGATCAAGCATGCGGGGGAGGCGAACTGGACGGCTCCGGCGTTTGTGAGTCTCGGGATTTTGACGGTGGCGTTCTGGCATCGGCTGGCGCAAGGGCATTTATGGGCGCGCCGATTTGTGGTGGCGGCGCTGGCGCTGGGGCTGGTGATGAGTGTGGGGATTGTGAACACGGATGTGGTGCGGCGGCTGGGGGTGCGGTGGTCTTATGACAACGATCCCGGGGCGCGGCTGCGCGGCTGGGAGACGGTGGCGCTGGCGGTGAACGATCTGCGGCACAAGCTGGAGGCGAAGTCGGGCAAACCGCTGTTTTTGATCGCGAACAAGTACCAGACGGCTTCGAGTCTCGCGTTTTACCTGCCCGAGAAGCGCGTGGACGGGCCGGGGCATCCGCCGGTTTACATCCCGGAGTCGCAGGCGATTGAGAACCAGTATTCCTTCTGGGGCCGTTATGACGAGATGGAGGAGCCGGTCGGGCTGGCCCGGGCGATGCTGCCGAAGGTGGCCGATCCGGCGTTGCGTGGGAGCCTGGAGGCGGCGCTGAAGGATCTCGCCGCGCCGGAGATGGCGAAGGCGAGCGAGGAGTTGCGGGTGGAGCGGCGGCAGGCGTTGATCCGGGCGCTGCTGCTGGTGAACCCGGCGCTGCCGCTGGACGAATATGCGAGCGAGGATTGGGGGGTCAGTCTTTTCCAGGGGCGCGACGCGCTGTTTGTCACCGATCAATCCCATCGCGTGCCGCAATCCATTCGCAAGGGGTTTGAGAAGGTGGAGTTGGTGGGGGTCTGGAAGGAGGAGCGTCGCGGGCTCCCATTGCGCTTGATTTGGGCGTTCGCCTGCCATAATTACCGCAGCATCCCTTTATGACCCAAGCCGAGCCCGCGGTGTCCGTTGTGATCCCGCTTTTCAACGAACAGGATAATATGGAAACGCTGCAATGCGAGCTGCACGCGGCGTTGCGGGGGCTGGATTACGAGATTGTGTTTGTGGACGACGGCTCGCGGGATGAGACGGTGCGGCGCGTGGAGGCGCGGCCGGAGGTGCGGCTCCTGGAGTTTGAAAAAAACGCGGGCCAGAGCGCGGCGATGTACGCGGGAATCCATGCGGCGCGCGGCAGGGTGATCGCGCTGCTGGACGGCGATTTGCAGAACGATCCGGCGGATATTCCGCTCCTGCTCGCGGAGATTGAGCGGGGAGCGGACTTGGTGTGCGGCTACCGGGCCAAGCGCCGCGATACGGTGGTGAAGCGAATCACGAGCCGCGTGGCGAATGCGGTGCGGAGCCGGTTCACCAAGGACGGGGTGCGGGATACGGGGTGCACGCTCAAGGCGATGCGCCGCGAGTGCCGCGAGGCGCTGGTGCTCTTTTACGGTATGCACCGGTTTATCCCGGCGCTGGTGAAGGGGGCGGGCTACCGTATCGTGGAGATCCCGGTGAACCACCGGCCCCGGACGGCGGGGGTGAGTAAATATGGGCTCGGCAACCGGGCGATCAAGGCGACGGTGGATATGTTTGGCGTGCGCTGGCTGCTTTCGCGCCAGGTGCGGTTCCGGGTGAAGTAGGGAGATTTGACGCGGTGGGTGCTGCCGGGTCTTGCGGTCCGGGCGTGGGGATGCCAACGATGGCGTCAATGGAACCCGAAGTGGCGGCCCCGGAGGCCGTGGAAACAATGCAGGCCGCACCCGTCGCGGGTGCGGGGAATGAGAAGGAACGCGAGAAGTCGGCGCTTTTGACCCGGATGGATGGAACCGTGGAACCGGAGGAGGCGGAGCCGGAACCCGAGGTCTCCTCGGAGGAGGAGGAAGCGGCGGCGATGGAGTTGACGCTGGAGGCGGCTCGCACCGAGGCTCGCCAAGCGGTGGCGCGCGAGTTCCCGGAGGCGCTCACGCAGGGCAGCGAGCTGTTCGAGGCGTGCCGGGAGGAACTGGAATATTTGCGCGAGGCGCAAAGCCCGCTGGCGGAGGATCCCCAGGCGGAATACAAGATCGCCCGCCGGATGGCGCGGTTGTTGGGGCAGCCGCAGCGCCCGCCGGTTCCCGAGCCCCCCAAAGCGGCTCCGCGCCGGAAGGTTCGGCCGATGCCGGCGGGAAACGCGCCGGTGGAGCCGCCCGCGACGACGCTGGAACGCCGGGTGGCTGGGGCGAAGTCGACGGGGGAGATGCTGGACCTGATGCGGGAGATCGGCACGCCTTTTGAGGCGCTCTTGCGGCGGCACTAATTTTTCAAGGAATGCCGGGCGCTCGTCCGGTGAGTGAACAACCAAAAAAGACAAAGGATACATGCCTACTAGAAATCAAATCACGGCGGCCGGACTGGAAACTTACCGGGCGGTTGCCGCAAGCAATGTCGGTCAGCTTTTTTCCAGGTTCATCGACCTGGCGGTGGAGGAGGAGGATCTCTTTTCGCTGTTGGAGGGGGATGAAAATTCGGATCGCCCGATCTGGATCAAGACTGACCTGACGAAGGGCGGCGGAGACAAGGTGTTCTTCAATACGATTGCGTCTCTCGGCGGCGACGGGGTGCACGGCGACGAGGTGCTGGAGGGGAACGAGGAGGCGCTCACGATTGGCAGTTACGCCTGCCAGGTCGATTTTATCCGGCACGCGGTGGGCCTGACGAAGAAGGATATCGAGTTCCTGGCCGCCGGGCGGAGCATTGAGGCCGCCGCCGCGCCGTTGGTGGCGAAGTGGCTGGGCCGCAAGCGCCAGCGCGATATGCTGATGCGCTTTATCACTTCCGCCGTGGGGCTCAATACGATCCGCCCAAACAACAAGGCGACCCGTGACGATTTGACGGAGGATGACGCGCTTTCCACCGGCCTCATCGCGCAGGCCAATGCGATCGCGACGTCCATCGGCGCGCGGCCGGTCAATATCATGGCGACGGGTTATTCGAAGGTGTTTGAGTATCTGTTCCTTGCGTCGGAGGACTCGCTCGCGCCGCTGGCGAACAGTTCGAGCTGGCTCCAGGCGCAGCAGAATGCCGGGGCGCGCGGCGATGAGAATGTGCTCTTCCGGGGCGGTTATACGCGCTGGAACGGTTCGACGATTCTGCACCACAAGGTGGTGGATGCCGATACGCCGGGGCCGATCGGCAGCCCGCTCCTGCCGAAGGCACTGCTGGGTGACGCGATTGCGGCCGGCACGGCGGCTATTGCGGTGACGGGCGGCGGCCGCGCGGGTTCGGGCACGGCGAACAAGTTTTTCGAGTGCTTCGGCGGCGCGCCTTACCGCTATCTGGAGACGGATAGTGTGACGAGCAGCGATGCGAACACTTATTACTTTGTCGTGGTGAATGTGAGCGGACCGGACAAGGGCAAGTGGGGCTTCTACAGTTACACGGGCTCGGCGAACGACGGCAACAAGATCACGATCACGAACCGGCTTGGCGCGGCGGCTTCCGGCGCCCGGGTGGCGACACTGGGTGGGGTGACGTGGGACGCCGCGAAGCACACGGATGTGCATCCGACGGGGTCGGTGGTGCTCCAGGCGAACAAGAACGGCGTGCCCGTGGGCTACAGTGTCTGCCTGGGCGCTGGCGCCGGGCTGCGCGCTTACGGTTCGCTGCGCCATGAGCTGGTGCAGAATACGTCGGACTATGGCCACCGGATGGGCTGGGCTTACCAGTCGATCTATGGCCAGCAGGTGCGGCGCGATTCGGGGATCACGGGGAGCAATCAGCCCCGCGGTTATGTGCTGGTGGAACATGCGGTGAGCGTGGCCAACGCTCCTACGCTGGCTTAATGCCGCCGCGCGCCAGCCTGTGAGGCTGGATGCGGTTCGCGCTACCGCGCGAAGCAGCGTGCTTCGCGGCGCTACGCAGGTGGTGCGCTTTGTTTGATGGGGGGTGGAGTGAGCCCAACGCGGGGCGGGGAAAGGGATGTCCCCGCCTCGCAAGGGCCTGCCGCCCCTTCTTTTTTCTTTTTTTTAAAATTCGCAATTCCTCATGTTTTTCTGTCTCGAAATTTTGGGCGAAAGCGCCTTTCACAAATACCTCGTCCAGTCGGGCTGGAGCGGACGGGCGTATGTTTTCCGCTATAACCGGCCCACGCGTTCGCATCTGCGCGCCTACCGCTGTCTGGAGGATTATCTGGCGGAGCGGGTGGATGTGCATAAGGCGGCCAATATCTGGCCGCTGCTGGGGAATCTGCTCCCGGCGGAGAAGATTGAACCACACGTGTTCGCGGAGACGCCGGGCCGTTCCAGCGAATCCGCGCCCGAACCCGCCGCGCCGAAGCGCCGGGGCCGGAATGCGCCGGGCAAGGCAAGGGAGGAGGATTAAATTTATGGCTTTAACGATGCATGAACTGGCTTTGCGCCTGGCTAAATATCTCGGCGTGACGGCATTCGATCCGGGCGATCCGTCCAATACGGATCCGCTGTTGCAACCGGCGCTTCGCCCGGGTGATCTGGACGACGTGGTGGCTTGCCTCAACGGGGCGTTGCAGGAGTTCTGGGAACTGGCTCCGCGCGGGGTGCGGGCTTTGTACCCCGGGGGGTGCCCTGCTGTGACCGCGGCGGAGGTGGGGGCGGTGAATGACCCCGGCGTGACGCTGTTGCTCCCGGCGGGATGGGAGGAATCGGTGCTGCTGCCGCTGGCGTTGCGGCGACTGTCGACGCACCCTAATTTCGTGCCCGAGTTGGCCAAGCCCGAGATCGAGCGCCAGGCGGCCTGGGCGGTGCGGATCATTCTGGGCCTGGGTGGCGGACGGCCTGAGGCGGCGTCACTGGGGACGCGCTTTCGCTGATCCGCTCTCCTTCTCTCTAGAGCGGTTTAAATTTTGTTGTTTACACGCTGCTCGGCGGCGCGGGCCGATGCGCGGTCTTTCAAGCTCGGGCAGTATTGAAAAATAGAGCCGCTTCGCTTGAAGAGCCCGCGCATCAGCCCACGACGCTCTCGCATCATTGTAAACACTTCAATTTAAACCGCTCTAAATTCTATCCTCTATTTTTCTATCCTCTTTTTTAAATGGCTTCTCAATCTGTTCCGTTCCGGTTTCCGACGCAGTGTGCGCTGGATGTTGAATTGGTGGAGGATGTGCCCGTTCGCGCCGGCTTGGCGGTGACGGGGGCTTCCGAACTGGAGGCGGCGTATGGCGCGCCGCATCCGAGGGCTCCCGGGCACCGTCTTATTTGGCAGGAGCCGGTGCTGGGGCGCGACGGGGCGCTCTTGATGCGCCGGACTTACCGCCAGTTGCCGGGGGTGGAGCTGGCGGGCGAGGCGGTGCGCGCCAATTCTTGGGGGGCGGCGGCGGTGACGACGGCGCAGGATGTCCCGACGGGCACGCCGGCGGATACGGGGCTGAATGTGCTGGAAAGCGTGGTGGAGCCCAAGGACGCGCAGGTGGCCCGCAAGCGGACGATGACCGTGGAGTGGCCGGTGCTGGTGGGCCGGGCGCTGGAGCCGCAGACAGGGACGCCGCTGACGGTGACGCGCCAGATGGTGGCGGCCAATGCGCCGTTACCGGAAGCCGCCCCCCTGACGCTGGACCGGAAGGTGGAGGAGGTGAACAAGTGGCGCAGCATTCAGGTTGTCACGAGTCTGGACGCGCTCCCGGCGGCGTATGCGGAGTACAAGGAACGTTCCTACCGCTTCCCGGGGCTGTTTTACGGGTTTGACGCGACGGGGGGCGGCGGGGTCACGAAGCGGGATGCGTTCAGCCGGACGGTGGCGGCGCGGGTGGAGGTCAGCTTTGGTTATGATGCGGTGGAGCCGGTGCTGTTTGTCACTGTGCCGGTTTCGTGGAGTTACCCGCTCAGTTTTAATGTGAGCGAGGTGCTGACCAATGGGGAGCACTTCGAGTATGCGGTGAAAACGGAGACGGTGTCGGTGACGGTTCCCACGAGTAATCCCAGCCGGGCCGCGTATGAGGCGCAGATCGGTTCCTACGTGACGATTGCCGGAACCTGCGAGCGCTGGAAGGGGAGCATCTGGCGCACGGAACTCTGGAAGATCAAGCTGTTGTAGGGATGTTCTGGTTTCGGACGGTGCATCCCGGGACGGGGGAGGCGCTGGAGGTGGCGGCGGTCTATTTTCCCCGCCGCCGGGGGGCGCGCGACGCCAGCGGTGCGCCGCTGGAGCCGGACGACGCGGAGGAGGTGCGGGTGTGCGAAGTGCGCGGCGTCCAGCGTGAAGTGGTCGATTTTTCGGCTTTTCAGGAGGCGTTGGAGAGGCAGGCATGGCGGCACGCCACGGAGCCGGATGGGTGAAAATGTGAAGTTTTATGAAGAAAACCTTGTCAATGGGGGCAAGCCATGGCACTTTTTCCGCCTTTCTTTTCGAGACGACTATGGCTTACGCAATTATAAAAACCGGCGGCAAACAGTATAAGGTCGCCATGGGCGATGTGATTGAAGTGGAGAAGTTGGAGGTCCAACCGGGCTCCGAAACCCACTTCGCGGACGTTCTTTTCTACTCCAATGGCGCGGAGATCAAGTCCGACGCGGCTGCCCTCAAGGGAGCCACGGTCGCAGCAGAAGTGGTCGCCCAAACCAAGGGCGACAAGGTGATCGCTTTCAAATATCGCCGCCGCAAGGGGTATCACCGCACGGTCGGCCATCGTCAGAAGCTGACGAAGGTCAAGATCACCGCCATCAACGCTTAATTTTTCGACTCAATATGGCTCATAAAAAAGGTCAAGGCAGTGTTAAGAACGGGCGCGACAGCGTAAGCAAGCGCCTCGGCGTCAAGAAATTCGGCAGCCAGTCGGTGGTCGCCGGCAACATCATCGTCCGCCAGCGCGGGACGAAGTTCGTGCCGGGCCGCGGCGTCGGGCTTGGCCGGGATTACACCATCTTCGCGATGATCGACGGCACCGTCCGTTTCGACCGGGAAGGCCGCCGGGTGAATGTGGACCCGATTCCCGTGGTCGCGTAAATTCCGATTTCATCCGATGGATTTCGAGGCGCTTGGGGCATACCCAAGCGCCTTTTTTTGGATTTTCCGCTTTTTGTAACCCGCGCGGCTGGGGGGTGATGCACGAATCAGCAATAGGGGAGAACCGGAGTGTTCCCCTTTCAACATCAACCCAAACCGAAGAAAATGCTATTTGAAGAGTTCCAACACTTGGCCCGTCTCTCCGTGGTCGGAGCGCTCGACGCCCGGGAGCAGGCGCAGTTTGAGGCGGGACGCCGCGCGTTCGGGATGGAAGCAGAGCGTTTTTTGAAGGAGTGCCGCAAGCTCAATGCGGTGTTTGCGCTCAGCCTTCGCCCGTGTGCGCCGGACCCGCGGACCAAGGCGCGGCTGTTTGCCAGGATTCGGGAGGCGGCAGGGAGGGACGAAGGCGCCCGTCTCCACTGTGGGGAGGAAGCGCCCGGGGTGGCGGCGTTTTCGCTGGGAAGCGTGGACCGGCTCTGAGGGTGGTCTCATCCTAATGCCAATAGGAGATCCCCCGGCTTTGCCGGGGAGGCTCCCAGAGTTTGGCTTATAGTGCGGTCATGGGAGGAGAAGGGGGGGAGAAGAGTGAAATCAAAGAACAAAAAACTTCATGGTTTCGTGCCTTCGTGTGAAACATTCAAAGGGTAGCAGCAGAGAAAACGCGGGATTTTAGAGCGGTTTAAATTTTGTTGTTTACACGCTGCTCGGGGGCGCGGGCTGTTGCGCGGTCTTTCAAGCTCGGGCAGTATTGAAAAATACAGCCGCTTCGCTTTAAGAGCCCGCGCATCATTGTAAACACTTCAATTTAAAACGCTCTAACGCTCGACCACCGGGCGGCGCGCTGTTTCTCCGCGTCTTCTCCTATGCCCCGACGGCGGGAGCTCCCCCTTTTTTCTTCAGCTCCTTGACCAGGTTGACGCCGGAACGGCGGCTGGACCAGAGGACGATGGGCGCGGCGATGAAGATGGAGGAGTAGGTGCCGACGATGACGCCCACCAGGATGGCGAAGGCGAAATCGTGCAGCGTCGCGCCTCCCCAGAAGAAGAGGGCCGCCACGGAGAGGAAGGTGCAACCGCTGGTCAGGAGCGTGCGGGAGAGCGTCTCGTTGATGGAGGCGTTCATGATCTCCTGGATGGTCCCCTTGCGGCCGCTATGGAGCCCTTCCCGGATGCGGTCGTAGACCACGATGGTGTCGTTGATGGAGTACCCCGCGATGGTCAGGATGGCCCCCACGATCACGAGCGAAAGCTCGCGGTGGAAGAGGGAGAAGACGCCGATGGTGATGATGACATCGTGCAGCAAGGCCACCACCGCGCCGATGGCGAAGGAGAATTCAAACCGGGCGGTGACGTAGATCAGGATGCCGAGGATGCCCAGGCAGAGCGCAATGGCCGAGTTGCGGGCGAGTTCGCTGCCCACCAGCGTGCCGACGTGGTCGCGCTTGTGTTCCTTGAACCCGGCGTCAGGCATAGCCTTGAGGAGTTGGGTTTTGATTTTCTCGGCGGTGTCCGTCTCGCTGCGGATGGAGATGTAATTGCCGCCGCCCGCTTCCTGCTCTTTTTGGATGACGGGGTGCAGGCCGATTTTTTCGAGTTCCGTGCGCACTTCGTGTTCGGACACGTTCGGTTTTGCCTGGAGCACCAGCAGGTCGCCCCCCTTGAAGTCGATGCCGAAGTTCTTTTCGCCCCGGTGGATGAAGGCCGCGATGCTGATGACGATGACGGTGAGGGAAATCGAGATCCACAGCCGCCGCTTGCCCAGGAAGTCGATGTTCATCTTGTCGGAGATGAGGTGGTGCATCCGCACGCCTTTCAACCCGAAATTGCTGATGCCCCAGTCAAAGCAGTTGCGCCCGACGATCATGGCGGTGAAGACGGAGGCGATGACGCCGACGATCAGCGTGATGGAGAAGCCTTTGACCGGCCCGGCGGCATACCAGAAGAGGATGCCCGCGGTGATCAGCGTGGTGACGTTGGCGTCAAAAATGACGGAGAACGCTTTGGAATACGCTCCCTGGATGGCGGCGGGGAACGACTTGTCCGTGGCAAGTTCCTCGCGCAGGCGCTCGAAAATGAGCACGTTGGCGTCCACGGCGAGGCCGATGGTCAGGATGATGCCCGCGATGCCGGGCAGGGTGAGGACGAAGTTGAACATCGCCATGATGCCGAGCAGGATGATGACGTTGACCAGGAGCGCGAGAATGGCGATCAACCCGGCCAGCCGGTAGTAGAGGGCGACCACCAGCAGCACGAGGGCCAGGCCGCCGAGCCCGGCGTAGATGCCGCTGCGGATGGAGTCTTCGCCGAGGGTGCTCGACGCGCTGCGCTCTTCCTCGATGACGACGGGGACTGCGAGCGGGTTTTCGAGCACGCTGGCCAGGTTCTGCGCTTCTTTCTGCGTGAAGCGTCCGGTGATGGAGGCGCTTCCGCCCCAGATGGCGTCTTTGATGACGGGGGCGCTTTGCACTTTGCCGTCCAGGAGGATGGCGAAGCGTTCGCCGACGTGTTTGGAGGTCAACTCGCCGAAGAGGTTGGCCCCCTCGGAGGTGAATCGCAGGGCCACGCCCCAGCCTTGTTGGTCAAAGGTGGGGAAGCCGCGCGAGACATATTTGCCCTCAATGTCCACTTTCGTTTTCACGAGGAGTTTGCTCTGCACGGTCTGCCCGTCCCGGGTGCTTTCTTCCGTTTCGATCCGGTAGCCGGGCGGGATGGGGGCCTGGCCCGCTTCGATGGCCTGCATCAATTGGTCGCTCTGTGGATGGACGAGCCGGAATTCGAGCTTGGCCACTTTTTTGAGCTGTTCGCGGGCGTCGGCGATTTTTTCCGCGTCGAGGCCGGGGATCTGCACCAGGATGCGGTCCGTTCCCTCGGGGGTGATGACCGGTTCGCTGACGCCGAATTTATCCACGCGCTTGCGGATGACTTCCACGGCTTGATCCAGGACCTGCTTGTTGGCTTCGCGCCCGGTTTCTTTCTCCAGCCGGATCAGGAACGAGGTGCCGCCTTTGAGGTCGAGGCCGAGATTGATTTTCTGCTTGTAGGTGTATTGCAGCGGCTTGGCGGGGGCGGGGGCTTTGGAGGCGTCGGAGATTACCGGGATGGCGGATGCGCCTTCCGGCTGCTTGACGACCCGCTCCGGCCAGAAGGATTCCAGGCAAAGGGCCACAATCAGGAGCGTCAGCACGGTGCCGAGGATGCGCTGCCGCCGCGCGGAGTCGGTGGCGAAATACCAGAAGAAAACGACCAGGATGAGAAGACCGGCAAAGAAAGTCAGGGTGGCGCTCATGGGAAAAAAGATGGGAAACAGGGAAGGAGGCGAATCAGGGGAGGGGGGAAGGCTTACGCTTCCGGTGCTTTGACGATGGCGGCGATGGCGGCTTTGTCGAACTCGATTTTCACGTTATCGGCCACTTTCACGAGGACGGTGGTTTCCTTCACGTTGGCGACGATGCCGTGGATGCCGCTGCCGGTGACGACTTTATCGCCCGTTTTGACGGAGGCGATCAGCGCGGCTTGCTCCTTCTGGCGCTTTTGCTGGGGCCGGATCAAGAGGAAGTAGAAAATGGCCCCGAGCGCGAGGAGCTGGAGAAAGAAAAAAGAGTTGGGGGCCTGCGGCTGCGCGGCGGCGTCGGCGAGGGTGAAAAAAAGTGGAGCGATCATGGTGGTTTGCGTTGTGGACAAAAAGGAATCCGGTTCCCCGGAAAAAATGAGATGTAACTTAGGCAGGAAACGGCAGGTTCGTCTAGAGCGTTTCTCGAAAACTCTTGCCGTTGCATGCAGGGGTTTCTTTTGAGAGAGTGGCCGCGTGAACATCCTCCTCGGCGCTCTTTTGATGGTTTCTTTGGTCTTGATCCAGTGTCTCATTGGGGGCACGCGGCTGGTCTTCAGCTTTCCGTCGTATGCGCTGGTGGGCGTGGCGGCGATCCTGTCGGTTTTTTCCCTGCGGCGGACGGTTGCCAGACCGGCGGCGCTCTGCGTGGCTTCCGCGCTTTTGCTGGCGGGTTATGTGATGCTTCGGGCCTGGGCTTCGCCGGTTCCGTATCTGGCGCGGCAGGATCTCTTTCTGGCCCCGGCGGCGCTGGCGGTTTATCTGCTGAGCGCTTTTTATCTGAACACCTCGCGTGCCCGGCTCTGGGTGCTGGGAGTGTTGCTGGGGGTGGGGGTGGTGCATGTGTTGGTCGGCATCGCACAGTTCCAGGGGCAGGAGGGCTTTATGCTGTTTGGCTTCCTGCGGAGGGATGTGTCGCGGCGGGCCAGCGGGATGTTGATCTCCGGCAATCACCTGGCCGGGTATCTGGAAGCGATCGCGGCCATGGCGCTGGGGCTCACGGTCTGGAGCCGTCTGCGCCCCTGGACGAAGATTCTTACCGGCTACCTCGTGGTGTTTTTTTACTTCGGCGTGATTTTGAGCGGCAGCCGGGGCGGCTACTTGAGTAGCGTGCTGTCGCTGGTGGCTTTCAGCGCGCTGACGGTCTGGATCATCCAAATGTACAACCACCGCATTCTGCCGGTCGCGCTGGTGGCGATTTTGGCCGGGGGGGTGTTGGCTCTGGGGAGCGCCGGGTATTTGATCACGCGCAACCATTTTCTCAGCGGCCGGGTGGATCGTTTTAGCCAAGCCACCAAGGACGCCCGCGTTTACATGTGGCTGGCGACCCTCGACCAATGGAAGCTCCGCCCCCTGGTGGGCACCGGTGCGGGCACGCATCTTTACTACGGACGCCAATACCGCCGCCCGCAAATCCAGGCCGACCCGGTCCATTCCCATGGCGATTACCTGGAAATGCTCGCGGAATACGGGCTGATCGGGGAATTGCTGGCGGGACTCTTTTTGGCCGCCCACCTCTCCCATGGCATCCGCACCGCGCGGGAGATCACCCTGCGCCGCCTCTGTAACTCGTTGACTACGGCGCGGAGTGATTCCCTGGCCCTGACGGTCGGTGCGCTTGCCGCCGTGACTGCCCTGGCGGCGCATTCGGTGGTTGATTTTAACATGCACATCCCGGCCAACGCCCTGCTCTTTGCCTTTCTCTTTGGCATTCTTTCCGATCCGGGGCTGGAGCGCCCGCAGCCTGCCGCGGAGCGGTTTTCACCCGAAATGCTGGTTCGCGGCGGCGGCCTGTGTCTTTTGGGGATCGGCCTGCTGACGGGGGTTGGCCTCAAGTACAAGGGGGAAAGGCTGGCCGAACAAGCGCGGGTCGCCTTGCGCAACCTGGATTACAAAGTCTGCATTGAACGAGCCCTCGGCGCCATTGCTGCCGATGCTTCCAATCCCAATCCCTATTTTTATCTGGGCGAAGCCTACCGGATGACCGCTTTTGGCATGAGAGTGCCCCCCCTGCGCGCCGTCTTGTTTGAAAAAGCCATCGACGCCTATCGCGGCGGCTTGAAGCATTTTCCACAGGACGAAAACCTTATGGTCCGGCTGGGGCAGTCGTTCGATGGAGCGCTGCGGTTCGACGAAGCCGAGCCGTTTTACGTGAACGCCATCCGCTCGGACCCCAACCTGGGCGTCCTTTACGCCTATTATGGTTCCCACCTGCATCTGACCGGGCAGGCCGACGCCGCCAAAAAGAATTTCGATAAAGCCCGCCAGTTGAGAATTTTCGATGCGGATACCATTGGCATGGGCGAAGTGCGTTCCATCCTCGAAAACGCCCCAGAAAAAAGTAAGGGAAGTATTGAATAAAAGGCGGAATTCCATTACTGATTTGTGAGAGAACCGGCGAGGGGTTGGGGGAGTCAATCGCCTGATGGCGGTTTCCTCGTCTCAAAGAGACCCTCGTTCGCGGAAGACAACGGTTCCACACAGGCCAGCCAGAATGCCCAAAATCCTTCTCCCAATCCTCCTATGACCACCTCTCCCTTTCTTTTCAGAATGACGCCGATCCTTGGCGCTGCCGTGCTCCTGGCGATGGGCATCTCTCCCCTGCCCGCGGCGGATGTGAGCGCGATAACGGCCCAGCTTGCCACCATCTCTTCGCTCGATGGCAAACTGACAGTGCTTCAAAATACCGCCACCGGCCTGAGTGACAACGACAAGGCGGCCCTGGGCGCCGCTTTGATCCAGTCCGTCGCTCCCGCTGACCAAAAAGAGGCCGCGCGCCGGGTGGCCCAGATTCTTGCCACAGGGAGCGCCGATACGGCGATATTTGCCGCCCTTCTTGCCAACGATCTGCCTGCTTCTCTCGCCTCGTCGCTGGCCGGAAGCATCGTCATCGGCGCGAGCCAGACCGATCCCGTTCACCTTCCGCAGATTACCGCCGCCGTGATCAACGCGAATTCCGCCACCATCGCCAATGCTCCGGGGATTGCGGGCGAAGTGACGGCGGCCGCCCCCCTTTCCCGCGCCAGCGCCATCGCCAGCGCCATCGGCATCTCCTTGGCCGGCAATGACACGCTCACGAAGGAAGCGCCCCTGATCGCCACCAGCATGACACGCGAGATCATTGCCAAGGGGGGGGATATCACTCAATTGGGTAAGCAAGTCTCCGATACCATCGCGGCATTGACGGTCCTTCTGCCGGGTTCTGTCGCTTCCAACCAGGCGTTGATTGTCGAAATTGGCAGGGATGTTGCCGCCGTGATCTCTGACCAATACTCCAGCCTGGCGCCCGCCATCGTCGGAGTGACCGCGAGCGCGTTGAGGGCCGCCGCGGGCGGCGTCGATGTTTCTTCTGTCATTAACAGCTTCAGCGCCACTTTCGGAGATGCCATCAGCGACCCGACGATCAAGACCCAAATCACCTCCATCACGACGGCTGTGAACCAGGGAACCGCCAATATCGACACCACGGCGATCACAAACCTCCTTGCCACCGCCCAGTCCAACCAGGGTGGCACCCAGTCGCCTACTGGTGTTTCTGGACTGCCCGGTTCCCAGCTTCCGGGTTCTCAGCTTCCCGGTTCCCAGTTCGTCTTCCCGCCTCCGGCGGCTACGCCCACTCCCACGCCCACGCCGGGGCCTGTGAATAATCAGGTAACCCCCGTGACGAACCAGTAGGCAAGGAAAGGCCGGGCAACGGCCTGCATCCTGCCCACTGGCTCACCCCGGTTTTTACTCCGCGGTGATTTCGCGGGCGAAGATGGTGATTTGGCCGTTGCTTTCGCGCCGGATGCTGGTGACTTCAAAGGGGCGCTGGTCGTCGCGGGAGAATGTCTTGTTTTTGGCCGGGGCCTGGCTGCCGGCCGGGTATTCCACGACGACGCGCGGGGGCGGGGAGTTGGTGACGGCGGAGAGGGCGGTGCTTATCGAACTGCTGGCGCGGAGTACGGCGCGGGTTTCGGTGCTCACCGAGACGACGAAATTGCCCCGCAGATAGAGCCGTTCGCCGCCGGTGCCCTGGTCGGCGAGTTCGCTGGCTTCGGAGAGCGTGACGAGGCGGCCGCGCGGCATCCGGCCCGGGGTGTAGAGGTGCCAGTTGCCGCCGCCGGTGGCGACGCCCGGGGTGGGGGTGGGAGCGGAGACGAGGAACGGCTTGAGGGGAACTTTCGAGGTGCCGCTGGTGGCGGCGACAGGCGTAGGGGTGGCGGACGGAACGGGAGCGGGGGTGGCCTGGGCGATGGCGTGGGTTGGTGTGGCGGCAGGCGCGGGCGTGGGCTGTGGAGCCGGCGAAGGGGTGGCTTGGGCGATGGCGGCGGCTGGCGTCGGCGAAGGGGTGGGGGATGCCGTTTCGATCTGGACGATGGTGGTTTGCGCCGCAGGCTGGGCTACGGGAACGGAGGGAGTGATCCCGGAGGGGATGCCGTATTTGCGGGTGTAGGCGAGGTAGTTTTTGAGCGCGTCATCGTAAAGCTGCCCGCGGATGACGGGGAGGCCTGCCGCCGGGTTCAACTGCGGAGGCGGCTCCAGGCTGAAGCTGCCGCTCCCTTGTTTGAGGGCGTAGGAGCCGTACAGGAGCGGGACGACGGTGAACTGGAGCCGGCCGTCCGGGGTGCGGGCGACATGGATGACGGCGGAGAGGTCGAGCGATCTTTCGAGCTTGATGTCGAGGCCGGTGCGGAGCATCTGCTCCAGGATGGGCAACGTTTGGGGGGTGGCCGGGTAGAGGTGTTCGATGACTACTTGCGGGGTCTCGGCCGCCTGGGCGAGCGCGACGAGGCCGACGCCCATGAAATCGCTGGCTTTGAGTTCGTAGGAACTCAGGATGCTGTAGCGGCCGGTCATGTAGGGGACCAGGTTCTTGGTGTTCTGGTAGTTGCGGATGTAGTCGCGCAGGAGTTCCTCGTTTTTGCGCTCCATGTCATAGCGCGACATGCCGCTGTAGAGTTCCAGGGCTTTTTGCGGGGTGAGGAAGTTGCCGGGAGGGGCGGCCGTCAGCGGGAAGCGCTTGGGCGGCTCGATCTTGTGGAGCACGTCCTTGAGGATGTGGTAGCTGTCCGGCTTTTCCGGGTGGCCAAAGAGGTAATAGCTTCCCAGCCAGCAGGTCAGCGCAACGCCAATCAAGAGGATGATGACAACGGTCCAGACGAAAAGGTTGTCCTTCTTGGGCGGGGTGGGGACGGTGCGAAATTCGCGTCTGAAGAGGTCTTCGTTCATGAATGGCGGGCGACAAGCGGTGCTGCTTTGGAAAATTATCGAGTCATGGGGGGGAAGTCAAACCGCCCTCCAAGCAAAAAATCTGCGGACTCTGTTTCGCTTTCAGGGTAATCTGCGGCCCCATGAGTCGCATCCAACTGTTATCCGAAGAGGTGGCCAGCCAGGTGGCGGCGGGCGAAGTCGTCGAGCGGCCCGCGTCCGTAGTCAAGGAACTGGTGGAGAACTCCCTGGACGCGGGGGCGCGCCGGATCGAGGTGATGATGCGCCGGGGCGGCATTTCGCTGATCCGGGTGGTGGACGACGGCTGCGGGATGGACCGGGACGACGCGCTGCTCTGCCTGGAACGCCATGCAACGAGCAAAATCCGCACCGGGGCGGATCTGGCGGCGATCCGCACGCTCGGGTTTCGCGGAGAAGCGCTCCCCAGCATTGCCAGCGTTTCCCGCTTCCGGCTTTCCACCCGCGAGCGCGGGGCGGTGGCCGGGACGGAGATTCTCATTACGGGGGGGAAGATTGAGTCCGTTTGCGATGGCGGCGACGCCCCGGGGACGCAAATTGAAGTCCGCTCGCTTTTTTTCAATCTTCCCGCCCGGCGGAAATTCCTGCGGACGGAGAATACCGAGGCAAGCCACGTGGAACACCAGCTCCAGATGCAGGCCCTCGGGCACCCGGAGGTCGGCTTTGTGCTGCGGACGGACGACAGGACTGTCTTCCAGCTTCCGCCCGCCGCCCATTTGCGCGACCGCATCCGCGACTTGAACAGCGCGGCGCTGGTGGAGGAATTGCTGGAGGTTCCCGAGACGGAGATCCTGGGGCTCAAAATCCACGGGTTTATCGGTAAACCAGGCGTCAGCCGTTCCTCGCGGGCGCAGCAAGTCGTTTTTGTCAACGGCCGGGCGGTGGAAAACACGACGCTCAATTACGGGCTGCGCGAGGGCTACCACACGGCGTTGATGAAGGGGCAATTCCCGGTCACCTTCCTTTTTATCGAGATGGACCCGGCGGCGGTGGACGTGAACGTCCATCCGGCCAAGCGCGAGGTCCGCTTCCGCGACCCGTCCGCCGTGCGCGAGGCGCTGGTGGAAGCCGTGACGCGCGCGCTGGAGAGCGACCGCGCGGGGTGGAGCCGCGCTTTTGTGGCTCCCGGGGCGGATCTCCCAAAGGCGCCTGCCGCCGCGGGGGAGACGCCCGCTTCCGCCGCGCCGGAACCACTCCCGCTGCCGGGGATGGCGGCGTTCCAAGCGCCGCGGCAATCCCTGGTTCCGTCCGCCGTGACGCCGTTTGAGCGCCCGCATCTTTCCGCGCCGCTGCCGGGGAATCTGCCGCCCGCGCTGCGCTCGCCGGATGCCATCGCGCCTGCCCCCATGCTGCCGGTGCCGATGGGGCCCGTGTCCCAGGATGCTCCGCCCAGCCAGCGATTCCGCCTGCTGGGGGTGCTGGGGCGGCTTTACGTGGTGATGGAAAACGCGAACGGGCTCGTTCTGGTGGACCAGCATGCCGCGCACGAACGGATTTTGTTTGAGGAACTGCGCCGCCGGATGGAAGACGCGGGCGTGCCGAGCCAGCGCCTTCTCATGCCGCTGACGCTCCAACTGGGGCCGCGCGACAGCGATTGGGTGGCGCAAAACCTGGAGACGCTGCAAAAAATGGGGATCGGCATGGAGGGCTTCGGTGCGGGAACGTGGAAGCTCGACAGCATCCCGCAATTTGTCCAGGCCGAGGAGCCGCAACAGTTGCTCCACGATATGATCGACGAACTTCGGGAAGTCAGCTCGCAAAGCTCCAAGCTGCGCCTGGGGGAGGACGTCATCGCAAAGACGGTCTGCCGCCACGCCGTCAAAGCCCACGACACGCTGCGCGAGCCGGAGCTGGTCCGCTTGATCGACGATCTCTTGCAATGCGACCTGCCCTATTGCTGCCCCCACGGCCGCCCGACGATGATCCAGATCTCCTATGCGGAGCTGGAAAAAAAGTTCGGGCGCAAGGTCTGAAGCAGGGAGGGAAAACATTTCACTACAGGGCACGAAGGAAGGGAAAAAGAGTTTTTAAACTTTTGTCTTCCTCCGTGTTCTCCGTGTCCTCTGTGGTGCGTTCACTTTCGCTCCCCCGACGTTCTTGCGCGGGCGTTCAGGGAAAGACCCACGCGCGCAACGTGCCGTGACCCGATTGCCGCTTTTTTCCGGTGGGGTATTCTGGCCGCCCCATGAATTTCGAGAAAATTTTAATTGTCGATGATGAGCCGTCGGGGCGCAGAGTGCTGGAAGTCTACCTGCGTTCGCAGCACTTCTCGGTTTCCACCGCGGGGACCCTTGCCGAAGCCGACCGGCTGATGCAACAGGAATGTTTTGACCTGCTCCTGGTGGATCTCGACCTGCCCGACGGCGACGGGTGCGAGTGGCTGCAGCGGGCGGACTGGGCCGATTCCCGGCCCATCGCGCTGGTGATCAGCGGCAATGGCAACGGGGAATCCGCAGCCCGCTGCCTGCGCGCCGGAGCGTTCGATTACCTCGCCAAGCCGTATGCGCTGGAAACTCTCACGGCGGCGATGGAACGGGCGGCGGTCTATCGCCACGCGCTCCTGGTGTGCCGGTATTTGGCGGGCGAGGCTGGCAACGCCGGAGAGATGTCCGGCGATTCCCAGGCGATTCGCCATCTGCGCCTGCTGGTGGCGCGGGCGGCGGCGGCCGAGACGCCGGTGCTGATTTCCGGCGAACCGGGGACGGGGAAGCGCCGCGTGGCGGGGATGATTCATCGCTCAAGCGCACGAGCCCGGGGGCCGCTGGTGTGGGTGCCTTGCTCCGGGGGCGATGAGAAGCGGCTGGAAAACGAACTTTTTGGCCGGATCACGGAGACGTGCGAGGAGGGGGGCGGACGCCTGGTGCTGAAAGGGGGGCGGCTGGAGCTCGCCGAAGGCGGGACGCTGGTGCTGGAGGAGGTTTCCGAACTGCCCCCCTGCCTTCAGATCAAGCTGTTGGACGTGTTGCGGGAAGGGGCGTGGGTGCGCCCCGGCGGGGAACGCCGGGTGGGCCTGGACGTCCGCGTGATGGCGACGACGCAGCGCGACCTGGCCGCTTGCGTGGAGCGCGGAACCTTTTTGCCGGAGTTGTATGCGTATCTCAACAGGGCCGTTTTGCATGTGCCGACGTTGCGGGAACGGATCGCCGATTTGCCGGTGCTGGCCGCCGACTGGCTGGAGCGGCACGGGGGATGCGCCGGAGGCCGTCCCCCGGGCATCTCTGAGGAGGCCCTGCGCCATTTGATGGCCTATTCCTGGCCGGGGAATTTGCGGGAGCTGGAGAATGTGCTCGAACGGGCGGCGCTTCTCGCGCAGGGGGGGGCGAGGATGGAGGCGGAGGCGTTCGAGGGGCTCTGCGCCAGCCGTCATGGGGCCGGGCGCCACGACGGAGCGGACGCGGGACTGTTGCCCGAGGCGTCGCGCCATGCGGCCGCGCAGCCGGAGCCGCTCCTGACGCTTGAGGAACTGGAAAAACGGCAGGTGTTGCGCGCGCTGGAGGTGACAAACCAGAACCGGACGCGGGCCGCCAATCTCTTGAAAATCAGCGTGCGGACGCTGCGCAACAAGCTCCATCAATACCGCGCGGAAGATCCGACGCTGGTGTTGACGCTGGCGCGCCGCCGTAATCTGACCGTCCCGCCGGTGCAAACGGAGCGGACCGCGAGCGTGCGGATATAGATTTATATTGCCCTGGCCGGGAGTTGCGCGTCGTTCCCTTTCCGGCAATGGAGTTGCCGGAACAAGTGCGTGCCCAAATAGAGCAAGTTTGGGCGCGAGAACGCAATGAGCGCCGCTCTCCGCGTCTTCTTCCTCCGCTACACCGGGAGCGGCGGGACGCCCGGGCCGTCGTCCTGGAGGTTGATGAGCTTGTGGCGCGCCGCGTAGTGCATCAGCTCGGCATTGCTGGTGAGTCCCATTTTTTCGAGAATGCGCGTCCGGTAGGTGCTGATGGTTTTCACGCTCAGGCAGAGGCTGCCGGCGATTTCCTTGACGGTCCGCCCGCAGGCGAGCATGCAGAGGACTTGATATTCGCGGTTGGAGAGGGACTCGTGCGGCTTGCGCTCACGGGATTCCACGTCGCGCGCCAGTTTTTCGCCCAACGTGGCGGTGATGTATTTTGAGCCGCCGAGCACGCGCCGCACCGCCTTGAGCAGCTCGTCCGATGCCGCTTCTTTCGTGAGGTAGCTGGACGCGCCGCACTGGAGGGCGCGCACGGCGCAATGTTCCTCGGGGTACATGCTGATGACAATGACGGGCAGGTGCGGCTTGGCTTGCTTCAAGTCCACCAGCAGGTCGAATCCGCTGCGCCCTGGCAGGCCGATGTCGAGCAGCACGATATCCCATTCCTGCGCCCACGCTTTTTCCAGGGCTTCCGCCTGGTTGGCGGCCTCGCCGGTTTCCAGCCCGGGGAAACCCTCCGCGAGAATCTCCTTCAACCCCCGCCTTACCACGCCGTGATCATCAACAATCAGTGCCCTCATGCCTCAGCCCCCTCCTCATTCTCCATGCGCTCATTATGGCACGAGACGCGGCGGGGGAGAATCAGGGTTCATCTGTTTGGGCCGGTGCCTGCGGTCTGTGCGTTTCCATCGGCGGAATGTTGGGGGGGCAGGGAGGGAATCCATGGTTGGTCCAGTCGGGCGGCGAACGGCGGTGGCCCGGAGTGCGAATCAGCCACCACAAATGAGCAACACGATGGAAACGGTTCCCCGCGAGGGGAAGCCAGCGGGCGATGGCCGGGAGGATGCAACGCACCGCCTGGACCGGCTCGCCCTGTTGTCGGCTCTGGCGGACGCGGACACGGACGCGGTTTATTTGCGCGATACGGCAGGGGTGTGCCGGATGGCGAATTTAAGTTTTGCGCGGGTGTTTGGCGCGCCGAGGGAGCGGATCGTGGGCTGCCCGTTGGCGCAGGCCCTGCCGCCCGCCACTGCCATCGCGATCGGACGCCAGGAGGAGACGACCCTGGCCGATGGGACGCAGCGGGAATGCGAACTGACGCTGGAAACCGCGCAGGGGCGGCGCTCCTATGGCGTGACGCTCGGGGTGCACCGTGACGGCTCCGGCGAGGTGGCGGGAGTCTTTGGGCGGCTCCGCGATCTCGCCGACCGCAAGCGTCTGGAGCAGGCGATTGTGGAAGCAGGCGAGTGCGAGAAGCGCCGCATCGCCATGGATTTGCACGACGGGCTCTGCCAGGAACTGGCGGCGGTTTCGTTGATCGCGCGGCTCTTGGAAAAGAGGCTCGGCGAGGCGGACCGCGCGCAGGGGAAGATCGCCGGGCATATCGCCGACCTGACGAAGAATCTGGCGGTGTCAGCTCGCAACCTGGTGCAAAGCCTCGCGCCGCCCCGCCTTTGCGGCGAATATTTTGTGGAGAACCTGCGGCGCGTGGCGGCGAATCTCTGCGCGGCGTTCCCGCTGCAATGCGGCATCGAAGGAGATTGGCCGGAGCGCTTGAAGGACGACACCGTGGCGGTCCACTTATATCGCATCGCGCATGAGGCGATGCACAATGCTGCCCGGCACAGCGGGGGAAATTATATTACCGTGCGGCTGCGCGCTTCGCGGGAGGCGTTTGCATTGTTCGTTTCGGACAACGGCCACGGCTTCGCGCCGCACGCCGAGCGGAACTGCGGCATCGGCCTGGAGACGATGAAATACCGCGCCGGGCTGATCGGCGGGATGCTCAAAATCGAGTCCGCCCCCGGGCATGGAACCACGGTGGTCTGCCGGGTGGCGTTTCCCTGAATATTTTTATGCAACCATTGATCTCTCAAAAAATACGGCCGGCTTTTGCCGGGGATGTGGGACGCCGTCCTACGGAAGGTGGATTCGCGTCCTATACCAGGATGGCAGATTGGCTGGCTAGGCGGCGCAACGCGCATGGAATAGGATCGGGAGGTATGGAGACCACAATGAAAAATATTTTAATGTTTGGAATAGGGCTGGCGCTTGTGGGGACCTGCGCCGTGGCGCAACCGTTGGTGGGGCTCGGGCGCGTGGAAATGGGCGAGGGAGCCGGTGCCGCCGTGATCGGCAAGAATGCGCCGGCGCCCGTGGGGACTCCCCTGAGAGCGGGGGCCACCGGGGCGATCCTGCTTTTCCCGGACGGCACGCGCATCCGGCTCGCGCCGGGAAGCCTGTTCGCTTTGTCCGGCGGCGTGCACGCCAATCCGCCGCTGGAAGCGCCCGTGGAGGCGCCCAATGAGACTTCGGCGGTGAAGTCGATTTTGACGCAGCGCAACTCGCAGCGCGCTCGCAATCAAGCGGAACTGGTCGCCGCCCGCGATGTGCTGACGCTTCAGTCCGGCGCGTTGATCGCCGACCAGAGAGACGCGACGATGGATGTGCAGGTGCTGCGACAGACGCTGCGTTCCGCCGATGCGCGGTTTGCCGTGACCGTTGTTTCGCCCGGCAACGCCCGGCTTACGGTGGCGCAAGGGGAGGTGACGGTAGGCCCGGGGCTGACGGCCGCGTTTCCCGTCACCGCGGGCGAGTTCACGCTCTTGAAAGCGGACGAGGCGGGCGGCGCGTGCGCTTCCGCGCCGCGCAAGATTGCCGGGAACGATCTGGCTCTGGCGGACGCGACGGCGCTCCGTCTCGGGCAGGCTGGACGGCTCGCGCCGGTCGGCGAGCGCACGGATCCATCCAAGGAGCCGCAGCCCGTGGGCGAAAGGCTGGGCGATCCGGGCGTTGGCGTCGCTCCGGCGACAGCGTCCGCGCCCGGTGTCGGCACGGGCCCGTCGGTGCCCTTTGATCTCGCCAACCCTCGCATTTTATCTGCTCCGAACCAAGCAAACACCAAGGGGCCGGTGCAATCCCCTGAACAACCCTGATACCTATCCTACCCTATGTTGTACATATCCAATCGATTCATCGTTTGCGTCCCCTCCATGCTCTTGCTGGCTTTGCAGCCGCTGGCGGCCCCCGCCGCCAGCGCGCCGAAAGGGCAGAACGCAACCCCCGTGGCGGAAATGCAGCAGGCCGCCGTGGAAGCGCCGGATGCCGCGGATGCGGAAGCGGCCACTCCCGCCGCGCAGCCCGCAATGGCGGGCGAGGTTTTGAAAACTCCGCCCATCGTGGTGACAGAACCGGAGCCGGCGGCGGTCGCGCAGAATGGGGGAAACGCGAAGCTCAACGTGCTGGCGGCCAGGAGCCAGGCGTCCCAGGCGACCGGGGATTCCACGCCGCCCATGGCTGCGGACGTTCCGGGTTTGATGGCCCCTTTTGGCGAAATTACGGACTTCTCCCTGGGGCACACGCTGCCGGGATCGAAGTGGCGGCTTTATCCGCACGCGGGCGTCAGCGGCATTTTTGACGACAATATTTATTTGGATTCCAGCCATAAGGTTTCGGACTTCTATTTTGCGCTTTCGCCCGGCCTGGGAGCCGCCTACGGGGCGGAGGAAAGCCCGCTCAAAATTCGCGCGGATTACACGGCGAGCTTCCTGGTGTTCATGAAGAACAGTTCCGAGGACACCGTGGATCAGAATGCGTTGTTGCAGGTGAGCTATGCGTTGCCAAAGCTGACGCTCGGGCTGAACCTTGGTTTTCAGTCGCTCTCCGGCGCGAGCGTGGACGTGGGCGACCGCGTCCGGCGGCAGGTTTATTATGCGGGCCTGACGTCCAACTACGTGTTGGATGAAAAATTTTCGGTGGACTTGGATGCCGACGAAACGGTGGCCGATTACAAGGGCCTCGATGATTCCAACGAGACGCGCGTGCAAGCCTGGTTGAACTACCAGGCGACGGGCAAATTGAAGCTCGGCGCGGGGCTCGGGGGCGGCTATCTGGACGTCCAGAATGGCCCCGGCCAGACCTATGAGGAATTGCTGGTGCGGGCGAATTACGACGCGACGGGGAAACTCGTCCTCTATGCCACCGGCGGCGTCGATTTCCGGCAGTCCGACAAGACCACCGTGGCGCCCGTTTTTTCCGTGGGAGGGGCTTATTCGCCCTTTGCAAGGACGACGATCACGTTGGATCTCCACGAGCGCATCTACGGGTCGGCGGCTTTGGATGGGCAGAACTACCGGGCGACGGGCGTCATGGCGGGCCTCAAACAGGAGCTGTTCGAGAACCTGTCGGCGTTCCTGGACGTCGGGTATGAGAACGCCTCGTACTATGCCGTGGAAAGCGGGATCGCAGCGGATCGCGTGGATAACTATGTTTACGTGCGCGTCGGGCCGGATTGGCAGGTCCGGCAATGGTGGCACCTGAGCTCCTTCTACGAGTTCAGCAACAACGCCTCCAGCGGCATCGGAAGCCGGAGCTTCACGCGCGACCGTGTGGGGATTCAGGCGAACTTCGCGTTTTGACGTTCCACCCTGCCGCCGGATGAAAACACCGCTTCTCCTCCTCCTGTGCATTGTGTACGCGCTGCCGCTCCTTGGGCAAACGCCCAAGGATGCCTCGCCGGGTTCCGCCCCTTCCAGCAATTACCGGCTGAGTGCGAACGATCTGGTGCAAGTCAAAGTGTTTCAGGAAGACGACCTGGACGCGACGTTGCGGATTTCCAAGGATGGAACGATCCAGTTTCCGCTGATCGGCAGCGCGAGAATCGGCGGCAGGACGGTGCAGGAGGCCGCCCTGACGATGGAAGCGGCGCTTCGGGAATACTTGACAAGGCCGCAGGTGGCGATTCGTGTGATGGAGTATTCCAAGCGGCGCTTCACGGTGCTGGGCCAGGTGATGAAGCCGGGGGCCTATGAAATGCCGGAGGATCAAGCGATGAATTTGCTGGAGGCCATCGGCATCGCCGGCGGCTACACGCGGATTGCCAATCCGGCCAAGGTGATCCTCAAACGGAAAGTCAATGGCGCGGAAACCATCTTTAAACTCAACGCAAAAACCATGGCCACCGATGGCGAGAACAAGCGTTTTGACGTCCTCCCGGGCGACACCATTCTGGTCGGAGAAAGCATTTTATGAAGGAAAGCGATCTGCGGGAAGATGACGGCGATAACCGAAAATTCTCCTTTCTGGAAGTGCTCTATCTCCTTCGAGAGAGGGCTTGGCTGATTGTGGTTTGTGTGATCGCGGGGCTTTTTGTGGGGCTGGGGTATGCGGCCAGGCAGTCGAAAATATTCCGCGCGAAAACCGTGCTGGAGGTGGCTTCGGAGGAGCCCAATGTTTTGAGGTTCGAGGAGGGGCGCTCTCAGGATTTCACCAACCTGGATGCCTTGAATACCACCGTCGCCTGCTTTCGCAGCCGGACGCTTTTGAAAAACGTCGTGGAAAAATGCGACCTGCGGCATAACCGCGCCTTCAGCGGGCAGGGATGGAACCCTTCCGATGAACAGGCGGTGGAGCGGGTCTTGCGCGCCACGAAGGTGGAGGTGCGCAAGGGGACGCGCCTGATCGATATCACCGGGGAATCCAGCGATCCGCAGACGGCGCAAACCCTGGCCAATGGGCTGGCCGCGGAGTTTTTTGCCTTGCAGATGGAGCAGCGGGCCTCCACGTCCAAGCTGGCGGTCAAATTCCTGATGGACGAGGCCGCGGCGCTCAAGGCGAAGTTGCAGCATTCTGAGGAGGCGCTCCAGGAATACAGGGAAAACAACCGCTCCGTTTCGCTGGAGGAGAAGCAGGATACCGTCGTCTCCAAGTTGAAGAACCAAAACGCCCAGTGGACGGAGGCGAAAGCGGCGCGGCTCCGGCTGGAGGCTGATTGCAGCAAGGTGATGGAGCATGCGGGCGACGTGAACGCGCTTCTCTCGATGGCGTGCGTTTCCAATCATCCGGCGGTGGCCGAATGCAAACAGCAGATTTCCACCCTGGAGTCGAAGATCTCCGTACTGGGGGTCCGCTATACGGAAAAGCATCCGAAGATGATCCAGGCGCGGGCGCAGCTTGCCGACGCCAATGCGCTCCTCAATGCCACGGTATTGAAGATTCCCGCGTTGCTGCGGTCCACGTATGAGGCGGCAATCGAGACGGAGCACAATTTTGAAACCGCCCTGCGCGAGCAGGAGCAGGCGGCGCAGGCGCTCAACCGCCAGGCCATTCCCTACAACGTGCTCTACCGTGACGTGGAGACGGACCGTGCGCTC
Organism: Verrucomicrobiota bacterium; assembly: GCA_037143855.1. Taxonomy (GTDB): domain Bacteria; phylum Verrucomicrobiota; class Verrucomicrobiia; order Chthoniobacterales; family Chthoniobacteraceae; genus UBA695. The sequence continues at coordinate 42,867 of JBAWXX010000005.1, read as the reverse complement.
TATGAGGCGATCTTGAAGCGGCTCAAGCAGGCGGATATCGCCAAGGGGGTGGAGCTGACGAACATTCACATTTTCGAATCGGCCACGCTGCCGTCGGGGCCGGTCAATCCCGGGAGAATGAAGCTTGCGGCGCTGGGGATCTTCTCCGGGTTGGTGCTGGGCGTGGGGTTGAGTTTCGCGCTCCATCTGGTGGACAGCTCCCTCAAGACCGTCGATCAAACCGAGCGGCTCACGGGGCTCTCGGTCATCGGGGCCATTCCGCGCAGCGGAAGGCGGATCAAGACGAAGGACGATATTTTTCTGCTCAGCGACCCGAAGTCGATGATCGCGGAAGCCTTCCGCTCGCTGCGGGCTTCGCTGGAACTGGCGGCGCACCGCAAGGACGGGGGCGTCTTCCTGTTCACCAGCGCCGTCCCCTCCGAGGGCAAGACGTTCACCTCCATCCACATGGCGGTTGCGTTTGCGCAACAGGGGTTGCGGACGCTGCTGATTGACGCGGATCTGCGCGCACCGAAAATTGGCGACATCTTCGCGTGCGGGCGGCGGACCCCAGGCGTCTCAGACCTGATCTCCCGAGACGAGCCGGTGCGCCCGGATTCGCACGCGACGGAGATTGACAACCTCTTTGTGCTTTCCGCGGGGACGCGGATATTGAATCCCGCGGAGATTCTCTCCGGGCCGGGCTTCGGCAAGCTGCTGCGCAGGGCGGCGGCGGATTTTGACGCAGTGATCGTGGATTCCGCGCCGATTCATGCCGTGAGCGATACCCTGCTTTTGGTGGAACACGCCGATTGGGTGTGCCTGGTAGCCAAGGCCGGATCGACCTCGGCGAATGCGGTGATTCGGGCGCGCCAGCAATTGGAGATGGCCGGTGCGAAGGTGGTGGGGCTGGTGCTCAACCAGCTCCCAAAAGACGGCGGCTTCGGCTATTACTATTACTATTCCCCCGGCCACTACGGGGAAGAGGGCTACGGTGCGAAGGAAACGGAGCATAGCCACAAGGGGTAGAGTGTTGCGCTGGAATCGCAATTCCAGTGGGTTGTCACGCGGGAAGTGGTGGGAAAAGTTTGATGGGTTCAATCAGATTGACCGGGAGGTTCCTGCGGAACTTGACGTGCATTTGGTCATGGATAATTAGCCACCCACAAGGCGCCCAAAGTAGCAGCTTGGTTCAAGAAGCGCCCGCGCTACCACCTGCACTTTACGCCCACCAGCAGTCCATGGCTCAATCAAGCCGAGCGTTGGTTTGCCAAAATCACCGATGAACGGATACGCCGAAGCGCGTTCAAGTGCGTGGCTGATCTGGAGAAGGCGATCCTTGGCTACATCGCAGCCAATAACAAAAATCCGAAGCCGTTTGTTTGGACGGCTACCGCCGACCTTATCCTGGGAAAGGTCAATTCACTTTGTGAACGCATTAACCGCTCAGGACACCTAGTGCCTTGTAACAAGGTACTAGTAGGCGGACTTTGGCGGACGGATCAACTGGCGTGCGGTCTTGACGATGATCTTCCATTCGAGGGCGAGGGACCAGTTTTCCAGGTAATAGAGATCGGAGCGGACGCGGTCCGTCAGGTTCTTGAGTTCCCTCACCTCGCCCCGGTGGCCTTCCACCTGCGCGAGCCCGGTGATGCCCGGCTTGATGAACGCGCGTACCTTGAAGCCGAGGGCTGTGTTGTTAAAGGTGTGGGAATGCTCCGGGAGGTGCGGCCGCGGGCCGACGATGCTCATTTCTCCTTTGAGGACGTTGAGGAATTGCGGGAGTTCGTCGAGGCTGTGGCTGCGCAGCCACCGGCCCGCCGCGAAGACGCGGGGATCGTCGATCGTGGCTTGCTCCGCCTCGTTCCCGCTGTCCACACGCATGGTGCGGTATTTGCAAATGAGAAACTCCTCATTGCAGAACCCGGTGCGCCGTTGGAAAAAGAAGAGGGGCCCCGGTGCCTGCCAACGCTGGAGAAGCCAGACGGCGAGATTGGCCACGGGGAGGATGAAGAGGACCACGGGAAGGGCGATGGCAAGGTCCAGCGCGCGCTTCATGAGCCGGTTTACGGGGCATTCCAGCGGTTCCTGGCGCAGCCCGATGAGTTGCAAGCCGTCCTCTTCCATGAACGCCAGTGGCATTTGCAGCCGGGCGCAGAGGTCGTTGACCATCAACAGGCGCACGCCCAGGCGGTCGCATAGCGCGGCGAGGAAATGGATCTCGTCATCCTGTGGCAATTCCAGCACGATGAGCTGCGTGATGCGGTGCGTTTTGAGGAGGCATTCCATGTCGCAAAACGTCCCAAGATAGGGCAACCGAACGTCGGCTGACGCTGGTGGAAACGGTTCGCCGGGGAGTGCAACGCACCCGACCATGCGCAGCCCATACGCTCCCTTCCGGCTCAGCCACATGGCGGTTTGGCTGACCTGCGCAGGCGATCCGACGACGAGGGTCGGTTGCTGATGGGGGCCGCGAAAGGCGAAGGCGGAAAGGAACCGGTGCAGCCGGGTATTGGTCCAATAAAGGAGGCCGAAAAGAAGGGGAAAGTAGGAGAAGAGAAAGGCGCGCGAGATGGACTGGTCTTTGATGGCGGCCACAAAGAGGGGGAGGATGCTGAATACAACAACCGTCTGGCGGAATGTGAACCGGAGCTGTCCTTTCCGGGTGGCTTTCAAGAGATGGAGAAAACGCCGCTGAGGATGGAGAGCGAATGCGAACGCCATGATGAGCGCACAGGTGGCGAGTTTTTCAGCGGCGAAGGAGGAGGGGCAATAGAGCCGGTCAAGGGTGGCGTGCCAGGCCCAGAGCAGCCCGGAGACAGCCAGGTACTGAATAGCACTATGGAGCATTCCCAATCCTTGGGCGCGATACGAAATCATGCTTCCCCCCTTTTTTTAAAGACTTGCCGCAAACTGTGCGTAGGCGCTCTCCACGGCTTCCGCAAAATGGCGGCGGAAGACGGGAATCGAAAACCGATCGGCATTCCGGCGGAGCGTTTCTGTTGCAAACCGGCACGCCTCGAACCGTTGGATGGCTTGCAGGATGCTGGCCTCGGTTTGCTCCGGAAAAAGCACGCCGGTCTTCCCGTCCTGGACGATCTCGCGCGCGCCGCCGCGGCCGAAGGCGATCACGGGGGTGCCGCAGGCTTGCGCTTCCACCAGCGTGATGCCGAAGTCTTCCTCTCCGGCAAAGACAAAGCCGCGCGCCCGCTCCAGATAAGCTCGGAGGCATGCTTGGGATTGGTGTCCGACGAGTGTGGTATTCGGCGTGGCGCGGGAGCGGATGCGCGCGAATTCTGGTCCGTCGCCGACGACAATAAGTCTCTGATGCGGCATCCTGGCGAACGCTTGCACCAGCAGGTCGATGCGCTTGTAGGGGACGAAGCGTGCGGCGGCCAGGTAGTAGTCGTCCTTGTCCGCGCACGGCGTGAAGTTCTCCACATCCACGGGCGGAAAGACGACTTGAGCCTCGCGCCCATACGTCTTGCGGATGCGCCGGGCAATGAATCGGGAGTTGGCGAGGAAGGCATCCACGCCGTTGGCCGTGCGCGTGTCCCACAGCCGAATGTAGTGCAGGAGGAGCCGCGCGATCCCGCTGGATACGCGGCCGCGCCGGGCCAGATACTGGTGTTGCAAATCCCACGCGTAGCGGATCGGCGAGTGGCAGTAGCAGACGTGGAGTTGGTCTGGCCCCGTCAGGACGCCTTTGGCAAAGGCGTAGCTGCTGGAGATCACGATGTCGTAGGAGGAGAGGTCGAATTGCTCGATGGCAAACGGCATCAGTGCGAAATAGTGCCTATAGACTTTGGCGCAGAAGGGGAGGCGCTGGATGAGCGAGGTGTGCGGATTTTTGCCGTGCAGGAACCCGCGCTCCCCGGGCGGAAGCGATTCCATCAGGGTGAAGAGGTCCGCCTGCGGAAAGAGGCTCAACATTTGCTCCAGCACGCGCTCCGCTCCACCGTAAAGCGGGAGCCAGTCGTGCACGACGGCCACCCGCTTGCGGGCGCACAGCCTCTCTGCCGTGGCTTCTTGCGGGCATCGTTCAGCTTGCATGCGCAGTCCTCCCCAATCCGTCGTAAACGGCTTCCACTTTCCGGGCGGTCTGTTCGATGGTGAAGCGCCGCGCGATGCGCGCTTGCCCAGCCCGGCCCATCCGGCGCGCAAGGGGGGGATTGCGCAGGAGGGTTTCCATCGCGGCGGCCATGGCCTCGGCGTCGCCCATTGGCACAAGGAGCCCCGTGCGGCGAGGCACGACGATTTCCCGGATGCCGCCGCCGTTGGTGGCTACGACCGGCTTTCCGCAGGCCATCGCTTCGGCGACGATTTGCCCAAACGGTTCCGCAAGCGTGGAGGCATGCACCACGCAGGCCAGCGGAGCGAGCGCCGCCGGGACGTCTTCCTGGAAGCCGGTGAACGTGATCACGTCTTGCAGGCGGAGCGTTTGGACCAGCCTTCGGACTTGTTCTTCGTAGGCTTCCTCGCCAAACAAGGCGCAGCCGATGATCCGGTAGCGCGCCTCGGGAAAGCGGCAGCGCAGGAGATGGGCGGCGAGCACAAAGACGTGCTGGCCTTTCCAGGGGGCGATCCGCCCGAGCAACCCGGCAATCGGCCGGGGGGGCGGAGACGTGGAGGGGAGCCGGCAAGAGGACGGAACGCCGTCGTGGATGACGACCTGGTTGGCGCGCGGATTTTTCCCGAGGGTGTGCAGCGTCGCGGCGGAGTTTGTGATGACGCGGTCCGGCAAGGTCCGGCACAGGAAGCGGAAGCCGTGGACGGCGGCTTCGGGGAGATAGTCCGGGGCGATCCGGTCGCGGACATGCCATACCAGAGGAACGCGGCAAAGCCGTGCGGCGAGCCCGCCGATCATATCGGCTTTCAACGAGTTGGTGTGCACGGCATCGACGCGACGCTTCTTCAGGAACCGGGCGAGGCACCAAACGGAGGCAAGCAGCTGGAAAACCGCTGCGAACCGGAAAACACACCGCCATCCTAGCGTCTCCTTGCGCGTCTCCCTCACGCACGGAGCCAGCGGAAAGTGGTGCGTCTCGATCCCGGCTTCCGCGAGGGCAACGGAGAGGGGACCCTCCATTCCGAGCGCCACCACCGGGGTGAAGCGCTGCCGGTCGAGCGCCGTGATAAGGCGCAGCAAGGCGATTTCCCCGCCGCCCATCCGGGCGGTGTGGTCGAGAAACAGAATGGTCTTCCTTTTCATGATGGAAAAGAGGCCGGGGGGCGGCGCTCGACGCTTTGGTAGATGCGGTGCATCTGTTCGCCCACCTTGCTCCAAGTGTAGTGTGTTAAAACCTGCCGCCGCCCCACGGCGCCGAGCGCGTGGCGGCGCTCCGGGTCCAGGCAAAGAGGGGCGATGGCAGCCGCCAGGGCGGCGGCGTTGTGTTCGAGAAAGAGGACGCCTCCCCGATCAATGATACTTGGAATAGCCCCGGAGCAGGACCCGGCCACAGGCGTGCCGCATGCGTGCGCTTCAATGATGACGCGACCGAATTGCTCTTTCCAACGCGGCGTGGTGTGGGAGGGGAGCGCGAGCACGTCGATGGCGTTCATCCACTGCGGAAGCGCTTGCGGCGGTTGCTCTGGGAAGAACCGGGCGCGCGCTTCCAGCCCCAAGGCGCACAGGCGTTTTTGAAGCGCCTTGGTGAAATCGCCCGAGCCCGCGAAGGCAAGGCGCGCGCAGGCGGGGAGCAGCGGCAGCGCGTTGACAAGATCCATGAGCCCCTTTTGTTCAACCATCCGCCCGGCGTATCCGATGACGAACCCTTCCATGCCGAGCGCCTGGCGGCACGCGCCGCGGTCCATCGGATGGAAGAGCGCTGGATCGACGGCGTTGGGTACCACCTCGGCGGGTCCTGAGTAGCCCTGGATGCGCAGGGTTTGCAGCGCGCCTTCGCTGCGCGCGACGGCGAAGTCGGCATGACGCAGCGTATACGCGCGCAACCAGCCGAACGGCGGCGGATAGGTTTTGGAAAGGTTCTGTTCGGTTTCCGAGATGACGCGGGTTTGCGGGAGGAAGCGGTTGCGGATGTGGCAGACTTGCGCGCTCACGAGGCTCCACGGTTCCTCCCAGATGTCGATGACATCGGGGCGGAACGCCCGAAGCAGCGCCGCGAGGCGCGGATAGAAATGAAGATAAGACTGGCCTGGCCCCGTCCAGGAAAGCGCTGTTTTTCCGGTGACATAGTGATAGGCGGCGCGCGGCGGCGATTGGGCGCGCCGCCAACTTCCATAGTGCTTCCAGCGGTCAGGGACGAGCACGAGCAATTTGCCGTCGAGCCGCGCGGAAATCTCCGCCGCTTTCGGCTGCCCCTCCGTGGCAGACTGGCAGGTGTGCGAGATGAGAAGAACTTTCATGCAGTGAAATCACCAACGCTGCGGACGTTGGTGAAATCGGCCCTCGCAGCCGCCGCGCATGTCAGCGAACGGAGTAGGCGGCGAGGGTGGAACGCACCATGCGTTCCACGGTGAACGCTTCCAGAAAACGGTTTTTTCCGCACGCGCCCATGTGGGCCGCAAGGCAGGGATCGCCTGCCAGGCGCAGGATGTCTTCCGCCAATGCTGCCGGGGCGCGCGGGGTGCACAGAAGCCCCGTCACGGCATCCTGCACGATTTCCAAAGGGCCGCCAGCGCGGGTGGCGACGACCGGCTTGCCCAGCGCCATGGCTTCCAGAATCGCCAGTCCGAACGGTTCGGCAGGGCTTGGCAACACGAAGAGATCGGCGGCGTGAACGAGCGATGCGGTGTCCTCTTGGAAGCCTAGGAGGGCGACGGATTTGCTCAATCCCCGGCGCGCGATTTCCGCCTGGAGCAGCGCGTTTTGCGAGCCTTCGCCCGCGATGGTGCAGAAGGCGCCTGGCAATCGAGCGGCGACGATTTCCATCGCGGCGATCAACGACCCGAGGTCTTTCTCCGGTTCGAGCCGCGCGACGCAGACGAGGAGGAAGCGGTCCGCGCCGATTCCGAGCCTGGCACGAACAGATGCGGCAGGAAGCAGGCTGCTGGCGTCAGGCTCGCGGATGCCGTTGGGAACGACGACGATTTTTTCCGCGACGCCGCCATCCTGTTCCACCATGGCGTCCCGCACCGCCTCGGAGATGGCCAGGATGCGGTCGCACGCGCGGGCTACCCGCCGATGTGCCAGCCGCGAGACGCCGCCGCGTAGCCCCGTGCGGGCGAGATGGGCGGGAGCGAGGAAATGTTGGGTGAATACGAGCCGCCCGCGCGATGCCATGGTTTTGGCGATGGCGGCGAGCAAGGCGGTGCGGCCATTGTGGGCGTGGACGAGGTCGAGTTCGCCGGAGCGCAACCGCCTGGCCATGGTGGCGACGCCCCGCCAATCCGCGCTTCCGCTTTTTTCGATGGCGAGAGTGCGAATCCCGTTGGAAGCCGACAGCCGCGCGACGGGGGAGTGCGGCGGGCACGCAACGCAGACATCCACGCCGCATTGCTTCAGGCCCCAGGCAAGATCGGCCAGATGCCGCTCCGTTCCGGCGAAGACATCGGCATCGGTGAAAAGAGCAACGCGAAGCGGTTTCATTCCATCCCTCCTTGGTTGGATATTGATTGCAGCCTTTTGAAGTCTGTTACTGCGGCGTGAGGACGGCGGACGGGACGACCTGCTGCGCCTGCCCTGGCGGAGTCCAGAAGAGCTTGGAAACGGCTCCCCCGGTGTTCTCGTAATACTCCAGGCGGATGCTGTAGGACTGCCCCGCTTGCAGGGAGATCGTGCCGCTGTTGTTGGTTGGTGCGTGGTTGGTCCAGTTGTTGATGAGTTGCTGGCCGTTGACCCAGAGCCGCACGCCGTCATCCGATGTCGTCGTGAACGTGTAGGTGCCGGAGACTGTGGGCCACACCTGGCCCGTCCAGCGGGCGGAGAAGTGATCGACAGGAATCCCGGATGCCGGCGAACCGTTGCCCCAGTTGAAGTTGACGTTGGCGTCGGTGCGCGTGAGCGCGAGCGTGGTCAGATTCTGGTCGCTGAAATAATCGCCTCTCAGGCCGGCCGGCGCGACCGGCGTCGAGAAGAGACAGTTCTGCGGGATAATCTGGCTGGCCTGGCTGGGGCTGGACCAGAGGAGTTTCGCCACCGCGCCGCCCGTGGATTCATAGTATTCGAGCGCGAGGCCATATTTCTGCCCGGCAACAAGGCTGATGGTGCCGCTGTTGCTCGTGGGCGCGTGCACGGTCCAGTTGTCCACGATGAGCTGGCTGTTGACCCAGAGGCGCACGCCGTCGTCGGAGGTCGTTGTGAATGTATACGTCTCCGAATAGAGCGGTTGCACCTGCCCCGTCCAGCGGGCGGAGAAATGGTCGACCGGGAGCGACGGATCCGGGGAGCCGTTGCCCCAGTCGAAGTTGACCGTGGGATCGGTGCGTTGCAGCGTCAGTTGCGGCGTGCCCGAGGTGGCGTCGAAGTATTGCCCCAGCAACCCCGGAACCATTGCGGCGGTGCCGGATGTGGCGGTAATGGGCACGACTTCGTAGTTCGTGACAACGGCGCGCGCGGCGGTGCCTTGCTGGCCGCTGGTGCAGAAGAGCCCGGTATTCACCGTGGCGGGAAGACCGGCCAACGTGAACGTGCCAGCCTGGCGGTAGGTCACGTCGTCGCTCGATTCCGTAACGGTGATTGTGTCGCCTTGGCGTTGCAGCATGATCCAGGCGTTCGGGAAGGCATAGGCATCGGCGGCCTGGGCTTCGGTGACCGTGCCCCCGGCGGCGACGCGCGCGCCATACCGGTAGGCGGTGCCGGTGGTCGCGGCGAGGAAGACGCAGCGCGCATTCGGCGCGGCGGACTCCCGGATCATGACTCCGGCGCGCGCTGCCGTGCCAGTGCTGGTGAGGCTGTTGACCTTCGCGGTGACCTGGAAATCGCCCGTCTGGGATTGCGCCTCCCAGTGGAAGGCGTCGCTGGTGCCGGTGACCCCGGCGCTGGCGCTGTTGAGTTCCCAGGAGTTGTCGGCCAGAATGCGGCTGGAGCCGGTGGTGTTCGTGCCGATATTCGTCCCGGTTAATCCCACACCGCTCAGGTTCGTGGCGAGCGCCGTGCTATTCACCGTAACGGTGACGGTCGCCGCCGCGGTCGCGGCCCCATCGCTGATGGTGTAGGGGAAGGCATCGGTGCCGACGAAACCGGCGTTTGGCGTATAAACGATCTTTCCGTTGGAAAGAGCGGCCGTTCCGTTGGAGGCCGGACCCGCCGCGCTGACGACCAGCGCGTTGGGGCCATTATCCGGGTCGCTGTCATTGGCCAGCGCGTTGATGGTAACGGCGGTCGATTCGTTCGTCGTGGCCGTATCATTGACCGCCACGGGCGGGATATTCGCCGCGGGGACGGAAGTCGCCGGGTAGAGCTGCGTTTGCGGGATGACCTGCATCGCCTGGCTGGGGCTGGACCAGGTGAGGCTGGCCGTCGCGCCGCCTGTCGCTTCGTAATACTCCACTTTCAGGTCGTATTTCTGCCCGGCAACGAGGGTGATGGTGCCGCTGTTGGCGGTCGGCGCGTGATCGGTCCAGTTGTTGATGAGTTGCTGGCCGTTGACCCAGAGGCGGATGCCGTCGTCGGAGGTTGTCGTGAACGTATACGTCTCCGAATACTGCGGTTGCACCTGCCCCGTCCAGCGGGCGGAGAAGTGATCGACAGGAATCGCGGTGGCGGGCGAGCCGTTGCCCCAATTGAAGTTGAGGGTGGCGTCGGTGCGCGTGAGCGCGAGAGTGGTCAAATTCTGGTCGCTGAAGTAATCGCCTCTCAGACCCGTGCCGGTGCCCACCGTTGGGGCCGGGGAAGGGTAGAGCTGCGTTTGCGGGATGACCTGCATCGCCTGGCTGGGGCTGGACCAGGTGAGGCTGGCCGTCGCGCCGCCTGTCGCTTCGTAATACTCCACTTTCAGGTCGTATTTCTGCCCGGCAACGAGGGTGATGGTGCCGCTGTTGGCGGTCGGCGCGTGATCGGTCCAGTTGTTGATGAGTTGCTGGCCGTTGACCCAGAGGCGGATGCCGTCGTCGGAGGTTGTCGTGAACGTATACGTCTCCGAATACTGCGGTTGCACCTGCCCCGTCCAGCGGGCGGAGAAGTGATCGACAGGAATCGCGGTGGCGGGCGAGCCGTTGCCCCAATTGAAGTTGAGGGTGGCGTCGGTGCGCGTGAGCGCGAGAGTGGTCAAATTCTGGTCGCTGAAGTAATCGCCTCTCAGACCCGTGCCGGTGCCAACCGTTGGGGCCGGGGGGGTGGTGGGTGGAGGAGTGGTGGTCGGAGGCGTCGTTGTGACGGTCGTTCCACTATTGTACACCTCGATCTCGCGCAGCGTCATCTGGTGTTCCCCGCCTTGTCCGCCGGTGAGGAGCGCTTCTTGCGTGGGCTCGCCGCCGCACGTGACATCGCGCACGTAGACGCGCAGTTTTTGCGTGGTGATGGGGGCGAAGGCGTGTTGGAAGATCCAGCGGTCGCTATAAAAACTGTCTTCGTTGGTGCGGTTGGTGGGGCTGTAGGACTGGAAGGTTTTGGCCGGTTCCGTGACGGTTTGCAGCGTTACCCATTGCCCCGCGGCATTCTGATATTGCAGATCGTAATCGAGCAGCGAGCCGCGCAGGCTCCACGGTGGGGCCGCGTAGATGATGACGTGATCCATGGTTGTTGGCGCGGGGAAGCTGATGTCCACCCAGACCGGGAAAGTTTGGGTATTGCAACGCCAGACATCATTCGTGCCGTAGTAGGAGCTTTCCAGATAGCCGTTGATCAGCAGGGCGGGATCGTTGGCGGGATCGACGGGCGGAGGCCCGCCGGCAGAATTCGCGCTGGCTGTGACCCCGGCGGTTTGCGTCAGGTTCGGCCCGTAGTTGATGGGCGTCACGGTGAGCGCCGCCGCCGTTTCGATATAGACCGGGATTTCCGGGACCGCGAGCGTGACCTTGCCGTTGACGAGCGCCACATCCTGCTCGCCGCCGAACGCGGAGACGACGTGCACGGAGCTGACGCCCGAGGCGTTGATTTCCACGCTGCCGTCAGTGGAACCGGCGCTCATCAGCGCATAGACCTGCTTGCCGGAACCGGCGAACTGGCTGCCGATGTAGAGCTGGTTGCCGGGCGTCCCGAAGTCGAGCGCCTTCACGAACTTCGTTCCATAGAGTTCCTCCGACCAGACGCGCATCAGCACCCCGCCCGGGTTCAGGCTGTCGTCTTCGTTGGACCACCAGGCCGGGAAGTCCCAGAAGCCGCCGCTCCGGTCGTACCAGTAGTTATTGTGCTCCTTCGGGATGCCATATTGCTCAAAAGTCATCATTTGGTCCATCGTCCAGCGGCCATTGAGGCGCGGTTGATAAACGCCGTAGGAGGCGGCGAAGTATCCTTGTTCCGTCTGCCATTTTTCGATCCCTTGCAGCCCGTACTTTGCCAGCAGCGTGTTCAGATCATCAAGGCACTTGCGCGCCAGCCAGATATCGCCGTTCACGTTGTTGTAGGCGTGAAAGGAGAAGGCGTCGATGTACTGGCCGCCTCCCCCTTGGAAGAATTGATCGATCCACGTCAACAGCGAAAGGCTGACCACGCCGGGGCCGAGAACCTTCGCGGTCGGGTCCACGCTTTTCACAGCGGCGTAGAACGGTTGCATTTCGTTGATGGCGAACTGGTCGCCGGGAATGTCGTTCGGCTCATTGCGCGGTTCCCAATACTTCACGTCGTTCATGAAATGCGCGACGATCTGCTTCACGCCGTCGAGGTTCTGCGCGGTCCCGTTGGGGAAAGCGATCATGAGCGGGCGGGGCCGTGCGGCGTCCGTGTTCGCATACCACTGTTTTTCGATGGCAATTTCGGCGTCAATCTTGGCGATGGCCCCAGCGGGGTCGGTCACGTCCGGGACACTGTGGCGTTCCGGCCCGATGCCGGCCGCGCCGCGCATGACCAGATCCAGGAGCGGATCGGCTCCGCCGGAAACATCCGGTGTGGGGAGCGTCGGAAAATTGGGGTTGCGCCGCAGGATCGTGAAGATGGCGTCACCGACGCTGTCGCCCCAGGGGGCCTGCACCGCGCTGCCGTGGAGATGGAGTTTATACCAGCCGGGCTGGGTGACTTTCGGGGTGATCGTTGCGCCGACAGTTCCCTGGTCCACCACGTTGCCCCAGTAGTCGCGCACGTCATAAGTGGCGGCACCCGCGGCGCTCGGGGTGAAGCTCACGGTGTCGCCCACATAAAAGACATTGTTCCGTTTGCCGGAATCAAGCCACACGGTATTGGGGGGCATGTCCCACAGCCAATCGCCGCGCGACGGAGGCGCGAGGAGGGCCATGGCAAAACAACAGAGGAGTGCGGGGAGAATCGATTTTTTGAAACAGGGGCTCATGCGAATGGTGGATGTGGCGTCCGGGGGGTTCCAGGACGCACCCGGCCATATGCGGGCCGGGCAGGCTGCTTTGCATCGCACCGTTCATGCCACGTTGGAAAAAGAAGAGGGGTTATAGCGGAAAAATTTTCACCCCACAGGCCGCGCCTTCCGCCGTCGCGAGCGTCCGAAAAAGCGGCTCGCAGTTTTAAGAATACAGGGTGAGAAACACAATATTATTTATCAGAGAAACAAAAGACTAGTTTGCATCCAGTGAACATTTTAGCGCTCGCTCGTAATGCTCAAGCACGTTGGCCCAGGTGAAGCGTTCCACCGTTGCGGCCACGGCCGCCCGTTCGGGTTGCGCGGCGAGAGAGAGACTGTCCAGCTTTGCAGCGATCTCCGCCACGTCGCACGGATCGTCCAGCAGCGCGCCGGTGCTTCCCTCGCGCACCGCCACGGCGGCTCCGGCCAGGCGGCTCGTCAAGACCGGCGTTCCGCAAGCCAGGGCTTCCACAATCACGAGCCCCCAGGCTTCATATTGCGTTGGCAATGCGAACACGTCCGCCGCGGCGTAATAGGGGGCGATGTCGTTTTGGGCTCCCACGATTCGCACGCGTCCCTCCAGGCCGAGCCGCCGGATCGCGCCGAAGCAAGGGCGCACGTTCGCGCGCCCGGTAACGGCCAGGAGTTGAATGCGGGGATTTCCGAGGGAAGCGATGGCCCGCAGGAGGGGGAAGAACCCTTTCCGTTCGAGTTCGTTCGCGGCGAAGAGGACGACGAAATCACCGGGAGTGTATCCGAACTTCCCGCGCATTTCCGGGCGGAGCGTCCGGCTGCGCGCCGGGTTGAACCCTTCGGGAGAGTATCCGTTGGGAACAAGGACGATGTCGCGCTCCGGCACTTGGTAAAAGCGCATCAAGTCGGCCCGCACTTGCTCGCTGGGGGCGATCAATTTCCGGTAGCGGCGTTCGCCGAAGTGCTTGCGTTCCATGGCCAGGAGAAACGGATGGAGGGGGTTGCACGCCTGCCGCAGGCGCCCTGCGGAATCGCGCACGCGCCGGCTCGCCTCGATCCAGGCCCGGTGGACGCTTTGGACGTTGAAGACGCCTCCGGGCGGCGACAGGACGCCGAATGCGCCGTGCGCTTCCTCGCCAAGGCTGCCCATCGCCGCGCGGCAGTTGCGGGCATAGGTGAACATTCGTAGCAGGGAAGGGCGCGCGGCAACGGAAACGGGGTGGCGGACGACGCCCGGGTGCAGGGCGTCGTCGTCGAACTCCGCCGCGTACACGTGGACGTCATGCCCGCGCCCGGCAAGATAGTTGGCGGTTTCCAGGAGAATGCGCTCGACGCCGCCGCGTCCGTGGCATCCGGGAAAAGTGAGGGCGATCTTCATGGTGTGATGGAATGGCTGGACATGGGGATGGCCGCGCGGTGAGCGGGGGCGGCGGGGTGTTTGGAGCGCCTTCGCCCGGCGGCGCACGCCCGGATGGCCATGCCGGCGGCTGCCCACGTCAACATCAGGTCGCCCCGGCTCCAATAATGATCCACCGTGCCGTGCATCAGTTTGCCGATCATGAGCGCGGCGGCGAGCGCGACCAGCGACGCCTCGGGGGTGGAACGCGTCAAATAGCGGCGGCTGCGCCAGGCCATTCGCAGGAAGGCAAGGTGGATGGCGACCAGCGCAACGAGGCCGGGGACGCCCGTTTCGGCAAGTGTGAGCAAAAAGACGTTGGTGGCGTCGTATTCCTTGCGAAGCCCCACGCCAGCGCCGGTGAACGGGTTTTTCCAAAACTCGTCCAGCGCGTAATCCATCGCCTCGTAGCGCGCTTGAATATTGTAGTTCCCGCGCTCGAACGCCGTGGCGTAAGTCCGCGCCTCGGAAGGGAGCCGTCCCCAGCAGACGGCCGCCAGGATGGCGAAGACGAACGCCGCCCGCAGCAGAAGGTGAAACTGCCTGCGAAGCAGGAGGATGACGGCGAGGCCGGTGACGGCCGTCAGCCAGGCTCCGCGCGAAAGCGTGAAGACGAGGCCGGAGGCAATCAGGATCATGGCGGCGAGCAGCCATTGCTTGCGGAGGGCGTCCCGTTCGGCGAACCAGAGTTCCGCGCAGACGATCAGGCCGCTAGCGAGCGATCCGCCCGCGCCGTTTTTGTGAAGACCGAGCACGTAGCCGGATTGTTTCACGAGCACCAGCCCGGCGAGAAGACAGCAGACGGCGATAAGCGCGAAAAGCGAACCGCGGTATTCCTCCACCCGGCGCGGCAGCGAACGAAAGACCATCACGGCGATCACGAGATACACGGCGATTTGGATCAGCGAAACCAGCGTCGTATCGCGCCAGTGCAAGGCGGAGGAAAAGAGGCAGAGAGCCAAATACGCCGCCACCGGAAAGGCGAGCGGGCCGAGACGCGCCGGACGACCGTGTGCGATGAAGATGGGCAAGGTTAGCAGAAGGTTCACTTCGGCGATGGAGAACCGGAAAGCGCCGCCCATGGAGAGATCGTTCTGGAAGGGAGCCAGAGCAAAGATGGACAACAGGGCGAGCGCGGGGCGCTTCCAGGTGCAAACCCAGAAGAGCGTCGCGTAGAGAAATGCGGCAAGGAGGAACATTATTTGAAGAAGACGCCGCGCCAGTGCGTGGTTTGGCGCAGCAGCAGCCAGGCGGCCAGTTTCAGTTTTGCCAGCGCCTGTCTTCGGCGCGCGGGCCTCACCAACAGAACAAACGTCCATGCGCACGTGCGCAGAAGATTGCCTGCGGCCATGGCGAGCCGCAGGGAAATCAGCCCGGAGAATCCATGGTGCTTGTATTGGTAGCGGTCCAGGCTTTCAAATACGCGTCGGCGGATGCCGGACGCGACGCCGCTTGAGCCGCCCAGGTGGATCGCCTCCCCAGCCGGCGTGAAGCCCGTCAGCCAGCCTTTGGTGCGCATCCGGCGTTGCCAGTCGGTTTCCTCCGCGTACATGAAAAACATTTCGTCGAAGCCGCCGATTTGTTCGTAGGTTGCGCGGCGCACCAACATGCAAGCGCCGCTGACAAAATCGACGAACCGTTCCCGGTCGTGAGCCCAGTTCCAGTAGTTCCCCAGGCCGGGGTGATTGGGAAGCAGCGTGGAGATCCACAGATTTTCAATCCAGGCGCGCTTGGGCGAGGGGAAGTGGTGGCAGGAAGGCTGCAGGGAACCGTCGGCATTGAGCAAACGGGGGCCCGCCACGCCCGCTTGTGGGTGCGCTTGAAGAAAAGCCGTCAATTTCTCAAGGGCTCCCGGGAGCAGGTAGGCGTCGCTGTTGAGGAGTAGAAAATATTCCCCATGGGCGATCCTCATTGCCTGGTTGTTGGCCGAGCTGAACCCGACGTTCCGGTCGTTGCGGATCACGCGCACTTCCGGGAACGCCTGGCGGATCGCCTGCGGGCTCCCGTCGGTCGAGGCGTTGTCCACGACGATGACTTCCAGGGGGATCCGCGTCCCGTTGTAGAGATGGCACAGGCACTTTAGCGTGATGGCGGAGGTGTTGTAGCTGACGATGATGACGGTGATGAGAGCGGGTCCTGGCATAGGCGGCGGTTGGCTTGTATGGCTTCTTCTAGTGCGGCTTCGATGGCGTCCATGCGGGCGTCCCACGTGTGGCTGCGCGCTGCGGATGCCCGATCTCTCCGCTGGGAACGCGGTTCGCCGAGCGCATCGCGGATCGCGGCGATCATCTCCCGCGCATTCCGTCCGAGGCGAACCCATTGGGGAAAATCGCGGAACCCTGGCACCGGCGTGGCGGCGATGGGCAGGCCGCTGGCAAGATACTCGTAGAGCTTGAGGGGGCAGAGGCTCTCGGTGAACGCCGAGACGACGTGCGGCACGATGCAGACGTCGAAGGCGCGCATGATCCCGGGCATTTCCTCAAAAGGGAACGGGCCGGTGAGGAGTAGGTTTGGGTGCGCTTTCAGGCGGCGCTCGGCGCGCGCATCAAGGAGGGAAGGGCCGATGAGGGCGACGGTCGCTTGCGGGAAGGCGTCGGCAATCTGTTCGACCAGCGGCAAATCCACGCGCTCCTCGTGGATCGTCCCGGTGTAGGCGAGCACCGGGTGCCGCCACGCGGCGGTCGCCGGATGCGGGGCCAGCGCGCCGTCGGCGATCCCGCGATACCGCTCGAGATAAACGCCGTTGGGGATGACGTGGAGATTAGGAGCGAAGGGGCTTTTCAACTGCCGGAGCCGTTCGGAAACGACGATGAGCACATCGGCGCGCCGGCAGAGCTCCGCGTCTTCGGCGAGGGTCTGGCGTTGCACCCAGGCGGCTTGTTTGATTTGCGACCAGTCGTCGCCGATGTCGTACACCACAAGCGATTCGTCCATGCGCCCCACCAGGTGAAGCGCATAGTGCGGGTTGAGCCAGAGGATAGGCCGCCGCAGCCCCAGCCGCCGGGAGAGCCGCCGAAGCTGGCGGCGTTCCACCCAACGGTTGAACCGCTGGCCCAGCGGAAGCGAGGAGGGGAGCCATTTCACGGGGTTGAAGAGATAAATGTTGGAGAACCCCCGTGGCGAAACGGGCCCAAGGGAACTCCGAAGGGCGCGCCAAAGCGGACGGAGCGAAAGCCTGCGCAACCCATGGGAGACGTCGATGGGGAGCCCCTCGTAGAGCACCTTGCGGCTCGGGACGCGCCGGGCAAACTCTGCCGCGATGGGCTGGTTGCGCCGCCAGACTTCGTCCCAATCCTCCATCGCCACAAACAGGATGTCGTTGTCAACGGGCATACGGGGCTAGGTTCGATTTTCGGGCCGGTGCCGCGTGCGCAGTTATTCCCCGGGGAGGGGGCTCATGCCCGGACGCATGCGGCGAGGACAGGCTTTAAAAAAGCGTCCGTCGTGCAGCGGTTCAGGATATCCCGGCGTGCGGCCTGGCCGAGGCGGCGGCGCAATTTTGGGTTTTGCATCAGCTCGGTGATGGCGGATTTCAGGGCTTGCGGGTCGCCCGGCGGGACAACCCAGGCGGTGCATCCGTGGGTTACGTAATCGCGGCTTCCGTTCACGTCCGTTACAATCACCGCCTTGCCCATGACCATCGCGTCCAAGAGCACGAGCGGCCCGCTGGGCAACTCGGTTTCCCGTAGCGGCAAAACAACCAGCGATGCATCGGCCAGCAGCGCGCGTCCCGCACCGGGGCTCTGCTGGGGGAGGACGCGCACCCGGGAGCGGAGTGCGGGAGCAAGTGGCAGATCCCCTCCCACGCTCAGGACGGCCGGGACATCCACGGCCTCCAGCGCGCGCAGGAGCGTCGGCCAATCGCGGTGCGCCCAGCCCGCGGCGTAAACATATCCCGTCTCGCGGGCGGGCAATTCCTGCACGGAGGGATCGCACGGGAAGGGAGCGAAAAGGCAGCGCGCGGGGGAGATCCCAAACCGGCGCTCCAGCGTTGCGGCGTCGCCTCTGCGGATGCAGATGAACGCGTCAAAAGCCTGCAACCCACTGCGGAGCGGCTCAAGCCAGCGCCTGGGGCGGGGGATCAGGAAATCGGCGCAAACCAACCGGGGACCGCCGCGCAGGAGGCGCTTGATGCGGCCCAGAAGGAACGCCTCCATGCTCACCGTGAAGAGAGCCAGGGCATCGTAGCCGCGCGCCTGCCGCAGAAGCCGGAACGCCTCATTCGTATAGTGGGCGTATTTTGAGAGCCCGGCTTTGCCCCAATCCGAGGTGCGCGCAAGCACGTCCACTTCGTGGGGGCCGTAGCGGCCCGGTGCGAGGGGCAGGTTATTGGCATAACTGATAGAGCAGAGGATGCGCATGGAATGACATCAGGAAGCGGCGGCAACGCGGCGGCGGCTCTTTTCGCACCTGGCCGTTTCGTAAATGGCCAACAAGCGGGCGGATTGGCGCGCTTCGCTCAGAGCGTCGGCCATACGGAGCGCGCCCGCCTGGAAAGCGTCGCGCCGGGCGGCGACGCCGCGCACGAGATTCCCCAGCGGAGCGCCCGGTTCCCAGACCGCGCCTGCGCTGTATTGCAGAAGCGCCGCGAGAGCGCCAACGCCGCCGGTGGCGATGACGGGAACGCCGCGCGCCACGGCTTCGAGCGCGACGAGAGCGCAAGGGTCGAAGAGGCTCGGCACGATCAAGACGTCGCAGGCGGCAAAAAATTCCGCCGGATTGGTGATCCACCCGAGCGGCTTGCAATGGCCGGGGAGCCGGTCCGGGGGAAAAGTCTCGGAGGATGGGCCGCCCAAGAGCAGGAAAATGTCGGATTCCGGCTCCAACGCCCGCACGAGTTGCCGGTAGCCTTTCCGCTCGTCGATCCCTCCCAGGTAGCCAAGGACGGGACCCGCCCAATCGCGCCCAACGATTTTGGCGCGGGCCGCGCGCCGCTCGGCTTCGCTGGGGATGTCCGGCGCGGGGCAGGCGTTGTCCATGACTTCCTGCCGCTCTGGCGGCGGATAGAACCGGAGAAATTCCTCCCGCAGCAGTTGGCTGCAAAAAAGCATGCGCGTCCGTGGGTTCCAGCGCCGGTAATAATGGTCCTCGGCGGGGAGCGCGCCAAGCTGTTGCAGCCGCGCGAGTGCGGAACGCCCGCCGCGCCAGGGCGGGAGGCCATTGCGCTCATGCACCGAACGCGTCAGGTAATGGCAGGTGAAGACGTCGGAAAGCGCGGCGGCCTGCGGCTGGTGCGCGTGGATGACGTCAAAAGCGCGGGTTCCCAGAGCCGCCCGGATGAAATGTTCCGCCGTGAGCCACTTGAGCAGGAACCCTCGGGGCGGCACGAAGAGAGGCAGCCACTCCACCTCGGCCCGCAGCGAGGGCTCCAGGATCTTTGCCACCACGCTCACTTGCCAGCCTGCGCGCAGGGCGTGCCGGACGCCGTCCATGGCGACCTTGGCGATGGCGCTTTGGTTGCCCACGCCTTCGTGGATCATGCAGAGGGTCGGCGGGTTCATGTGACAGAAACGGGCGAGGACGCGGCGGGGGCCATTTGCACGGCGGCGCGCCGCAGGGTGTGCAGCGCGAGCAGCGCGATCAGCCAGAGCGCGAATGCCGCGCAGAAGTTGGCAGAGACCACGAGCGAGGCCGCGCCGTGCCGGTAGATCTCCGGGATCGAACGGGTGCCGGGCCATCCCCGCGTGAAGAGGAGGTAGACCAGGAAACTCCCGGCGATGACCAGCGGAGAGCGGGGGCGCTCCGGCGGCGGGGCGATGAGCGTCCAGAGAAGCGGCAGGCAGAAGAGGGAATATTCGCTCTGGCACATCGGCAGCACCAGGAGCAGCGAGAGCATAACGAACCCAAGCTGGAGCCGCGCTTCATACAGGGAGCGCGGCGGCGTGCGTTTCCAAATCAGAGCGCAGCCCGCCAGGATCAAGACGAACCCGCCGCCGATGAATCCGTAGAAAAGAAGCGGGTTCGCCGCGATCGGATCGACCAGTGGATTTTTTTGGAAATGGAGATAGGCGAAGCCGGAGATGGATTGCATGCCGGCGAATTGGCCGGTGTTTTGATGGGCGTAGCCGCCGGTGATCTGAAAAAAACGCGGCAACTCCCGCCAGCCGGTGGCGGTGAAACAGGCCGCCAGCAGCAGCGCGTAGAGGCAGGCGCCCAGGGCGGCTTCCCTCCATTTGCGCCGCAGGATCAAATAAACGAGCAGCCCGAGCATCCATGTCTTGAGGAGAGCGGCGGACGCGATGAGCAGCGCAGCGGTCTTGGGTCGCTCCAGGCTATCTGCCAGGAAGACTCCGCACAGGAGCAGCAGAATGAGGAAATTGACCTGCCCGAGGCTGAAGTTCATCGTCGTTGGCCAGAAGCGGCACCCAATGATGAGGATGATGCCGGCAAGATTCAGGTCGCGCCAGGTGAAGCGGGCAGAGAGGGCGTAGAGCGCCACGCCGCCGCCGAGACAGAGCGCGCTGATGAAAAACCAGACGCGCAATGCGTACGGGTAATCCAGGCGTGCCAACGGGCGCAGCAGCAGCGCAAGCGCGGGCGAATAGACGTAAGTGGAGCCCTCCGGGTGGTTGATATACAGCGGTTCCCCGCGCGCCAGGCGGTTGGAGGCTTCGTAGTAAATCTGGAAATCGATGCCGGTGACGCCGGGGCTGGGCGCGAGCGCGGAGTGGTAGGCGCTGGCAAGCAAAAACCAGGCAATGAGCGCCAGCAAAAGAAGGCTTTGCCACTGGGTGCGGATTTCGGAAAGAGCGGGGTGTTTCATAGGGAAAGGGTTACAAAGCGCGGGGC
Source organism: Verrucomicrobiota bacterium (assembly GCA_037143855.1). GTDB lineage: Bacteria > Verrucomicrobiota > Verrucomicrobiia > Chthoniobacterales > Chthoniobacteraceae > UBA695. The sequence continues at coordinate 22,362 of JBAWXX010000005.1, read as the reverse complement.
GCAAAGGAGCCGCGCACTGAATGGTAAAGGCAGGCGTAGGACGCGGCGATGGCGGGCCAGTTCAGCCGCGCGGCGGCCTCCCTGCCCGCGGCCCCCAGGCGGGCGCAGAGATGGGGGGCTGCGGCCAGGCGCAGGATGCCGCGCGCGAGCGCCTCCGCGTCGTTGGGTTCCACCAGGAAGCCGGTGCGTCCGTTCTCCACGATTTCCGGCACGCCGCCGACCCGCGTCGCAAGCACCGCTTTGCCGGAGGCCATGGCTTCCAGATTCACGATGCCGAGGGGTTCCTGCCGGGAGGGGAGGACAAAGAAGGCGCATCCGGCGAAAAGCCGCGCCGTGGTGGCGCGGTCCGTCCCCCCCAGGAAATGGACGCGGCCCTCCAGGCCGAGCGCTTGCGCCAACCGCCCCAGGGCGTCCCGTTCCTGCCCGTCCCCGGCCAGCAAGAGATCGTGCTCCCTCAAGCCGTTGTGCACCGCGATACGGAAGGAGCGCAGCAGCACATCAAACCCTTTTTGGCGGACATGCCGGCCCAGGGCCAGCAGGTAGGGGCGGGGGTGGGGGTGCGGTGCGATGCCGCAAAATTCCTCCAGGCGCACGCCGTTGTGGATCGCCTGTCCGCGCGGGCCGAACGGTTTTCCGTAAAACGCCTCCGCATCGTGCAGCGTGGCGCTGGAACAGGCGGTGATGGCGTCCGCGCGCTCCAGGACCGCGCGCAGAAGCCGCCGCGCGAAAGCGGAACGCTGGAAGACGCCGCCCGCATCGACCGTCAGTTCGCCGTGCAGCGTCGCCACGAGCGGCAGTTTCAAGAGGCGGCTGGCGTGCAGTGCGTAGTAGGCGTTGGAGCTGACGCATTGGATATGGATCAATTCGGTGTGGTGCGCCCGCAACACCTGCACGATGCGCAGCAGCGTCGGCGGCGCCCACACGGCCGCCCCGGCGAACTGCCGCCAGTTCGGCTCCGGCACCCGGAAGACAAAGCGCCGCAGGGGAACGCCCTCGTAAAGCTCCTGGGCCGGGAGCGTCTTGGGCCAGCGGTTGGTCAAAAGCAGCGGTGCGTCGCCGTCCAGGCGTTGCTGGAGCGCAAGCTGCCGGACAAACTCCTGCACGCCGCCAAGGCTGGGGTAAAAGGCGCTGGCAAAATGGGCGATATTCACGAGTGCACCTCCTCGCCCGGGGAAGCGTCCGGTTGGTAAAGACGCTCATAGCGGCGGCAAACGGCATCCCAGGTGAAATCGCGCGCGCGCCGCAGCCCCGCCTCGCGCATGCTTTGGCGAAGGCCCGGTTCACTGAGCACGCGCAGCAGGGCGAAACCGAGGCCTGCCTCGGGGGCGATCCAACCGCACCTCCCTTCGCACGTCACCTCGCACGCGCCGGGGTTCGGAGTGGCCACCACCGGCGTGCCGCAGGCCATCGCTTCCAGATAAGGGACGCCGAAGCCTTCGTACGTGCTCGGCAGGCAGAAGACCCAGGCGCGGCGGTACAGCTCTACCAGGCGCTCCGTCGGCACGCGGCCGAACCCGCGCACCCCGCATCCCTCCACGCGGTCCTCGCAGACGGCCCATAATTCCGCATCCGGCAAGGCCGGGCGGATTTCGCGTTGGAAGAGATCCATCAAAAACGCCCCCCGCTTGCGCCCGAAGAGTGTGCCCACAAAGAGAATGCTGGGGCGTTCCGATTTCGGCTCGCAGCCCGGCGTAAAGAGGGAGGGATCGATGCCGTTGGGGATCACCGATCCAATGCGCGGGAGCCAGCGGCGCGTGGCTTCGGAGACGGCCACCCGTTCCCCGGCGAGGAAGGTGGAGCCGAGCTCGCAGAGCGCCAGCGCCCCCATGCGCGCCCGCACCGGCAGCGAGGTGGCGTGGAGCATCTCCGCGAGGCACGCGCCGTGGTAGGTGTGGACATGGCGGGGGAGCGGGCGTCCCCAAAGAAACCAGTCGTCGCCATGGGCATTGAGCACGTCGAAGCGGGTGAAGTCGATGTGGCGCAGGTTCCAGGCAAAGCGGAACGTCCGCCGCCGCCGCCCGCACGGAACGCAAACGCTCGTATACCGCGCATCTTCGCAGGCGCGGCAGGCGCTGAAGACCGTTACCGTGTGGCCGCGCTCCACCAGGGCGTTGGCAAGATAGTGGACCATGTAACCCACGCCGATCTTGCTTTCGCTCGGCAGGTAGAAGGAAGTGATGGCGATGTTCATTTAGTCTTTGAAGAGGGCAGGCATGGAGGAGGCGCAGGGAGGCGCCTCGGCGCGCGTTTCCAGGGCTGCCCGGATGGCCTGCCCTGCCGGGTCGCGGCGGACGGGGTCCATGCCTTTCGGGCGGAACACGAGGAGCGAATAGGCCATTCCTGCCGCCATCCCGGCCGCCGAGGCGGCCAGGCGCGCGAAGGCTCCGCCGACGTTCCGGAAACATTCCCGCACCATCTGCGCTCCTGTGGCGAAGAGGAACCGGAGCACGATGGGGGAGCATCCGAAATTTCGCACCAGCAGCACCAGGCCGTTGCGCCGGTGAAAGTATTGGTAGCGGCTGTCAAAGCGCTTGCCGATGGCCTGGGGCGCTCCGACGTGGTCCACGCAAGCGGCCGGTTGAAAGCGCAGTGTGTAGCCAAGCATTTTGACACGCAGGCACATGTCCGTGTCTTCGCAAAGGCCGGAAATCCCCCGGAAATCATCCCGAAACCCGCCCAGGCGCGCCAGCGCTTCGCGGCGTATCGAAAGATTGCAGCCGATGAGGTGATCCACCTCGATCATGTGCCCGGGGTCGGCGGCAAAGTTGCCGGTCAGGAAGCCGTTGGGCTTCAACCGTCCAATATTGTCCCGTCCGCGCCGTTCCTCATCCAGTTGCCCATTGAGGGCGCGGCCTCCCACCGCGCCGATCTTGGGGGAATCGTAAGCCGCGAGGAGGTTTTTGAGCCATCCGGGATGGGGGTAAGCGTCGTCGTCCAGGAACGCGATGATTTCGCCCCTGGCATAGAACAACCCGGCGTTGCGCGCCGTGGTCATGCGCCCAAAAAACTCGGGAACCGAGAGGTAAAGAACGTCGGGAAATCGCTCCATGACGCGGCGGGTCCGATCGTCGCGCGACGAATCCACCACGACCACCTGCTCGGGCCGATGCTCCTGCGCCAGCAGCGCCTCCAGGGCGCGGCTCAAGCAATCAGGCCGGTTTAACGTCACAATAATAACCGTTGCGGTCATGAGTTTTAGTGATTCCTGAGGCGGTTTGTTTTATGAGATCGGGGCAAGTTGGGGAGGCTTAGAGGCATCGGCGTGGGGCGTGGGAGATTTCCACTGGAAATCGGCGAAGACCAACCCGAGGGCGGTGCCTTCTTCCGAGACGTGTTGCGGGTAGGGCAGCAACGGGGAGATGTGCATGGTCGCCGCGCCTTCCCACGCGTCCACGATGCCGATGGCCGCGGCGCAGATGTAGAGATCGAGCCGGTAAGAACCCGGCTTGAGCCACGGCGAAAGCAGGCGGAACGTCCCCTCGACTTTCCTCCCCTGCGGCAGCCAATAGTCCACCAGGCGCGAATCGGCCTGGGCCACGACGATTCCCTGCTGGTTGACCACGTGGGCCGAGAGATAGAAAATCTCGTTCCCGGGCCGCTGCCGCTCGATGCTGAAATGAAATGCCTTGGGTTCTGCGCTGTCGAACAGCCCCTTTTCGAGCTGGACGGAAACAAAGCGCATCTCCCCGCTTCCCGGCCGCCGCAGATCGCCGGGCTGCTCGCCGCCGCCCGTCGTCCAACTGCTTACATAGCGGTCGATGGCTTCCCCCACGCCGCCGCAATAGACAAGCTTGCCTTGCGAAAGCAGGATGCCCTTGGTGCACAGCAGCGACACGGCTTGCATATTGTGGCTTACGAAAATGACCGTGCGGCCGCTATGGGCGACGTCCTGCATTTTGCCCAGGCACTTCTTTTGAAACTCCGCGTCGCCCACGGCTAATACCTCGTCCACAATCAGAATCTCGGGATTGAGATGGGCGGCCACCGCGAACGCCAGCCGCACATACATTCCGCTGGAATAGCGCTTCACCGGCGTGTCCAGGAATTTTTCGATCCCGGCAAACTCCACAATCGCGTCGAACTGCGAGATGATCTCGCGCCGGTTCATGCCGAGGATTGCGCCGTTCAAGAAAATGTTCTCGCGGCCCGTCAACTCGGGGTGGAACCCCGTGCCAACCTCCAGCAGGCTGCCCACGCGCCCATGGAGATCGATCTCGCCCCGAGTCGGTTCGGTAATCTGGCTTAGCACCTTTAGCAGCGTGCTTTTGCCCGCTCCATTGCGGCCGATAATGCCGACGACCTCGCCGCGTTTGAGTTCAAAGGAGATGTCCCGAAGCGCCCAAAACGTTTCCTTGGCCGAAAGGCTGAAGGGATGGCGCGCCCAGTGCAGAATCGCCTCGTACAGGGTCGTGTGGCACTCCGATTGGTGGCGGATGGTGAAGGCCTTTGAAAGACCTCTCACGGTAATGGCTGTTTCCATGGTGTTTACCGGCGGGATATCGGGTCCATTGGCGCGGGGGCGGACAATGGCCTGGGGATGGTCGCTATGCGCATTCGGCGGGGAAAGCGCATGAAAGGGGTCGCCAGCGTGGCAAGCCGTGGATGCCTGCCCGCCCATTGCCAATACCTGATTTCGGGAGCCCAGTTTTCCTGCGAATGGCCCCAAGCGCCGGTCTTGCGCAAAAGTTCCTCCTCCTCGCGCACCCAGGAATAGTGAAAGATGCCCTGCATGGGGCTGATGGCGCGGTGCACCGGCACGTCCCGGCTGCGCCACGGATCGGTGTTTCGTTCCCGGAAGTCCACCCGGAAGAGCGGGATGTCGCATTGGCGCGCGTTGCGCAACCGAACACCGGGGCGGACGGCCACCGAGCCGGTAAATCCGGCGATGGTGCGCCAGAACCGGGAGCAGCGTTCGAGGTAGCGGTCGCCCCCTATGTCCCGGTAAAGCCAGCGTGCGGGATAATCCATGGCGGCGAACCCGCGGCACTCGGCTTCCGCCAGGCAGGCCATAAATTGCGCGGGATCGGCGATCACCTCGTCGGTGTCCAGTTGCAGCACCCAATCCGCATTGCGTCCGGCGAGATCAAGGGCGCACTGGCGCTGGGCGGTATCGTTTTCCATCGGATGGCGGCCGGGGTGCGAAAAACGGCCGGGGTGGAACCGCAACTTTCCCCCGGAGTCGATGCGCCGCAACCGGCTGAGACATTGCTCCACATCCAGCGGCGTGCCGGACCAACTCAATCCGTCCTCATCGTAGGAAACCACGATCTCCCGCACGAGATCGTAATAGGAAAGCACGCTGGCTTCGATCCACGCCGGGTCGGCGGCCATGACATAGGCATTCAGTCTCATAAGTTTAGATGACATCCGAGAAGAGCCGCTCCATCCGCTTGAACGCAAACGCGCCGAGCACCAGCCACGCGCAGGAAATGCCAGCCGAGTAGGCCAGCACCCAGGGCGAGAGGGTGCCGCATCCGAGCAGAGACCAGCGAAACGCCTCCAGCAGCCCGGTGAGGGGATTCAAGTGATAGAACAGTTGCAATGACGCGGGCACGGCCACCACCGCATAGGCCACGGGGCTTGCATAGAGCAGCAATTGAACAAAGACCGGCAGAATGTATTGCACGTCGCGGTAGCTCACCATCAGCGCCGATACATAGAGGCCTGTGCCGAGAGCGAGCATCAGGAGAAACGCCATCCACACAGGCAAAAGCAGCAAACGCGGCCCGATCGGAACATGGTTTGCGCCCAGGAGCACCAGCATCATGGCGAACGCCACGGCAAAGTCGATGAGCGTGGAATAGAGCGTGGAAAGCGGAAGGATCAGGCGCGGAAAATAAACTTTCGAAATCAGGTTGGAATTGCCCACCAACGACGCGCTGACCTTCGCGAGCGTGTTGCTAAAAGCGTTCCAGCAGAGCAGCCCGGCGTAGGCAAAGAGAAAGTAAGGCACGCCGTCGCTGGGCATGTTGGCCACCTTGCCGAAAACGAACGAGAAAATGCCGGCCGCCATGAGCGGTTGCGCAATGACCCAGAACGCGCCGAGAACCGTTTGCCGGTAGCGCAGCGTCAGGTCGCGCCGGCCCAGCGTGGAAAGCAGTTCCCGGTATTGCCAGAGCTGGCGCAGATCCAGCGGTTTCCAGCCAGAGGCCGGGCGGATGCGCACAAAAGGAAGGGAGTCCATTGTTAAGCGGCGAGGGGGTGATTGCGCGGAGGCAGGAGGTCGCGCAGGTTTAATTCCACGAGCATTGTCTGCCCCAGCATCTCCAGCAGCACGGCTACGCGCTGCCGCGCGGGAAGCAGCCGATGGACCACGCATTGCAGGCCGTGGAACGCGCCGCCTGCGATCATCGCGCCATCGCCAATTTCCAGCACAGGGGAAACCGTTTCCATCTCCTCGCGCCCCACGCTTTCGCGCAATTGGGCAATCGTCGCCTCGGCAACGAGCGGGTATTTTGTGCCGAAACGGACGATGCCGCTGACGCCCCGCCCGGAGCGGACGAGGCAGAGCGAAGCGCGCGGCTCGAACCGCGCGAAAAAGTAGCCGGGAAAGAGCGCCTCCGTCACCCACGCCGCGCCGCTGCGGGTGGCGCGGCGGAAGCGGATGCGCGGGCAGAAAACCTCGACGTCCTCCCATTGCCGGAGATAGGCCGCCGCGATGTGTTCCTGCTTCGGGCGGCTGCGGATACAAAACCAATGCCTGGATGTTTCGTCCATGATGTGATGCGTTTTCCCCTTCAAACAAGCTGCCGCCCTTGGCTGGCCGGGCTGTTCTCCCCGTCAAACCTCTCAGGAACGGCGTCTCATTTTCGTCCGATCCGGCCCCCTGGAATCCCTCTGTGAATCCTGGAAAGGCAAGCCTCGGCGGTTTTCCTCCAGCCGGGTGGACCGGCCTTTGGAGAACGCTGCCAAGCCTAGTTGCAATGGGGCGCCGGGTCTATCGGAGGCTTTCCTTTCCTGGCATAGGACCGTGCGAGCCATCCTGTAGGCGCATGTCTGACGGCCCGGATTCCACCGGCCAACGATGCAATGGGCGCCCCTTGCTCCTGCCATGGATCCCCTGCGCCATACCTTGAAGGAAAGCAGCCGTTATTTGTTGCTCGGCAGCTTGGTTTATGCTCCGTGGGCTTACGGTTGCACGCTTCCGTGGACGGCGGCGCTGCTGGACGATCTGCTGGCGGCGGTCGTTCTGCTTTGGCTGGCCGGTTGCGCTTTCGGGAGAAAGGGGCCGGTGCTCCCGGTGGTCCCCCTGGTTTGTGCGGTGGCTTTGCTCGGCCTGGGCACGTTCATGGCCTGGAACGCCCATTTCCGCTACGATCCAGCGACCCAATGCTTTGCGATTGTGGGCGGGGCCGAGTGGCGGCTTCCGGGGGCGATTGACCGAAGCCGCGCCTTGGCTGCGACGGCCCATGCGGCCGCCCTCCTGGGCTTCCTTCTCTGTGTCTGCGACACGGCGCGCGGCAGGCTCTGGCGGCGGCGTCTGCTCGCCGTGATGGCTTTGAACGGCGCGTCGATCCTGCTCCTGGGGTTGCTCCAGCGGGTAACGGCGGCGTCCATGATTTTCTGGCAGCCGGGTCCGGCAGGGAGCCCGTTTTTTGGCACCTTTTATTACCACGGCAATGCCGGGGCGTTTATCAATGCCGTCCTGCCGTTGTGCGCCGCGTTTGGGGGCCGTGCGTTGTGCCGGCCGGGCGCGGAAGCCGGGCGGGCGCTGTGGATCCCGGCATTCCTGCTCTGCCTGGGGGCGGCGGCGGTCAATGTTTCCCGCGCGGGCTCTCTTCTCAGCGCGTTGCTGGCAGTGGCGATTGCGCTGTTCGAGCTGTGCGCGGCGCGGCGCCGGCTCTCCTCATGGCTCTCGGCTGCTGCCGCCGCCCTCGCGGTCTGCGGCGCATTGGCGGCGTTGGCTCTATCGACCGGGGCCGCGGATGCATGGGCAAAATGGGGCATGTTGAACGGCCAGCTCCACGATGAGGAAAACCCCCGCTACCTTGTCACCTCCGTTTGCTGGGAGATGGCGAGGGATGCCGAAGGGTGCGGATTCGGGCCGGGAACGTTCGAAATCGCCTTCCCTCACTACACGGAACGCCTGGGCGATACGATTCGCGGCGTCTGGCGTTTTGCCCACCAGGATTATCTCCAGACGGTCATCGAATGGGGCTGGATCGGGGCGGGCTTTTGGGCGGTGCTGCTTTTTGGCGGCATGGCGCGGCTGTTGGGGGAGCATCCCGAGCAGGATCCGCGCCTTCGGTTTGCCTGTGGGCTGGCGTTGGGGGCGATGGCGCTCCACGCGCTGGTGGATTTCCCCTTCCAGATCCCGTCTTTACAGCTGTACGCGGCGGCCTTCCTGGGCGTCGCCTGGGCGCGGGGGGAAGAGGTTACCTTCCCTCCGAAAGCCTTTCGGCGGAGTACTGGGGCAGACCGGCCCGGGCAATTTTCCGTTTCGCTTTCGCAAGATCATAGGGAACCCGGCGAAATTGCACCCAATGGGCTTCGGGATGAAAGATGGCGTAGCAGGCGTCGGGGTTGCGGTCCCGGGGTTGGCCCACGGAGCCGACATTGATGAGGATTTTGCCGGTTTGCGGGAGCTGGATGCGCCCTTCGCCATGCCGGATGGAGAGTTGGTGCGGGCCGCTGGACTGCCAGACCATCGGGTCATGGGTATGCCCGCAGAAGCAAAGAGGCTGTGTTTGCGACTCGAAGTGGATGGAGGCGTCTTCGGGGCTCAGCACGTACCACCATTCGTCCGGAGCGTCGAGGGAGCCGTGGACAAATTCGCAACTGTCCTGCGCAAGCGTCAGCGGCAGATGTCCCAGCCAGTCGCGTTGCTCTTGCGACAGTTTTTGGCGGGAAAATTCGACGCCTGCGACGGCGGAGGCGTTCATTTCCTCAAAATCGGTTTCCTCGCTGGCGGCGGCATCGTGGTTGCCCTGGAGGACGGGGCAGTTCAAGGAGCGGATTTTTTCCAGGCATGCGACGGGGTCCGCGCCGTATCCGACGATGTCGCCCAGGCAAACGCGGCGGCGAATCCGCAGCTCATCCATGTCGGCAAGCACCGCTTCCAGGGCTTCCAGGTTGGAGTGCACGTCGCTGAAGACCGCCATCGCATGTGAGTCAGGCATAGATCCTTTTATTGATAAGGCACGGGGGCGGCAGCGTCAATCCAGGGGGGAGTGGGCAGTGAGGGATTCGAACCCCCGACCAATAGTGTGTAAAACTACCGCTCTACCACTGAGCTAACTGCCCGCGGAAAAACCGTGGGGCAAGGTCATATCCGGGGCTTTTGCGCGAGGCAAGCAAATCCCGCGCGGCCTACCGCGCCCTTTCGATCACCGCGTAGGCGTTGTGGTTGTGGATGGACTCGAAGTTCTCCGCTTCCACGCGGTACCAGCGGATGTTGGGTTCCCGGTCGGAATGGGCGGCGACGTTGCGCACGAGGTCTTCCACAAAGACCGGGTTCCTGTAGGCGCGCTCGGTGACGGCTTTTTCATCCGGCCGCTTGAGCAGGGAATAGAGCTCGCAACTGGCGCACCCTTCGACGAGTTGGATCAAGTCTTCGATCCAGATCGGCTTGTGGAAGCGGACGGAATAGGTCACCTGGCCCCGCTGGTTGTGCGCGCCGTAGTCGCTGATCGCCTTGGAACACGGGCAGAGGGTGGTGACGGGGACGATGACGGTGGCGACGAAGTCGAACGTCTCCCCGTCGTCCGTGGCGGCGAAGCGGACGGTGTAGTCCATCATGCCGACGGCGTGGGTCACGGGCGCTTTTTTCTCCAGGAAAAACGGGAACTCGAAGGCGAGATGGGCTTTCTGGGAATGCAACTTTTGCCGCAGGCGCACCAGGATCTCGCGCACGTTGTCGATGTGGATGACCGGGCCGTGTTCGTTGAGCGCCTCCACAAAGCGGCTCATGTGGGTCCCTTTGTATTGGTGGGGGAGATCGACGGTCAGCGTGAACTGGGCAACCGTGCTTTGGACGGCCCGGGCCTTGTCGCGGATCTGGATCGGATAACGCAGGTTTTTCACCCCCACGCGGTCGATGGGGATCTGCCGGTGGTCGGGTTCGCTCTGCGTATCTTTGAGGTGCTGGATGGGCTGGAGTTCCATGGCGTGCGGTATCCCGGAAGGCTAGACGGCGTATTTGGCGGCGATGGGGGCGGGGATTTTTGCCGCCCGTCCGGTGTGGATGTCGATCATTGTGTAGTGAAAAGAACCGTCGCTGGCGAGTTTGCCGTTGGATTTTTTGCGGATCTCGAACCCGACGGTCACGCCGTCGGGGTGGATTTGATCGACCCAGGTGGTGACGAGCGCCGCGTCGCCCATGGTGAGCGGCCGCTTGTATTCCACATGGGCCGTGCGGACCACCCAGCCAAAGCCCGCCTTGAGGAATTCCTCCATCGACATGCCGTAGCAGCGGGCCATCTGGTCGTAGCGGGCCGCCATCACGTAGTCGAAGTAGCGGCTGTTGTGGACATGGCTGTTCATGTCGATGTCATCGGGCCGGACGGACAGTTCGGTTTCAAACCGGGTGCGGCCCGGCGGAAGAGAAGAGGCACTCATGGGAGCACTCCATGTTGCCCCGTTCAAGGCGCAGGCCAAGCGGAAAATCGGGCGTGTCCCTCAACCCGCCTTGCCGAGCGCAAAGGAAAGCAGGAGGAGCAGCAAGACGACCGTGGTGATGCACACGAAAGCCCGGTCTTTCTCGCAGGCGAACGCCACGATGGAGACGGCGACGCGCAGCACCGGCGTTGCAATTAAGAGGAAGAGCCCGGAGAGAAGGAGCGCCTCGCCTTGAAGGCGCAGGATGCCCCGCACGGTCGCGTGCAGCGTCGCCGGAGGCGCGTGACGTTGCGCCAGCAGCCGGTGGAAATCGGCCGCCGTGCCGCCCGCCTGCCCGTAATCGCAGGTGCGGACAAAGCAGAGGATCGTGCCGGCGGTCAGCAAGACGAGGCTCATGGCGACCCCCCAGCGGAGCAGCTCGCTGATGATCAACTCGACACGGAACGCGGAGGGCGTTGGGGAAGAGGGCGCGCTCATCGGATGGCTTTCAAAAGCATTTGGAGGGAGGTTGCCAGGAGCGCCACGACAAACGCGTTGCGGATCCAGTGGCTGTGCAAATGGCCCAGCAGGCGGGAGCCGAGCTTCGCCCCCAGCAGCACGCCCACCGCGACCGGCGCGGCGATAAACGGCTGCACGTCGCCGCGCGTGAAATAGACAGCCGCCCCGGTGGCCGCCGTCACGCCGATCATGAAATTGCTCGTGGCCGTGCAGACTTTCAGCGGGACGCCCATGGCCAGGTTCATCACCGGCACCTTGAGCACGCCGCCGCCGATGCCCAGGAGCCCGCTCAGCACGCCCGCCACGTAGCTCACCGCCAGGCCCCAGGGGGTGCGCGAGACGCGGTAGGAAATCTGACGGTTGAGCGCTTTGTCAAAATACGAAGCGTGCAGGCCGAGCCGGTCGGCCCACGGATCGTCCGGGAACGTCCGGGCGGCGTGCGGGGACTTCCGGGACATCGACCATGCCGTGTAAAGGAGGACCAGCCCAAAGAGCAGATAGAGCCAGCGCCCGGAGATCAACGCCGCCAGAAACGCGCCGCAGAGCGCGCCCGCCGCGGTGGCCGTTTCCAGTAACATGGCCAGCCGCAGATTGGTGAGCCGCTGGCGCACGTAGCCGGAGGCCGCGCCGCTGGAGGTCGCAATCACGGCGATGATGGAGGCAGCGATGGCGGCGCGAATATCCACGCCCATCAGCAGCGTGAGAGCGGGCACGACGATCACGCCGCCCCCCACGCCCACGAGCGCGCCGAGCAATCCGGCCGCCACGGAAATGAGGGCGATGAGCAGCGTGAAAAGCAGCGGGGTCATGCGGAATGCGGGGAGCGGGTGGGCACGGCGCCCTTTATCTTTGCGCGGGATGCGGGGGTGTCAAGGCATACAGGCGCCCCCATGGCCCCTCGGCCGCGACGGGGGCTCCGGCGGTGGCGGGCGATTGCCAGGGCGACGCGCCGCCGTATTTTTCCCGCTCCCGTGGTCCCCAGAAAAGATAGTCCGCGCCAAGGGTGCGCGCGCGCGATTCCCAGCCCGGTTCGCCCCGCAGCACGCTTTCCAGAGCCGCGAAGCGGGCTTGGTAAGGGATGCCGTGGCTGGAGAGGTGGCCTTCGTATCCGGCCACCACCTTGTGGCCCAGCAGAAGGAGCGGATGGTTGTACGTCGGCATACAGGCGAACGTGGCCGTGATGGGGAAGGGGGTGAGAGCGGCTTCCAGTTGGTCCAACTCCTCCTCCCGCGCCAGCGTGTAGCCGGTGTGGCTGCCGTCGAGCCCTCCCAGCAGCGACACCGCGCCGGAAAAAAAGAGGAGGCCGATCGCGGCGGCCCGCAGCCAGAGCGCCTGCTCCCGCAGCATCGCCCAGAGGGCCGGAAGCACGGCCAGGTAAGCCCAGAGCATCAGCTTGGTATTATCCCACGCCCACTCGGCGAGGACCACAAAGCAGGTGATGCCGAATAGCAGCAACGAAGGGAGCGCCACCACCGCCAGCGCCCGCGTTTCCGGCTCCCCGCGCCGCCGCCACAGCCACGCCAGCAATGCCCCCACGGCCAGGGGCAGCGCCCCGAAGTTCTCCACAGCGCAGCGGAACACCCCGTCGTCGGCCTGCATCCAGCCGCCGGTGACGTGGATCATCCCGCCGCTGACGCCGCCGCCGGTGAGCAGCCAGACCAGCGCCGAGGCCGGGAGGAACGCGCAGAGCCCGAGGCGGAAGATCGCGCCCCGGGGCGAGGGGACTCCCCCTCCCGCCGGGAGGCAGAGCCAGCAGCCGAGCAGCGCCGAGAGAAAGAGAAACGTGTGCAGGTGGAAGAGGGGGAGCGTGGCGTAGAGGAGGCACTCGATCCAGAACGGCAACCCGCGCCGCCCCTCAAGCAAGCGCGCGCGCCAACTCCAGAGGAGGATCAACCCGGCCGGGACGGCATAGAGCAGGCCGCGTTGCGTGACAAACAGCGCGAGCGGAATGTTTTTCCAATCGAGCTTCTCCTGGTAATCGGCCAGCTTGTGGGTGGAAAGGAAAGCGAATCCGGCGATGCCGCCGTTGAACAGAAATCCCCCCATGGCGAACGCGCCGCCCCAGCGCCAGAGCGCGACGGCGGCCGCGAGCGATCCGAGCAGCCCCGTCCAGACGAGGCCGCGCTGCAAATCCGCCCCGGCAAGCAGGAGGAGGGCGTTCCACAGATCGACGCCAAAGGGGTAATGGAGCGGCGTTCCCGCGTAGATCGGGTTCTCCGGCCAAAAGGGGGCGCCGTGGGCAAACGCGCGAATATAGGTCAGGTGCAAGGAGAGATCGCCGAGGTTGTTGGGCGAGAGAAAAAAGAGTTCCCCCTCTTGCGCAAATAACAGCCAGCAAAAGGCCCGCAAGGCAAAGAGCGCGAAAACAACGCCCACTCCCCACGCGGCCCAACCCCTCGGCGCTTCCCCCTTGGGGAGATCCGCCACGGACCACCACGCCATCCAGCCCGCAAATCCGCCAGCCGCCAGCGCGCTCCATGCGCGCAAGGTGTCGAGCCCTCCGGCGAAGCCCAGGAGCAGCCCCGCCATTGTCGCCGCGCAAACGGCGGTCAATCCTGCGATCGTGGCTCTCATGGCGCCGGGCTGGGGAGCGGAGACGCGCCGGCCCGGGGTGTGAACTCGGGCGCGCGGCCGGGGAACACCGGGGCAAAACGGGCGGCGTTCAAATACAATTTCCCGCCATCCATCGCGTCGCGCAGTTGGAACGGCTCCACAAAATATGCCTCTTTCAGTAGCGCTTCCACCTCCGCCGTCCGGTTCTCCTCGGCTACGATGATCCCTCCGTCCATCAGCGGCGGAAGACCTTTGTCGTAATAGCCGACATGCGTCAGCTCGCCCAGCGCCCACGGCAGCGGATGGTAGCTGGAAAGGAGGATGTGCACCGGCATGTGCCGTGCGCGCCGGTCCAGAAGAAGGAGCGTCTTCAGCGGGCGCGTGAGCTTGAAATAGTCGTTCGTGGTTTGCACGTAGACATAGGTTGGCAGAGAACAGACGGTCTGCAACCGGGGCGAAAGCCGTTGCGTGGCCCAGGCGGGGAGTTCCGCTTCGCCCGGCTCCGTTGGGTGGCGGTAGTTCAGGTTCACCGCGGCGGCAAGGGAGAGCCCCCAGAGCGCCAAAGCCGCCGCGCCGGGCAGCCACGCCACGGGAGGGCGGCTTCCCCGCTTTTGCAAAAAGCCGATCCCGGAATCCACCGCGCAGCCGAAGAGGAGCAGGAACGGCCAGATCACCGAGATCACGCACCACGGCGTTTTGTAAGGCACGAGACTGTATCCCGCCAGCGCGCCGCAGCCATAGATGGCCAGGAAGCGCGCGAGCCGGTTCATCCCCGGCCAGAGAGCGCGAAGGCTCCAGAGGAGCCCGACGACCACAGGCCATTCATAACGGGCGAAAAGCTGGAGCCAGTAATACCACGGCTTGGCGTGGTCCGCGCTGTGCAGGCCGGTGTGGGACCATGCGGCGAAGGCGCTGAAGAAATGCGCGATGAGCTCTCCACGGGGAGCCGGATTGAGGAATCCTCCGGAAAAGAAAAACGCCAGCAGGAACAGGCAGCCCGCCGTTGTGTCCAAGAGCGTTTTCCAGGACCACTGGCGCGCCGCGGGGAGCGGGGGCACCCCCTCATTGGCGGAGGGAAAAATCCGTTCCAGCGCGGCGAGCGCCGCCAGGGCGAGCCCGAACGCTGCGAAGTGCAGGAGGTGCGTCTCCTTGTTCAAGAGCATCAGCAAGATCCCGCCCGCCGCCGCCCAAAGGCCGCGTGCCGTGCCGCGCGTCCAAAGTTCGGCCGCGCCCCAGAGGCCCAGCGTCATGCCAAAGACCACCCACGATTCGTGAATCGCATAGCGGGAATAGAAAAGCATGCCGGGCGAAACGGCGAACGCCAGCGCCGCGAAGACGCACGCCCGCCAGGGCAGGAAGCGGCGAAATTGCAGGAGGAGCCAGACATTGGCCGTGTTGATGAGGATGAGAGGCATCCGCAGCGCCTCAATGTTCCGGCCAAAGAGCGACTGTACGAGGAAGAGGACGTAGAAATGGAACGGCCCATGGTAGTTGGTGGGGTCGTAGGCGAAATAGCCCTGCTTGGTGATTTGGTCCACGAACCAGCCGTTGACGCCCTCGTCAAAGTGCGGCGGCTTGATCCCCAGCCAAAGAAGGCGGAGCGCGAGCGCGAACGCCACAATCAGCCCCCCGAGCCATTGCTGCCGCTGCGTGAGGGAGGGAACCGTCCGCGCCGCCTCGATTCCGGGGTGTATGGTGCTGCTTTTATTGGTCATCGTTGGAAGTTGCATGGAATCTCGTCGCCCCTTTTTGCCTTATGGCCGGGGCGGGGGCGGCCTGCGCGGCCGCGTTGAGGAGGAGTTCGAGAACCCCCGCCAGCCGTGTTTTGGCACGCCGGAACCATTTACCCATAAGGATAGCGTGAAGCAAAAAAGGAGGGGCAGGCATCCCCACCCCTCCGCGAACGCTAATCAAAGGGATGGGGAGCCGACAAGAAGTTTTGGCGGCCTTTCCAAGGCAGAGCCAGCGTTCTAATCAACAATGGCGAGGCGGTCCAACAAGCGTTGGAACTGCTCCAGGCCTGGAATGCGCTCGGCGACCTCGCGCAAGGAGGCGAGGGCGGGGGGGATGTGCGCGAGAAAATGCGGATGCGCTTTGACGAGCCCCAAAAACCCGTAGGCCCCGAGCGCCTGCATCAGGCGCTGGAGCGCACAAAGGTCCACGATTTCCCGGAAGCTGGCTCCCACGGGCGCGTCCGCCAGCGCATAGAGGCCCTCGGCGGCGTCCAGCAACTCCTCGCGTTCAGCGGCGGAGAGCGTCACATACGGGTCGTAGAGCAGCGAGGCGAGGTCGTAGGCCCCCAGGCCGGGCCGCATCCCCTGGAAGTCGATGAGGCAGGCCTGGCTCTCCAGGATCATGATGTTTTGCGACTGGAAATCGCGGTGCACCAGCACGCGCGGCAGCGCGGCGAGCCGCACGGCGATGGCATCCAGGGCATCCCTGCCGCACCCGGCATCCAGGACGGCGGGCGGAATACCGAAGTACCTTCCCGCGCAGTTTTCAAAGAAATAACGCTGTTCCCAGCGGTAGAGTTCCGTGTCAAAGGCGAGCTCGAAGCGGGGGATAGTGGGGCCGGTGACGCGGTGCCCGCGCGTGTGCAAGCGGGCCATTTGCTCAAGGGCGCTCTGGTAGAGCGGCCGCCGGACTTCCCACGGCTCGCCGCGGAACTGCCACAGATCGGCCCCGCCAAGGTCTTCCATCCAGATCAGCCCTTCCTGGGTGTCGTGGTGATAAATAGCGGGAACGCGCACGCCCAGCGCGCTCAAAAACGCGGCGATGTCGCAATAATGGCGGTTCTCTTCCCGCTGGCTGCCATATTTGACAAGGATAAGGGACCCCTCGCCGCACAGCGCAATGCGGTAGTATTTCCGATCAGACCCCCCTTTTTCGAGCGGTTCGATGCGGATGCGGTCGCGCAGGAAGCGGGGGAAACGGGCGGCGGTCTGGTCGAGGAGGGCGTCGGGGATCATGGGGGGGATTTTAGAAATCGGCGTCGGCGTGGTGGCCTTGGACGATCCGGGGTTCGGTCACAATGCAGCGGGAGAGATGGGCTTGAGGAGCAATGCCCGTGCCGTCCCACAGGACGCAATCGTGCAATTGCGCGCCCGCGCCCACGTGGGCGCCCGCGCCCACGAAGGTCGCCCCGGTGAGCCGCGCGCCGGGATCGACCCGCGCGCTGGGATCGACCCAGCAGGCCGTGGGCGATTGCTCCCGCAGGCGCTGGTGGACCGCCAGGTATTGCTCCCGCGTGCCGAGGTCCCACCATTCCCCTTCGTCGATGACTATGGCTCCCAGCGCCGCCTCCTGCCCGATCATTTCCAGGAACGCCGGGACGACCGAGCGTTTTTCCCGCCGCAGCCGCCGGAAGAAGGCGGGGCTGACCACGTAGATGCCGGTGAAAAGGTGCGTGCCCGGCGCGCGTCCCAGCCGGTTGCCGATGTCCACGATCCGCTCCGAGGCGGCGTCGAAGGCCACCTGCAGGGGGCCGCCATGGCTGCGTAAAACCAGCGTCACCTCGTTGCCCGCCGCGAAGTGGCGCGCAAGGGCGGGCGCGAGCGGGAGCGTCGCCAGGATATCGCCGTTGTAGACCAGGAACGGCGCGCCGCCCAAGAGGTCCTCGGCGTTCTTGATGCCTCCGCCGGTTTCCAGCAGTTCCGGTTCGTGCCGGAACGTCAGGGCAGCTTGCCGGTAAACGCCGCCGGGGAACGCCCGCGCATAGGCTTCCGCGCAATGGTGCGTGTTCACCACGAGCCGCTCCACGCCCGCTTGGATGAGGTGGTCGAAGGCGTAGGTGATGAGCGGTTTCCCCGCCACCGGGATGAGCGGTTTGGGGCGGGCGCGGGTGAGCGCCTTCAGGCGGGTGCCGAGCCCGGCTCCCAATACAAAGGCTTGGGCAATACGAGGGATGGAAAGGGGTTCCGGCATGGGAGTCGGCTATAGTAGAAGCGCCTTCCGGCAAATTCCAGAGCGATTCCCGCAAAAACCATCCCGCATTCCGCCATTGAACTTCGCCCGCCCCGGGTGTATGAAGCCGCCTTATGCCCGGCGTACGCGATCCCAACAAAGCCTTGGCCTCCTTTTGGATGCACAAGGACATCTACACCGCCCTGGGCATTGTCACCAAAGTCAGCGATACCACCATGACGCGCTACATCCTGGAAGCGCTCGCCGACAAAATGGGCTTTACCCTCGACGACGCCGGCAACCCCGCCGGGCTGGATCTCGATGCGCTCGCCCGCCGGGCCTTTGAGCAGCGCAAACGGCCCGCGCGCAAGAAAAAGGCGGCGTAAAAAGCGGCGCATGGCGGTTTTGCATGGGGGATTGCTTTCTCGATCCCGCGTGCTTCTTTTCGCACACCCGTGCATCATCCCTGCGCGGTCCATCACTGATCCATGATTCAGGAACTCTACGAGATCATCCGTCCACGCATCACCCCAAGGGTGCTGGAGGTGGTTCATCGTCATTTATCGGACGAGCAAATCGGACTCTTGCTCGTCAAACTCATCAACCCTTACGTGGTGCTCTCGCAGCAGGAGGAAGCCATTCTGCGAGGGGTTAACCGCAAAACGCTTCGTGGAATGAAAGCGCGGGGAGAAATCGATGCCCATCGGAGCGGTCCGCTGGGTGTCAATCTTCAAGAAGATCCAAATTGCCCCACTTCCGGCCTCCAACGCCCCAAAACAGGGCTGGCGCACCGCAGGGCCCAAAAATCGTTGTAAAAAACTGCGCGAGCGTCCGGAAGGAACCGGACTCCGCTCGGTAAAACCACAAGGAAGTGCACCCCATGATCGAATCTGAGTTCCCTGAACGCCCGTATTCCCCGGACGGACGGCGCACCGTTTTGCGCCTTGAAGCCCAATCCGCCCGCCTCTCGCCAGCCCAGGCCAACGCCCTCGCGCGATTGATCCAAACCCAGATGGACGCCTACGCCGAAGCCGTCGGAAGCCCTCCCCAGCGCCGCGCCGCCGCCCCTCTCACCGGGCGCGACCTCGACCTTCTCGAACCGTTGGTTCCCCTTTTCCGCGCCATGGCGCATCCCCGCAGCCGCAAGATTCCAAAACTTTAGCTTGCATTCCCCTTCCGGGGGTCCACATTGGACTCCTTCGATTGTTAATGTTTCGTAGCGCGGAAGATCGCAGGTTGGGACTCCTCATCTGGTGATTTGAAACCCGGTTCTCGGGAACGGCTCTGTAGCTGGCATTCGTTTATAAATCCAAATCATCATGAAATTATACGTAGGAAATCTCTCCTTCGACACCATTGAAAACGATCTTCAGGAACTCTTCGAGCAGTTCGGCGCTGTGACCGAAGCGGCTCTTGTGACCGACCGCGCCACGGGCCGTTCCCGCGGCTTCGCCTTTGTCACCATGGGCACCTCGGCGGAAGGCCAGGCGGCCATCGAAGGCCTCCATGGGAAAGAATACCAGGGCCGCAAGTTGACCGTCAACGAAGCCCGTCCCCGCGAAGAGCGTCCTCGCAGCGGTGGCAACAGCCGCCGGTACTAATCTTTCGTTGCTTTTGTCCACGGGGCGGAGTCTCTTTCGCGGAGACTCCGCCTTTTGGCTTCCTGTTCCACCCGCCTGGAAGGGGAAGAAGTTTTGGCCAACGCCGGGACGTTGGATGGCTTTCTCCGGTTTTTTTACGAGCCGAAGCGGCCTGGAGGCGGGGACGCCCCGTAAGACTTTAGAGAGACGCAACCCTTTTAGAGACGCAAATCCAATCATGCCTGCTGAAACTGCCATTGAAACCGACGGAAAAATCGTCGCCGTGCTTGCCGGAACCATGTTCCGGGTCGAGCTGGCCAATAAACACGTTGTCCTCGCCCACATTTCGGGCCGGATGCGCAAACGCTTTATCCGCCTGACCATGGGCGACCGCGTTAAAATCGAAATGTCCCCCTACGATTTGGACAAAGCCCGGATCGTCTACCGCCTGGGCTAATCGGAGTTCTGCCCAGCGTATTTCGGGGCTGGTTGCCCCGACGCGGTTTTCAGCCAGCGCAAGGTGACAGCCCCCACGCTTTGGAGGCTCTGCGGGCTGAGTTTGTCGAAGGTGTCGTCGGCGGTGTGCCAGTAGGGATAGTCAAACCCGATCAGGTCGATCGTGGAGATGCCCGCTTCGTTGAGGGGCGAGTGGTCGTCCAGGATCGTCCGCTCGGAGAGGGAGAAGATGCCACGCAGGCCCAAGGCGTCAGCCGCGGCGAAAATCTCCTGCATGAGGGGAGCGGGAGAGTCGGGCGAGAGGGTCACATTGAGGCGGCTGTTGCCGATCATGTCCCACAGGACGCCCTCTCGGAGCTGCTTGGCGCGGCCGGTAGCGGCCAGATCCTTGGCGTAATGGCGGCTGCCGTAGAGGCCGTCGGTGAGGACGCCGTTGGTTTGCCGGTATTGGACGACGGCTTCCTCGCCGTCAAAGAAAACGAGTTCCACGCGCCGGGCCAGGCCCGGGTCGAGGGAAAGGACGCGCGCGAGTTCCATCAGGGCGCCGGTGCTGGAGGCCCCGTCGCTGGCTCCGACGAACCGGATGGTGTCGAAAATCTTGGTGTCGTAATGGGAACAGACGACCCACTGCTGGGTTTTCCGCGAGCCGCCATACCGGGCGATCAAGTTGACGAAGGTGACGGGGCCGCGCGGGGTGGTATCGGCGAAGGTCTGGCGCTCGACGTTCCAGCCATTGCGGGTTAGCTCAGCGGTAATGAGGGCGCGCGCTTTTTCCAGTTCGGCCGAGCCGGAGGGCCGGGGGCCGAGGTCGCACTGCGCCTTGGCGTGGGCCAGGGCTTTTTCGCCGGAAAACTCTTTCCAGATTTCGGCGGGCGGCGGGCCGGACGGGGGGACATACGCACCCGCCTGGCCGGGTTCGGCGTTGGGAACGCTGCGTTTACAGCCGGTCCCGAACGCGAGGAGGAGCGCCAGGGCGGCTGCCAGGACTTGTCTACTCATTGGCCAGGCCGAGGAGCCCGAGGAGGCGTTGCAGATCATCGTTGCCATAATACTCAATTTCGATTTTCCCGCGCTTTTCGCCGTGGCTCAAGGCGACATGGGTGGAAAAATATTGTTGGAGACGGTTCTGCAAATGGAGGAGGGCCGGGGTGAGGCCGCCGCCTGTGCCACTCCCGGCGGTCCGGCTGGAGGCGCGCGGGTTGGCGCGCTGGGCAAGGTGGCTGGCGAGGATTTTCTCCGTGGCGCGGACGGTCAGGTTGCCGCGCAGGATGGCATCGGCCAGGAGGGTCTGTTCCTCGTGAGTCTTGGCACCGAGGAGGACTTTGGCATGGCCAACGGAGATCCTCCCCTGGGTGAGCCAGCTCTGGACGCTGGGGGCCAGTTCCAGGAGGCGCATGCTGTTGGCGATGGCGGCGCGGCTCTTGCCCACTTTTTGGGCAATGTCTTCCTGCTTGAGCCCGAATTCCTTGGAGAGCCGCTGGTAGGCGACGGCTTCTTCAATGGGGTTCAAATCTTCGCGCTGGATGTTTTCGATGAGCGCAAGTTCGAGCACTTCCTGGTCGGCGGCTTCGCGGACAATGACGGGCGCTTCCTTGAGGCCGAGCTGTTCGGCGGCGCGCCAACGCCGTTCCCCGGCGATGAGCTCGTATTTGTCGTTGCGCTTGCGGACGATGAGCGGCTGGATGATGCCGTGTTCGCGGATTGACTCGACCAGTTCCAAGAGGCGTTCCCCACGGAAGTCGGAGCGAGGCTGGAGGGGACTGGCGATGATTTCGCTGGTGGGAATTTTCTGCACCCGCTCGCCGGGTTCGGGCTGGGGGGTGGCAACGCGGGGCTGGATGAGGGCCCCGAGACCTTTGCCGAGAGCGACTTTGGACATAAGGCGGCAATTATGACACTGCTTTGCCGGGATGCCAATGGGCAAAAAGGGGACTTCGCATTTTTGTGGAACGTGGCAGGATGGCGGGGTGATTTTGACGCATTTGGAACTTTTGGTGGAAACCGGGCCCGCCCAGGGGGCGGCGGTGAATATGGCGGTGGACGAGGTGCTCCTTTTGCACGCGCTCCGGCCGGTTTTGCGCGTGTACGGGTGGGCGCGTTCGGCGGTGACATTCGGGTATTTCGAGCGCTGGGAGCCGGTCCGGGCCGCGTTCCCGGGCAGGGAATGGGTGCGCCGCTGGACGGGGGGGGGCGTGGTGCCACACGGGGAGGATTGGACATACTCGCTGATCGTGCCGCGCGGGGAAGCCTTTGCGCGGGTGGCTCCGGGGGAGTCCTACCGCGTGATCCACGAGCTGCTTGGCGTGGCGATGCGGGAGGCGGGGGTGGAGACGCTGGTGACGCCCCAGGCCGCGCCGAAGGTATCTCAAGCGTGTTTTGAAAACCCGGCGCAATACGATTTGCTCTCGGCGGGGCACAAGATCGCCGGGGCGGCGCAACGGCGCTCGCGCTTTGGGATGCTGCACCAGGGGAGCGTGCAGGGGGTCGCCTTGCCGCCGGGATTTGCGGAGCGCCTGGCGCGGACGCTTGCCCCCACGGTCATTTCGCGCGGGTTCAGCCCGGAGGAACAGGCCGAGGCGGAGCGGCTGGCGCAGGCGAAATACGCCACGGAGGCGTGGAACCGGAAGTTTTAAGCCGGGACGCTAGAGCGGTTTCGGTTTATTTTGTCGTATGCTCTTCGGCGGCGAGAGTCGCTGTGCGTCTTTTTGCGCTTGGGCTGTATTTACAAATACAGCCGCTGCGCTCAAAAAGCCCCGCATCAACCCTCGGCGCTCTCAGATCATTGCGACAAAATAACCCAAAAACGCTCTATTTC
>JBAWXX010000004.1:0-86731 GCA_037143855.1 Verrucomicrobiota bacterium | reverse complement strand
TGGCGTCGCCCACGCGGACCACGTCTTCGGTCTTGTTCACGCGGAAGTCGGCCAGTTCGGAGATATGGACGAGCCCTTCCTTGCCCGGGAGCACTTCGACAAACGCGCCGAACTCCTTGGTGGAAACGACTGTGCCGTGGTAGGTCGTGCCGATTTCGATCTCCTTGGTCATCCCCTGGATGATGTCCTTGGCGCGCTGGAGGCTCTCGCCGTTGTTGGAGTAGATGTGCACGGAGCCGTCGTCCTCAATATTGATCTCGGCGCCGGTCTCGGCCACGATGCCCTTGATGGTCTTGCCGCCGGGGCCGATCAGGAGGCCGATCTTGTCGACCGGGATCTTGACGGTTTCGATACGCGGAGCGTAGACGCTCAGTTCCTTGCGCGGCTCGGCGATCGCGCCGGCCATGACGCCCAGGATGATGGTCCGGGCTGCCTTGGCCTGGTGGATGGCTTCGGCGAGGATTTTGTGGGGGAGGCTGGTGAGCTTGAGGTCGAGCTGGAAGCCCGTGACGCCGGTGTCGGTGCCGCAAAGCTTAAAGTCCATGTCGCCGAAGTGATCCTCGCTGCCGAGAATGTCGGTCATGGTCTGGTAACGCACGAGGTTGTTGTTCGCGTCGTATTCCGTCACCAAGCCGACGGAGATGCCCGCGACGGGCTTCTTGATCGGCACGCCCGCGTCCATGAGGGCCAGGACGCCCGCACACACCGTGGCCATGGAGCTGGAACCGTTAGATTCCATGATCTCGCTGCTGATGCGGATGGCATAGGGGAATTCCCTCTCGGAGGGGATGACTGGGGCGATGGAACGCTCGGCAAGCGCGCCGTGGCCGATTTCGCGGCGTCCGGGGCTGCCGGTGCGGCCGGTTTCACCCACGGAGAACGGAGGGAAGTTGTAGTGGAGGATGAAGCGCTTTTCGTCGGTGCCGCCGGTGTAGGCGTCGAGCATTTGGGCTTCGTCGGCGGGAGCCAGGGTGGCCAGGGTCACGGCCTGGGTTTCGCCACGGGAGAAGAGGGCGCTGCCGTGGGAGCGGGGCAGGATGCCAACTTCGGCGGTCAGCGGGCGCAGGTCGAGGTAGCCGCGTCCGTCGGCGCGAATCCCCTTGTCGAGAGCGCTTTTACGGACGGCTTTTTCCTGGAGGTAGTCAAACGCCTGGCTGATTTCAAACCCGGTGGCTTCGGGGAATTTCTCCAGGATGGCGGCTTTGACTTCCACTTTGAGGGCTTCAACGGCCTTCATGCGGGCTACTTTGCCGGGAGTGTAGAGGGCGGCTTCGATGCGGTCGCTGGCGACCTGGTAGGCGATTTCGAGCATCTCGTCCTTGACCAGGAGGAGCGCGGGCTGCCGTTTTTCCTTGCCGGCCTTGGCAGCCAGTTCACGCTGGGCCAGGACGATCTGCCGCACGAAGGGCTGGGCAAATTCCAGGGCTTTGATGAATGCCTCTTCGGGCACTTCGTCGGCGGCGCCTTCGATCATCACCACGTCGTTTTCATTGCCGACGTAAACGATGTCGAGATCGCTCTCGGCGCGCTGGGTGTGGGTGGGGTTGACGACAAACTCGCCGTTGACGCGGCCCACGCGAACTGCGCCCACGGGTCCGGCGAACGGAATGTCCGAAACCATCAGGGCGGCGGATGCGCCGTTGATGAAAAGGATGTCGGGATCGTTCTCGCCGTCCGCGCTCAGGAGGACGCCGATGATCTGGGTGTCATAGAAGTACCCTTTCGGGAACAACGGGCGCAGAGGACGGTCGGTCATGCGTGCGGTGAGGATTTCCTTCTCGGAAGGACGGCCTTCGCGCTTGAAGTAACCGCCGGGGATCTTGCCCACGGCGGCCGCTTTTTCGCGGTAGTCAACGGTGAGCGGGAACCAGTCCTGCCCTTCCTTCAAGGAAGTGGCGGAGACGGCGGTGACGAGGATGATGGTGTCGCCGCTGCGGACCGTGACGGAGCCGTCGGCGAGTTTGGCGAGTTTGCCAGTTTCAATGACGATGGGCGAAGGGCCCACCTCGATGGAGATCGATTGTTGCATACTTTGAGATAAATGCAGCGCCGCGAACGATGGCCGGAGTCGGAGAAATCAGGACATATGAAGTGGGAAGTAGGGAACGAAAGCGTTCTTACTTCGCAGTTCATAGTTCCATGGTTTCTCATCTCTCCGGCAACGCCCCGTGGCGTTGCGCGTTTTTATGGATTTCCGCCGGACATTTCACGCCCGGGCGGGATTTTTTTTGGAAAAAGGGCGCGTGGATGCACCCGCCCCCAAAAGGAAACCCCCGGGCCGGAATCCCGGCCCGGGAGTCAACTTTGGAAAGAGTCTTTACTTGCGGAGATTGAGCTTCTCGATGAGGCCTTTGTAACGCTCGCTGGCGGTACGTTTGAGATAATCGAGCAAGCTGCGGCGCTTGGCCACCATCATGAGCAGACCGCGGCGCGATGCGTGGTCTTTTGCATGCGTTTTGAGGTGCTCGGTAAGCTGCTGAATGCGCTGGGTAAGGAGGGCCACTTGCACGTCGGCGCTGCCGGTGTCTTTGTCGTGCATCTTGATGCCCTGAAGTTCGTTCGTCGTTGCCATAATTCTTATTTAGAGGAGGGGTCAGTATCGACAAGATTTGCCGCTTGGCAAGTGTTTTCGAGCACTTCTACTTCCGGCCGCCCACCGCCTCCATTTCCGCCAAGCTCAGGTAGCCGTACCGTTTGATCAGCGCCTGCCCCCGTTCGCTCACCATAAAGTCGACCACCACTTTGATCGCGCCGGTCGGTCTGTCGTCCGTCACCAGCAGAAGCGGCCGGCCCAGGGGATACGTCCCTTGCAGCGCATTGGCCACCGTGGGCTGTATCATACGGCCCGCGTCATCGGCTATGGCCAGGGCGAAAAGGTTCCGGTAATCCGTGAAGCCGGGCGGGAGCAATGCACAACTGCCCGGCGTAAACTCCAGCATATTGCGGGTTTCCTGAATTTCCTTCACCTTCGGACCGTGCCACAGGGGGGCCTTTTTGATCTCCCCATAAAGCCACTGGACAAAAATCTCCCATTGGCCGCGCCCCTGCTCGTTCATAAAAAGCCGGATGCGCAGGTCGGGGCCGCCGACCTCCTTCCAATTCGTGATCCGGCCTTCATAGATGCCTCTTGCTTGCTCGGCGCTTAACATCCGAACTCCCCCCACCCAGACATCCCGCGAGACGGCCAGCGAAAGAAGCTGAAGGCCCACCGGGATCTCATTGAATTGAACTTCCGGGTAATCGGCCCGGTCAAGCGGAGTCAGCGCCCGGCTGCAAAGCGCCAGTCCGAAGGTGTGCGAGCCCAGGGCGTCCAGGGCGGTTTCGGTCCCGCCTCCGGCGCGTAAAACCAGTTCGATATTGCGTTCCATCCGCAGCGTCATCACCGCCTCGGACATCGGCAGCGCCAGGGAAACCGCACCGCCGGCCCGGACAGTCTCCTGCCCCAGGGCTCCGCCAACGCCAGCGCCCAGGCAAATCCAGAGGAAAAGAAGGGATCTCAAGCGGTGCATCAAGCGATCATAAAGAGCCGGAGGGAAAGTGCAAGCTGGCAGCTTCCGCCGCGGCGGAGACGGGATCAACCGGCCCGCTGGGCGAGGGCCTCCCGCAGGGCGGCCTCCCGGATGGGTTTGCTTAAAAAGGCGTCCATGCCCGCCTCCAGGCACTCTTTGCGGATCGCCTTGTCTGTGTGCGCCGTCATGGCAATGATCCAGGAAGGGGCGCGGCCGGAAGCGCTCTCGTATTCCCGAATGCGCCGGGCGGTTTCGCAGCCGTTGCTGCCGGGCAGTTCCCGATCCATCAAGATGACGCCATAGGCGGTTTCCCGCACGATCTCCAGGGCTTTCTCCCCATCCTCGGCCACCTCCGCCATGCAGCCCCACTTTTCCAGGAGCGCCAGGGCAATCATCCGGTTCACCGGGTTGTCCTCCACCAGCAGGACCTTCAACCCGGCGAGCAGCGCGGACTTCGCGGGAACCGAGGGCGCGGCGGCCCGCGTCTGGGCTGGGGGTTCCAGGAACGAGGCCAGGCATTCGAGCGTTTCGGCCCGGCACAACGGCGGGACCAGACAGGCGTCCACCCCATGGCAACCCGCCTCCCCGCACCCCTCCGGGGTGAGCAGCAGCACCGGCAGGGAGGCACTCTCCGGCGCGGCCTTGATTTCCCGGGCCAGCGCGGCGGCCGCCTCCAGCGGCAACTGGGCCAACACAAAGTCAAACGGGGGATTGCCCGGGGCGCGCAGGAGTTGGAGCGCCGTTGCCGCGTCGGGAGCCCCGCCGCAGCGCAGGGAAAAGGAACGGAGCTGCTGTTCGAGCAGCGAGCGCACGAGAGCGTTCTCCGCCACCACCAGGCCCCGCCACTGGAGCGCTGGCGCGGCATTTCCGGCGGCGGCGGGCTGTTTTTCCAGCGAAACGGTAAAACGGAAGGTCGTCCCCTTCCCCACCACGCTTTCCATGCCGATCTGGCCGCCCATCAGCTCGACCAGTTCCCGGCAAATAGCCAGCCCCAGCCCGGTGCCTCCGTAGCGACGGGCGGTGGATTCGTCGGCTTGGCTGAAGGGCTGGAAGAGCCGCCCCTGGGCTTCGGGGGAAATGCCGATGCCGGTGTCCTGCACCTCCAGGCAGAGGGTGGCCTGCGTGGCGGTTTCGCCCAAGGGAGCGACCCGCACCGCGACGGCCCCCTGCGCGGTAAATTTGATGGCGTTGCTGAGCAGGTTGGTCAAGACCTGCCGCAGCCGTGTCGGATCGCCCCGCAGCCGCGCCGGCACTTTGGCGGGCACAACGCCCGCCAGGGTGAGCCCCTTGGCATTGGCGACGCCCCCCATCAGCTTGAGCACGCTTTCGATCACGTCGCGCAGGTCCAGGTCGATGCACTCCAGCGTCAGCTTGTGGGCTTCCATTTTGGAGAAGTCCAGGATGTCGTTGACCAGGGAAACCAGCGACTCCGCGCTTTGGCGGACGGTTTCCACATACCCGCGCTGCTGTTCGTTGAGCGGCGTGTCGCCCAGCAGCCCGGCCACGCCGATCACCCCGTTCATGGGCGTGCGCAACTCGTGGCTCATGCTGGCCAGGAAGTCGCTCTTGGCCTGGGCCGCCTTGCCAAGCTGCTCGTTGGCGGCCAGCAGCGCGGTGTTGCTGGCCACGAGCGCCTGCTGGCTGCGGCGCAGGGCTTCAAACGCTTCGTCGCGCTGGATGCGGTGCCAGCAAGCCGTGGAATGGTAGTGGATGCGGGCCAGGATCTCCAGGCGGTCGGGCAGTTTGACCATGTAGTCGTTGGCCCCGGCGGCAAAGAGCGCGCTCTTGGTTTCCGCCTCCTCCTTGGTGGAGAGGATCACGATGGGGGTGTGCTCGGTCGCCGGGTTGGCGCGGAATTTGCGCAGCAGGCTCAGGCCGTCCACCTGGGGCATCACCAGGTCGAGCAGGATCACCGTCGGCTTGAGCTTGTTGGCGACCACGAGCGCTTCGAGCGGGTTGCCGCAATAGTGCAGTTCCACGCCGGGCTCGTCCGCCACGGCGCGCTGGAGGGCGGCGGCCACCAACGCCTGGTCGTCCACCAGCAGCACCAGAGCAGGGCAGGAGTCGGTATCGGGATTCCAGGAATCAGTCATTTCGGTTGTCATGCCATTCGTTCATCACTTTTGCGTAGCAATCCGGGCAAAGGCTGTGGCTGAAAATAACATCGGTGTGTTCGGAGAGATAGGCGTCAATCTGGTGCCAGTAATTTTTATCGTCACGAATTTTTTTGCAGGAACCGCAGATGGGCAGGAGCCCCTGGAGCTGTTTGACCTCCGCAAAGGCTTTCTTGAGCTCCTCGTTGATGAGCGAAAGCTCCGTGTTCTTGTGCACCAGTTCGTGCTGGCTTTCGCGCAGGGCGTTGTAGGCTTCCTCCCGCTGGAGCCGGTTCAAATGGGCTCGCGAGTGGTAGCGGATGCGTGCCCGCAGTTCGATCACGTCGGGCAGTTTGACCAGATAATCGTTGGCTCCCTGGGCGAAAGCGTCGCTCTTGGTCTGGGCTTCCTCCTCGGCGGAGAGGACGACGATGGGCGTCTCCTCCGTGGCCGGGTTTGCGCGCAAGCGCCGCAAGAGGGCCAAGCCGTCCAACTGGGGCATCACCAGGTCAAGCAGGATGACCGTCGGCTTGAGCTTGTTGGCCAGTTCCACGGCCTGGAACGGGTCGGAACAAAAATGAAAATCAACGTCCTCCAGCCCGGCCAGCGCCCGGCAGACGGCATCTCCCACAAACGCCTGGTCGTCGATCAAGAGCACCAAGGCGTGGTAGGAATCGGGCAGTGTGTGATCGTTTTGGGAATGCATGGCAAGGCGGAATTATTGGCGAGGGCAACAGCGTTTGCAAAGGGCCGCGGCGATGGATGCAAGAGGGAGGATTTCCACGGCGGCTCCGAGATCGGCCGCCGCCTTGGGCATCCCATAAACAGCGCAGCTTGCCCGATCCTGGGCGATGGTGTGGAACCCGGCGTCGCGCAACCGTTTGAGCCCCAGGGCTCCGTCGCGCCCCATGCCGGTGAGCAGCACGCCCACGGCCTCTCCGGGCCAGCGCCGGGCCACGCTTTCAAAAAAAACATCTACCGAAGGGGAATAGAACGCTTCTTTCGGCTCGGCGCAATAGCCCAGCCGCCGCGGCCCCGCCAGGATGAGGTGCTCGCCCCGGGCCGCCAGGAGCACTTCTCCCGGCACCGGCACGGCCCCTGCCAACGCCGGTTTCACGGGAAGCGCGGATTGCTGTTTGAGCCACCCGGCCAGCGAAAGGGCAAACTGCTCGTCGACATGCTGGACGATCACGATGGGGGAGGGAAAATCGCGGGGGAGGCCGCCGAGCACTTCGGCCAGCGCGGAAGGCCCTCCCGCGGATGCCCCGATCACCACCAGCGGCGCCTCGCCCCTGGCGGAACGCGGCTCCCGCGGCTGCGGTTCCTTGCTCCCAAAGAGGCCCCGCATGGAATCCAGCTTGGCCAGCAAAGGCGCGCTGACTTTTTCAAAATTCTCCACGCCGAGCGCCGGGGTGTCCACCGCGTCGAGCGCTCCCGCTCCCATGGCTTCAAAAACCATCCGGGCGTTTCCCTGGACGCTGACGGTGACGATCAGGATCGCGCACGGGCACTCTGCCATGATCGCCCGGGTGGCCTGCACGCCGTTGACCTTCGGCATGATGAGGTCCATCAAAATCAAATCGGGCGTATCGGCGCGGCATTTTTCGAGTGCTTCCCCGCCATCGTAAGCCACCCATGCCACTTCGTGCTGTTTGCGCAGCAGTACGGCCCGTTTCAGGATTTCGGCCGCCATCGGCATATCGTTGACGATTGCAATCCTCATGGTGGGAGTGGCAGCAAGTCTACACCGGTTTCCAAAAAGGAGCACACCGCATTGTTGCGTAATCCGCGAGTTATTTTTTGCTGGTTTTTAAGATTCCGCCGGGCTTTGGGCCTCCCCGATCAAATCCGCCACGCCGTTGAGCAGCGTTTCGTCGTGGAAGCTCCCTTTCGTCAGGTAATAATCGGCTCCGGCTTCCAGCCCCCGGTTCCGGTCTTCGGGCCGGTCCTTGTAGGAGACGATCATAACGGGGAGGGTCTTGAGCCGGGGATCGTTTTTGATGAGCCGGACGAGCTCGATGCCGTCCAGGCGCGGCATGTCGATGTCCGTCACTACCAGGTCGAAGGGTTGCGTGCGGACGGCGTTCCAGCCATCCATGCCGTCGATGGAAACCTCGACATCATACCCGGCATTGCCGATCAGCTTGCGCTCCAGTTCCCGCACGGTCAGCGAATCGTCCACCACCAGCACCCGCTTGCGGCGTCCGCCCGCGGCCAGCGCCTCCGCCGGTTGCACCCGTTCCAGCCGCCCGCCGGAAACCAGCAATTCCACGGAGCGGATCAGGTCGTCCACGTCCAGGATCAGGACGGGGGAGCCGTCGGGCATCAGCGCCCCGGCGTTGATGTCCTTGATTTTGCCGAGCCGGGGATCAAGCGGCGCGACCACAAGCTGCTGTTCTCCGAGGAAGCGGTCCACCACCACGCCAAAGCGCTTGGCCTTCTCCCCCAGGATGACGACGGCCAGTTCCTCTCCCGGCGCCGCGTGGCTTTTCCCGAAAATCTGGGCTGCCGAAACCAGTCCCACCCGCTGGCCTTCAAACGGCACGTGCTCGCGGCCTTCCAGCATCTCGATCTCCCCCCGGCCCACCTGGAGCGTGCGCGCCAGCCGCGAAAGCGGGATGGCATACGGTTCGCCCGCCACTTCCAGCAAAAGGAAGCGCATCACGGAAAGCGTCAGCGGGAGCTGGATTTGGAAACGCGCGCCAGCGCCGGGCTGGTTGAGGAGGCGGACGCTGCCGCCCACCGACTTGACCATGTTTTGGACCGCGTCCAGGCCCACGCCGCGCCCGGAAATCTCCGTCACCTCGTCGCGCAGGGTGAAGCCGGGCAGGAACAGAAAATCCAGGAGTTCCTCTTCGCTGAGCGTTTGCGCGATTTCCGCCGTCGTGTATTTCTTGGCCACAACCGCCCGGCGCAGTTCCTCCAGGGCGATCCCCCGGCCGTCGTCTTCGATGACAATCGAGAGCAGCCCGGCGGCATGCCGGGCTTCCAGGCGCACGGAGCCTTCGCGCGGCTTGCCGGCCCGCAGCCGTTCCTCCGGCAGCTCCATCCCGTGGTCCACGGCGTTGCGCAGCAGGTGGCCCAGCGGGGATTCCAGGCGCTCCAGCACATCCCGATCCACCGGCGTCGCCTCCCCCGCGATGCGCAATTGCACCTCCTTGCCCAGCGTGCGGGCGAGGTCGCGCACGAGCCGGTGCAACCCCTGGACGCCGTCGGCGAAGGGGCGCATCCGGCTGGCGAGCGCCTCGCGGTAGAGCCGGTGGGAGAGGCTGGTGGAACGGCGCGCGGAAAGCTCCAGTTCCCCGTGGCGGTCGCCCAGGGCGCGTACGCACGCGGCCGCCTGCCGTTGGGCGTCGGCCAGCCGCACGAGCGTCTGTTCGTCGAGATTCTGCCCGGCGAGGGATTCGCGCAGCGCTTCCAGCGTCTGGGAAAGCTTCGCCTGCTGGCGCTTCAGGCGCAGGAGCGAGGCGGCGAAGGGCGAGAACCAGCGGGATTCCACCAGCGACTCCCCCGCCAGGCCCAGCAGCCGGTTCAAGCTCGTGGCCGCCACCCGCAATACCCGTTCCTCCGGCTTCATCGCCGCCAAAGGCGCCGCTTCGGCGGGCGCGGAAATGGAACGCTCCGCAGCCTCCGCTTGGGATGGCTGGGGGGAGGCTGGGGAACCGGCAGCTTTCGTGGAAACCGGCGGGGAGGCGGTTCTCAAAGCGTTCACGGCGGCGACCGCCTGCTCGATCTCCGCGGCGTTCTCGTGCTGCCACATGCCAAATTGGGTCTCCGGCGTCTGCGCGATGCGGCTGAAAAGATCGACGCCTTTCAAGAGAACGTCCACCGCTTCCGCCGACAGCACGATCTTCCCTTTCTGGGCCGCCACCAGGCAGTCCTCCATGGCATGGGCGACCTGCACCGCCGCGTCCAGCCCCACAATGCGCGCCGCCCCTTTGAGCGAATGGGCCGCCCGCATCAGTTCTTCCAGGCGGGCCGGGTCGGCAGGAGCGCGCTCCAGCGCGAGCAGCCCGCGCGTCAGGACGGCGGCCTGGGTCTCGGCCTCCTGGTGAAAGAGGTCGAGGAGCGAAAACTGGCTGAAATCTTTGGAGCTCATGGCGGATCAGGCAAGCTGGCGGCCCAGGGCGTAAAACATCAGGGCTTCATCCAGGACGCCGACGTTGCGGCCCTCCCAGGAAAGCAGGCCGGAGGTGAAGGGGGCGGCGGACTGTGCGACGGTGGCCGGAACCGGCCGCAAATCGTCCGGATGATAACGGACGCCGGCATGGACTTCGTGCACGGGGAAAACGACCCGCTCCCCGCTTTGGCCCACCACCAGCAGCCGCTCATACACGCTGCGCCCCTGGGAGCTCACGACGGCGGGAGCCGCCGCCGGCGCATCGAACCCGAGCAGCCGGGGCAGCGCGACGCAAACCAGCAGTTCGCCGCGAATCGCCGTCAACCCCAGGACGAGGCCGTCCTGGCGGTGCGGCAGGGAATGGATGGGGCGCAGTTCCGCCACTTCCCAGAAGATTTCCGCCGGCAACGCCAGCCACTCCGCCCCGATGCGGAAGATCACCACGGAGCGGGTCCCCTTGCGCTGCGCCTGGAGCGGGCTGGCGATCCGTTCGGTCCAGAAATCGAGATACCCCTCGGGAGCCGGGCGATCCAGGAGGCTTGCCGCGGCGGCGTGGAACACTTCGCAGTTCAGGCAATGGATGTGCTGGCGAAGTTCCGGGCACGATTTGTCTCCGAACGCTCCGATGCGGTCCCAGCAGGCGTTGATCACTGGTTCATTCATGGCGTTTTGTTTTTCCGCCGGGCACGCCCGGCGCGCTCATCCAGTTGGCGCGCCGCCTTGGCGTCGCCCCGCTTTTTCTCCAGCAGGGAAAGTTGGACTAGGGCTTCGTAATGATCCGGCTCCAGGTAGAGCGTTTTCCGGTAAAACGCCTCGGCCCCGGCTGCGTCGGCGGCCGCGTCGGAGATCAGCCCCAGCAGATAATATGTCCGTGCCGACGGCCCCTGCGCTTGCAGGGCTTTTGCGCACGCGGCCTGCGCTTCCTGGAAGCGCCCGGCGTCGGCCAGGCGCTCCGCCTCGGCCAGCAAGGTTTCGGCCGCAACCGGGACAGCGGCCGGAGCCGCCTCCTTGGCGCGTCGGCGGCGAACGACGGGCGCGGGCAGGGGGGGCAAAGGCTGGGGTGCGCCCGGCTTGCTCACCAGGGGCGGGGCCGCGGCCACGGCTTTCCGGCGCGGCGGCGGGGCCGCGGGGGCAACGCGGCTCTTGCAAAATGCAAACGTCATGGGCGAAGGGATCGGCTCGAACCCGGCCTCGCGCGCAATTCCACCCTCCGCGTGGCCCAGAAAGAGCATCCCGTGCGGCGAAATCATGGTCCGGAGGGCTTTCATCAGACGCTCGCGGGCGGGGGCATCAAAATAAATCATCATGTTGCGGCAGAAAATGACGTCAAGTTCCTCCTCCTTGTGGGCGAAAGCAGCATCGAATACGTTGACCTGCCGGAACCGGACCAAGCCGCGCAGCGTCTCGTTCAGCCGCCACCCTCCGGCGCTCTTTTGGAAATGCCGTTCGCGGAATTCCAGCGAGGCGGTGCGGAAAGCGTTCCGGCCATACAGCGCTTTGCCTGCTTTCTCCAGGGCCGCCGCGCTGATGTCCACGGCTTCCACGGAAAAGCGCTCCGGCGGCAGCCCTGCGTCCAGCAGCGCCATGACGATGGAGAAGGGCTCCTCGCCCGTGGAACAGGGGGCGCTCAGGATGCGCAGGACGCCATAGGCATGCTCCGGGAGCCACGTCTGCACGGCCCATTGGCCAAGCAGCGCAAAGGCCGCCGGTTCGCGGAAAAACCATGTTTCGGGGACGACGATCTCCTCGACAAGCCCCTGGAATTCGGTTTCCGAAGCCGCCAGCACCTCCGCGTAAGCCGCAAGATCCTTAAAGCTCCGGCGGTTCATCCGGGCCCGGACGGCCGCGGCGATGAGAGGCGACCCCATGGACTGCGGATCGAGCCCGATCCCCCGGTTGAGGATCGCCTCGATTTCGCGGATGGGATCGGCGCACGTCATGAGAGAGCCTCCCGCGCCTGCCGCCACAAAACGCCGCGCACCTCCGGCGTCAACAGCCGCGCCAGTTCCACCCGCTGGATGATGCCGCCTTGCGGATCGGTGACAACCGGCCCCAGATAAGGCTCTGCGCTCACCCCGGGGTCGTGAAAATCCGCCTCCTCATACCGGGCGGTATCCACCGCCTTCTCGGCCAGGAGCCCCAGCAGGCACTCCCCCTCATAACGGACCACGACAATCCGCGTGCTGAGGCTCTCCCGCGATGGCTGGCCCAACGCCAGCGCGCTCAAGTCCACCACCGGCACGGGCATTCCGTGGTAATCGAAAACCCCGGCCACGCCCGCGGCCGCCTGCGGGATGCGCTTGAGCCGCACGCACGGCTGCACCCCGACGATCCCGGAGCTTTCCAGCGCGTAGCGGTCGGCGCCAATTTGGAAAAGGAGGTAGACCATCGCGGGGGGAATGGGTTGGATTTTACCTCACCGCCGGGCTTCAGGCATCCTTCGACCTCAGTTGCGAGGCCGCCGTCTGCAAGCCTTGCACGGCCTGCATGAGCTGCCCGATGGCCTCGCCGTTCTGCCGCAGCGCCTGGGCGGACTGCTGGGCCGTGTCGCCCAGTTGCGTGAGCGCTTCGCTGATCTGCCCGGCGGCGGTGGATTGCATCTGCATCCCGTCGTTGACCGACTCGAAACGCGGCGTCAATGCCTGCACCTGCTGGATGATTTGGACGAGCTGCGCCGTCACGCCGCAGACTTCCTCGTTGCCGCGGCGGACTTCCTCGGCGAATTTGTCCATCCCCATCACCCCGGCGGAAACGGCCGACTGCATTTCCTTGACCATCTGCTCAATGTCATAGGTGGCCACGGCGGTCTGGTCCGCCAGGCGGCGGATTTCCGTCGCCACGACGGCAAAGCCCTGGCCGTATTCGCCCGCCTTCTCGGCTTCGATGGCGGCGTTGAGGGAAAGGAGGTTGGTCTGGTCGGCGACCTTGTTGATCGTCGTGACCATGGAGTTGATGTTGGCCGTTTTCT
The DNA here is from genome assembly GCA_037143855.1 of Verrucomicrobiota bacterium. Classification (GTDB taxonomy): domain Bacteria; phylum Verrucomicrobiota; class Verrucomicrobiia; order Chthoniobacterales; family Chthoniobacteraceae; genus UBA695. The sequence continues at coordinate 74,041 of JBAWXX010000004.1, read as the reverse complement.
CGTTGAGGATGGCGAGCTTGCCGGAGATGCTGGCCGTGGCTCCCATGATCTGGCGCATCGTCCCCTCCAGCCGGGCCAGGCCCGCCTGGCCGCCGCTGGCAAGTTCGGCGGTCGCTTCGGAGACGCCCGCCACGTCGTTCATCGTCTTGCCGAGTTCCTTGGTCGTGGCGGAGATTTCCTTGGCCGTCGCGCCGATTTCCACGGAGGTGGAGGCGACTTCGTTGGCGCTCGCCTGCTGTTCCTTGAGCGTGGCGGCCATTTCCGTGGCGCTGCCGTTCACCTGGATGAGCGCCGTCATGAGGCTCTTCAAGGCGGACCCAAGCATCTGGACCACGGAATACGCAACGCCGAGGCAAACCGCCAGGCACATCAAACCGCCGAGCAAAACAACCCGGTTGGTGGCATGGACGGCATCCTTGATATCACTCAGGGTATTGAACGCGTCCCCTTTGTCATTCACTTCCAGCGCGTCCATGGCTTTGGTAAACGCATTCAGCGCTGGCGTCCCCTTGTTCTCGTAAGCGCTGGACGCTTCCTTCGTCTTTCCGTCCTTGACCATGCCGACAATCTCCTTGCAGATGGCTAAATAGGCATCGCTCTGCTGCTTGACTTCCTTGAACAACGTTTCTTCCATGCCGGGAACAACCAGTGCTTTCCGGGCATCCATGAAGGACACGAACTCTCTGTTACAACTTTCCACCGTCTCAATCGCGCGAGATCTGCTGGCAGGATTGTCACTCGTAATCGCCGTAAGCAAGAACTCGTCGGTCTGCCGCAGGTGTTGCAAAATTTGCCCGGAGAGGTACAGCGACGGCACCTGATTGTTATGCAGGTCGTCGGCTTTGGCCTGGATATCTCCGAGCCGCACGGCGGAAAAACCGCAGATCACCGTGGCAAGCACGATGACGAAGAAAAACCCGGCCATGACGAGTTTTTGAACAGTCCAATGTTTCATAGGAAGAGGGAACTTTTTTTGAGGGCCCAAAAACCAACCGGCGGTCCGAAAAAACGGGGGCGCTTGGCTTGGGTTGTTGATTCCTAAGCGAGGGTTGCGCCAATGTCACGCGCGGATTTTATAGCATTTCTCGAAAAGAATTTCCGAATCAAGAGATGGGAGCGCCACGAGCTGGCTGGCAAGGCGCAAGCGCCGTGGCTGTGGCTTCCGCCACAGCCCAAGCGCCGCAACGCCGCCAGACGGCTTGTGTCGCCCCAGCTCTTTCGGAAAGGATTTTTGAGAATTGCTCTAGTGCTCTATTCCATGCCCTCAAAATATAAAGAGGCCGCTCCCTTGCGGAAGCGGTCCCCTCTCTCTTTTATTGGCTGGAAAAATACTCTAGTGGATCTTGGAGCGGGTCTCCTGGAGCGCCCGGGCTGAAGCCTGCAACCCTTGGAGTTCCTTGGGCCAGAGTTCCACTTCCACGGTATCCACCACGCCACAGCGGCCCACCACGGTGGGGACGCTGATCGCAATGCCACGGATGCCGTAAGCCCCTTTTTGCTGGCTGGAAACCGGCAGGATGCGGCGGCCGTCCAAGGCGATGGTGTCGATGACTTCCCGGATGGCGACGCCGACGGCGTAACCCGCGCCCCCTTTGCGGGAGATCACTTCCGCGCCGCTCTTTTGCGTCCGTTCGAAAAGCTGCTTGGCAAGCTGCGGCGTGACGCCGGGGAATTTCAGGAGCGGCAAGCCGTCCACGGTGGCGGATGACCAGATGGGGACCATCGTGTCGCCGTGCTCGCCCAAAATGAGGGCGCGCACCTGCGACGGGGCCAATTTCAGTTCGCTGGCGATCAGCGAGCAGAACCGCGAGGTATCCAGCGCGGTGCCCAGCCCGAGAACCTGGTTGACCGGCAACCCGAGTTCCTCCACGGCGAGCTGCGTGAGGATGTCCACCGGGTTGGAAACCACGAAGATAATCGCGTCCTTCTTCAAACCCGCTGTCTTGAGGCTCTGGAGAATGCCCCGGAAGAGGCCGACGTTGCGGTTGATGAGGTCGAGGCGGGATTCGTCCGGCTTGCGGCGCAACCCGGCGGTGATGCAAACGAGGTCGGCGCTGGCGCAGTCGGCATACGTCCCGGCGGTAATGGTTTGGTCGGCGCAAAAGGCCGCGCCGTGGAGCAGGTCGAGCGCTTCGCCTTCCGCCGCCGCCTGGTTGGCGTCGAGCAGGACGATTTCCTTGACCACGCCCGAACATTGCAGGGCGAACGCCGCACAGGAACCAACGCGGCCGCCGCCGCCGATAATGGCAACTTTCATGGGATGATTATTTGGAGAGGTTTTTGAGGATTTCCTCGGTCAGTTTCTGCACCAGTGGCTCGAGTTCCGCCGGGGCCGACTCGGTGGCCGACTGCGGGTTCCACGGGGTGACGGGCGAGGAGCAGCCATGCTGGCCGCAGACTTCCGCCCACGGATCGACTTCGGCAAGCTGGGCCGGTTTGAGGTCGAAACGGTCGTCCGGGAGGCCGATCCCCTGCTTCATCTTGAGCAGGTCGCTCATCCCCTCGGCGGGAATGGAGGCCCCGCCCGGCAGCATCTGCGCGTGGATGATGGTGCGGCAGTAGGAGTCGGTGATCTCCATTTTGAAGTAGGCGTCTTCGACCGACTTGCCCCAGGTGATGACGCCGTGGTTGCCCATGATGATGGACTGGTGCTGCGGCGCGCGCTGGAAGATTTCATCGGCCATCTCGGGGCTGCCGGGGGTCCGGTAGGGGGTAAAGGCGATGGTGCCGACAAAGACTTCGAGCTCCGGGATCAACCGGGGCGGCGGCTGCATCCCTTTGATGGCGAATGCGCCCGCGTAGCACGGGTGGGCGTGGCAGACGGAGAATGCTTCCGGCGTGCTCTTGTAAATGGCCGCGTGGCTCATGAACTCGCTGGTCCGCTTCCACGTTCCGGCAAGCTGTTTGCCGTTGCCGTCAACCATGCAGAGCATGTCGGGCGTCATGAAGCCTTTGCTGACGCCGGTGGGCGTGCAGAGGTAACGGTCGGGCGCGAGGCGGCAGGAGATATTGCCGCCGTTGCCGTCGCAGTATTCGCGGATCCAGATGCGGCGGCCCATTTCGCAGATCTGCGCCTTGAGCTTGGCGGTTTCGGGGGCGTTCCAGAGCCGCTCGTCATCGGCCGAGCCCGACGCCGCGGGGGCGGAGGCGCTCGCCGCTACGGGGGCGGAGGCGGCCCCGGCGGGGACGGTCGCGCTCTCGTCAAAAACGAGCTTCACGCCGAATTCGGTCAAAATGTCCTTGGCGCCTGGCGTCAGGCGGATATCGCGGTTATACCGGAATTCCTTGGCCCCGGTTTGGACAAAGGCTTGCGCTTCTTTTTGGGCGAATAGTTTCATGAATGTTGCGTGTAAAAGTGATGGTCGATGAGCGCCGCGCAGTAAGCGTCGACGGGGGTGGGTTTGGGAAACGGGGAAGCGGCTTCGGCTCCCTCGCTGAGGGCGATGTGCTGGCCGACGTCGGCTCCGAGCTGGTCGAAGACGACTACGGAGGGGCCGTAAACTTCCTTCCCCTCGAAGGTTTCCTGCTTCCAGGGCAGGGTGAGCAGGAGCCGCTCGCCGAAGAATTTTTCATTCTTCACCGAGAGGGTGACGCGGCCGATGACGGTTCCCATTCTCATGGTTTTTCGGAAGGTTGGGCCGGGTCCAGCAGGGCGCAAACGCTCCAGCGGGCGGGGCTGGAGGGGTCGTGCAACTGCTGGCGGGCTTCGCTGCCGTCGCTGGAAATGAGGACGCGCTGGCCAAGGGCCGCCCCGAGCGGATCGACGACGATCTGGGGCGCAAGATCCCCGCCTTCCGGCACCGCGATCAGGAGCCGCTGCCCGTCGAAGCTGGGATGCTTCACGGTGGCGGTGGCGTAGCCATGGATGATCGCGGTGCGCATAAAACAGGCGGCAGGCCTAGTGCCTTGTAACAAGGAAAATGGCGCGTAGAGCGCCGGATTTTTGGTTCGGGGCAAGGCAGAAGCCCAAGGCGCTATCTGAAGATAGCGCCTTGGGCTGACAACGCAGCCCTGGGCCAAAAAGACAAGCGGTAGGCGTCATTTTACGCGTTACAAGGCACTAAAACATGTTGAGGTTTTCGACCATCACGCACCGGCGGGAGCGGGTGAAGGTCATGGGTGTCGTGACGCCTTCGCCGGTGGGCGTGGCGATGCTGAAGCTCAAGAACCCTTCGCCGCCCAATCCCAGGCCGGTCATCGACGGGCCGTTCTTGATGAAGAGCGTGGTGTCGATTTCCTGCGCCATTTTGGTCAGGTTGCTGATGTTCTGCGAATGCATGATGCCGGTGTGCCGGTAGCCGTGTTCGGTGCGGATGGCGGCGGCGATGGCTTCGTCCACGTTGGGCACCCGGACGATGGGCAGGAAGGGCATCATCTGCTCCTCCTGCACAAAGAGGTGGGCCTCGGTGGTTTCGCCGAAGAGGAGCATGGTGGAGGCGGGAACCTCCAGGCCGATCGCCTTGGCGAGCACGGCAGCGTCTTTGCCGATAAAGTCTTTGTTGACAACCTGGTGCGCGCAGCCGCCCGCCTTGGCGGGAACGGTGGTGAAGGCGACCTGCGTGAGGGCCTCGATCTGCGCGGGGGTAAGTTGCACCGCACCGGCTTTGCGCATCGCGGCGATGAATTGGTCGGCCACGGAGGCGACGACAAAGACTTGTTTTTCGCCGATGCAGAGCAGGTTGTTGTCGAACGCGGCTCCTTCAATGATGCAGGTTGCGGCGCGGTCGAGGTTGGCGGTTTCATCCACCACCACGGGCGGGTTGCCGGGGCCGGCGCAGACGGCGCGTTTGCCGCTGGCCATGGCGGCTTTCACGACGGCCGGGCCGCCGGTGACGCAGAGCAGCGCGACTTTCGGGTGCTTGACCATCAGGTCGAAGGTTTCCAGCGTCGGCTTGATGACGGTGGTGAGCAAATCGGAAATGCCGGTCGCCTTGAAGATCGCTTCGTTGTAGCCGCGGATGGCCACGGCGGCGCACTTGGCGGCGTTCGGGTGGGTGTTGTAGACGACGGCGTTGCCTGCGGCGATCATGTTGATCGCGTTGCCGGTCAAGGTCGGCACGCTGTGGGTGGAGGGGGTGATCGCCCCGATGACGCCCCACGGCGCGGCATCGATGATGGTCAGGCCGTTGTCGCCGCTGAAGGCGGTCCGGTCAAGGTATTCGACGCCGGGAACGAGGTCGCCGCAAATCTTCAATTTGCCGATCTTGTGATCCTCGCGGCCGATCTTGGTTTCAGCGAATTCGAGTTTGCCCCATTCCTCCGCCTTTTCGACGCAGAGGCGGCGGATTTCGGCGATGGCCTTGCGGCGGCCAAGCATACCGAGTTCGCGCAATTTCTCGAACGAACGGCGGGCGGCGCTAATGGCGTCTTCCATGCTTTCATAGACGCCATACTGGGTACCCCCGAGGCTGCCCGCGGGGGCGGCGGCCCCGTTGCGGGACTGCAATCGGGTGAGCACTTCGCTCACCACTCTGGAAACTAGTTTTTCGTCAATCGTTGCCATTTTAAAAAGATAATAGAGGGAGAAGAGGATAGAGGGGTGAGACTAAGAGAAAAAAGAAGCGGCGGCGCGCTCGGAGAAAGGATCTATCATCTCTATCTCTCTATAGTCTATAGTCTATCCTCTCTCCCCTAGTGCGCGCGGTAGATGAGGTTGTTTTTCCCGAGGTCAACGGTGTCGACGATGCCGATCACGACGGCATCGACGGGGGCGTTCTTGTCGTCGGCGGCCAACCGGGCCGAGCTGCCTTGGACAATGAGGACCACTTCGCCTTCGCCCGCGCCAAGGGTGTCCACGGCGACGAGCGTGCTCGTGCCGGGCCGAAGCTCGCGCGCCGACGGAGCGTCCACCACCAGCGGCCGGACGACGAGGAACTTGCTCCCCGTCATCTTGTCGTTCTTCTTGGTGGCAACCAAGCTGCCTTCTACGCGGGCGAGGATCATTTATTTGGCCTTGGGAAGAATGGCGGCGAGATCGCTGTGCGGGCGGGCGATGGTGCTCACGCTCACGATTTCGCCCAGGGACTGGGCGGCGATTTTGCCGGCTTCGGTGGCGGCCTTGACGGCGGCGACATCGCCGGTGACGGCGACGGTCACGAGCGCGTTGCCGACCTGGATCATGGGGCCGACGAGTTCAACGTTGGCGGATTTGAGCATCGCATCCGTCGCTTCGACGAGAGCGGTCAGCCCGCGGGTTTCGATCATTCCGATTGCTTGTTGTGCCATATGGGTAGGTGTTGGGTTAAGCGGTGAGTTTTTGCCACGCGTTGCGGGCAATGATGATTTCTTCATTGGTGGGGATCACTCGCACTTCGATCTTCGAGCGCGGGGTGGAGATGACGGCTTCGCACGCCAGGGCGGCGCGGTTGGCTTCGGGGTCGATTTCGAGCCCGCAGAAGTGCATATTCGCGCACACCCGCTCGCGCAGGGGCGCCTCGTTTTCGCCGATGCCGGCAGTGAAAATGAGCGCGTCCGCACCGTCCATTTCGACCAGGAACTGGCCGATGTATTTGCGGATGCTGCCGATGAAAATGTCGAGCGCGGCGGCCGCGTTGCCGTTGCCGGAGTTCGCCGCGGCCACGATGTCGCGGATGTCGCCGGAAGGGAGCCCGGCCATGCCTTTGAGGCCTGACTGCGTGGTGAGCGCTTTCTCCACGGCGTCGATGCCGAGGCCGAGGTCGCGGGCAAGGTAAACGAGGGCGAAGACGTCGAAGTCTCCCACCCGGTTGTTTTGGGGAAGGCCGCTTTGCGGCGTCATGCCCCAGCTCGAATTGATGGCGACGCCGTTGCGGACGCACGCAATGGAGGAGCTGCCGCCAAGGTGGCAGGAGATGAGCCGCCCTTCCGTGGTCCCGCGCAGCTCGGCGCAGCGCTGGGTGACGTAGCGATGGCTCGCCCCGTGGAAGCCGTGGCGGCGGACGCCGTATTTCGACTCCCACTCCAACGGCACCGGGTAACGCCGGTTTTCCAGCGGCACGGCGTCGTAAAAGGCCGTTTCGAAGGTGCCGATGCACGGGAGGCCGGGATGGGTCGCGTGGAAGCTGCGGACGGCGGCGATGTAGGGCGGGTTGTGCGCGGGAAGGAGCGTGTTGACTTCTTCCATGGCGCGCAGCACCGTCTCGTCGAGCACTTGCGTGCCCGAGATGCCGCGCGCCATCACCGGCTTGAAGCCGACCGCGGCGAGCCGCCCAAACCCGCCGAGGATTTTTTCCACAAACGCAATCGCCGCTCCGTAGTCCGGGAACGGCGCCGCCCCTTGCTGCTCCGGCGCGTCGCCAATCCGGTATTTGAAGGCCGAATCCGCGTGGCCGATGCGGTCCATGCCGCCTTTGGCAAGGACGCGCTCACTGGGCATCTCGATCAAGCGGAACTTGAAGGAGGTGCTGCCGATGTTGGCGACGAGGATCTGGTTCGGATTCACGGGAAGGCGTGCGGGAGGTGAGAGGGGACGCTGTTACTTGGCGGCGGGGACCTTGCCGGAGATGAATTTCCCGAGCTTGGCGAGATCCTCGTGCGGACGGGGGATGACGTGCACGGCGACGACTTCACCGAGCGCGCTCGCGGCGGTGGCGGCCGCTTCAACGGCGGCCTTCACGGCGGCGACATCGCCGCGCACGAAGACGCTGACGTTGCCCGAGCCGATTTTTTCCCAGCCGATCAATTCGACGTTCGCAGCCTTGAGCATGGCGTCCGTTGCTTCGAACTGTGCCACGAGGCCTTTGGTTTCAATGGTTCCGAGTGCTTGTCCAGCCATAATAGGGATAAAGTAAAAAGGTGGAGGGTTAGGCGGTGAAGAAGCCGAGGAGTTCGGCGGCGGGGCGCGCGATCACGTGGGAGGCAACGAGGTTGCCTGCGCGCGTGGCGGCTTGTTTTCCGGCATCCACGGCGGCTTTCACGCTGCCGACATCGCCGCGGACGATCGTGGTGATCAGGCCGCCGCCGATTTGGATGGATTTGACGAGTTCGACGTTGGCGGCCTTGACCATGGCGTCGCTGGCTTCCACCAGGCCGACGTAGCCGCGCGTTTCAATTAGTCCGATTGCTTCGCTCATGTTGTATTGCGTTTGGGTTGGATGTTGAGATTTTTGGGGAGGGATCAGGATTTGAAGAGTTCCACTTTGGTCGCCCGGTCCAGGTTGCAGGCGTTGGCTTCGTCGGTGTCGATATGGACTTCGAGCTTGAAGGAGGGATCGACGCGCACGAGCACGTCGTCAAAGCGGGTGCTGCAGTCCTGGGCCGTCACTTTGAGGGTGATTGTGTCCAGGTGCTTGACGCCGTAGAAGGCGGCGTCGGCCGGGGACATGTGTACGTGCCGCCAGGCGCGGATGACGCCGCTTTTCATCTCGATCATCCCCTTCGGCCCCATGATGTAGCAACCGGGGGTCCCCTCAATGTTGCCGGAGGCGCGGACGGGAATATCGATGCCGAGCTGAACGGAATCCGTCAGCGAAAGCTCCACCTGCGTCAGGTTGCGGCAGGGGCCGAGGATGCGGAGGTTCGGGATGATCCGCTTGCGCGGCCCGATCATCGTCACCGTCTGCTGCGAGGCGAACTGCCCCTCCTGGTAAAGCATCTTGTGGACGGTCAACTGCGCCCCCCTGCCGAAGAGAATTTCCAGGTTCTCCGGCGAAATGTGCATGTGCCGGGCGGAGCTGTTGACCACGAGCACGGGAGCCGGACCGGCGGGGGTCCGCCTGCCCAACTGCCGGTAGAGCGCCTCGCGCACGAGGGCTTCGACGGAGGAATGGCTGGCAACGGGAGATTCGGCGGTCATGGAAAAAAGATGCGGGAGGGGAGCAGGAATTTATATGATCGACATCCGTCATATCAGAGACTGCAAATGCGTCAACAGAAATTTGGAATTTTTTTCCAGTCTCCGGGAAAAACAAGGGCGGGGCGCCGCTACAAAAGCTCCACGGGCAGGGCGTGGTCGGCCGTGTCGCGCCCCCCCGCAAGAGGGGCTGCCGGGCAGGCGGACTTGCCCCCCCGCGCATTCCAGTATTGCTCGGCTTCCATCATAATCCCGACCGCCGCCAGCTTCTCGAACGGCGCATCGGTGAGCAACATTTCCACGCGCCGCCACGGGAGCAGAATATCCGGGGCCTGCCGGTTGAGCTTGCTGCTGTCCAGGCAGAACACCGCCCGCGCGCTCCGGTTTACGACCACCTTCTGCTGTTCCACGATGGCCGTCTGGGAATTCCAGATCCCCGAGGCGTCCATCCCCTCGGCGGAGAGGAACGCCACGTCAAAGCGCCAAAATTGCAGGCTTTTCACCGCCGCCTCGCCCAGCAGCGTCGATTGGCGCGGCAGCAATTGGCCCGCGAGGAGAAACACGTTCACTCCCGGGATGGCCGCCAACATTTCGCCCACCGGAATATTGGAGGTGATGACCGTCATCGGCGTTACCGGGCGGGCGCGAAAGGCCTCGGCAATCGCATAGATGGTCGTCCCGCAGTCCAGATAGATGGTTAAACCGGGCGCGAGCGACGCCACCGCCGCCGCGGCGATCTGCGACTTCGCCCGGCGCGCGGTATCGATGCGTTCGGCAAAGGAGGGGTAGCGGTTGTCGAACTCCGAGATCGCCCCGCCATAGGTGCGCTTGATCTTCTTTTCCTCGGCCAGCGCCACCAGATCGCGGCGTGCGGTCGCTTCGGAAACCTGCAACCGGCGGCAGAGTTCGCTCACGGGCATATACCCGTACTGGGCGATCATGGCGGCCAGCCGCTCGCGGCGCGCCTTGACGATATGGAGGGGGACTTTCACCGTCCGCCATCCTGCCACACAAAGGGAAAGAGGGTCAACCAGGATCAGGGTTCCTCCATCCTCTCCGCGCACGCCCCTCCCTGCCTTCACGCGCCCAGCGCCAAATCATGCATTCCGTACGCCGCCATTCGCCCCCGGCATCCGCCGCTTTCTGTCACCGTGGATTGCCGCGGCCTGGAACCGCTGGCTCGCCCTGCTCCACGCCCCTTCCAATCCGCCATTCCTTGTATGCTCATGGCCACTTTCTCTATTCCCAAAGCCGCACTCGTCCCCTAAGCTCCCGCCCATGACCACTCCCTCCTATTCCCTTGCCCGCGAGACCTACGCCGCACTCGGCGTCGATACCGAAGCCGCCCTCCAACAACTGGCGGCCATCCCCCTCTCCCTCCATTGCTGGCAGGGCGACGACGTGGGCGGCTCCGAACACCCCGAAGCGGGCCTCACCGGCGGCGGCATCCAGGCCACCGGCAACTACCCGGGCAAGGCGCGGACGCTGGCCGAGTTGCGGCAGGACCTCGACCAAGCCCTCTCCCTCCTCCCCGGCACCCACCGGCTCAACCTCCACGCCTGCTATGCCGACCTGGGGGGCGAAAAGATCGACCGCAACCAGTACACCACCGCCCAGTTCCAAAGCTGGATTGACTGGTGCAAGCTGCGCGGGCTGGGCCTCGACTTCAACCCCACCTACTTCTCCCATCCCCTCGCCGACGACGGCCTGACCCTCTCCCACCCGGACGCCGGAGTGCGCCAATTCTGGGTCGAACACGGGATCGCCTGCCGGAAAATCGCCGCCGACATCGGCCGGCAGCTCGGCACGCCATGCGTCACCAATTTCTGGATCCCCGACGGCTCCAAAGACACGCCCGTGGACCGCAAAGGCCCGCGCCAGCGCCTCGAAGCCTCGCTCGACGCCATCTTCGCCGAGCCGATTGATCCGGCGCTCAACGTGGACGCCGTGGAGAGCAAACTCTTCGGCATCGGCTCCGAATCCTACGTCGTCGGCTCCCACGAGTTCTACATGGGCTACGCCGTGAAACACCAGAAACTCCTCTGCCTCGACGCGGGCCATTTCCACCCGACCGAATCCATTGCGGACAAGATCTCTTCCGTTCTCCAGTTCGTCCCCGAGATCCTGCTCCACGTCAGCCGGGGCGTGCGCTGGGACAGCGACCACGTCGTCACCCTGGACGACGCGACGCGCGCCATCATGGAAGAACTCGTGCGCGGCGGCTTTCTGGGCCGCACCCACATCGGGCTCGACTTCTTTGACGCCAGCATCAACCGCATCGCCGCATGGGTCATCGGCGCGCGTAGCGCCCTCAAAGCCCTCCTCATCGCCCTGCTCGAACCGGCGGCCCTCCTGCGGCAGGCCGAGGAATCGGGCGACCGGACGGCGCGGCTCACGCTCCTGGAAGAAGCCAAGAGCCTCCCCTTCGGCGCCGTGTGGGACGAATACTGCACCCGGCAGAACGTCCCCGTGGGGGCCGCATGGCTCGACGAAGTGAAACGCTACGAGCAAACCGTCCTAGGAAACCGCTGATTAAATCGCCAGGGCCATCTGCGAGCGGTTTTCGCAGTCTGCCATCGTCGCTCGCGGCGTCAATATCTTCTGATATTGCCGCTGCACCCGACTTCGGCATCCAGCAAAACTTGCTCGCATCTGTCTCCGCGTCGCTTTAATCAGCGATTCCCTGGCGGCGCGGAAGTAAAGCGACTGTCAATAGCCGCCCGGCGTCCCCCGGGGCGCATGCGTAATGAAAAGTTGCGAGGGCTTCCTCGTTTCTGCCCCCTGCCCGAAGAACCCACCGAAAGTTCCTGCTTTTCTGGCGGGCGATTTCCGCTACGCTTGCCCGCCTGCCATGGCGATCCGCTTTCTCAACACCTACACGCGCGCACTCGAAGAATTCCGGCCCCTGGACCCCGCCGGAAAAACCGTCAAGCTCTACACCTGCGGCCCCACGGTCTACAACTACGCCCACATCGGCAACTTCCGCGCCTACCTCTTCGAAGACCTCCTCCAGCGTCACCTCGAAGCCTCCGGCTACCAGGTCAACCGCGTCATGAACCTGACCGACGTGGACGACAAGACCATCCGCGGCTGCCACGCGGCGGGCCTGCCGCTGGCGGAGTTCACGCAGAAATACAAAGACGCCTTCTTCGAGGACTTGAAGACCTTGCGCGTCGAACCGGCCACCACCTTCCCCGCCGCCACCGATCCCGTCTACATCGCCCGGATGATCGCAATGATCGGCCACCTGGTCGAGCATGGCTACGCCTACCAGGCCGAAGACAAATCGGTCTACTTCCGGCTCAACAAATTCCCCGATTACGGCAAGCTCGCCCACCTGAACCTGGAGGAACTCCGCCCCACCGGACGCATCGCCAACGACGAGTATGAAAAAGAGAGCGTTGGCGACTTCGCCCTCTGGAAAGCCTGGGACGAAGCCGACGGCGACGTGGCTTGGGAGAGCCCGTGGGGACGCGGTCGCCCCGGCTGGCACATCGAATGCAGCGCCATGGCCACCGCGCTGCTCGGGCCCGAGATCGACATCCACTGCGGCGGCGTGGACAACATTTTCCCCCATCACGAAGCCGAAATCGCCCAGTCCGAATGCTGCACCGGCCGCCGCTTCGTCCGCACCTGGCTCCACTGCGCCCACCTGATGGTGGAGGGGCAGAAGATGTCCAAGAGCGCCGGAAACTTCTACACCCTGCGCGACCTCCTGGAAAAAGGCTGGAGCGGGCGCGAGCTGCGCTACGCGCTCCTGAGCGTCAACTACCGGCTCCCGCTCAACTTCACCTTTGAGAGCCTCGCGGCGTCCCGCAGCGCGCTGGGGCGCGTGGACGAATGGGTGGCTCGGCTCACCGAAAAAGCGGGCGCTCAATCCACTCCCTCGGCCCACCCGCTGGCAGCGGACAACCGCTTTGCCGAAGCCCTCGATGACGACCTGAACATCTCCGGCGCGCTCGGCGTCCTCTTCGACGTCATCCGCGAAACCAACCGCGCCTTCGATAAGGACGAGCTTTCCCCCGCCGACGCCCGCGCCCTTCTCAACTGGTGGGAAAAAGTCAACTCGGTCCTCCAATTCCAGCGCGAGGAAGCCGCGGTTCCCCAAGCCGTCGCCGACCTCGTGGACGCCCGCGCCGCCGCCCGCGCCGCCAAGAACTGGGCGTTGAGCGACCAGCTCCGGGCGCAGATCGACGCCGCAGGCTGGAACGTCAAGGACTCCAAAGAGGGCCAGAAACTCACGCGCAAATAGCCATGTCCTCCTTCGCACCCGCCGACTACCTCGACCTGAGCCGCACCGATCACCGGGCTCTCTTTGAAAACGCCGCCAACGTCTGGGACGCCCTGCGGCAAATCCAGACCTACCTCCAATTCCGGCTCAAACCGGGCATCCACGGCCGCCTGATCGGCAAACCGTTTATCAGCGCCGCCGTCTACATCGGCCCCGGCACCATCATCGAGCAGGGAGCCATGATCAAAGGCCCGGCGTGGATCGGCGAGAACTGCGAGATCCGCAACGGCGCTTACATCCGGGAAAACGTCATCGTCGGCAACGGGTGCGTGCTGGGCAACTCGTGCGAATTTAAAAACTCCATCCTCTTTGACGGCGTGCAGGCGCCCCACTTCAACTACGTGGGCGATTCCATCCTCGGCTACAAATCCCACCTCGGTGCGGGCGTCATCCTCTCCAACGTCAAGCTCGACCACGGCGAAATCCACATCGCCGGACCCGGCGGCAAGCCCATAGCGACCGGCCTGCGGAAATTCGGCGCGATCCTCGGCGACCACGCCGAAATCGGCTGCAACTCCGTCTTAAGCCCCGGCTCGCTCATCGGGCGCGGCACCGTCCTCTACCCCGGCAGCCAGTGGCGCGGATGCGTCCCCGAGGGGAGCATCGTCAAACAGAAACAGGCTTTCGAAATCGTCGCCCGGCGCGAATAAACGGCCGCCCCGCGCGCAAATCCCTTGAGTTTTCGCACCGCCTCTGAAAAGTTACCCCTCTTTCCTATTTCCCTATGCCGAACGAGCCCGAAGAAATCGTCCATTTGAACCCCGTTGAGATTTGGTATCTCTACAAAACCAAAATTCTGCTCTACGGAGGCATCCTGCTCGCCGCCCTGGTGATCTTCGCGGCCTTCCAGCTCCACGACACCCTCCGCACCAACGGTTCCGAAGCCCTTTACGAAAAAGCGCAGACCGACGGCAACTTCCAGGCCGTCTTGCAACAATATCCCGGCACCATCGCCGCCGGGAACGCCGCCCTGCGGCTGGCCGACAAGCTGCGGACGGAGAAGAAATACGACGAAGCCGTTGCCGTCCTGCGCGCTTTCGCGGAGAAAAACCCCCGCCACCCCCTCGCCGCGGGCGGCTGGATCAGCCTTGCCTCCACCTACGAAATCCAGGGCAAGCTGGATGAAGCCATGGAAGCCAACACCAGCGCCATTTCCAAATTCCCCGACGCCTACACCACCCCGCTCGCCATGATGGCGCAGGCGCGGATTTACTTGCTCAAAGGGCAGAAAGACGAAGCCCGGCGGGCCTACCAGGACGTCTCGACCCGCTTCCAGCAAACCGTCTTCGCGCGCCAGGCCCGGCGCGAACTCCTCTTCATCCAGAGGTAATTAAGGGCTGTTCACACATACATTTTTTAATCGCTGGAATTGGTTTGTGTGAACAGGCCCTAATAAAGCTCCTGGCCCGGCATCGTTTCAAAGAACTCGTAGTTCTCGCCGTCCAGGTGGCAGACGAACATCCAGCCGTGCCAGAGAGCGAACGCCCGCGCCGCCTCCGGGCTCCCCAGCCGTGCCCTCTCCGCCGGGGCCGAGACAAAATAACGCCCCTGGCGCTCCAGCCCCTGCCGGATCCGTTCCTCCAACGCTCCCAACGCATTCCCCATCGGTAAATCCTTCGTGCGCGGGCGGGCCGCCGGGGGCATTTGGAGCGCGTTCGCCCCCTATTGGGCATTCCCTTTTCCGCCTTTTTCCTGATTTCCCTTGTGGGAGAGCCCTGTTTGCTCCATGTGTTAAGGAATGTCATTTTTGGAGTTTGGTCTTTCAGAGTCTGTGATTCACGGGGTGCAATCGATGGGATACATTGAGCCGTCCCCCATCCAACTGCGCGCGTTCCCGATCGTGCTCTCCGGGCGCGACCTCATCGCTTCCGCACAAACCGGCACCGGCAAAACCGCCGCCTTCGGCCTTCCGATCCTCACCAAACTCCGCCGCCACAAGCCGGGCGGCAAGCCCCGCTGCCTCATCCTGGAGCCGACCCGCGAACTCGCCGCCCAGGTGGAAACCGCCTTCCGCGACTTCAGCCGCTTCAACGACCTGGCCGTGAGCGTCATGTACGGCGGCGTCGGCTACGGCAAACAGCGCGAGGAACTCCAGAAAGGGGCCGACACCCTCGTCGCCACCCCCGGCCGCCTCCTCGACTTCCTCGAACAAGGCGCCGTGGACCTCTCCGAGATCGAAATTCTCGTCCTGGACGAAGTGGACCGGATGCTTGACATGGGGTTCCTCCCCCAGGTGCGCCGGATCGTGGAGCGCTGCAACCCGAAACGCCAGACCCTCTTCTTCTCCGCCACCATCCCGCCGGAACTTCAGAGCCTCACCCAGTGGGTCGTGCAGGACCCCGTCATCATCGAGATCGGCCACCGCCAATCCCCGGCGGACACCATTTCCCACGCCCTCTACCCCGTCTCGCGCGACCAGAAATTCGACCTTCTGCTGGCGCTGCTCAAAAAAATCGACTTCACCAGCGTCCTTGTCTTCTGCCGGACCAAGGTCGGCGCGGACCAGATCGCCGCGAAACTCAAAGCCAACAAACTTTCCGTCGTCGCCATCCATTCCAACCGGACGCAGGTCGAACGGATGGACGCCCTGGCCGGCTTCAAGTCGGACAAATACGACATCATGGTGGCCACCGACATCGCCGCGCGCGGCATCGACATCGCGGGCGTCTCCCACGTCATCAACTTCGACGTTCCCCAGCACCCGGAAGACTACGTCCACCGCATCGGGCGCACCGGGCGCGCCGAAGCCACCGGCGAAGCCTTCACCCTCTTCACCGGCGAGGACGTCGAGCACGTCACCAAGATCGAATACTTCATCGGCAGGAAAATCGACCGCCAGAAACTGGAAGGCTTCCCCTACCTCTACTGCGCCCTCTTCGCCAACGAAGTCCCCGGCGCGGCTCCCAAGCCGATCCGCCGCAAGAAGCCCGCGAGCCGCCGCCGCTAGAGCGTTTTTGGGTTATTTTGTCGCAATGATCTGAGAGCGCCGAGGGTTGATGCGGGGCTTTTTGAGCGCAGCGGCTGTATTTGTAAATACAGCCCAAGCGCAAAAAGACGCACAGCGACTCTCGCCGCCGAAGAGCATACGACAAAATAAACCGAAACCGCTCTAACAAGCGTGCCGCTTGACCTGCTTCGCGCTACCGCGCGTTGCGGCGGCTTACGCACGCCGCTTCGGTGGGCTGGCGCCATTTGAAGCAGGGATGCGTTTCGCGGAGTGAATGCAGCCTCTCCTCCGTCCTGAGTTCCTGATTGGCCTTTCCTGATTTCCGCCGGGGCATTTGACAAACCGCCATCTCCGCGTATCGGTATAAATCCGCATTTGCGGATCATGGATTCACCGATGCGCCGCTATCTCGTCTTCACCTACTACGCCAGCCATCCCCTGGGAGGGTGGCACGACTTCCTGGATTCCTTCGCCAGTCCGCGCGAGGCTTTGGCGAACCTCCTCGACGAACCGGGCCGCTACTTCCAAATCATCGACCGCAACAACATGCGCATCGTCCGGCAGGGCCTGACCTCCTTCAAAGACTACGACCCCGCCGCTTTCCGGCGCGAGGAAGGCTGACCCGCCCGCCGCCGGATCTCCTCCAGCGCCCACCCGGCATGTTCCGCAATGAGCGGCTCCGGGTCGGCGGCGGCGACTTTCAACGCCGGGATGTCTTCGGGCGTCCCGGTATTGCCGAGCGCCACGCAGACATTGCGCAGCAACCCGCGCCACTTGACCCTCTTTATCGGCGAGCCCCGGAACAGCGTGCGGAATCCCTCCTCATCCAGCGCCAGCAGTTCGCGCAACCCGAGTTGCACGGCGGGCCGGGCCGCAAACGCGGCTTCGCGTGACGCCCGGGCAAAGCGGTTCCAGGGGCACGCGGCGGCGCAGGCGTCGCAGCCGTAAATGCGCCCCCCCACCAGCGGGCGGAGCGCCTCCGGGATGCTCCCCTTGTGTTCGATGGTCAAATACGCGATGCAGCGGCGCGCATCCAACTGGCAGGGGCCGGTCAGCGCCCCGGTTGGGCAGGCCGCGAGGCAGCGCGTGCAACGGCCGCAACGCTCCGGCAGCGGCGGGTCGGGCGGAAGCGCCAGCGTGGTGAGCACCTCGGCCAGGAAAAACCAGGTCCCCAGCTCCGGGTGCACCAGCATGGTGCTCTTCCCGTGCCATCCCACCCCTGCCAGCGCGCCAAAATCCCGCTCCAGCACCGGCCCCGTGTCCACATAGCCCCGCTGGACTCCGCCGTGCTCCTGCAAAAAAGCGTCGATGCGCCGCAGCTTCGGCGCGATCACGTCATGGTAATCCTCATTCCATGCATAGCGGGCGATCCGTTCTCCCGACGTCCCGGCTCCCTGAAAATAAGGGAGCGCCAGCACCACCACGCTTTGCGCCCCGGGCAGCACCAGCCGCGGGTCCGCGCGGCGCTCCGCGTTGCGTTCCATCCACGCCATTTCTCCGGCGCACCCCTCCGCAAGCCAGCGCCGGAACGCCCCGGCATGCGGCGGCGCGAGCGCCGGAGCCACCCGGCAGAGCGCGAACCCCAGGGAGCGGGCCAACTCCGACACCCCTTGCTTCAGCGCCTCCGGCCCCTTTACAGCCCCGGGTTCCATGACGGGAAACGCCGGCACGCCTCGGCGAGGATCGCATCGGCCGCCTGCGTGTGGGAATGGACGCTGGTATCCACCGTGAAATCCGCCGCCGCCTCATAGAGCGGCGCGCGCCCAGTCAACAATTGCGAAAGGGTTTCCCGGGGGTTGGGCGTGTGGAGCAACGGGCGGGTTTTGTTGCGCGAGACGCGCTCAAAGAGGACCTCCTCCCGCGCCGTCAGCAGCACCACAAACCCGAGCCGGTGGAGCAGCGCCACATTCTGCGGGCGGATCACAATTCCCCCGCCGGTGGAAATCACCGTGCCCCGCACGGGCCGGTCCGCCAGGCATTGCAGCGCATACGACTCGTAATCGCGGAAAACGTCCTCCCCCTTCCAGGCAAAAAGATCGGTAATCTGCATCCCCGCCGCCTCCACCACCATCGCATCGGTGTCCACGAGATGGAACCCGAGCTTCGTCGCCAAAATGCGGCCGATGGAGGACTTGCCGCTGCCCATGAACCCGATCAACACGAAGTTCAGCGCGGGGGCGGCGGGATGGGAGGGAGCGGTCATGGGAATGCGCCAGCGTAGGCGCTCCCACTCCCTGCGTCAACCGCCGCATTTGGCCGGCTGGTCGAACCGGAAGGTGCAGCAACCCAAATCCAGGACGGGCTCCCCGGCGCGGACTTGCAGGCGGAGATCCGGGGCGATGCCGCACGCGACCGTTTTCCCTTCCCGATGCGTCGTGACAATGCCCGCCTCGCGCAGGATGCGAACGTGTTTGGAGAGGTTATAACGCGAAACATCCAGCCGTTCGGCCAGGTCGCCCATGGCGAGCGGCGAGCGGAGGAGTTCGCCGACGATGCGCCAGCGCGTGGGGTCGGCCAGCGCCTTGAGGATCCGTGTGCACGGTTGGTTTTTCATGCCGGAGGAAGGGAGGCGGGAGTGGGAGCGGGACGGCGGAAGCCTTCACGGGCGAAGGCCGCGTGGACGGCCACGGCCAGATCGCTGCGAATTTGCCCCCATTGGTCGAAGCGCTCCGTCCACGCCGTCAGCTTGAACTGCATGGCGTCCGCCGCCCCCAGTTCGGTGAGGAGTGCGTTGGGCGGCGGCTGGGCGCATACGAGCGGGTGCGCCGCCGCGATGGTTTTGAGCAGCTCGATGACCCGGCACGGGTCCGCCCCCTCGGCCACGCTCACGGGAAGTTCGATGCCGCGCAGCCGGTTGGAGAGGGTCCAGTTGATCACCTGGTCGGAAATCAGCTTGCCGTTGGGAACGATGATCTCAGAGCCGTTGCCGGTGCGGATGATGCTGGCGCGGATGCCGATGCGGTCCACGGTGCCGGAGGTGGAGTCCATTTGCACCACGTCGCCGACTTTCACCGGGCGCTCGAAAAGGAGGATGACGCCGGAAACGAAGTTGTTGATGATGTTCTGCAAGCCAAAGCCCATGCCGACGCCGAACGCGCCGACGAGGATGTTGAACTTGGTCATGTCGATCCCCGCCAGCGCGGCCGCGATGTAAAAGCCGAAGAGCAGGACGGCGTAGTGGAGCATTGTGGAGACGGCGTAGGAGAGCCCCCGTTCCACGCGGACGCGCGGGTAGAAATCCTCCTCCAGCACAAAGCGCAGGAAGCGCGAAAGCAGGAACGCCCCCCAGACGACCGCCCCGAAGGCGAGCGCCTGGCCCAGCAGGGTCAAATGATCGTAGTCGCCATCCTTGCAGAGGAAACTCTGCAATTTTTCCCAAACCACGGACCGGAATCCCCGCTGGTTGAGCGTTTCCGAAGCCCAGAAGAGGAGCGCCGCCACGTCAAAAAGCCGGTGGGTGCGCTGCCAAAGAAGCGTCCGGTGGTGGCGGACCATCCGCAGCCCGGCAAGCGGCTGCGCGGAAAGCCCCCCCGCGATCAACCCGTTGGCGACGCGCGTGGCGGCGTAGAGCACCACCGCAAGGCACGCGCTCTGGAGCGCGGCGTCGCCGAGAAGATTGCCCAAATCCACACAGCCGACGGCGTTGGCCAGCAGCGCCGCCGCAAAGACGGCCAGGGCAACCTGTCCTCCGGCGCGGGTCACTTTCGCAAGGCGCGGGTTCTGTTCCCGGAGCTGGCCGAGCCGCCGGGAACGCAACAGCCACGCGGCGAAGGCAACGCCGCCCGCCATTTCGGCCAAAAAGAGGAACCGGGCCGCGATGGGCAGCGCCGTGGCGACGCGACGCCATTGGTCGAGGAAGTAGAAGACGACCATGGCGTTCAAGACCGGGAAGAGATGGCGGTCGAGCAGACGGCGCAGGATCAGCACCGCCGGGATGAGCGCGGCCGCCCCCCCCAAGGCCACCAGCAGCGGCGGCGCTTGCGGGTAAATCCCCTGCGCTGCCAGCAGAGAGAAGACGATGGCCATGGAAACGGGGGCCTCAAACACCTGCGCCGCGCGGCTCAAGCTCGGGTCGTCGCCGGTCCAGGCGCGCACCCGCCGCCGGGCCCAGAAGAGGACGCAGAGGAGCACGGCGAAGAGAAACCCGTGCAGAAGGAACGTGGCCGACATCCCCTGCGCGTAAGCGCCCACCGCCTGGCATTGCTTGGCCCACGCAACGCGGGTTTCCGCGCCAAGGTTGAAACCCGAATCGCTCCAGAGCGTTTTGCTCCAAAGCGTGGCGCTCCAAATGGGAACGCTCTCGGTGAGAAAGAGGCGGCCCATGGCCTGCGGACGCGCCTGTTTGATGCGGCCGATCATTTCATCCACCTGCAAGACCTGCTTTTGCGCGGGACCGAGCAAATACGCGAGTTCGCCCCGGAGTTTCTGCACGTCTTCCCAGTTCTTTCTGGCCGCCTTGCCCAGGGCGCTCATCCGTTTACGCAGCTCCTGGGGCGTCGCCGCCTCATTCGCCCGCTGGTTCCAGGTTTTCTGGAGCTCATCGAGGGTTTTGATCCGGGTATCGTAGCGGTCGGCCCGGTCGGTGAGGCTCTTGCGGAAGACGGCCAGCGCCTCGCTCTGGTCCTGCCAGCTCGCTTCCAGGTTCCCGACCACCTCCAGCGAGGGGCCGGAGGCGAGGAGCTTGCCGTCTTCGGCCAGCCGGTTGCCGATCTCTTTGTTGAGCGCAGCGGCTTTGGCGCTCACCGCGGCGAGCGGTGCCTCGGCGCTCAGCTCGGCATCGATCTTCCCGCGCTTTTCTTCGTCCAAAAGGAGGGCGGACGTCAGTTCGGCCAGCGAATCGGGCGTGGGGCTGACTACGGGGGAGACCGAGGGCCCGGGCGGCGCGGAACCGGCCGGGGCGGGGCTCTGCGCCTGAAGCGCGGCGGGGGCGGCGGACAGAACGGCAAGCGCCACGGCGGCTAGAGCGCTTCCAGAAAAGGTGAAGCTGAATCCTTGGGAGCGCCGAGGGTTGGTGCGAGGTTTTTCAAGCGAAGTGGCTGTATTTTCAATACTGCCCGAGCTTGAAACTCCCCGCAACGGCCCTCGCCGCCCCAAGAGGCGGCTACATATTTGATGGAATCGCTCCAGGAAGGTTCTGGAAAATAGCGGCATAAGAAGCGTGTATCCGGTGAACCGGCCCGGAAGTCAACCCGGCATTTCGCGCCGCCGGGCGAAAAAACGCGCATGGACACCCCCGGCGTTTCTTGTAAAAATTGCCGTCCCATGCAGAACCGGATCGACCAGACTTTCGAGCGCCTGCGCGCGCGACACCAAAGCGGCTTCATCGCCTACATCGGGGCGGGCGACCCGCATCTCGCCGCGACTGCCTCCCTCGCCCTCGCCCTGGAAAAAGCGGGCGTGGACATCCTGGAACTGGGCGTCCCGTTTTCCGATCCCGTGGCCGACGGCGTGGTGAACCAGCTTGCCGCGCAGCGGGGGCTTGCCTCCGGCACGACCCTGCACGGAGTGCTCGATTGCGTGCGCGGCATCCGCAAGCAATCGCAGCTCCCCATCGTTCTCTACACCTACATGAATCCGGTCTACCGCTTCGGGTTCAAGGAATTCCTGGCCGAAGCCGAAGCCGCTGGCGTGGACGGCGTGCTGCTGCTCGACCTCCCGCCGGACGAGGATTTCGGCGAATTTGACGTGCAGAGCAACGTGCGGCGCATCCGGCTCATCGCCCCCACCACGCCGCCCGCCCGGGTGGCCGAACTGGCCCGGCGCGCCGAGGGCTTCCTCTATTATGTCTCGCGCGAGGGCGTGACCGGCGAGCAGTCCACCATCGCCGACACGCTGGCCGCCGGGGTCGCCTCCATCCGGGCCGTCACCCAACTCCCCGTGGCCGTCGGGTTCGGCATCTCCAACCCGGAGCAGGCCCGCGAAGTGGCCGGCCAAGCCGACGCCGTGGTGGTCGGCAGCGCCATCGTCAAGCGGATCGCGGAATACGGCGCGTGCGCCGACCTGGCCGAGCGCGTGGCCGACTTCGTGCGCCCGATGGCGGCGGCGACGAAGGAGGGGTAGGACCGGAAGATTGACCCCATGGAGGCTCCGATGCCTCACGCGCACATCGAAACCCTCGACATGCAAAAAAAATTATTGTTCCATTCCGGCCTGTCAGGAGACCGTTGTAAAAAGACATAATCGCAATGCCTGTCCATTACCACTTAGGGAAATTCCCTCCCAAGGAGCTTGACTGGCCCAAGCTAATTCCATTGCTCGGTCCCGCAAATGCCGGATTGGCCCGTTATGATGGTTTGCTTTCCGCGATTCCCAACGCGCACATTCTTCTCACGCCCCTGACAACACAGGAAGCCGTGCTTTCTTCCAAGATCGAGGGGACGCATGTTACCATCGGGGAAGTTTTAGAGCTCGAAGCCGGTGGTGAGTCCGAGCAGATGACCCAGCCCAAACGGGATGATGCGGAAGAGGTGCTCAACTATCGCCGGGCCATGACCGCCTGCATCGAGGAGATGATGCATCGCCCGCTTTCCCAACATGTGCTAAGGACGGCGCACAACCTGCTCATGCAAGGCGTTCGGGGAAGAGACAAATCACCTGGAAGCTATCGAGATGAGCAAAATTGGATTGGTGCCAAAGGCTGTACGATCAAGGAAGCCAGCTATGTACCCATTGCAACGGACCACTTACAAAGTGGAATGGACAACTGGGAGCACTATCTGAGCAGCGCTGAGGAACTTGATACGCTCGTTCAACTCGCAATTCTTCATGTTGAATTTGAGGCACTTCACCCCTTTAAGGACGGCAACGGACGTTTGGGGAGAATGTTCATTCCTTTGTTCCTTTTTCAGCGGAAGCTCCTTGCCAGCCCGGATTTTTATATGAGCGGCTATCTTGAGGCAAACCGAGAGGAGTATCAGGAACGTCTGCGCGCGGTTTCCAGAGACGGCGATTGGACTGGATGGTGTGCGTTCTTTCTCCAAGGGGTCCGCCAACAGGCGGCAGAGAATGAGCGCAAGGCCCGGGCTATCCTTGCGCTCTATGATCGGGTGAAAACCCAGGTGGTTGACCTCACTCATTCCCAGCACGCGATCCGGGCCATCGACTTCATTTTTCACACCCCTATTTTCGCCTCACCCTCGTTCACGAATCATTCGGCAATTCCCAAACCGACAGCAGCCCGGATACTAAACATCCTCCGGAACAAGGGTCTCTTGCTCACGATGCTGGAGGGAAAAGGGCGGCGCGCAGGAATTTACGCGTTTCGGGAACTGCTCAACATTGCCGAAGGAAAGGACGTTTTTTAAGTCTCACGCATGAGACACAAAAGCTTTTGTGTCTCACTTTTTTTGATTTTTGAGACACAAACATGTTAGCGTTTAACCCGTGAGACACAAAAACGATCTTGTTCCTCTGTGAGCCGGTTTCAGATTCAGATACTCTGTTAAAAACAGTTTTTTCGTGTCCAAGCTGGAGCTTGGCAACAAGGGGAAATGACCTCACGCAAAGGAAATATCTTCCCCTCCCCGCGGCTCCGCGTCTTCCCCTACCCCTTCTTCGCGGTGCTCTGGATGTAGAGTTCGCGGAGTTGCTTGAAGTCCACGGTCACGGGGGAGTGCGTCATCAGATCGGAGCCCCGGTTGTTTTTCGGGAAGGCGATGACTTCGCGGATGCTTTCCGCGCCGCAGATGAGCATAACGAGGCGGTCGAGGCCCAGCGCGAGGCCGCCGTGGGGCGGCGCTCCGAAGCTGAACGCTTTGAGGAGGTGTCCGAATTTGACCTGCTGCTCTTCGGCGGTGACGCCGAGGGCATCGAACAGCTTGGCCTGCAACGCTTTCTCGTGAATCCGCAGGGAGCCGCCGCCGAGTTCCACGCCGTTGAGGACGACGTCGTAGGCGATGGCGCGCACTTTGCCGAAGTCCCCGGATTCCAGCAGCGCCACGTCTTCGGCCTTGGGCCGGGTGAAGGGGTGGTGGACAGCCACCCACTTGTTCTCTTCGGGGGTGAAGGCGAGGAGCGGGAAATCGACGACCCACAGGAAGTTGAGCGCGGTGCTCCCTTCGGTGAGTTTAAGCAGATCGGCGACGCGCAGGCGAACGCGGCCCAGGATTTCGCAAACCTGCTCCCATGCGCCCGCGCCGAAGAAGAGGACGTCCCCTTCCTCAAAGCCCATGCGCTCGGCCAGGGCCGCTTTTTCTTCTTCGCTGAAGAATTTGACGATGGGGGATTCCCATACGCCGTCTTTGAGCCGGATGTAGGCGAGGCCTTTTGCACCGAATTCGACCTTCACCCATTCCTCCCACTTTTTGAGCTGTTCCTTGGAGAAGGCGCTGGCGGCTCCCTTGGCATTGATAGCTTTAATGACGCCGCCGCCGTCGAGCACGGAGCGGAAGACCTTGAAGCCGGACGCGCCGAAGAGGTCGCTCAGTTCGGTCAGTTCGACGCCAAAGCGGGTGTCCGGTTTATCGGAGCCGAAGCGGTTCATCGCTTCGTTGTAAGGCATGCGCAGGAAAGGCGTGGGGATATCGATCCCCTTGGATTCCTTGAAGATGCGCACGAGGAGCCCCTCGACGAGGGCCTGGATTTCCTCCTCGGTGATGAAGGAGGCTTCGAGGTCGATCTGCGTGAATTCGGGCTGGCGGTCGGCGCGCAGGTCTTCGTCGCGGAAGCACCGGGCGACCTGGAAGTATTTTTCGACGCCCGCCACCTGCAGAAGCTGTTTGTATTGCTGCGGGGCCTGCGGCAGCGCGTAGAATGCGCCGGGGGTGAGCCGCGAGGGGACCAGGAAGTCGCGCGCCCCTTCCGGGGTCGGGTTGGAGAGAATCGGCGTTTCGATTTCGAGGTAGCCGTGCTCGTCGAGGTAATCCCGCGTGGCTTTGACGACCCGGTGCCGCACTTTCAGGTTTTGCAGCATCTCCGCGCGGCGCAGGTCCAGGTAACGGTAGGCGAGCCGGAGGTCTTCGTTGGCGACCTTGGAGTCGAGCGGGAAGGGCGGCACGTCGGATTTGTTGAGAACGCTCAACTGCGTGGCAATGATTTCGATGGCCCCGGTTTCGAGCTTCGGATTGACGGTCCCCTCCAGGCGGGCGGCGACGCAGCCGGTGATTTGGATGACGTCTTCGCCGCGCAGGTCGTGCGAAAGTCCGGCCACCTGCGGGTTCTCCTCGGGGCGGAAGACGACTTGCGTAATCCCTTCGCGGTCGCGCAGGTCGATGAAAATGACGCCGCCGTGGTCGCGGCGGGAGTTGACCCAGCCCGAAAGGGTGACGGTCTGGCCGATATGTTCTGGGCGAAGGGCGTTGCAGAGGTGGGTGCGGTACATGGCGGTAAAAAATACGGAAAAGGAATTAGGAAGCCAGGAAGCCAGGAGCGAAGGAAGGAGGCGGTCCCAGCAGGGCCGGGAGGTCTTTCAGCTCGACAAAGGCCTCTTCGCGCGTGGCAAGGGTTTTCAATTTGATCTGCGGCCACTCTTCGCCAATGACGAGGGCGAAGCGCGCTCCGGCCTGCTCGGCGGCTTGGAATTGCTTGCCCACTTTGGCGGGCGAAAGCGGATAATCGACGCGGCAGCCCCGGCCTCGCAACGCCTGGATGAGCCCCAGGGCGTCGGCGCGGCGGGCTTCGGCGGCGATGACGACGTAGACGTCGGCGGCGTGGCGATGGGCGATCCACGCTTGCATTTTCGCGGCGGCGGCGGGGGTGGCGGCGATCAGTTCGCTTAAAACCACGTCGCCCATGCCGAAACCGATGGCCGGGAGGGTGGTCTTCCCGTCGCTCATGACGCCGATCAGGTTGTCGTACCGGCCGCCGCCCGCGACGGCGCGGAGCGTCTTCTTGCGGTCAAACACCTCGAACACGAGGCCGGTGTAGTAGGCCAGGCCGCGCACGATGGTGGGGTCGAGCTGGTAAAAGCCTTTCAGCCCCCGGGCGTCGAGTTCGGCTGCGAGGGCGTTGAAGCGTTCGAAATGGGTGCCGGGGTTGGCGATGAAGGCGCGCACTTCTTCCAACGAAATCCCGAACGGCTGCAATTTGGCTAAAGTCGCCTCGGGCCGGTCGCGCTCAATCTTATCGACGATTTGGAGGAACTCGGCGAGCCGGGCTTCGTCGAAACTCCCGTGGGCGTCGAGAAAGGCTTTCCAGGCGTCGCGGTCGCTCACGCGGACGACGAAATCGTGGTGATCAAGGCCGAAGGCGCGCAGCATGTCGATGGCCAAGGATACCATCTCGGCATCCGCCGCGACCGAGGACTCACCCAGCAGATCGCAGTTGAGCTGCCCAAACTCGCGGAGCCGCCCTTTTTGCTGTTTCTCGTAGCGGAAAAATTGCGGGGCGCAGAACCACTTGATCGGCTTTTTGAAGTCGCGCTCGCGGGCGATGACCATGCGGGCCAGGGTGGGTGTCATCTCCGGGCGAAGCGTGACGTGGCGGCCCCCTTTGTCTGTAAAATCGAAAAGCTGGCCAACCAGTTCCCCGCCGCTTTTCTTCAGATAAAGCTCCACGGGTTCGAGCATCGGGCCATCGAATTCCACAAAACCATAGCGGCGCGCGACTTCGCGCCACGTCGCGATGATGTAATTGCGGCGCGCGCAGTCTTCCGGGTAAAAGTCGCGGAAACCGGGCAAAAGTTGCATAGGAATTGCGAGCCTATCCGCCTCGCCCGACAATTCAAGTTCGGAAAGCCAGAGCCTGGGAAGGTTTTTCTGGGAGGGCGCAGCTTCCTGGTTCATATTGCCCGGATGCAGCCGCAACTGACCGTGAACGAGATTTTTCTCTCGATCCAGGGGGAGAGCACCTGGGCCGGGCTGCCTTGCGTTTTCGTGCGGCTGACGGCGTGCGATCTGCGCTGCACTTACTGCGACACGGCCTATGCTTTCACCGAAGGCAAGCGCCGTCCGCTCGCGGAGGTGGTGTCCGCCGCGCTGGCTCTTGAGTGCCCGCTGGTGGAGGTGACGGGCGGGGAGCCGCTGCTGCAACCGGCCGCGCTCCCGCTGATGGCGGCGCTCTGCGACGCGGGCCGCACGGTGCTGTTGGAAACCAGCGGGGCGCACGACATTTCCCGGGTGGACCCGCGCGTGCACCGGATCATGGATTTGAAAACGCCCGGCAGCGGGGAAGCGGGCCGCAATCTGTGGGCCAACCTGCCCCATCTCACCCCGCGCGATGAGGTGAAGTTCGTGATCGGCTCCCGGGAGGATTACGCGTGGGCGCGGGAAAAAGCCCTCCGTTTCGATCTCCCCCGGCGCGTGAAGGCCGTTCTTTTTTCCCCGGTGTTTGGCAGGATCGAACCGGCGGAAATCGCGGGCTGGATCTTGGAGGACAAGCTCGGCGTCCGCTTCCAGCTCCAGTTGCACAAAGCCCTGTGGGACCCGCACCGCCGGGGGGTGTAAGGGGAAAGACGCGCAAGATCGCCTCAGGGCTTTTTCAACAGGCTGCTAAACTGCGGGAGGACAGGGCGAGGCCGGTTCTTCCGGGGTTTCCGCAACGGGTTCCAGAGAGGCAGATCCCTGGGTCACGGGCACTTCGGCGACGGGTTCCTCAAGGATGGGCGCTTCAACAGGCGTTGGGATCGCTTGCGCCTTCTCCGCGTCTCCCTCTCCCCGCGTCTCCGCGTCTTCCTTGGCTGCTTCCTTGGGCGCGAGCGGCAGTTCAAACGTGCCGTCGTGGAACTCGATGATGTGGCCGGAGCCGATCAACCAATGCAGGTCGGCGGCGAGGGCGGCTTTGAGTTTCGGGAAATCGGGCTCGGCTTCGTGCGGCTTGAGGAGGTGGTTGAAGAAGTCGGCCCGGGTGCACCGGGGCGAGGCCTCGACAATGTTGAGGAGGTTGGCGATGTGCTCGGAGACGCTCCGGGTTTCGGACCCGAAACGGACCGGCCGGACGCTGGAGACGTAGAGAATCCGCTTCCTGTGCTTCCAGATATGCAGCCCGGCTTCCTGGAAGGCAGGGCGCAGGTGGTTGACGGTCTGGGCGGGGAAGGAGCGCTCTTTTTCCCACGCGGCCCGGATGGCGTCGCGGATCTGGCGGTCGCCGACGTTGCGGCTGACGACGCCGCTCATTTCCAGGGAGCGCCCGGTGCGCACGCACGCTTCCAAATAGTGGGCTCGGAAGTGGGCCTCCACTTCCTGGAGCGACTTGAACTCCACCGGTTCGGCCTCCTGGGTGGCGCGGAAGACTGTCACGGTGCTGACCTGTTTTTTCCACGCTTCGATGACGGCGGGGTCGCTGACGACTTCGATCTGCCGCAGGAATTCCTGGAAATCGACGCGGCGGCTGAAGCGCGCCTCGTAGAGCCGCCGCAGGGCGGGCTGGTAGCCGTGGTGGTTGGTGGGGCCGAGCAGGACGCCGCTCAGGCGGCAGCGGGCAACGTTGGCATAGTTGCCCTTGGGGGGCTCGGTTTCCGTGGTTTCCTCCACGTAATACTTTGCGCGGCAGGCGCGGAAAGCTTCGCGCTCGGCGGCCTGGCGGCTGGGGGTCACCGCTCCCTCTTCGCCGACCTGGTAGAGCGGAATGGCCGGGGCGTTGCAGGTGACGCGAACGCGGTGGCGCTCCGGTTTGTTGAGGAACATGCGCCCGAGCCCGTAGAGCGGGTAGGCGCGATGGCTCGCCTTGATTTGCTTGGCCAGCGCGGCGATGCCGCTCGGTTCGGGCAGAAATTCAATATGCAGGGGCAGCGGGGTTTCCGCGGGATGGGGCGCTGCCGGGGGACGCGGACCGGCGGGGCGTTCCTGGCGGCGGTCGCCAGGGCGGCCCCCTCCCCGGGGGGCGCCGGGACGGCCACCCTCGCGGCGCGGGCCGCCGGGGCCGCGCTGGTCGGCGCGCCCTTGCGGGCCGCTGCCGGAACGGGGGCCGCGGTTTGGTCCGCCAGGACCACGATTGGGGCCGCCGGGACCGGTGCGGCGGGGGCCGCGATCGCCGCCGAAGCGGCGGTCAAAGTCGCGCCGGGGCTCCTCGCCCGCATAATCCGCGTACGGATTTTTGTCGGCGGGCTCTTTCAGCCAGTCGGGTAAAAATTTCAGGTCAAGGTCTAGAGGCGAGTCACTCATGGATGGGTGGGCAAAAGGGGTGTACGGCGGCGTTTAAAAACAGGAGAGTAAAGCAAGGCTGCTCCGGGCTCAATAGCGATTCGTTGTGAGGAAGTGCAAAATCTTTGTTGCCAAAGAGGCACGGGATCATTACTGGTGTGCGCACAAAAGATTTCGACCCAAACTTTAACCCTCAACCAAGGAAACCCAATATGTCAGAGAAAAGCATCGAAGAAAAAGTCAGAGACATCATCGTCGAGCAACTTGGCGTGAATCCCGAACAGGTGACCATCAACGCTTCGTTTATCGAAGATCTTGGCGCCGATTCACTGGACACCGTCGAACTCGTGATGGCGTTTGAGGAAGAATTTTCGGTTGAAGTCCCCGATGAGGACGCCGAGAAGCTTCAAACTGTTGGCGATGTCGTCAAGTACATCGAAGAAAAAGGGAAATAACCCCCTCGGAAAACACTTTTACAAACCACTCAACCCGCAGAACTTCTTTCTGCGACAAAAAAAAGCCACGAGCGACCCTCGTGGCTTTTTTGCGTTCCCCCCACCCCCGTCTGCGCGTCTCCCCTTCTTTTCCCTCATTCTTTCCCTGCCCCTGGGGGGTGCCTCGCAAAAAGATTGCTTGATTGCCGGGGGTTTGATTGAGTTTGGCTCTGGATTGCATATTTTTGCGGGCACCTTGTCATGACCACACTTTCTTCGACCGCTCGTCCGGTTCTTCGGAAAAAATCCCCGGCTTCCCGTTTTCTCCGTGCGCTGCCCTGGAAAACGGCGGGCCTCCTCGCTCTCTTGAACGCGGCGTTCCTCTCCCCTCTCTGCATGGCTCAAGGGGAGCCGCCCCGCAGCATCGACGTCGGCTCGCTTCCCGCGACGGTCGTCGATGAAGTCGTCATCCCCGTCCCCACCGAAGTCTTCGGCGTGCTCGACAAGCTCGGCTCGCCCAACTGGCACGAAGTGTTGCGGCCGGTGCAAACCGAAACCCTCGGCAAGCGCCCGCAAGTCGCCCTGCTCTTGGGCGCGACCATCGCCGAGGGCTTCATCGCCGTGGAGGCGCAGGAGCCCGAGGAGGTCAAAAAAATCGGCCGCCAGGTGTTGACCCTCTCCAAGGCTATCGGGGTGCAGAAATCCGTCATCAGCCGCACCAGCAGCATCATCGAAGCCGCCGACAAGAAAGATTGGAAGACCATCCGGCTCGAATTCGACGGCGCCTCCAAGGATGTGAAGCAGGCCATGATCGAGTTGGAAGACGCTCAACTCGCCCAGCTCGTCAGCCTGGGCGGCTGGCTGCGCGGCACCGAGGCGCTCACCCAGGTGGTCGCCAAAAACTACACCAAGGACGGGGCCGAACTCCTCCATCAACCGGCGATTGTCGAATACTTCGAGCGCAAGCTCGACGGGCTCAACCCGCGCCTGAAGAGCAGCGCGGTCGTCAAGAAAATCGCCCGCCAGTTGCCGGAATTGCGCAAATTGATTGAGCCCGCCGGCGGCATTACCCCTCAAAAGGTGGAAAAAATCCACGCGATAACCGCAGAACTGGTGAAAGCCATCTCTTCCCAGGAATAACCCGTGAAAACGATTGTCACCTTCACCCTCGCCCTTTTCCTCCTTCTCTGTGGCGCCCACGCGACCGTGGAAGACGCCTTGTCCTACGCCTTGCAGGCGGCCCACCCCTACCTCAAGGAAGGCTTCACCATCCGCGAGGATTATTGGGGCGGCGACCTGCCCGTCAAACAGCAAAAAGCCATCGTCCAGCAGCTCTTCAAAGGAAACGAATACTGGTTCTGGATGGGCACCGACGTGGCCAACGCCAAAATCTCCGTCCATATTTACGACGCCGAGGGGCACCTGGCCGAAGTGGAATACTGGAAGAACAAGCAACCCCACATGGCGGCGGCCCGGATCGTCCCGAAAGTCAGCGGCTCCTATTACCTGATCGTCGAAATCGAAAAATCCCCCCTGGAGCGGACCCACTGGGCCCTCGCCTACGGCTTCCGCTAGGCCAAAGAAAGGGGCTGTTTGCGTCTCCCGGGGAGGGAAACTCCGGGGCAGGCTTTCCCTGCCGGAGAGAGGGGTATTTCCCTGTTCCACCCCAAAATATGCTTTCGACTTTCCCCAGTTCCTGATTTCCTTTTCGTTTTCCTTTTTATGAATGCCGAATTTGATGTGCGTTACACGGCCGATCTTGCCCGGCTGCAACTGAGTGAGGAGGAGGCCGCCAAATTCCAGGCCCAGCTTTCGCAAGTGCTCGAATACGTCGAAAAGCTCAAGGCAGTGGACGTCTCCGGCGTGGAACCGATGGCGCACGCCAACCCGATTTTCAATGTCGTCCGCGAAGACGAGCCGCGCGATTGGTTCACCCCCAAGGAAGCGCTGGCGAACGCACCCCGGCAGGCCAACGGGCTCTTTGCCGTGCCCAAAGTGATCGAATAAGCCCTCCCCCCGCAATGTCTTCTTCGCTGACTTCACTTTCCGTCGCCGAACTCCAGGCGCACCTCCGCGCCAAGGCGGTTTCCCCCGTGGAGGCTCTCCAAGCTCTCCAGGCCCGCATCGCGGCCGTGGACGGCTCCCTGCACGGCTACCTGGCCCACGACGACGCTGCCGCGCTGGAAGCGGCCCGGAGCGCCGACGTCAGCCTCCCCCTGGGAGGCGTCCCCATCGCCATCAAGGACGTCATCAACGTCCAGGGCCAGCAATGCACCTGCGGCTCCAAAATATTGGAAGGGTTTGTCTCCCCCTACGACGCCACCGTCATCGCCCGGTTGAAAACCGCCGGAGCCATCCCCTTTGGGCGGACGAACATGGACGAATTCGCCATGGGCTCCTCCACCGAGAACTCCGCCTACGGCGCAACCCGCAATCCTTGGGATCCCTCGCGCATCCCCGGCGGCTCCAGCGGCGGCTCCGCGGCCGTCGTGGCGGCGGACGAGGCGTTTGCCGCGCTGGGAAGCGACACCGGCGGATCGATCCGCCAGCCGGCGGCCCTCTGCGGATGCGTGGGGCTGAAACCCAGCTACGGGCGCGTCTCCCGCTTCGGGCTCGTCGCCTTCGCCTCCTCGCTCGACCAGATCGGCCCGTTCACCAAGACCGTCCGCGACAGCGCCCTCCTGCTCAACGTCCTGGCCGGGCGCGACCCGCTCGACTCCACCAGCCTCGACGAACCCGTGCCGGATTACACGGCGCTGCTGGGCCGGGACCTCAAGGGCGTCCGGCTCGGGATGCCGAAGGAATACTTCATCGGCGGCACCGATCCCCAGGTGGACAAAGCCGTGCGCGACGCCATCCGGCATTACGAAAGCCTCGGCGCGGAAATCGTCGAGATCTCCCTCCCCCACACCGACTACGCCGTGGGGGTCTATTACATCATCGCCACGGCCGAAGCCTCCGCCAACCTGGCGCGCTTTGACGGCGTCCGCTACGGGTACCGCGCGGCTGAGCCGGAGAACATCATCGACCAATACCGCCGCACGCGGGAGGAAGGCTTCGGAGCGGAGGTCAAGAGGCGCATCATCCTCGGCACCTACGTATTGAGCAGCGGCTACTACGACGCCTACTACCTGCGCGCGCAGAAAGTGCGGGCGCTGATCAGGGCGGACTTCACCCGCGCGTTCGAACAAGTGGACGCCATCATCTGCCCCACCTCGCCCGAGCCCGCCTTCAAAGTGGGCGATCGGAGCGACGACCCGCTGCGGATGTACCTCGCCGACATCTTCACCATCGCGGTCAACCTGGCGGGGGTCTGCGGCGTCAGCATCCCGTGCGGCTTCGCCCAGCGGGAGGGAGTTCCCCTCCCCGTGGGGCTGCAATTGATCGGCAAGCCCTTCCGCGAAGCCGAACTGCTCCAGATCGCCCACGCCTACGAACAAAGCACCCCATGGCACACGGCGCGCCCCCCTCTCGGCTAAAAAACCCTTTTCCCCGGCACCCTTTCTCCGCTTTATGAGTGTTCTATTATTTAAGCGCTTCCTGGCCAAACCGTTCCAGGTCGCTTACATCCTGCCAAGCTCCAAAATCCTCACCCGCAGGGTCGCCGCCAAGTGCGACTTCTCGCAACCGCGCATCCTCGTGGAACTGGGGCCCGGAGAAGGTTGCCACACCCGGGAAATCATCCGGCGGATGCACCCCGGATCGCGCCTGTTTCTCTTTGAAATCGACCCCGTGCTGGCCGAACACCTCCGCAAGCAATTCGCCCACGATCCCCGGGTGGAAGTCCTGCAACAGGACGCCGCGCTGCTCAAGGAGGAACTGCAAAAGCGCGGGCTGGAATACTGCGATTACGTCATCTCGGGCGTTCCCTTTTCCATGTTCGACGTGCCCACCAAAAAGCGGATTCTGAATGCCGTATACGCCTCGCTGGCCCCTACGCCCCTCTCCGCCTTCGTCATCTACCAGTGCACGCACGAGTTGAAGCGCCACGCGACCATGTTCGCCCGTGTCCACTCCGAGTATTGCCTCTTCAACCTCCCCCCCATCTTCGTCACCGTGTACCACAAGATGGCGCTCAACGGCCAGCCGCAGAAGCACAACGGCGCAAACCACAAGGAAGCCCCCTGCTGCTGCTAGAGCGGTTTTTATCGCCCTGGAACCTCCGAGGCGGGCGGCGGGGGAACGAAAAACGCAAACCGCCACGCGCCATGCACTTGCTGCAAGCCGGCCCGGTAGCCCCGGTAGTCGGGGTCATACGTCACTTCCGCCGGGGCGACCATGAAATTGCCGCTCGGGACAAATTGCTCCCGCAGCACCAGTTCCACTTCCGGCCAGAGATTGTTCCGGTTCCAGTAATCAAAAACGCCCGCGCCCTCCCCGTCCGCCTCCCAGCTATAGCCGAAATTGGATGTCATCATCGAGGCGAGCATCTGCACGTCCCGCTTCGCCACCGCCTTGCGCAAGCGCCCCTGGAAGGCCTGGAACGAGGTGTCTCCGCTCACGTCCTCCATGTCGGGTTTCTTCGGTGCTTTCTTCTTCAGCGAGGCGCATCCGGCCAGCCCTCCCGCGGCAATCGCCAGCACGGTGGCCGTCGTCCAGATCAACAAGGGGCGAAAATACGTGGGCATGGGAAGGACTTAACCGCCGCCAAGGCTCCTTGGAAAGGGGAATTTTGCGCCGCCTGGGCAAAACGGGGGATTTCACTTGCCGGGGCCCGGTCGGTTGTACATCCTCCATGCCCATGTCCTCCAAACATATCACCCCCACCCTCCAGGCTTCCGTCATCTGCGAAGATGTGCGGCAGGAAAACAACGGCATGCAAACCCTCGTGGGCGTGCTGAACGTCATCCCGGCCGCCAACGTCCCCGTGGGCCTTCTCAAGTTGGCCATTTGGGCCCGCTGGGTCGGCGGAAACGGTCAGTTCAAACAAACCACCCGCATTCTCGGCCCGGACGGCACGACCGCCTTGGGGGAAGCGGCGGTGGAGTTTGCGTTGAAGGACGTCATCGGCCAGGCCACGAACGTCAACTTCTTCGCGGGGATCCAGTTCAAGGAATTCGGAACCTACACGGTCGAAATCTCCCTGGACGGCAAGAAAGCGATCCATTACCCCTTCCACGTCCTCCAGATCCAGCAACAAGGCCCGGCTCCCGCCCCGGAAGCATAAGCAATTTTCGCCAGTCTCTTTTCGCAAAGGCCCCGCGCGCACCTCGCCCGGGGCCTTTGGCGTTTCCAGGCTTGCCTTGACCGCGTGATCCAGTATGAAGGCTGGGTGCGTCCAAGGAGATTCTAGCAATGGAAAAAACAATCATAGGGTATATGGCTCTTGGGCTGCTGAGTTGCTTTAACCTTGCTGCTCTCGCCGCCGAGTCCGCGGCTGGTTCGCAGGGTGTGTCCGGGAGTGTGAATTCCCAACCGGATGAGGTTCTCCGCCTGTGGCCTGGCGATGCGCCGAACCTGCTTCCTGACCGGGAGGCGGAAGTAGCCGATGAAAAAGGTTTTATACAGCACACCTCGGTTCCTGAGCTCTTTGTTTATCTGCCGAAGAAGGAGCAAGCGCGCGGCACGGCGGTGATCATCTGTCCCGGTGGCGCCTATGCCGGCGTGGCTATGCGGGCGCACGTGGAAAACGCCTTGCAGATGTTCCATGAACAGGGCATTGCCGTCTTTGGGCTCAAGTACCGGACCAGCTACGGCAAGAACGACCCGGAAGCGGATGCATTGGCCGATGGCCAAAGGGCGCTACGGATCGTGCGCAGCCGGGCCTCAGAGTGGGGGATCGACCCGCACCGCATCGGTGTGCAAGGTTATTCCGCAGGAAGCCACCTCTGCCTCAATTTGGCCAGCCGATTTGACGAAGGCCAACCTGGCACGCCCGATCCCCTGGACCGGTTCAGCAGCCGGCCCGACTTCGTTGTGCTGATGTGCCCCTGGCCCTACAAGAAACAAACGGCGGAGTATTTTCCACTGAGCTGCAATACGCCGCCGGCTTTCATTGCCAACGCTCGGGATGACAAGGACTGCTTCTCCTTGGCCACGTCCGTCGACAACCGGCTCAAGGCCCTGGGCGTTGAGGAAATGCTCTTTATCGTCGAGACCGGAGGCCACGCCGCCTTTCACCTCGGCTTGTCCAAGGGCTTGGGTGGAGAGTGGCCTAAACACCTCATGCCATGGCTGAAGAAGATCGGGATGTTGAAATAGCATTTAATGAAGGAAAGGAACGGGCGTGTGTCTATCGGAAAACTTGTAAGACTAACCATTATTGCCATGTTGCTGGCCGGGACGCCGGCTCTGGAGGCGGATGATTTGGAATGCGGATTCCAAAACCCGCCCGAGAGCGCCAAGCCGCAGACCTGGTGGCACTGGATCAACGGCAACATCACCAAGGAGGGGATCACGGCCGATTTGGAGGCCATGAAAAAGGTCGGTCTGGGCGGAGCGGATATATTTGCCGTGAGCACAGGGATCATCCCCGGCCCGGTCAAGATGATAACGCCAGAATGGTCCGCGCTGGTGACGCACGCAGCCAAGCTCACCGCCGGCAATGCAGCCGAGGTCGTAGAGGCGCCCTCCGCCCACGCCGCCGAAAAAGCCGCCGGCCAGCAGACGCTCAACATCGAGTTCCCCGCGCCGCCGAAAAGCCATCCAAGTCCATTCCGCCGAATAGATTGGCGCTAAGGACACGAAAAACATGAGGCCCACACACGTCCCAACTTTTAAAAACTCCGGCAAATTTTTCCGGAGGGACGCAGTGGCTATTTATTCAGCGATTCCTTAGTAGCAGCCTGTTAGAGCAGCTTCCAGGTTCTACCGTCGATGTCTTGGCGACACTATTTAGAGCGGTTTAATTTTTTCTGTAGCCGCGCTCGCAAAAAGCGTTTGTGTGAACAGCCCACTAGACCATCTATACGGTTTATTTGGTAGAATTGGCAGAGGGCTTCGCTTTCGCGTCCCATGGGGACGCTCTGAGAGTAGCCCGGCGTTTTAACGCCGGGTAGGGAGAGCGAAGCCTTTCGTCCCGGCAGGGACGGTTGAAAATGAGCGTCATTTTTCCCCCATCAAACGTCCCTCCGGGACGAAGCGTTGTTTCCCGCGAACCCGGCGTTAAAACGCCGGGCTACTTTCGGGTTGTCCCTTTGGGACAATAAGGCCAATCCAACTGTGTCATTGGTATAACGCATAAAATGACGCCTACCGCTTGTCTTTTTGGCCCAGGGCTGCGTTGTCAGCCCAAGGCGCTATCTGAAGATAGCGCCTTGGGCTTCCGCCTTGCCCTGAACCAAAAATCCGGCGCTCTATGCGCCATTTTCCTTGTTACAAGGCTCTAGTTGCGCCGCTGCCGTAGCGATTTCTAGAAAGAGGATCGCTGATTTTTGGGGCGAAGGCCTGTAGATTCCCGGCGCAAAAGACGGGCCGGGATGCTCACGAAGATTTCATCGGCGGGTTCGTTCCCATGGATGCGTTGCAGCAGGCGTTCCGTTGCCGTTCGGATCAGTTCATCCGGGCGGGCATCAATGGTGGCAAGTCGCGGTGAGACAAACGCACCGACTTCCATGTTGTCATATCCGATCACTGATACATCTTCCGGCACCCGGGCGCCCAGGGCGCGCAGCCCGTCGATGAAGCCGAGAGCGAGTCGGTCGTTCAGCGCGAGAACCGCCGTGGGGCTCTGGGCATTCCGCCGCGTCCCGCAGGGATGCGCCCAGACCGTCGCCGCGATGTCGCGCCCCCGTTGGTAAAATGAGCCCTCCTCCCAAGGGAGGCCGATGAGGTGGAGATACTTTTGCGGCTTGATCCCCTGCTCTTGGTACGTGGCGAGGATCGCTTGCAGCCTCTGTTGGCTGTACCAACATCCCCTGGAGAACCCCAGGGTGGCGATATGGCGGTGCCCGAGGTCGAAAAGATGCCGCACTGCTTCTTTCATGCCTTTCCCGCGATCCACGCAGATGCTGCCCGCAGGCGGCTCCATCATCGGGTCGATCTGGATCAACGGGGTGCGGCTTTTTAAGAATTGTTGGATGGCGGCGTTGGCTGGGGGGATCTGCGAGGCCACCAGGATGACCCCCGCCACGCGCAATTCCCGAAAGCGGCTGAGGGTGGCCAACTCTTCCTGCGCGTTGCCATTGGTCATCCCCATCATCACGTGGAAGCCCTTGGCGGCCAGCGCCTCGCGTAAAAACTCCAATTTTTGCCCCAGATAAAGCCCTTCGATTTCGGGCAGGCAAATCCCAATAATGTTCGTGCACCCCGTCTTTAACCCTTGGGCGAGGGCATTGGGAGAGAAGCCGTATCGACTCATCGCGGCTTGAATGCGGGCCACCGTCTTGGGGTGCACCCCGTCATGCCCGTTGAGGACGCGGGAAATCGTCCAGCGCGAGAGGTTCAGCCGCTTGGCCAACTCCGCCGTCGAGTGGACCCCGGCCGCGGTTTTCTTGTTTTTTATTGACCGCATTGGCGCAAAAACCTTACACGTGTAAGGAGTCATTGCACAACCAAATTGTGCTATCTTGAGGCCAGCCAAACGAAACCAACACTATTGCATTCACCTCCATGATTACTGAAAATCCCGCTTCTCTGTTCAACATCCGCGGGCGGGTCATCGCAATCACCGGGGCTTTGGGGGCGCTTTCGAGCGCCGCCGCCGAGTATTTTGTCGCACAGGGCGCCAAGGTCGCCTGCCTCGATCTCGGGATGACCCCTGCAAGGTGTGAAGCCATGGAGACCCGCTGCGGGGCTATCGATCCCGGTTGCCAGGTGATCGGGCTCGTAGCGAACGTGCTTGAGCGCGCTTCGCTGGAAAAAGCCCGCGACGCGATCCTCGAAAAATGGGGGCGCATTGATGTCCTGCTCAACGGGGCTGGAGGCAACATGGAGGGGGCGACAATTCCGCCCGAGAAGACAATCTTCGATCTCGACTTTTCCGCCTTCGAAAAGGTGGTTGATTTGAATCTCCACGGGACCGTTCTGCCGTCGATGGTTTTTGGAGAAGTGATGGCCCGCCAAGGCAAGGGGGCTATCGTGAACTTTTCCTCTGTCTCGGCCGACCGGGCACTGACCCGCGTGGTGGGCTACTCCGCGGCAAAGGCAGCCGTGACGAATTTCACCCGCTGGCTGGGCGTCGAATTGGCTCGGAAAACCAACGGTGGCGTCCGTGTGAACGCGGTGATGCCTGGTTTCTTCGTCGGCGAACAGAATCGCCGCCTGCTGACCAATGAGGACGGCAGCCTCACCGAGCGTGGCCATCAGATCATCGACAAGACCCCCTTCGGGCGGTTTGGTTTGGCAGAGGAGCTTCGCGGGACGCTTCACTATCTTGTCAGCGACGCATCCGGCTTTGTAACCGGCGTGACGGTGCCCGTGGACGGCGGTTTCACCTCTTATTGCGGCGTGTAATCGGAAACCCAAAAAGCTCAAGCCCTTTCCTTCTTCCCCTTGAATCCCGCACTTCCTCCCCGACTTCAGACCGCTCCTCATTTCCTGATGGAGGAATCGTTCCGCTGGTATGGGCCGAACGATCCAGTAGCGCTCCCCTATATCCGGCAGGCGGGAGCGACCGCCGTGTTCAACGCCCTCCACGAGATCCCCTATGGGGACCTCTGGCCGCGCGAAGCAATCCGCGCCCGCAGGGAGATCATCGAGAAGGCCGGGCTGCGCTGGACGGCGGTGGAATCGGTGCCGGTCCACGAAGCCATCCGGACCGGAAGCGGCGACCTCGACGCGCTCTACCGCAACTATGCAGAAACCCTGCGCAATCTCGCCGCCGAGGATGTCCGCGTGGTCATTTACAACTTCATGCCGGTGCTCGACTGGGTGCGCACCGACTTGCGCCATGTGCTGCCGGACGGCTCGGAGTGCCTGCGGTTCGACCCGGTGCACTTCGCGGCGTTCGAGGTGCATGCCTTGCGCCGTGCGGGTGCGGAGGCCGATTATACGCCAGCGCAACTCCAGTCCGCCCAAGCATATTGGGAGAGCATGGACACCGCCAGGCGGGATTCGTTCGTCTCGGGGCTGATCGACGTTTTCCCCGGCTGCAAGCTCGACCTGACGCTGGACGACTTGCGCGGGATGTTGGCTAAATACGATGGTATTGATCGCGCCCGGTTGAAGGAAAACTATGCCCGGTTCCTCCGTGCAGTGGTCCCCGTGGCGGAAGAAGTCGGCGTTCGGCTCGCGGTGCACCCCGACGATCCGCCTTTCCCGATTCTCGGCCTGGCGCGCGTCGTCTCCACGGCGGCGGATGTCGCGGACATCTTTTCCATGGTGGATAGTCCCGCCAACGGCCTTTGCTTCTGCACCGGCTCGTTCAGCGCCCGTGCCGACAACGATCTTCCGGCCATGGTGCGCCAGTTCGGAGAGCGCATCCACGCCGTGCATCTCCGGAGCACCAAGCGCGAGGCGGACGGCTCCTTCTTCGAGGCCGACCATCTGGGCGGCTCCGTGGACATGTACGCGGTCATCCGCGCGTTGCTCCAGGAACAGGACCGACGCAAAGCCGAAGGCCGCCCGGATTCCCAACTGGCGTTCCGTCCGGATCATGGCCACACGATGATGGACGACCTGGCCAAGCCTCCCATTGCAAACCCCGGCTACACCTGCATCGGCCGGATGCGCGGCCTGGCGGAATTGCGCGGCCTGCAAGTCGGCATCCGCAGAAGCATGATGCAGGCCGAATCTTGATCTCACCCTATGTCGTTCATTCACGATGATTGCCTGCTGAAAACCGTGATGCGCCGATACTTGAAAATGTTCTAATATAAATTTTTACCATCCATGGGCGCCATCCACTTTTCCATCGACTCCTCCCTTGTTCGTATTTTGCAGGAAGCATTGCCGATCAAGAACTTTGTAGAGACAGGAACCTTTCAGGGGGACACGATCGCCAATCTGTTGCCGCTTTTTGAGTCCATTCATTCTGTTGAACTTTCCGCTGAATACCACGGTGCGGCCGTGGAGCGTTTTGCGGGGTGCACCAACGTACATCTTCATCTGGGTGCATCGCGAGACGCGCTCGGAACGATCATGGAAAACCTGGGGGGATGCCCCACGCTGTTTTGGCTGGATGCCCATTGGTGCGCAGCAAGCCATACTGCCGGCGAGATTTCGCAGTGCCCGCTGCTAGAGGAGCTCCGCGTGATAGGGAGGCTCCACCCCAACAGTGTGATCATGATTGATGACGCCCGTTATTTTCTTTGCTCGCCGCCACAACCGCATGAAGTTTCCGACTGGCCTGCGTTTCAAGAAATACTCGACACGCTAATGGCCCTTGGCGGGCAAACGCACCGGATCGCGGTGCTGGACGACGTGATCCTCTTCTATCCAAGGCGTATCCATCCCCAGATCACGGATTTTTCCAACCGATGCGGTGCAGATTGGCTCCAGATTGCCTCAAAGGCACGCACCTTTGACCAGATGGTTGCTACCTATAATGTCGATTGGTCGCAGGCATCCGCGAAAGCAGCCGGGTATGACGCAGCTGTTGCAAGAGTTAAAACGCTGGAGCGCGAATTGGCGACAAGCAGGAAGGCGCTAGAGGAATCTCGGAAATTAAAGAGCCTTCTCTGTGCAATCAAAGAGCGCATTCTGCGATTTCTTTCCCGCAGTGTGAAGGGTCGGCCAGGGGGGTGACGCGGGCTCTAGTGTTTTCGCTCCGGCCTGAGGCCTAGGTGCCGCTTGAGCAGTTTCGGGCGCTCGCGGTGGAAAAGCTCGTCCGGAACATTGGCGCTGTAGCCGGCGCCTTCGTAGTCGGCGATGATTTCAGGGATGTGGATTTTTTCAATATGCCTGTCGCCGACGCAGCGGATGTTCATGGCATAGTCTGCCATCGTTTTGAAACGCTGTTCAAAAAAGCCGTGGCGCGCGAAAATGCGGCGGTCATAAAAAATCGCCTGCTGGCAGGGGGTGCGTGTGCGGAACTTTTCGGTGTTCCATGGGCCGTCCCAGACAACGTTGCGGTCGCGCATAAACACGTCCCCGTAGACAAAGCCGATCCGGTTCTTGGGCAGATGGGAAACGACTTTTGCGAGGACGCCCGCGCGCAGGCAATCGCCCGCGCCGAGAAAATAGAGGTAGCGGCCCGTGGTTCGCGAAATGCCTTTGTTCATTGCATCATAGACACCAATGTCCGGCTCGGAAATCCAGCGCAGATGCGCCTCATGAGCGCGCAACACTTCGAGCGTCGCATCTTGTGAATTTTTGTCGATAACGATTAGCTCAAAAAGCTCCCGGGGCTGTGCAAGCACCGAAGCGATGGAGCGCTCGAGTTTCACCGCGGCGTGGGACACCGGAATCACAATGGAAAAAAGCGGTTCCCCGGACTGCTCGATCTCCGGCAAAATAAACTCCGATAACCTCTGGATTAATGTCGAGAGCGGCATACGAGGTGTTCTTTGCTACCAGCGAATCCCAAACCGGAGCAACCACGCGCAAAGCGCGGATTGGTGAGCCACTCTTTGTCCAAGGCAGCCCAGTTCTGCGGGGTCTGTTTGAGAACCTGGCGTGCTCAAACGCAGAAAATTTACTTCTTGGTTGCCGATGGTCTCCATTTGAGCGCTTGTCTTCTGTAAAGTGTGCATGCGGAAACATCCCAGGAAATAAGGAACGCGCACGATATTCGCCCTAACTTTCTGAAAGCGCAGGAGCAAGTCCCAATCCATCGCAAAGCGGAAGTTGGTCGAAATTCCCCCCACCTTTCTCCATAGCGAGGCCCGCCAGAAGAGGGTTTCTTGCGGCACGTAGTCGATCGAACGCAGGATCTCGGGGTCATGCGGCGGAAGCACCCACCTCCCGATCTCCTGGCTTTGCTCATTGATGATTATGCGGTGTCCATAGATTGCGTCAACCTCCGGGTGCCTGCGAAAATACTCGCCCACAAACCGTAGCGCTCCGGGCATGAGCAGATCATCAGAGTTGAGCCACGCCATAATGTCGCCGGAAACTTTTTCAAATCCGCTGGCAATTGCACGGGCCTGGCCTGTATCGGGACCAGAAACCCAGGAGGTGATGCGGGAGGAGTGCTGCTTGAGTATCTCAACCGTCGTATCGGTGGAGCCCGCATCCTGAACGGCGTACCGAAGTTTGGGGTAGTCTTGATCAATAATGCTCAAAATGGTCTGTTCGATAAAACACCCCTGCATATAGGATGGGGTCACGATGGCGATGGAAGGCAGCTTGTGTGCGGCAACCCTGGGTCGGGGGAACTTTTCCAGAACGAGGGGGAGCGGGGCGTGCTGTTCCAGAACGCCAGGCTTGGCAGTGTAACCTTTTTTGAGGAAGGCGTCGTACAGCCACTGCATGATACGGTTCCGTATGCTCTGTTGATGATCTGCGCTGGCCCGCCCCGTTTTCGCAGCGGCAGATGCCTGGAAGCGGAAATATTGGTTCTGCATGTCTCCGTTCAAATCCCATTCGCCCATCGCCCGTGCCAAATATCTCCTGAGTTTTCCAATGGAAATAACGCTCTTCTCTATGATGGGGTCTTGTGTGGCACCGCGGAGCTGTTTCTGGATGCGCTGTTCGGCGAGCGTAAGTTTGGCCATGGCGGTCACGATGGCGCGCTTGAAGTTCGTGGCGGCCAACATGGCTGCTTCTTCACGTGCCCCCGGAGCTACGAGGATGGATTCCAAGCTGTCCATAAATACAGGGAGATCGTCAGAGCTTTCGCGTGGGGGGAATTCCGCACGAGTTTTCTCATGAGGGATGGGTGATTGAAAGAGTCTCTCATACAACACTAGGTGCCGTTCGACACCATCTTTGGGTGACTCCGCAAAGGCGTGCATGGAGTTCTTCTGCCATTCTGCTTGAATCTCTCGATGCAGGGCCACATGGCATATCTCCTCGGCCATGCGGCGCAAGTCCTGTTTCGCAACCAGCTTGCCTGTAACGCCGTCGCGGATCAACTCGTCCGCCCCCTCTGCGTTCATCGCTATGACCGGGGTGCCGCAGGACCCAGCCTCCAGAATGATCTGGCTCCCATTCTCGGCGAAATGCGGCAACACCGCGACATCCGCTGCACTGAGAAGGAGCGAAAGTTTTTTGTGATTGCCGACGTTGCCTGCGTGCATCACCCCCCATTCGCACGCAAACGCTTCCGGAGCCGTTCCCAGCGACAGGATGCGCAGGCGATTGTTACGCGCAAGTTTCTTGAATGCACAAAACAATGCGCAGTTCTCCAGGAGTTGTTTTACTGCCTCCCGGTGGCGTTGTTGGCAGCCTGTGTTCTCGCAAACTACCAGCAAGGTAAACGTTTCAGGATGCAGCCCAAGTTGCGCCTTGGCTTCGCGCTTTGGGATCGGACAAATTGCTTCGGGCAGAACCGGGGGAAGGGTCTGGATGGAAGCCTTGCAAAACACGCGGCTTGCGGACGCGCGTTCTGCCAACCACCGGGATGAGGTGACAATATGCAGATTGGGCGCGCCAAACAGTGAGTGCTTTTTTTCCAAAAGCTTGGAGGGCATCCCCTTGGGATTCACTTTGAGTTGCAGGCAATTCTTGCAATCGCTTTTCCAGCCCGCGCACTCCAACGCATGGTGACACCCCCCTGTGAAGGCCCAACTGTCAGGCAAGCTCCAGACGACAGGCTTTCCCAGGCTGAGCAGGGCGCTTATATCTTTTGGTGAGAAAAGGCCCTTGATGTCATGCAGGTGAATAATGTCGGTTTCCTCCATTACCTCTCCGCACATCTGACCGCTGCCGGGGTAACCCAGCGTAAAGCTGCTCGCAAGCTCGTGGGACAGGTTTTCATCAAAACAGATCTTCTGAATCGTCTCCCAAAACAGGTTGGGCTTGGAGGATGGAACCTGCTCGGTTTCTTTAAGCAGGCATTCCTTGGCAAAAAAGCGGGAAGAAATGCCGCGCTCCAGCAACTGGTGATGCAAAGCCAATGCGCCGCGTGCTGCCGCACCCCGGAAATCTGATGTGCTAAAGTGTGTAATCCTCATTCTGCAACTTTGAAATGGGCCTATGAAATATGGATTCGCCACCGCCTGCAAGGCTTTTGGGGA
Source organism: Verrucomicrobiota bacterium (assembly GCA_037143855.1). GTDB lineage: Bacteria > Verrucomicrobiota > Verrucomicrobiia > Chthoniobacterales > Chthoniobacteraceae > UBA695. The sequence continues at coordinate 29,584 of JBAWXX010000004.1, read as the reverse complement.
TTTAAGTGTGCACGGGTCATGGGAGGCCATGCGAGGATGCAAAATCAGAACTTGCTTGAAACCCGAGAGAGGCACGATGCAGAAATTCTATGATTCCGTTCCGATTTAAGGCGGCTTTGCGGTGGGAATGCCGCAAAAGTCTGCCAGCCGGGAGTCGCATCCAACTTCAGCGGGATCTGGCGGACCGGAGCCCGGCGGAGGGATGGAAATGCCCATGGTGTAGTTCCCAATCCCTTGGTGGGAGTGAACAGTGTTTTAGTGGCGCTCGTAGTGGCTCGACATCAAGATCCTTTCCCGTTTGACTCCCCATAACCCATCGCCTAATTTCATTCCATACCCTCACCACCATAACTGATTTTACAGTTTCTTCTGAACGGTTCCTGGCGGGAAGAGGAGTGCCTCATGATCATTTGGATTGCTTCCTACCCAAGATCAGGAAATACCCTCCTGAGGATCATCCTATTCCATGTTTTTGGCATTAAGACGTTTTCGCTGTACGACGATCTTGCAGACATCGGCTCCGACTCAAAATTCGCTGACATTGTGGGCCATGTTCCCATGCCTTCAGAATGGACGCCTCAGCAGGCCGGCCAGGATTCAAACTTGTGGCTGGTGAAAACGCATCACCCTCCTGGCGATGACCAAAAGGCGATTTATGTAATCCGCGACGGACGCGAGGCATCGCTTTCCTATTGGAAATACCGCAGGACGTTCGGCGGCGAAGCAATCGACCTTGCATCCGTCATTCAAGGCCAGGTGGCTTTCGGATCGTGGTCCGAACACGTCAAATCGTGGAATCCCAAAGACCGTCCGAACACGCTCTTGCTGCGTTTTGAGGACTTGTCTACAGATCCCGCACGCATTCTGCCGCTCATTAGCGCATTTCTGGGACGCCCCCTTCTTCAGCAAGAAATTCCTTCCTTCGCACAACTTCAGGCTGTGCATCCCACCTTTTTCAGAAATGGCCGCACCAATTCCTGGACAGAGGCCTTCAGTAATGATGAACACCTTCTCTTTTGGCTGTTGCACGGGGAGGTGATGCGCCAATATGGCTATTGCCATGAAATCCCGGAGGTGTTTTGTGGAGCCCCAGGGAGGGCTCTGGCCGATTTGAACGCTGTGGTGTGGAGCCGGTTGCAGTCGAAAATCAAAGCGTCTCTGGCCGATGCAACTCAAAAGCAATGGCAAATGGAGTGGCAGTCCGGGGAAATCGTTCGCTGCCATGAGCAGATTCATCAGCTCAAATCGCAACGTGCCGGTTTGAAAAACGAACTCCGTGCGCTTCGCAACTCCCGGTCGTGGAAAATCACGAAGCCGCTGAGATCCCTTGCGCGTTTCGTTGCCAGGCTTTGCCGGCGTCAGATGACGTAATCAAGGGTGCGTCCGGTCGCAACACGCCGGATGAGGGAGTTGCGGCGCCGCCCAAACTTCCGGGGCGACACCCAGCCTCAGCTTCAGGAAGTCCAGCAGGAGTGCGACGGATTCCCCCGGGGTTTGTCTGTCGGTGTGCAGGATCAACTCGGGGGCGTCGGGAATTTCGTAGGGTGTGTTGATGCCGGTGAACTCTTTGATTTCTCCAGCGCGCGCTTTTTTGTAGAGGTCTTTTGGGTCCCGCTGTTCGCAGGCAGCCAGTGAGGCATCAATGAAAATTTCAAAGAAATCGAGATGGCCTTCGAGGGCGATTTCACGGGCGCGCTGGCGGTCGGCGAGATACGGAGAGATGAAGGCGCTGATGACAACCAGACCGGCATCAGCCATTAGCCGGGCCACTTCGGCGACACGCCGGATGTTTTCGGCACGGTCCTCGCGTGAAAAGCCGAGGTTGGCGCTGAGCCCCTGCCGCACGATGTCGCCGTCAAGGACGTAAGCTTGAACACAGCGGTTGAAAAGTTCGCGTTCAAGTTCCCGGGCAATGGTGGATTTGCCGGAGCCGCTGAGACCGGTGAGCCAGACAACTGCGCCCATGTGGCCGTTGCGCGCCGCGCGCAAACCGGAGGGGATCGCTCCTTTGCTCCAAGTGATGTTGGCCGATTTTGTTTTAATGCGTTGGTGAGAGAGGCCGCCGTAGGGGGGATGGTTCATTTGGGGAAAATTTGTATCTTCCACAAGAATACGCGAGAAACTTTATGCGGACCGACCGCCCTGTGCTAGGCAGTGTTCACGAATTTTTACTGGTACTCTGTAAAAAGGCATGATTTAAAGTAGGGATGCAAGAGCAAGCATCCCGGAAAATGATCAGTGACAGCCAGTGGCAACAACTCGAAGGAGCCCTTGAAAAAGCCAAGCGTTCCCAGGCGGGAGCACCTCCCAGCCAAGACGACCGCGAATTTTTAGAAGCGGTTTTATGGCGTGCCGAAGGCCTGGAGCAGCTTGGCCAGCGCTTCCATCGGCAGGCCGATGACGTTTGTGCGGGAGCCTTCGATGGTTTCCACGATGCTTTCCGCGCTTTCGTCCTGGGCGGCGTAGGCCCCGGCTTTGTCGAGGGGTTGGATGCGGGCCAGGTAGCGGCGAAGACCCCCTTCGTCGAGCGTGCGGAATTTCACCCGGCTCACCTCCACCAGCGCGCGGCTGGCGGCCGGGGTTTTGCGCACGGCCCAGACGGCGGAGTAGACTTCGTGGATGCGGCCGTTGAGCCGCGAAAGCATGGCGTAGGCTTCGTCCATGTCGGCCGGTTTGCCCAGGATTGCGCCGTCGAGCGCCACCAGCGTATCGACGCCGATCACCAGCGCCCGCGGGTTTTTTTCGGCGACGTGGATCGCTTTTTGCCGGGCGTTGAAAAGGGTGATTTCGGACGCGTTCAGGTCGGGCGGCATCACTTCCTCAATGTCGGCGGGCTGCACGGTGAAGGTGTAGCCGTATTCCGTGAGGAGTTGGCGGCGGCGGGGCGAGGCGGAGGCAAGGATCATGGGTGGGATGCAGTCCAAAAAACGCGGCGAGTTGCGCCCTATCCTGCGGGCGCGGCGGATCGTCTTTTAGCGTTTCGCCTTGGCGGGGGTGGGCGAAGGGGCAGGCTGGGCGCTGTCGCGATAGAAGAGGATGCCGTGGCGGCGGAGGTTGGAGAGGATGGCGCGGAGGTTGTCGGCCACTTCGCGGTTGCCCAGCAGCATGGGGAGCGCCCCCTGGCCGTCCTGAGCCGATTTCATGAGGTTCTCTCCGGTGGTGACGGCGCCACGCGCGTCGGCGATGACGGCGTGGATGTCGGTGGCCGCGCTGTTGATGGTGCCGATGGCTTGCTTGGCCTCGGCGAAGGTTTCCTTGGCCGAGTCGACGGTGGTTTGCGCGCCGGTTACCACGCTGTCGATCTTGGTGGAGGCCTGGGCGATGTTTTCGGTGGTCGTCTTGAGGCTCGCGAAGGAATCCTTCAAATTTTTCATGTTTTCGTCGTTGAGGACGCCGCTTTGGACTTTCTCAAGGGTGATTTTGAGTTCGTCGAGCGCGGCGGCGAGCTTCTCCATGTTTTTGTCGCCTTTGCTGGCCAGTTCATTGAAGTCGGTCCCCGGGGTGCCCTTGACGACGGCGTCGTGCGGGATGACGGCGCCCTTGGCTTTCGGGTCGAATTTGTCGGGATCGAAGCCGGTGGGCAGGCCGATGACGACGGAGGTGTCGCCGAGCAGGCCGGATTTGCCGATCATGAAATAGGCCCCCTTCGGGAGCTCGATATCCCTGCGGATTTTCAGCTTTACCGGGATGGAGCCGATCTGCCCGGCAACGGCCTGCGGGGCTTCCGCCACGACGCCGATGCGCGCGCCGGAGAGCTGGACGTCGGCGTTCTTGACGAGGCCGCTCGCGTTGGGGAAGTGCACGGTGAGGTCGTAAGTGTCGGAGAGCCCTTGTCCAACCCGGCCGAATTGCACGGCCATGGCGGCGACGACCGCCAGCCCGATGAAGACAAACAGCCCCACTTTGATTTCGAGTCTTTTTTGTTCGTTAGCCATGGGAAAATGAGTCGGTGTCGCCGGAACGGCCTTCAATGAAGTCCTGGATGAGCGGGTCGCGCGAGGCCATCAGCGCGGTAAACGCGCCGTAAAAATAGATCGCTCCCTCGTGCAGGAAGGCGACTTTGTCGGCGACGTGGGCGGCGCATTTCATATCGTGGGTCACCACAATCGATGTCACCCCAAAGCGTTTTTGCAAGCGGCGAATGAGGTGGTTGATGGAGTCGGACACCACCGGATCGAGCCCGGCGGTCGGCTCGTCGTAGAGGACGCAGTGGGGGCGGGCGACAACCACGCGGGCGAGCGCCACGCGCTTTTTCATGCCGCCGCTCAGGTTCACCGGGAGCTTCTGTTCGTGGCCGGTCAGGTCCACGACGTCGAGCGCCTCGGCCACCTTGGCACGGATCGCTTCCCGGTTGCGTTCCCCGGCTTCATAGAGGGGGAAGGCGACGTTTTCCTCCACCGTCATGGCGTCGAAGAGCGCGCACCCCTGGAACATCATCCCGACGGTCTTGCGGATGGGCAGCAGCGCGCGCTCCTTCAAGCCCACGATCTGGCGGCCTTCGATAAAGACCTCGCCGGAGGTGGGGCTCATCAGCCCGATAAGGTGCTTGAGCATCACGCTCTTGCCGCTGCCGGAGCGGCCGATAATGACCAGCGTTTCGCCCTGGCCGACTTGCAGGTCGATCCCGCGCAGGATGTGCTGGCCGTCGATGGTTTTCGTCAGCCCGGCGACCGAGAGCATGGGGGGAGGGGTCATATGCCGGCGGGAAAGAAAATGTTGAGCACCATCGTGAGAAAGAAGTTCAGGATCAGGATCAGCAGCGAGCCCATCACCACCGCGTCCGTGGTCGCCCGGCCCACGCCGACGGCCCCTTCCTTCGCCTTGAGGCCCTCGTTGCAGGCCACAAATACGATCAGGACGCCGAAAAAGAACCCCTTGGTGAGCGCCATTTCCAGGTCACGCAGGGCGGTGAACTTCAGCATATACGTGACGTAATAGACCTCCGGCACGCCCATCAGCCGGACCGCCACGAACTGCCCCGCCGCGATGCCGATGCCGACGCACTCGCCCACCAGGATCGGCATGGAGATCATCATGGCAATCAGCCGGGGCACCACCAGGTAATCGACCGGGTGCACGCCCATCGCGCGCAGGGCGTCGAGCTGCTCGGTCACTTTCATCGTGCCGATTTCCGCCGACATCGCCGCGCCCACCCGCCCCGCTACCATCAAGCCGGTGAGGACGGGGCCCAGTTCGCGGAACATCGAGACGGCCACCACCGCGCCCACGGCGGTTTCCATGGAGAGCCGGTGGAATTGGAAATACGTCTGGGCGGCGAACACGGCCCCGGTGAAGGCCCCGGTGACCAGCACGACCAGTTGGGAGCGGAAGCCGACTTCCAGGATCTGCCGCAACGCCAGCCGCCAGCGGACGGGCGTCGTCACCAGCGAACGCACCGATTCCAGCATCAGGAACAGGAGTTCGCCGAGGTAGCTGAAAAGCGAGAGGGCCGTGGAGCCTATGAATCGGAGGAGCAGCATGGAGGAAAGGGGCAGTTTAGCAGATTTAGGGGGCCCGTCCAGTCCACCCGACGGGGATTCCCTGGCCCCCCTCTTTTGCCTTCTCTGCGGCGCGGGGCGGTGTAAGCTCGGCGCCGCCTTATGACTATCTTTGAAAAAATCGCCCGGCGCGAAATCCCCGCCTCGATTGTCTATGAGGAGGAGGATTTTTTCGCGTTCCAGGACAACAATCCGCAAGCGCCGGTCCACGTCTTGATCGTGCCCAAGCGCGTGATCGCCGGGATCAGCGGCAGCCAGCCCGGCGACGCGGAATTGCTGGGCCGGATGCTCGTCGCCACGCCCAAGATCGCCCGCCAGCTCGGGGTCTTCGAGAGCGGCTACCGCCTGGTCATCAACCACGGCAAGAACGCCGGGGAAAGCGTGCCGCACCTGCACATCCACTTGCTTGGTGGCCGGGTGCTGGGATGGCCTCCGGGTTAGTCTGAAAGACACGGAGACGGAAGATGCGGGGGGCATGGCGCAGCCATGTTTTCCAAGTCTTTGACGGCCTTGGAACCTTGGAAGCAGGAACTTCCGCTGATGTACCCCCACCTGCCAGCGCCTTCCAAAAAGCCACGAGTACCTTGTAACGCATAAAATGACGCCTACCGCTTGTCTTTTTGGCCCAGGGCTGCGTTGTCAGCCCAAGGCGCTATCTTCAGATAGCACCACGGGCTTCCGCCCTTGCCCTGAACCAAAAATCCGGCGCTCTATGCGCCATTTTCCTTGTTACAAGCCACTAGAAATCACGAAGAGCCTATTTTTAATACTGCCCGAGCTTGGAGGACCGCGCCCAAGCTATGGATTGTTTTTCAAGCCGGTGCCGGAACCCTTGAAATGGGCGATCACTTCGCGGCGGCCGCGAACGCGAAGCTTTTCTTGGATCCGCCGCACATACGTGGCCACGGTCCAGATCGAGATGTCCAATTCGCTGGCAATTTCCTTGTAGGTCAGTCCGTTCACCAGCAATTCGAGGACCTGTTGTTCCCGCGGGCCAAGTCCGGGAGACTCCACCCGAACGCCGGGGGGTGAAGCGGGCGGAGGACGGTGGAAAAAGTCGATGACTTCCCGGGCAATGCCGGGGCTCATCGGAACGCCTCCGGCGCGAATTTCGCGGATCGCGTGCAGCAGCTTTTTGGGCATGACTGGCTTAACCAGGTAGCCATGGGCTCCGGCGGCGAGCGCTTGGAAAATCATCTCAGGATCCTGAAAAACCGTCAGCATGATGATTTCCGCCCGGGGCAATTGGGGAGCGATTCGGGCCACGCATTCCACGCCGGTGATATCGGGCAGATTAATGTCCATGAGGATGACGTCGGGCTCAAGGGCGGGCAATTCTGCGATGGCCGAGGCGCCGTCGGAGAAGGCTCCGGCGCATTGGCAATCCCTGGTGGCGGCGAGCACTTCGGTCACCACGAGTCGAATGCGCGCGTCATCCTCCACAACGGCAATTTTAATCATCTGGCGTTCCTTCAGGTTCGGTGGGTTCATCGGGCAGCGGGGCGAAAAATTCGATCTGGGTTCCTTTGCCAGGCTGGCTGGTGAGTTGGAACCGGCCGTGTATCTCTTCCATGCGGCGGCGCATGTTGTTCAAGCCGTTGTGGGTGCTTGCGTCTTCGGTCTGAGCGGGAACAAAACCCTTGCCATCATCCGCGACCACTATACACAACCCCTGTTTTTCCCAGCGGATTTCCAGCCGCACCAAGCTGGCCTGGGCGTGCTTTACCGCGTTGTTTACCGCCTCGCGTATGGCCAGGAAAAGGGCGTGCCGGACTTTGCCAGCCAGCGGGAGTGGGGGCAATGAATGGGGGATATCGAAACGGACCCGCAACTCAGCCGCCTCAAGGAACTGGGCAATGCATTGCGTAAGGTAACTGACGAAGCGTTTGAGGGTGTCATTCGCCGGGTTGACGACCCAGACAATCTCGTCCACACAACGCGCAAGGTCGGTGGCTGAATGCCGGATGTGCATGGCTCGCCGCCGGGTCTGCTCCGTAGGGCCTTGCTCAAGCTCGCTGTGGACCAAGTCGCTTTGCATGGCGATCTCAGTCAGACCCGCGCCGATATTGTCGTGCAGATCACGGGCGATGCGTTCGCGTTCGCGTTCCATGACTCGTTCGCGTTCCAGTTGGACCAATCGGCGTTGCAGCCGCCGCTGAATGGTCAGGCGACCGGCCCAGGTGGCGCTGGTGCTGATCACCACAGCAAGCGCGAGCCAGAATTCCCAGCGTTGATGGAGGGGGGCCGTGACCACCAGTGGCAGCATGGCTTCCACACCCGTCGGTTCGCCGTTGGCCCGGACAACTGCCACGCGGAAAAAATAATTGCCCACTTTCAACTGCGGGTAACTGGCCATCCAGGGGCCACTGCTGCCAATGCTGTGCGCGGTTTGCCATTCCAGCGTCAGATTGTCGCCGGGAGTCACAAGGATGGCCTGGTCCGGTTGGCTTACCCACAGTCCCGACTCGACGGCGTCATCGTCGTTGAGAACCAGGATCGGATGCGGCACTGGAACGGGACGGGTGCGCAATTGAGCCATCTCAGCGCGTGCTCCGTGCCGTCTCCAATGAGCCGGGGCTCCGAGCGGATGCGCCAGATCTTTTCCCTCGGTAATGCTGAGGTCGAAGATCTTCTGCTGCGCCTTTGCTGAAGCCCCGGCCAGAACGCGAATGGCATCCACCCCGATCATTCCTATGGTGTTGCCGCCGCCATTGGATAAGAAAACGATCCTAACGTAAGCCGATCGCTCGGGCACCGTGACGTGCTCGCTCCGGGCTACAAACGGCGATCGCTCCGGGCTGCCATGCCAACCCGGGGTCTCATCGGCCATGATAAATTCACGGGTTCCAGTAATTTGAGAGTCGCAGTCCAGGAATTCAAGAGAGATGCGCATCGCGTTTGGCAGGTCACGCCAGGTTTTGTCATAACCTTCGAGTTTGTAGCGCAGCCGGGATGGCGGCAGGCCGTCGCCATCGGCCTGCTTGAAACAGAACCGGACATAGCGGGCGCTGGAAGTAACCTGCAACGGAGAGGAGCCACTGGAGTCGCCCTCCAGGACCTGAAGCGGCTTGCCTTCGACATCCACTGCGTTGATCTCTACCGCTGCCCGAGCCCCGTGGCTGACCCAGCAGAAACCGCAAGCCAGCAGGCTCAAGGCCGTTCGTTTTCTGAAGAATGCGTTTGCCATGGGTCGTTGAATAGCTACTTTTTTTCACCATAGGGCTCCTCCCAGGCCACGGCAATGCCCGACTCTGTCGCAATTATTGCGACAGGACACGCCCTTGGACTCGGTATACAAGCAAGGGATGAGTAAAACCCCGGTATCGAGTCCGTCCAAGAACGTGACGAGTGTGAGCCGTAAGAAGCAACCGAAGTGAGGCGGAGAGCTTATAATCCACACAACAAACGAATGAACATCAAAAAGCTTAGAACCATCACTTTTGTGGCCATGTTGATGGCTGGAGCAGTGGCGGCGTTGATGTGGCTAGGTGGCGCGCAGGCCGCGTTCTGGAAGTCCGGCATCAGGCCGACCCGCCTCAGGTGCGAGTACCGGGAGAATCCGTTGGGCATTGACATCGTGAACCCGAGGCTGGGCTGGGAACTCGATGGCTATGGGCAGGGAAATGGCGGGGAAGCCGGGATTCCGCGCGGTCTGCGGCAAACGGCGTATCAGCTCTTGGTGGCGAGTTCGGAAGAGAGTCTGAAGCATGATCAAGGCGATTTATGGGACAGCGGCAAAGTCGCGTCGGAACAGAGCATTCAGGTGGGCTATCAGGGAAAACCGCTGGAATCCCGGATGCGTTGTTATTGGAAGGTGCGGGTATGGGACCAGCGCGGCAAGGCGACGGATTGGAGCGAGCCGGCGCTTTGGACCATGGGGTTGCTGGCCGGGAAGGAACCTGCTTCGCAAGGAAGCGGAGGCCCGGCGGGGTGGAAGGCCCAGTGGATCGGCTATGATGCGGCGTATCAGCTTTCACCAGGGGCGGACGGGGATGACCGCCGGTTCAACATCCAGGGGTTGGAATGGTTGAAGATGCCCGGCCCCAATGGCAAGGCCGGGGTCGACACCTGCTTCCGCAAATGCATCGAGATCCCCGCCGGGCGCAAGCTCCGGCGCGCGGTGCTGGCGCTCTACGCGTTCAACTTCTGCGAGGCCGCTGTCAATGGCACGGCTGTCGGCCAAGCCGCGCATTGGGAGCGCACCGCGCGCTTGGACGCGACCCACGCCCTCCACGCCGGTGCCAACGTGGTCACGCTCATGGTCAGCCATACCGATCCCTATCCGCCTGCCGTGATCGGCCGCCTCGTAATGCAGTTTGATTCCGGGGATGATTGGGTGGTTCCCCTCGATAAGAGCTGGAAAGTGTCGCAGAACCCTTCTGCGGGGTTTGAAAAACCGGATTTCGATGATGCGGCCTGGTCCACTCCGGAGGCGGGCCGTTGGCCTTGGGGCGGGATCGCGGCGCCGGTGGCGGATTTGGCGCGTGTGCCCGCGCCCTACCTGCGCAAGGACTTCGCCGTCGCCGGGGCCATCAAGCGGGCGACGGTTTACGTCACGGCGCTGGGCGCATACGAGTTGCACCTCAACGGCAAGCGCGTGGGCCAGGATGTCTTGACGCCGGGTTGGACGGAATTCCGCAAGCGGGTGCATTATCAGACCTATGACGTGACGGCGCTGGTGGCCAAAGGCCCCAACGCCATCGGTGCAATCCTGGGAGATGGCTGGTATGCCAGTGACCTTGCGCATCTCTGCAAACGCAATGTTTACGGCGGCAAACCGCGCTTCCTGGCCCAGCTCATGATCGAGCTGGCGGACGGCAGTTTGCAGACCGTGGTCAGCGATGGCAGTTGGAAGGCGAACTACGGCCCGATCAGACATGCCGACTTGCTGCTCGGTTGCGAATACGATGCTCGTCTGGAAATGGCCGGGTGGGACCAGGCGGGATTTGTCGAGAACGGCTGGAACCCGGTGCAGGTTGATGCCGGAGCGAAGAGCCTGAAGGTCCAAGCCTCGGTGGCCGAACCTTCGCGCGTCATCGATGAACTTCCCGCTATCCGGCTGACCGAGCCGAGGCCGGGCTGCTGGACGTTTGACCTCGGGCAGAACATGGTCGGCTGGGTGAGATTGAAGGTGCGGGGAGCGGCGGGGCAGCGCATCACGGTGCGCCATGCGGAGATGACCAATCCGGACGGCACGATCTATACGGCCGCCTTGCGCAGTTGCCCGGCCACGGACTTTTTCATCCTGTCGGGCAAGGGCGAGGAAATCCTGGAGCCCTACTTCACCTTCCACGGGTTCCGGTATGTGGAGGTGCGCGGCCTCACTTCCAAGCCGGAGCTCGATATGGTGACCGGCCGTGTCGCGCATACACTCATGCGGCGGACAGGCCGCTTCGAGTGTTCCCATCCGCTCCTAAACCAACTCTACAGCAACATCATCTGGGGACAGAAGGGCAACTACCTTGAAGTGCCGACGGATTGTCCCCAACGCGATGAACGGATGGGCTGGACCGGCGACACGCAGTTCTTTGCGCCCACGGCGGCATACAACTTCGATGTGGCGACTTTCTTCAGCCGATGGCTGCAGACCTGCGAGGACGATCAGAATGGCGACGGCACTTTTCCCTGGGTGGTTCCTAATATCTGGGGAGGCGGCGGCTGCACGGGCTGGGGCGACGCCGCGCTCTTGTGCACGTACAACGTTTACCGCGCCTATGGCGATACGCGGATCGTGGCGGAGCGGTTTGCCGCCATGGAGAGTTATATGAAGTGGCTGGAGGGCAAGACCCAGGATGGTATTTCCAAGGTCGGCGGGTTTGGCGACTGGCTGAATGCCGGCGGCGGCGCCAAAGCAGAGGCCATGGACACGGCCTATCATGCGCATCTGGCCCGGATCATGTCGGAAATGGCCCAAGCCATAGGCCGGGAGGATGACGCCCGGCGTTATGCCCAGCGGCATGACCAGGTCAAGGCCGCCTTCATGAAGGCATTCCTCCAGCCGGACGGCGCGCTGAAAGATTGCAGCCAGACCGGCTATGCGCTGGCCTTCTCGATGGATTTGTTGCCAGCCGACCGGCGGGAGCAAGTGGCTTCGAAATTTGTCGAGGAAATCAAGCGGTTCAAGTGGCATCTGGCCACGGGCTTCATCGGCACGCCGCGCCTGTTGCCGGCGCTCAGCGCGGCGGGGCGCGACGATGTGGCTTACCGGCTGTTGCTCACCGACACCTATCCATCATGGCTTTTCCCGGTGAAGAATGGCGCGACCACGATGTGGGAGCGCTGGGACGGATGGACGCCGGACAAAGGTTTTGGCGCCATCGGGATGAATTCGTTCAATCACTATGCCTTTGGCGCGGTCGGTGAATACCTGTACGGCGGGGTGGGCGGCATCAAGGCGGCGAGCCCTGGATATAAGACCATCCTGATCCGGCCTGCTTGTGAAAACGGGTTGGCGTGGGCGAAAACATCCTTTGATTCCATGTACGGCAGGATCGTGAGCAACTGGAAGAGGGAGGGCGCGGAGCTGACGATGGAGGTCACGATCCCGCCGAACACATCGGCAAAGGTCTATGTGCCGACGGCGGATGCTTCCACGGTCACGGAGAGCGGCAAGCCGACTGAAAAGGCTGACGGCGTCAAATTTTTGGACATGGAAAACGGGAGGGCTGTGTACGCGGTCGGTTCGGGTAACTACCGGTTTAAGGCCGGCCTGCCCGGCCCGGTGCGGGTGATGGGTATGGAATGAGCCAATCGGCATGAATGAATTAACTCGAAAGCAAAGGAAGACATGAACAGGCGAATCATTGTAAGCACAGTATTGGCCGGGTTGCTGGTTGCGGCGGGCTCTATTGCTGGCGAGCGTAAACCTGCGCCGGCGGGGAACCTAGCCCTGGCGCAAGCATTCCAAACGCCGCCGGAGAACACCAGACCGCGCTGCTATTGGTATTGGATGGACGGCTGCTTTTCGAAGGAGGGAATCACCCACGATCTGGAGGCGATGCGGCGCGTCGGCATCGGCGAGAGCTACATAGGTATCATGGGCGGGGTGAGCGGCAGCCCGATCCGGGCTGGAACCAAGGCGCTAACGGAGGAATGGTGGGGGTACCTTGAACATGCGGTGCGCGAAGGCGGCCGGATTGGCGTGGACATCGGGCTGTTCAATTCGCCGGGATGGAGCCAGTCGGGCGGACCCTGGTTGAAGCCCCAGCAGGCAATGCGCTATGTGGTGCTGCCGGAAACGCGCCTGCGCGGGCCGCAACACTTCGTGGGCAAGCTTTCCGTGCCGGATGGGTTTTTCCAGGACGTCGCGGTGCTGGCGTTCCCCGCGCCGGTGGGCGAGAGCGATACGGCCGCGGCGCATGGCGCAAAGATCACGCGCACCCCGAAGGTCGTGACGTTCGAGATGCCGGCGCCGTTCACGGCGCGCAGCGTGACGATCCATCCGATCAAACAGGGGAAGGCCGCCTGCGAGTTGCAGGCTTCGGACGATGGCCAGCAGTTCAGAACACTGCGGGAGTTCACGATAGACCGGCACCAACTTGCGATCAATGTCGGCCCGGTGCCGCTGGCGCCGGTGGTCGTGACGATCCCAGCGACGACGGCAAAGTATTTCCGGCTGTCGCTCTCTGCGGCGTGCGAGTTGGGCGCGATTGATCTTTCGGCCGCGGCACGCGTGGAGAGTTTCGCGGAGAAGTCGCTGCAAAAAGTTTTCCAGGAAAATCAACCGCCGTTCGATTTCTATACGTGGCCCAGGCAGCCGGAGCCGGACCAGCCGGGCCTGACGATTCAACCTGACGCCGTGCGTAACCTCAGCGCGCAACTCGCGAGCGACGGCACGCTGACGTGGGACGTGCCCGCGGGCGAGTGGATCGTGTTGCGCGCGGGTATGGCGCCGACCGGTACCAAGAACTCTCCCGCGCCGCCGGAGGCGACCGGGCCGGAAGTGGACAAAATGAGCCGCCCGGCACTCAAATCACATTTTGAAGCCTATGTCGGCAAGCTGTTCAAGAGGATGCCTGCGGCTGATCGTAAAGCCTGGAAACACGTTGTCGCCGACAGCTACGAGACGGGGCCGCAAAACTGGACCGACGATTTCGCGCCGTCGTTCCGCACGCGCTACGGCTATGACCCGTTGCCGTTTCTGCCGGTGATGACCGGCCGAATCGTGGGCAGCGCACAGGAGTCGGACCGTTTTCTCTGGGATCTGCGGCGGCTGGTGGCCGACCGGATCGCGCGGGATTATGTCGGCGGCCTGCGCGATTTATGCCACGAACAGGGCATGAAGATGTGGCTGGAGAACTACGGGCATTGGGGTTTCCCCGCCGAGTTCCTGCAATATGGCGGCGCCTGCGATGAAATCAGCGGCGAATTTTGGGCGCTCAACGCCCCTCTTTCCGGATTGGGCAGTGTCGAGGTGCGTTGCGCCGCCTCGGCGGCCCACATTTATGGCAAGCCGGTGGTTTGGTCGGAGGCCTTCACCGGCGGGCCCTCTTTCCTGGCCACGCCGCGCGATCTGAAGGCGCGGGGCGACTGGGCTTTTTGCGAGGGGATCAACCAGTTCCTGCTTCACGTCTATATCCATCAGCCTGACGACGACCGGCACCCCGGGGTTAATGCCGGGTTCGGAACCGAATTTAATCGGCAGAACACTTGGTTCGATTACGCCAAGCCGTGGGTGGATTATCAGCGCCGTTGCAGCGTGCTGTTGCAGGCGGGCCGACCGGTGGCCGACATCGCCTATTTCATCAGCGAGGACACGCCGAAGATGACCGGCCTGCGCCAGCCGCCCCTGCCGGCCGGCTACGATTACGACTACATCAACGCCGAGGTGCTCCTCAATCGCGCCAAAGTCAAGGAGGGACGGCTGGTGTTGCCGGATGACGTCAGCTATGGGGTATTGGCCCTGCCGCCTTCAGAAACGATGCGGCCGGAGGTGTTGAAGCAAATTGCGCGGTTTGTGGACCAGGGTCTGCCGGTATTCGGCCCTCTGCCAGTGCGCTCGCCGAGCTTGCAGGATTATCCGGCTTGCGACGCCGAGGTCGCCAAGCTCGCCGCCGCCTTGAAGGACCGTATCCCGAATGGCAACGATCTGCGGCCAGCGTTGAAGGCGCCGCCGGATGTGCTTTGCCCGGGGGGGATTCTGTGGAAGCACCGGCAGGATGCCGACGCAGACATTTACTTTGTCTCCAACCAGGGCTCGCAGGAGCGCGCCGAGACGCTCTCGTTCCGGGTGAGCGGACGTCGGCCTGAACTGTGGCATCCCGAGACGGGCAAAATCCGGGATCTGCCTGAATTTTCCGAGGAGAACGGGCGCACCAAGGTGCCTCTGCGACTGGGGCCTACCGAATCGTACTTTGTGGTATTCAGTCAAAAAAACAGAATTCAGAATTCAGAGGTCAGCATTGGGAAAGCAAAGAAAAACTTCCCTGACTTCAAGCCGGTGACGGAATTTACAGGAGCGTGGGCCGTTACCTTTGATCCGAAGTGGGGTGGCCCGGCCAAACCGATCCCTTTCGAGGCGCTCACCGACTGGAGCCAGAATGCCGAACCGGGGGTCAAGTACTACTCCGGGGCGGCGACCTACCGGAAGACCTTCGAGTGGACCAATTTCCAATCCGCGTTTTACTTGGATCTTGGCCGGGTGGAAGCCTTGGCACGGGTGGAGCTCAACGGGCAGGACCTGGGGATTGCTTGGAAGCCGCCTTACCGGATGGACATCACCAAGGCACTCAAGCCCGGAACGAACGAACTCGCGGTGACGGTGGTCAACACGTGGAACAACCGTCTGGTCGGCGACGAGCAGCCGGGAGTCACGAACCGGTTGACCTTCAGGACCCAAAACACGAAACAGCCGTCCGCGCCGCTGCAACCCTCCGGCCTGCTTGGCCCGGTGCGGGTGATGGCGGAGGAATGAGCCGATCGGCATGCAATAATTAACTCGAAAGCAAAGGAAGACATGAACAGGCGAATCATTGTAAGCACAGTATTGGCCGGGTTGCTGGTTGCGGCGGCTGGGGCGGCGGCGGAAGACATAGCCCATTCGAAAGATGCTGGTTCCCGGATCGTACCAGCCGAGAAACGCGTGACGTATCCAGATAACCGCCCCAGCGCCCGCTACCGATTGGATGCGAAAGATCAGGGGGTTGTGTTGCGCCACGGAACCGGGCCCGGCCAGTGCGATTCCCTGGGCGCTCGCGACGTATGGGCCTTTGAATGTGACGGGACCTACTACCTGCATTATGACGGCGCGGGACCCAAGGGCTGGCTGTGTTGTCTGGCCACCAGCAAGGATCTGGTCAACTGGATCGTGAAAGGGCCGATTCTGGATCTTGGCGCCAAGGGAGAGGAAGATTCCGCCAGTGCTTCGTATGGCGTGACCTTTCAGGAAGGGAAAACGTGGCACATGTTCTATCTCGGCACGCAGCACGTCACGTCGGCTCCGGCTCTCATCCCTGGCCTGCCCTACATCACAATGAAGGCCGAAAGCTCTTCGCCGTCGGGTCCGTGGATCAAGCAGCCGGAGGTGGTCCCCTTCCGGACCAAGCCCGGCACCTACTATAATCTGACCGCCAGCCCGGGGCAGATTATCAAGCAAGGTGAGGAGTATCTGATGTTTTTCAGCGCGGCAATGAAACGGACCATTGGCATCGCCCGCACCCGGGACCTGAATGGCCCCTGGCAAATCGATCCGGCGCCAATCGTGCCACCGGCGGAACAGATCGAGAACAGCTCG
This sequence comes from Verrucomicrobiota bacterium, assembly GCA_037143855.1. GTDB lineage: Bacteria > Verrucomicrobiota > Verrucomicrobiia > Chthoniobacterales > Chthoniobacteraceae > UBA695. The sequence goes on along the minus strand of JBAWXX010000004.1, from coordinate 13,354 downwards.
CTCTATTTCGAGCCGGCTAACCAGACGTGGTTTCTGTTTACCAACCATGTCGGACTGCAAGGCGGCGAATACACCGATGCGGTTTGGGTTTACTGGACGAAGGATTTGAATCATTGGAAGGCGGAACAGAAGGCCGTGGTGCTCGACGGCGAAAATTGCCGCTGGAGCCGCAAGTGTATCGGGCTGCCCTCCGTCCTCAAAGTCGGCAATCGTTTGGCCCTCGTGTACGACGCTCCGGGGGGGGAAAGCAACAGCCACATGAATCGCGATATTGGTTTGGCTTGGCTCGCCTTGCCGCTGATCCCACCGACTGAAACAAACCCGTAGATCGGCACTCACACCTATGAACATACGAACCCTTGTAAAACTAACGATGATGTCGTTATTGCTGACGATGTCGTCGGCCGTTCATGCCAGCGATAAAATGGCGGCGGATTTTGCCAAGCCGCCGCAGGAGGCGAAGCCTTGGGTGCTCTGGTTTCCGATCAACGGCAACCTAACGAAGGAGGGCATCACGGCCGACTTGGAAGCCATGGCCCGCGTGGGTCTTGGCGGTTTGTTGTGTATGGAGGTTAACCAGGGTGCACCCGATGGGCCGGCGAGTTTTGCCGGGCCATTGTGGCGGGAGCTATTCCAGCATACCTGCCGCGAGGCGAAGCGTCTGGGGTTGCAAATCAATATGAACAACGATGCCGGCTGGTGTGGCAGCGGCGGACCCTGGATCACCCCGGAACTGTCCATGCAGAAGGTGGTCTGGTCGGAGACCCGCGTCGAGGGAGGTAAGCTTTTCGAGGGCGTGCTCGCCCGGCCCAAGGCGGAGGAGAACTTCTACCGCGACATCGCCGTGCTGGCCATGCCCGTCCCTGAGGCTGAACAAACGGACTTGGCCGAAGCCGGAGCGGTGATCACCGCCAGTGTGGCAGCCGAAGCCGCTTCCCAGAAGCCCAAAGAAGGCACGTCTGGGCCGGTTTTTTCCCTGCCCCGCCCTGAGCCCCAGAAGCCGCAGTTCGTGCAGGTTGAATTTCCCCGGCCCTACCGTGCCACAGAGTTCCGGGCTCGTCTTGACCAGGAACATGTGGTCAACGGGGAGCTCCAGGTGTCAGAGGACGGGAAGAGCTTCCGCGCCGTGCGCCAGGCGCTGTGCCGCTCGGGGGAAGTGGTTGTCCGCTTTGAGCCGGTCAGCGGCCGCGTGTTCCGCTTCCTCTTTCGGAAGGTTCCGGATGATAAAAAGCCCGACCTGACCGCGACTGACACTGGCCTGACGATTACGGACATCCGAATGTCCAGCGTCTATCGCCTCGACATGTATGAGAGTAAATCCAGTGTCACCATGGGGCATTTGTCGGCGGCACCGGCGCAATACCCGATGCTGCCTGCCGAGAACCTCGTTCCGCACGATCAGGTGATCGATCTGACTTCGCAGATGGATGCGGCCGGCAAACTCACCTGGCAAGCGCCCTCCGGCCGATGGGTGATCCTCCGTTTTGGCCACACCAGCACGGGCGTAGACAACCACCCCGCGCCGGAAGCCGGTCGCGGGTTGGAGTGCGACAAGCTCAGCAAGGAAGCGGCAGCGGCGCATTATCAGGGTTTGATGAGCAAGCTGGTGGCCGACAACAAGGCGCTCGCAGGGCAAGGGAAGGTGCTGGTCGCGATGCACATCGACAGTTGGGAGGTGGGTTCGCAGAACTGGACGCCGAAGATGCGGGAGGAATTCAAGCGCCGGCGCGGCTACGACCCGCTGCCGCTGCTGCCGATCTTCACCGGGCGGGTACTGGACAGTGTCGAGTTTTCCGAACGCTTTCTCTGGGATCTGCGGCAGACCGTTTCCGATCTGCTGGTGGAAAACTACGCTGGCGAGCTGCGCCGTTTGGCTAACAAGGACGGCCTGCGCCTCTCGATTGAAGGGTATACCGCGCCCGCGGAACAGCTCCGATACGCCAGCGAGGCCGATGAGCCGATGGGCGAGTTTTTATCGTGGGATAAATTCCAAAATGCCTGGAGCTGTACCGAGATGGCGTCTGCGGCGCACATTTACGGCAAACGCATCATGGGAGCAGAAGCGTTCACCGCCAAAAGCTCGGAAAAATGGCTGGGGCATCCGGGCAACATCAAGGACCTGGGCGATTGGGCGTTCTGTGAAGGGATCAACCGGTTTGTGTTCCATCGTTTCGCTGCCCAGCCGTGGACTAACCGTGCGCCGGGCATGTCCATGGGGCACTGGGGTTTGCATTACGAGCGCACGCAGACTTGGTGGGAGCAATCCAAACCCTGGCACGAATACCTGAGCCGCTGTCAGTACCTGCTGCGGCAGGGCTTGTTTGTGGCCGACGTGCTCTACCTGAAAGAAGAGGGGGCTCCGAGCAGTTTCAAGGCGCCTGTCGACGCCGAGATCGCCCCGCATGTGAGAGGTGGCTACAACTTCGACGGCTGCTCGCCCGATGCCTTACTGACGCGGGTTTCGGTGAAGGAGGGCCGGCTGGTGCTGCCCGACGGAATGAGCTACTGGCTGCTGGTGTTGCCCAAGGTGGAGACCATGACCCCGCGGCTATTGGAAAAGATCAAGCAACTGGCCGACGCCGGGGCGCTGATCCTGGGCAACAAGACCCCGCCGAAAAAGTCGCCCAGTTTTGGCGACCTGGGCGAGGGGGACGCCAAGGTGCAACAGCTAGCCGCGGCCCTGTGGCCCAAGATCATCACCGGCAAGACGGTGGCGGAGGTTTTGGGTTCCCGCGGCGTGGTTCCCGATTTCCAAGCCCAGCCCATCCTGCGCTACATCCACCGCCAGACGGAGGAAGCCGATCTCTATTTCGTGGCCAACCCCGAAGCCAAAGAGGTCACGGCGCAGGCGGCCTTCCGCGTCAGCGGCAAACTGCCGGAGTTCTGGTGGCCCGACACCGGGCGGATGGAGCCGGCCCGTGCGTTCGAGGAAAAAGACGGCGTGACCCGGGTGCCGATGCGTTTGGAGCCAAGCGGTTCGGTATTCGTGGTGTTCCGGAAGAAGATCACAGCCCACAAACCAGAGGCTGCCGGCGGGGCAACGAACTGGCTGGAGTTTAAGCCCATGCAGGAAATCACCGGCCCGTGGGAGGTGAGCTTCGATCCGAAATGGGGCGGGCCGGCGCAGGTGAGCTTTGATCAGTTGGAAGACTGGAGCAAACGGCCCGAAGAGGGCATCAAGTATTATTCGGGTACGGCGGTGTATCGTAAGACCTTCAGCTTTCAGTCCGAAGCGACCAGCCCCCGGACGTTCCTTGATTTGGGTAAGGTGGCGGTGATGGCGGAGGTGAAGCTTAACGGGAAGGATCTGGGCATCCTTTGGAAATCGCCTTACCGCGTAGAGGTCACGAGTGCCCTGAAGAAGGGGGAAAACAGGTTGGAGGTCAAGGTCGTCAACCTTTGGGTCAACCGCCTGATCGGCGACGAACAGTTGCCGGAGGACAGCGAGCGACGCCCAGACGGCACTTTAAGGACCTGGCCAACGTGGCTCACGGAAGGCAAGCCCAGCCCGACCGGCCGGTATGCTTTCACGACCTACCGGTTATGGAAAAAGGGCGATGCCCTGGTCGAGTCGGGTCTGCTGGGCCCGGTGCGGGTGATGGGAGCGAAGTGAGTCAATCGACATGAATGAATTAACTCGAAAACAAAGGAAAAACATGAACAGACGAGTCATTGTAATCATCGTGTTGGCCTGGTTGCTGGCCTCTACGGTGAGCAGGGCTGCGGAGAGTCCGGACTCGCTTGTTCGTAATGGAGCGGAGCTGGCGAAAGGGTTTCAATCGCCGCCGGATTCGGCGAGGCCGTGGGTTTATTGTTTCTGGCTTGACGGTAATGTGACCAGGGAAGGCATTACGGCCGACCTGGAGGCGATGAGGCGGTGCGGGATCGGCGGCGCGCTGATCATGGACGGGGCCATGGGTAATCCGAAAGGACCGGTGCGTTTCCTGTCTGGCGAATGGAGGGCTTTGTTCCGTCACACGCTGGCCGAGGCAAACCGGCTCGGCTTGCAGATCAATATGAACAACGATGCTGGCTGGGCCGGCAGTGGCGGGCCATGGATCAAGCCGGACCAAGCTTCTCGGCGTGTGGTATTTTCAGAGACGACAGTCGAGGGGCCAACACGCTTCGATGCGGTTGTTGCGCGTCCGCCGGAGGCCGCTGGTAGTTATGAGGATATCGCGTTGCTCGCCTTTCCTGCCCCTGAGCCGACGGCGGAGGGCAAACTGCAACGGATTGCGGATGTCAAGACTGCCAAGACTTTTGATGGTGCCGGGGACTTTTGTGGAGTCGTTACATGGCCGCGCGTTGTGCCGACGACTGCGGCGTGGCCTGCTGTTCCATCTGCCGGATGTGTTCCGGCAGGTCGCGTCCAGGATTTGACCGGCAAGATGGCGACGGATGGTCGATTGACCTGGGATGTGCCCGCTGGGCGCTGGATGATTATGCGCATCGGACACACGCCTACCTGGCGAGGGACCCGAATGGCGCAGGCCGAGGGGGCCGGGTTGGAGTGTAACAAATTGAGCAAGTCCGCCCTGGAGACGCATTTCAACGCGATGATCGGACCATTGGTTAGCGAGGCCGGGCCGCTGGTCGGCAAAACACTTGTTGCGACCCATATTGATAGTTGGGAAGCCGGTTCGGGCAACTGGACGACGGGGTTCCGCGAGGAGTTTCGTCGGCGACGCGGGTATGATCTGTTGCCATATCTGCCGACGCTGAATGGAATAATCGTCGACAGCCTTGAGGTTTCCGAACGATTTCTCTGGGATTTCCGTGAGACGGTCAACGACCTCCTGTTGGAGAATTATGCCGACCATATGCGGGAACTGGCGCGGCAAAAGGGATTGCGGCTCACGATTGAGGCGTATGACGGAACCTGTGACGACTTGCGGTATGCCGGGCGAGCCGACGAGCCGATGACCGAGTTCTGGCAGGGCGGGATTTATGGAGGCTTGGGCATGTGCGACCTCACCGAGGTGATGACCTCCGCCGCGCATGTGTATGGGAAGCGGATCGTTGGCGCAGAAGCCTACACTTCGGGGGGAAGAAACTGGCTCGATCATCCTGCAACGTTGAAGCCATTGGGCGATTGGGCACTTTGCCAGGGGGTGAACCGATTCTGTATTTCGGAATGGGCCATGCAGCCGTGGACTAATCGCTGGCCGGGAGTCTGTTTCGACCATTACGGGACACAGTACGGGCGGCTTCTGCCCTGGTGGGAACAATCGGGGGCATGGCACCGGTATCTCGCCCGCTGTCAGTATCTGTTGCGGCAGGGACTGTTTTCCGCTGATCTCTGTTTCCTGCAGCCGGAAGGCGCCCCGCAGAGATTTGTGCCGCCGATTCCGGCGCCGTTTCGCGAATACCCGCCAGAACGTCCCGAATATAACTTCGACGGCTGTCCCGCCGAGGTCATTATGACGCGCATGACCGTCAAAGATGGACGGCTTGTCCTGCCGGATGGAATGAATTACCGGCTGCTGGTACTGCCCTCGTACAATGCAGACGGCAAGCCGGTATGGCAGTTGAACAGCGGCCAATACGCTTATTCCGCGCGACCTCTGTCAAGGGTCGAGACGATGACGCCTGGACTGTTGCGCAAGATCAAGGAAATGGTGGAGGCGGGTGCAACCGTGCTGGGGACGAGGCCGCTCAAGTCTCCAAGCCTAAGCGGCTTTCCAGCTTGCGACCAGGAAGTGACACAACTCGCCGATGAATTATGGGGTAAAGGCGCCGGGGCTAGTGGAGAAGGGGAGCGAAGTGTTGGAAAAGGCCGCGTAGTCTGGGGACAGACGCCGGAACAGGTTCTGCGTGGCATGAACGTGGCGCCTGATTTTCAATGCAGCAAGGAGCAGCCGGGGGCATTCCGTGCGATTCATCGCAGGTTGGATGACGGGACGGATCTCTATTTTGTGGTGAACAAGATGGACGAGGCTTTGAGCCGGGTCTGCTCTTTCCGGGTAACCGGCAAAGGTCCTGAGCTGTGGTGGCCGGAGAGCGGTCGCCGAGAGCGTCCGGCCGTCTATGATGCCGACCCTGCCGGAGTTTGTCTGCCGCTTCATCTTGAGCCAAACGAATCGGTGTTTGTAGTTTTTCCTGCCGGTAGGCCGTTTGAGCGGAATCATTTTACTGGTGTGGCGCGTAACGGGCAGACGATTCTCTCCACCGATCGGCAGGGAGAAACCGCAGCGGCCGGATTGCCGTTGGTGCCGCGGGTGAACTCCGGGCCGTATCTGGCATGGTGGAAAACGTCGGCGGCCGGACTGCCCGTGGAGCTTTTTCAAGATGAGGGCGGCCGGGTGCGAGCCATGGTGCGGGAGGCCGGAACCTATGAACTGAAACGGGCTGACGGCCAGACGCGTGCGATCACGGTGAAGGAGCTGCCTGCGCCCCTTGAACTAACCGGTCCATGGGATCTGCAATTCCAGCAGGATCGCGGCGCGCCGAAGCAAGTGATGCTGGATCGGCTTATCTCGTGGCATCTGCATGGCGATGCGGGCGTGAAATATTTTTCAGGAGAGGCAACCTATCGAAAAACATTTACGCTGCCGGCCGGAGCGCTGCCGCCGAACCGCCGTCTGTGGCTGGACCTGGGGTGTGTACGGGTAATGGCGTCGGTCAAGGTGAACGGCAAGGATCCGGTCATTCTCTGGAAGGCTCCGTTTCGCATGGACATAACGGCCGCGGCCGTGCTGGGAACGAACACCCTTGAGGTGACGGTGGCCAATCTGCCGGTGAATCGAATGATTGGTGACGAGCAGTTGCCGGATGACTGCGACCGCCGCCCGAACGGTACTTTGGAGACATGGCCAGCCTGGCTCACGGAAGGCAAACCCAGTCCGACGGGTCGCTATACATTTGCCCCCCGCAGGTTCTTTAACAGGAATTCACCGCTGATGGAATCGGGCCTGATCGGGCCCGTCCGCATCCTGTCCGAGGAGTGCATGATGGTTAGTGAATAAGCCGAGGGGTTGCCAGAAAAGGGAAACGTAAGATATGAACATAAGAACACTTGTAAATTTAATGATGATGGCCTGGTTGCTGGCCGCGAGGGCGCCCATTCACGCGGCCGATCCATTGGCGGCGGAATTTGCCCGGCCTCCGCAGGAGGCGAAGCCGTGGGTGTACTGGTGGTTCGAGGGCGGCTACGGTAATCCGGAGGGGATGGCGCGCGATTTGGCGGCGATGAAGGAAAAGGGCATCGGCGGGGTGATGCACATGCAGACGATCAATGTTGCGGGGCTGCCGCTGCCGAGCCAGCCCAAGATGCTCAGCCCGGAATGGGAGGCGTGGTTTGGCGAGGCTTTGCGATTGGCACATGAGTCGGGCATGACCATGTCAGCCAGTATCGTCGATGGCTGGGCGCATGGCGGCTGGTGGGTGGGCAAGGAGGACGGGGCCAAACAAATGGTGTATTCGGAGACTCAGGTGGACGGGCCGGGCGCGTTGGCCGAGCCGTTGCCCCAGCCATTGACGCGACTGGGCGTCTATCACGACGTGGCGGTGGTGGCGTTCAAGGAGAAGACACAGAGGCCGCCCACGCCTTTGGATGTGAAGGCCAACAATGTCTTTGGCGGTTATTGTGGGGAGGAGAACTGGCCGGCGGCGCACGCGGTGGACGGCGATCCGCAGACGTATTGGCGCACCGGGAAGGCATGTACGCCGGAAGCGCCGGCGCAGTTGGATTTGCAATACGCCAAGCCGATCCGGGTTGTGGCGGTCCAGGTGAGCGGGATGCCCAAGGCTGGCCCGGCGGAGTGCGAGCTGCAAGTTTCCGACGATGGAAAGGTGTTCCGCGGCGTGGCCCATTTCACGATGGAGCCGGGCGAGAGCAAGCGGGTGGCGTTCGACCCGGTGGCGGCCCGTTGGTTCCGGCTCGCGATCCTGCGCGCCCATGCGCCGGACCTGCAACTGGCCGAGTTCGCGGTGTTGCGCCAGGGCGATGAGCCGGTGTTGCGTCCCGGGATCAAGTGGTGGGACTTCAAGTCCGCCAACCGGGCGTGGTGGGGGTGGCCGACGAATCCCTATGAGGCGTTGGAGGAGGAATACACGGAGGATGGCGCCTGCGACGTTTCGCCCGCCGACGTGGTGGATCTGACTTCGCATTTGCAAGCGGACGGCCGGCTTGACTGGCAAGCTCCCGCCGGACGCTGGACCGTGCTGCGTTTCGGCTGGACGCCGCTGGGCGAGCCGGCCCGCATGGGCAGCGGCGGCTATGAGGTGGATGTGCTCAACACCCGGAGCGCCGATTTGATGATGGACTCGGCGGCCAAGCAAATGCGGGAATTGAGCGTCCAAAAGGCGGGCGGCGCGCCGATCGTATTCCACACCGACAGCTGGGAAATCGGCGCCGGCGTCAAGGGTCAGCAGCTGACGTGGACGGGCGATTTCCGCGAGCAGTTCCAGAAGCGACGGGGTTACGACCTGCTGAGTTATCTCCCCGCCCTGGCCCGGCGCATCGTGAAGGACCGCCAGACCACCGACCGGTTCCTGTGCGATTACCGCGCGACGGTGGCCGATCTGTTGGCGGCTTACTACGGGCGGTTGCAGGAGCGGGCGCACCAGATGAACGGCGAGATCAACGCCGAATCCGGCTACGGCAGCTATCCGCATCCGCACATGGACGGCTTGCAGGTCTTTGGCCGGTCGGACCGGCCGATGGCCGAGTTCTGGCACCGGTTTCCAGGCTTCAGTGTGCAATATCTTCAATGGGTTGACATCATGCGCACGGCGGCCTCGGGCGCCCGGATTTACGGCCACCGTTTTGTTCAGGCAGAGACGTTGACGGCTTGGAGCGGGGTTAGCATGGTTACTTCTCCGGCTGACTACCGCCGCACGCTGCATGAGGCTTGGGCGCGCGGGTTGAACCAAGCGGTGATCCACAAGTACACGCATCAGCCCTTCGAAGAAAAGCCGGGGATGCTCGACTACGACATCTTCAACCGCCACATCGCTTGGTGGCCGCTGGCCGATGGATTGATCGGCTACATGGGCCGTTGCCAGTCGCTCCTGCAGCAGGGGGATTTCGTCGCCGACGCGGCGTACTTTGTGGGCGAAGGCGCCACCCGGTTCGTGCCGGGCAAGAAGTTCCTCAATCCGGCCCTGCCCGACGGTTACGACTACGACGGCATCAATGCCGAGGTGCTTCAGACGCGAGCCGCGGTCAAAGACGGGCGGCTGGTGCTGCCGAAGGGTCCGAGCTACCGCTACCTGGTGCTGTGCGATCCGCAGTGCGCCACGATGAACGCTAACACCCTGGGCCGCATTCGCCAGTTGGTGGAGGAGGGGCTGACCCTCATCGGCAAACGTCCGCTGCGCACGCCGGGCCTGTCCGATCTCGATTCTGCGGAGTCACGGCTGAAAACAGATGCGGACGCGCTCTGGGGGGCGCAACCGGCGGAGCAGGGCGAGCGCAAGGTAGGCAAGGGCCGTGTGCTTTGGGGCCGCCCGGTCGGCGAGTTGCTCGCTGCGGACGGCGTTGTGCCCGATTGCCAGGCGAGCAGCGCTGGGGTCTCGGGCAAGCCGATGGAGATTACCTGGCTCCACCGCAAGGGCGAGACAGGCGAGATCTATTTTCTGGCCAATCCGCTCAATCAACCGATGGACGTGACGGTTGCCCTGCGTGCCAGAGGTCAGGTGGTGCAGCTGTTCGACCCGCTGGATGGATCGTCGCGCGATTTGCCGGAGAAAAGCGTCGCGGCCGATGGGCGAACGACGGTGCCGTTGCATTTTGAGCCGGAGCAGGCGTTTTTTGTGGTCCTGCGGGAGGGGAAAGCGAGTCCCGTCGGCGGCCGGAATTTCCCGGCGCTCAAGCCGGTGTTGGCCGTCGAGGGACCATGGCAGGTGAGCTTTGACGCCGCGTGGGTCAAGCCGCTGCCGGCGGGTGTGGTGGCCAACGCGCCAAAAGTCACCGTGCCATTCGACCAACTCACCGATTGGACGAAAAGTCCTGAGGCGGGAATCAAAAACTACAGCGGCGTGGCAACGTATCGGAAGACTTTTGATCTTCCGGGGGATGTCGCGCTTGCGAGGCCGTTGTTCCTTGCCGTGGGCGAGGTCAAGGAGATGGCGCGGGTTACGATCAACGGAAAGGACTTGGGGGTAACCTGGTGCCCGCCATGGCGGGTGACGATTCCGGCCGGGCTGCTCAAGACGCAGGGCAACGAGTTGGTGATAGAGGTGGCCAACACGTGGAACAACCGTCTTTTGGCCGACGCCTCCCTGTCGGAGCAAGATCGGCTTACGCGCATCGGCAAACAGTATTACAGATGGATGCTGAGTTATAGCCGTCTGTATCCCGCAGGCCTTCTCGGCCCGGTGCGGGTGATGGGTGAGGAATAAGAAAATATCAGCACAAAAGAAATAGCATGATGAATACGCGGAAAATGAATACTGGAAAAAGAGTCGTAGCGATGATCTTAGCTTTGTGGGCGGTTGGATCTGCCGTCAGGGCGGAGGTAGTCCATGAGACCAAGTCCATCCGAGCGGAAGGCTTGCGGTGTGAATATCTCAAAGATCCCCTGGGGATCGATGTGGTGAAGCCGAGGCTTTCTTGGAAAATTGTCGCCAAGGATGAAGGCGGAAATCCGAAAGCTGCAAGGGGAATAACGCAGACGGCGTGTGAGGTGCTGGTGGCGAGCTCGGAGGAGTTGTTGAAGAAAGATCAGGGTGACCTCTGGGACAGCGGGAAGGTGGAATCTGACCAGTCGACCCAGATCGAATACTCTGGGAAGCCGCCGGTGTCCCAGCAGCGCTGCTATTGGAAAGTGCGTGTCTGGATTTCGGAATCGGGAAAGCCTGAAGTCAGCGGGTGGAGCGATGCCGCGACCTGGACCATGGGCCTGTTGAAGCCCGAGGATTGGCAGGCGAAGGGGATCAGCCTGCCTGGCACTTCTCCTCTCGTGCGCAAGGAGTTCAAACTGGCTGGCAAGCCGGAAAGGGCGCTCATTTCTGCAAACGTGCGTGGTTACTACGAACTCTATGTGAACGGGAAGAAAGTGGACGAAGCTGTTCTATCTCCGGCCGTGTCGATTCATTGGCGGCGGTTGTTTTATCAGACCTATGACGTCACCGGTCTGCTCCACGCCGGGGAGAACTGCATCGGCGTTTGGTTTGGTCAGGGTTGGGCCCGCAAGGGCATCGGGGCGCGGGTGCAATTGAATACGATGGTTGAGGGGAAGGATGTGGTCATCGGAACGGATCGTTCGTGGACCTGTGCGCCCAGCTCCCTCACCCTGCTGGGCGGCTGGTGTTGGGGCTGGTTCGGTGGGGAATGCCTCGATGCCCGCAACGAGATCCCCGGCTGGAGCGAACCCGGCTGTGCGGCGGGGGCATGGACCCCCGTCCAAGAGGAACCCGCTTTTCCCGGCGGAGTGAAGGTGACGGCGCAATCGTGCGAACCGAACCGCATCGGCCGGGTCATTCCGATGGTGGAGTGTGCTGCCGTGGGCAACGACACCTGGGTGCTGGATTTCGGCACGAACCTCGCTGGCTGGATGCGGTTGCGCATGCCGCAGCTGGCGTCGGGCCAGAAGGTGACGATGCGGTATGCCGACCGACGCATCCCGTCTGGATTTACCGACAAGGATGTGTCGGGCCGCTTCAACGGGAAAACGGGCTGGAGCGTGAAGACGGCCGAAGGCGAGATCTTTTACCAGACGTTTAACCAGATTGATGAATTCATTTCGGCGGGCAAACCGGGCGAGTTCTGTTCCAAATTCAATTACCACGGATTTCGCTATGTGATCGTCGAAGGGCTGCCTACCAAGCCCGCGCCGGGCGATGCCGAGGCGCTTCTGGTCGAATCGGATCTTGAATCTGCCGGCGATTTCGAATGCTCCAACGAGCTCTTCAATCGCATTTATCGGATGAATTTGTGGACGTTGAGCTGTCTCAATCTCGGCGGGTACATGGTGGATTGTCCGCACCGTGAACGGCTCGGGTATGGCGACGGCCAGGTGAGTATCGATTCGCAGATCATGGGCCGGCAGATGGGCGCCTTTTACGGCAAGTGGGCGCAGGACTGGCGGGATGCGCAGAATACGAGCACCGGACAATTTCCGAATGGCGCGCCGTCCGGCGGAGGCGGCGGGCCTGGCTGGGGCGGTTTAGGGTGCGTCTTGCCGTGGAAGCTTTACAATTACTACGGAGATATTCGCGCCCTCAACCAAGGCTATGAGGCGATGCGTAAATACACGGAGTACCTCGAGAGCCGTTCCCAGAATGGCATCCTGAAGCCGATCGACAACAACATTTGGGCCTTTCTTGGCGACTGGGTTCCGCCTGGCCGGGAAACGAATGGCAAATGGCCTTCGGATCGCTGCAAGGAATTGTTCAATAGCTGTTACCGGGTCTATTTGATGGATATCCTGGCTCGAACAGCGGATATCCTCGGGCACGCGGATGACGCGCAACGCTGGCGGGCGCGGTTGGCAGAAATCAGGCCGCTCATCCACGCGGAATTCTACGACCCGGCTAAACAGCAGTATGTGATCGACGAGCAGGCTTACCAGTTGATGCCGCTGATGACCGGCGTCGTTCCCGAGGACCTCCGCGCCACGGTGTGTAAGACGCTCGAAAACCTGATACAGGTAAAAAGCGGAGGGCATCTCGATACGGGAATGCTCGGCAGCTATTTCTTGATTCAATACCTTCAGGAAGCCGGGCGGGATGATCTTTTGTGTACCATCATGAACCAGACTACGTATCCCGGCTGGGGCTTTATGGTGACACACGGGGCCACCACCTTCTGGGAACAATGGAATGCGAGTGATTCCTTGATTCATTCCTGCTTCACCAGCCCGGGCAGTTGGTTCCAACAGGGGTTGGCTGGAATCCGTAGCGATCCGGACGGACCCGGATTTAAAAAGATCATCATCAAGCCCGCGGTGGTCGGAAATGTGACGTGGGTCAAATGTCACTACGACTCGATCCACGGCAGGATCGTCAGCAATTGGAAGATGGATGCAGGCCAAGTTCAGATGGATGTCACTATTCCCCCAAACACCACCGCAACGGTCTATGTGCCTGCAAAAGATTCCAAAAGCGTGACGGAAAGCGGGAAACAAGCGGCCAAGGCGGAGGGTGTGAAGTTTCTGCGCATGGAGAAAGATCGCGCGGTATATGAAGTTAGTTCGGGTTGTTACAGGTTTTGCGGCAACACACGAAACAACACCAGCCACCCTGAAGTAAAATAATAAGTGGAGTGAAAAAAAGATAAAAAACATGAAAAAGAACAAACTAGCGCTGGTAAAATGGGCGGCAGTAGCATTGGCCTTCGGGGCCATGGCACGGGCAGCGGACCTCCTGCCTCCCCCCGCTCCCATTCCTGAGATCCCTCCCCCGAAGCCTT
>JBAWXX010000003.1:0-96634 GCA_037143855.1 Verrucomicrobiota bacterium | reverse complement strand
GCTGAGCGTGACCGTCTTGAGCGCCATGTGCTGAGCATGACCGTCTTGAGCGCCAAAGGCGCGCTCGCATACCAGCCTGGGGCAACGCCCCAGGCCTCGCGGAAAATAGTGCTCAGGGCCGAAGGCCCGACGCATCCCTCAATCCCACACGTAATGTTCATCATAGGAAATGTGATATTTGTTGAGAAATGCCCGATACTCCTCCTGAAATGTCCGGGTGCGATGATGCTCCTCCTGATTGTCGATGTACTCCAGCAACGCCTGTCGATCTCCCGGCCCCACGGAAAACGCTCCGTAGCCTCTTTGCCAGGCAAACACGCCAAGTTTAGCAGACTGCTCTTTGATCCATTTGGAGGAACTTGTTTTCAAGTCCTCGATCAGTTGGGCCACGGTAATCGTCCGCGAAAGGCGCACCGCCAAATGCACATGATCCGCCACACCTCCCACGCGGAAACACTCGCAACCCGCCGCGCGCGCAGCCCCGGCAAGAAATGCGTGCAATCCATCGCGAATCGACTCGCCAATGAGCGGCAGACGATCTTTGGTGCTGAACACCAAATGCACGAGGATAAGCGACAGGGATTGTGGCATGAGATGATTTAGGGCAGAGAATTTAAATCCTGAGCGTTTAGTCCTGAGCGTTTAGTCCTGAGCGTTTAGTCCTGAGCGTTTAGTCCTGAGCGCCAAAGGCGCGTCCGCATACCAGCCTAGGGCAACGCCCTAGGTACCGAAGCCCCAAACGTGGGAAGGGCTGAAAGCCCGCCGCATCGGTGCCGGGGAGTGGGATGGTTTGGTATTGTTTCATGAAAATATGCGACGGGCTTTCAGCCCTTGCGCCTTCGGGGGCCGCAGACCTGGGGCGTTGCCCCAGGCTGGTATGCGGACGCGCCTTTGGCGCTCAGGAAGAGCGATAAATTAATCGTCGTTTTTCTGCAATGTTGCCGGAGGAAAAGATGTGCTCATTACCTTTTGATCTTTGTCGAACCACTTGCAAAATACAAAGGGTGTTCCGTTATTGCTGTTTGTGCCAAGGCTTTCGACTGTCATATCTGGGCCACCAGATTTGAGCATTACGACATCGCCGATTTGGAATGCAATATTACTCATAGTATAATGACTTACTTGGCTGTGTTAGGTTCCCGTTCCCAATCCGAAGGTTGGGAACGGGACGCAAGGTGCGGGAAATTACTTCTTCTTGTCCTTATCCTCGTCGACGACTTCAAACTCGGCATCCACGACGTCGCCTTCCTTCTTCGGCTTGGCGGCTCCGGCTTCCGGGCCTGCTTGTTCTGTTCCGGCGGTTCCGCCCGCGGCCTGGGCCTGGGCGGCGGCGGCTTTGTAAAGCTCTTCGCTGGCGGCCTGGAACTTGGCTTGCAGGGTATCGTAGGCGCTCTTGATGGCGTCCACGTCGGAGCCCTTCAAGGCTTCGCGCACGGCGGTGATGGCGGCTTCGATCTCGGTCTTTTTTTCGCCGGGGATTTTGTCGCCCAGCTCCTTGAGCTGTTTCTCGCACTGGTAGGCGAGGCTGTCGGCGTTGTTGCGGATCTCGATGGCTTCCTTCGCCTTTTTGTCTTCTTCGGCGTGCAGTTCGGCTTCCTTCTGCATCTTCTCGACTTCGTCTTTGCTCAAGCCTGACGAACCGGTGATGGAGATTTTCTGCTCCTTGCCGCTGCCGAGGTCCTTGGCGCCGACGTGCAGGATGCCGTTGGCGTCGATGTCGAAGGTGACTTCGATCTGCGGGACGCCGCGCGGGGCGAGCGGGATGCCGTCCAAGTGGAAGGTGCCGAGGTTCTTGTTGTCGCGGGAGAGCGGGCGCTCGCCCTGGAGCACTTTGATTTCCACGCCGGGCTGGTTGTCGCTGTAGGTGGAGAAGATCTGCGATTTGCGCGTCGGGATGGTCGTGTTGCGCGGAATCATGGAGGTGGCCACTCCGCCTGCCGTTTCAATGGCGAGGGTGAGCGGGGTGACGTCAAGCAGCAGCACGTCTTTCACGTCGCCCTTGAGCACGCCGCCCTGGATGGCCGCGCCGATGGCAACTACTTCGTCCGGGTTGACGCCCTTGTGCGGTTCTTTGCCGATGAGGGTGCGGGCGGTATCGACCACCTTGGGCATGCGGGTCATGCCGCCGACGAGGACGAGTTCGTCCACTTCCCGCTCGGTCAGTTTGGCATCCTTGAGGCAGGCTTTCACCGGCGTGATGGTCCGCTCGAAGAGGTCGTCGCAGAGCTGCTCCAGCTTGGCGCGGGTGAGCTTCTGCATGATGTGCTTGGGCCCCGTCTGGTCGGCGGTGACGAAGGGCAGATTGAGGTCGTATTCCTGCGCGGAGGAGAGGGCGATCTTGGCTTTCTCGGCTTCCTCTTTGATGCGCTGGACGGCGTCGGGCTGGCTGCTCAGGTCAATGCCGGTGTCCTTCTTGAAGTCGCCGATGATCCAGTCCATGAGGCGGTGATCCCAGTCGTCGCCGCCCAGGTGGGTGTCGCCGTTGGTGGCGCGGACTTCAAAGACGCCGTCGCCGATTTCGAGCACGGAGATGTCGAAGGTGCCGCCGCCCAGGTCATATACGGCGATTTTTTCGTCCTTCTTTTTGTCGAGGCCGTAGGCAAGCGAGGCGGCCGTCGGCTCGTTGATGATGCGCAGCACTTCCAGGCCCGCGATCTTGCCCGCGTCTTTGGTGGCGGTGCGCTGGGAGTCGTTGAAGTAGGCGGGGACGGTGATGACGGCTTGCGTGATTTTCTCGCCAAGCTTGGCTTCGGCGTCGGCCTTCAGCTTGGCCAGGATCATCGCGGAAATTTCGGGGGGCGAGTAGGTCTTGATTTCGCCGCCGACGGTCACCTGCACGTTGACGTCGCCATTGGCAGCCTTGACGACTTTGTAGGGGACGCGGTGGAGTTCGTCGCGCACTTCGTCATATTTGCGGCCCATGAAGCGCTTGATGGAGAAGACAGTGTTCTCCGGGTTGGTCACGGCCTGCCGCTTGGCGGCCTGGCCGACAAGGCGTTCGCCGCTTTTCGTAAAGGCAACCACCGAGGGGGTCGTGCGTGCGCCTTCCGAGTTTTCCAGAACGACAGGCTCCCCGCCTTCCATGATGGACATGCAGGAGTTGGTCGTTCCCAAATCGATACCGAGGATCTTTGCCATAAAATGTGAGAAAGTTGGTTGCCCGTGGACACTTCTCCTCTAGCAAGTGCCGGGCCGCCGGGCCAAAAAAGGCTTAACTTGCATACCATCAACAAGTTATAGAATAGCCCATTGAGTAAGCCTGAAGGAATCCGCGCCACTCTGGCACAGGTGTGCCACATCTTTGGCACAGGTTGTGTCTCACTTGGCGCAGGCGCCTCATACCATCTTTCCGAAATAAACGGACGGGTATCAACGGTTTTCTTCGGTGGCGACGGGATATGCCCAGATCGCCGCCACGGAGATGGCGATGCCCGGCGTCGGGGAGGAAAAGGCGATCTCCGCACGGGTAAGCGCCTGGCCCGGCAGCCGAAGGGAATAAACGCGCCCCCCCTCCTCCTGGAACGTTTCCATGCGGTATTTGGTTCCGTTGACCGTGGCTTCGGCTTGCACCTGGGAGAGCGCCGCCCCCCCCTTCACCAGCATGTTGAGCGAGTGGAAGGAGGTGCCGGGGCGCAGCTTGAGCGCCACCATTCCGGGAGTGGCAAGCTTCCAGCCTGTTTCCGCGGTTCCCCCCGCCGCCGTGACTTCCGCAATGCCGCTCTCCGCAGGCGGAACAAACCAAAGATTCTGGAAGCCGCTTATCCGCTGTGGAATTTGGATATCCAGCACGCGCGGGGACAAACCGGAGACGGGGACTTCCGGTTTGGGGGTCACGTTCAGGTGGGAATGGATCACCACGGATTTGCCCTTGAGAAACGCCTCCTTGTCGAAGTCATTGAGTTCGCGGTAGCGGTTTTGAACATACGCCAGGATGGTGTTCGATCCCCCATAGGTGGTCGTGCCTTTGGGAAAAATCGTCTCGATCGCGCGGGAAACATCCAGCCAGTTTTCCTCCGGCAGAAACCGATAACTGGCGATCTCGTAGCTCGCATGGGCCAGCAATGGAACCGATACCGCCAGGGCGGCCAAGGGGCGCACGAAAGCCATGCGCGGATGGCGGAAAAGCCGGCCGAACACGTGCACCAGGCAAAAGAGAAGGGGGCAGATGGTCAAAGCGGTGGTGCGCAACGGCGGCGTTTTCATCGTCAGGCAGGCGGCGAAAAATACAAAAACCACGCCCATGAGCAGACGCAGCCCCCGGCCGACCGGCTCCTCCCGGGGCCACAGCGCAAACGGCGCCACCAACGCCCCGCAAAGGAGCGCAAAAAGAAGGTTGTCACCGGCAGGAAGCAGATAGTCCCGGAGGGTTCCGGCCACCGCTTCCATCGTGGCGTAATCTTCCCCATATTTTGCCCCGTAACCTTGCATCACGTGCAAGACCTGCCGGATGACCGGCGCGTAAAGAATCGCCACCGCCGCCAGCGTCGCCGCCCCTGCCACCAAGACCTCCCGGCGGCGGGTTGCCAGCAGCAGGAAAACAAGCAGCGAACCGCCGAAGATGAGGAAGCTGGGGATGGTCCAAACCCCGAGGACCGTGAGCGCGCAGAGAATCCGCAGCGCCTTCCGGTCGCCCGTCTCGAAATACCGGATCGTCAGAATCGTGAGCGCCAGCGTGACAAAACTCAAAAAGCCATAACCGCGAGCCATCAGGTTGAGGGAAACCAACTTGGGATTGACGCCCCAGAAATAGATCCAGAGCGCTCCTTCGAAAAACCACCCCCGGCGGGCGAAGTAGAGCAAGGCCGCGATACCCGATGCGCCCAAAAACACGAACGACCAGAGGCGGACGCGCAGAGAATTCAAGGATCTGGAACCGGGCGTGAGCGAGTTGAGGAGATTGAAGAAAATGTGGTTCTTCGCCAGGTCGTAACACGTGATGGTCTTCAGGGGCCCTTTTGAACTGTAGCGCGTCACCGTGCCCCGCTCGTCGGTGCCCAAAGAGGTGGTGGCCATGCCCCGGAAAATCGGCGTCATGAAAACCAGCGTGAGGAGCACCAGGGCGATGCTGATCAAGATTTCGATGCGACGGCCGATGCGGACGATGAAAGGCAAACCCTCCGGCTCCACGGCCTTTTCGACGGCTGGAGCAGGCTCAAAACTTGGCGAGGAAGGCGTGTCGTATCGTTCCATTGGTCCATCTATCATTCCAGGTGAATCCATTGCAAGGCCATAAGGGTTCCCCCTAGGGAATCGACATCGAGCGCACCCAAGCGGGGGAATCGTCATTTCGAGGCGAGGCTGTTCCACCCGTACCCGCAGCGAACCACTGGGAGGCGCTAACCCGCGGAAACAAGGGGTTGGAGGGGCCTGAAAGTGAACCTTCCAGTTTTTCTCTCAAAAACTGGCGGAGAGGGGGGGATTCGAACCCCCGGTTGGTTTCAGGCGCTCTGTAAATGCCTTTTACTCTGAGAGATATAACGCGCACGAACACGGTTGACACCTGTGATGTTGTCACCTACGTTGTCACTTATGGCCTCTCTTCGACGAAAACCGAATTCAAAATACTGGGTTGCCTGCTTCACCTTGAGCAATAGCACGCGCGCCCAGCGCAGCACCAAGGCGACGAACAAAAAACTCGCCCAGAAATTGGCCGACGACTACGAGGCGGCAGCGCGATCCCGTATAACCGAAGCCCAAGTCCGGCGCGTTCTGAGCGATCTTCACAAGATGAATGGCGGCTCGACTGTAGGTTCGACCACGGTGCGTTCGTATTTCGACCAGTGGGTAAAGGCCAAGACAGGCAGCATTTCGGCGACGACCAAATCCGCTTATGAGAGCACCGCTCGGGATTTCTGCGATTTTTTGGCGGAACGAGCCAACACTCAAATGCTCTACATCTCCAAAACCGACATCGCTGCCTTTCGCGATCACATCGCCGCAACTCGGGCATCGGCAACCGTAAATAACCGACTCAAAATTCTCCGGGTGGCATTTCAGCAAGCATGGCGGGACGGGTTTATCGACGACAACCCGGCAGCAAAGGTTCCGGTTTTGCGGGCCACCGATGAAGGATCGTCCCGGCGGGCATTCACCTTGACGGAATTGCAGACTCTCATCCAGGTCGCCGAGGGCGAATGGAAAGGAGTCATCCTCTTCGGCCTTTATACCGGCCAGCGTCTCGGTGACATTGTCCGCCTACATTGGGAAAATTTCGATCTGGAGACCAATAGCCTCGCGTTGACCACCCGGAAAACCCACCGTCGCCAAATCCTGCCCATCGCCGCACCCCTTCGGCAGTGGGTGAACCGGCAGGATCGAAAATCCGGCAAGGAATTCGTCTTCCCCGCCCTTGCGGAACAAGTTGGCCCCACCGGGCGGGTAGGCGCGCTTTCAAACGATTTCTACGACCTCATGGCATCGGTTAAATTGGTTGAGCCGCGCTCTCATCACAAGAAAACCGACGCCAATGGACGGAATGGACGCAGGTCGCAGAGCGAGGTTTCTTTCCATTCTCTCCGCCACACCGCAACAAGCCTCATGAAGAACGCGGGTGTCAGCCCCGCCATCGTTCAGGAATTCGTGGGCCACGACTCCAAGGCCATCAGCCAGCACTACACCCACATCGAATTGGCGGCGCTCCGGCAGGCTGCCGAGGCTCTGCCAAAGTTGGAAGTGTAGTTCCAAAAACCAGAGGGAATTCTCCAGTCGCCAGATCGGTTGCTCCGGCCTCCTTGATGGCTGCCACCTCTCTTGATCTTTCAGTTCTAATGTCAAACTTTACGACATCTGTCTGTTTGACATCCTGACATCTGGGCTGTAAAATGAGGGCATGAGCAACAAATATGCGGCGCTTGTAAAAGCGCTTAGAACTAAGCGCGGTTTTTCACAGTCTGACATCGCCAATAAGCTGGGCATTTCCCGCCCTTCCTACATCGCAATCGAGCAAGGCAAGAGAGAATTGACCCTTTCCGAAGCCGAAAAGCTTTCCGACGTATTGGGCGTTTCTTTGAGGGAAATGGAAAACGGCGTCACGTCCAATTACGAGAAATACAAGCAAATGATTCTGGCATACCTCAGGAACACAGGTTCCAAGGATGGCCGCGTCCCAAAAACCAAACTGGCCAAGCTCGTCTACCTGGCTGATTTCGGATGGTTTTACAGCCATCTGGAAAGCATGAGCGGCATGCAATATCGGAAAATCCAATATGGGCCTGTGCCGGACGTGTATTTTCGTGCAGTTGATGAACTTTTCGAGGAAGGCAAAATTGAAATTACTCCAACGCAGGAAGGAGCCATGTTGATTGCCCAGACGAGAACCGGCGGAAAAGTTGCTTTGTCGGAACTCAACCAAGAGGAGGAGCAGTTCATCAAAACCGTTGCCACAAAATGGAAAGGCAAAAACACGAAGGAAATCGTTGCGTTCACCCACAATCAGCTTCCCTACGCTGTTTGCTCGGACAACGAGATCATTCCATACGAGCTTATCACTCAAGAAAACCCCGAAGATGTCTACTGATTACGAGGTCATTATTGAGCCTTTTGCGGAGAGGCACTACATAAAATCCTTTGCGAAAAAATACAAAAAGGCTTGGGATTTCACGCTTTCTGCGTTGAAGCGTGAGTTCCAGAGCTTCGATGTGATTCTGGAAAAATCCATCGCTGAAGAAATCACGGACAAAAAGGCGGACATCGTGATTTGCAAGACCGAGTTCAAAATCTCCGGCACCCAAGAATCGCGCCATGGATCGGGCAACAGATGCATCGTCGCAAAAGACACCAAAGCCAAAAAAATTCATGTTTTGCTTGTTTACCACAAGAATGACCTTGGCGGTGGAAACGAAACCGCCGCATGGAAGAGCGTGATCAAAGACAACTATCCGGCATACGAAGGCATGCTCTGAGAGCACTTCGGGAATTCCGTGCCATGTATTCGCACTGAACTATTCGGAAATTCCGAACGGTTGCATTTCTGCCCTAGAAATTGCGGCTATTTCAAAAAATACCGCTTACTTTTTAGGGAGCCGGTGGTCTTGAAATCCTTCAGGTTTTTCTTCAGGAAGATCATGACGGTGGTGTAATTGAGATCTGTTGCCTCGGCGATTTCCTTTTGACTCAAGCCGGTTGGCATTGCAGCGAGAGCCTTTAGAACTCTCGCACGTATATCTTCGGGGTTGGTGCGGGTTCTACGCACAGCCGTTCCTACAGGAGTTGATTGACCTGTTACCTTAGCGAGTTCAGCTTCCAGATACGCAACGGTTCGCCTAGCTTCATGCAGCTTTTCTTTTAGCTCTGCAACATGGTTGATTCGGAGTTGCTGAATTTTGGCTTGGAGTTCGCTGATCTGGGAAAGTGCATCCGTAGGCATAAAATAAAACCAATAGCGTTTCGCTTGTTGATAGTCAATCCGCCTTATTGGTGTTAAATTCATTTGGCCGATTGGTCTCATTCCTTTGGATGCACGAGCATCGGAAAATCAGAATAAAATGCGGAGGCCCATCAAAAAACTATTCTCAGCTATTTCCGCACAAAAAAAAGCCTCCTCCAATAGAATTGGAAGAGGCTATTGCTAAAAGCTAAGCTAATGCCACACCTTGAATTACTGATTCAATTACTGGGCAGAATCCCGAGAATGAAATCCGTCGCCTTGGCTGCCTGATTTGCGGCCTTGACGATCCAGCGTCTGTGATCCTTGTCCTTGAGGGCATCGAGCCAGCCCCGGAGATACGCGGCGGATTGTTCGTGGTTGTCACGGACGATGTCCGCTTCTGCTCCTAGGAAGGCTGCTCCCATTTCGGCAACAAGCTCCTCTTGCGAGTAGCCCTTGCCGCCGAAGCCATCGTTTTCGATGACGGTTTTCCGGTTCAGCCGGGATTCATGCCCGGTGGCATGAATAAGCTCGTGATAGAGGGTGAGGTAAAATGCCTCACTGCTTTCAAAGCTCTTTATTCCGGGCATGTCCACAGTATCTGTGGTTCGCCGGTAGCAAGCCCTGGCATGTCTTCCCTCCCGTATTACCGGTGGTGACGGCATGCCGTTCACGATGGCTTCGGCTTTGGCAATCCGTTCGGGTTCACCGAGTGTTGCCATGGGGACGACTTCAGGGAACCGAATACCTTCAATTTGCATGACGTTGAAAACCTTGTAGCCCTTGAGGAAGGCGCTCCCCTTGGTTTTCTCTTTGCCCTCCTCGTCGGCTTCTCCGGTTTTCTTCTCGAATTTCCCGTACTTCACCACGAGCGAACCATGCTCGCCTTTCTTCACGCTGCCGCCCCGTTGTTTAAGCTGATTCCATGTCAGCCAATACGGGGAAGCAAACCGGCGTATTCCCAGCAGAAGGATGTTGATTCCACGGTATTCCATTCCGGTGTGGAAATTCATCGGTCTGCCGACGTCGCGCCGCCACGGGCAATGCCAGGGCACGACGCCTTTTTCAAGTTGAGCGATGATGGATTCCGTCACGAGCGTGTACGGATCAATGAACTGCGTTGTTTTCATTTCGAAAGAACTTTCATGTTGGTGGTTGTCACGAGAAGCTCATCCCACAAAAGATGAGCTTCATAGTGACGGCCACCGGGCTTGCGCCTCATATCCGCCACCTGCGAAGCAGTTCATCACGCCACTGTTTGAAACTCTGTGGATTACCTGTGGATACCGGCTCAGGGAGGCACGCGCTTGGAATCGGGATCGGGCTCGGAATCAGATTCTTTGTCTGGGTCGGGATCAGAATCAGGATGCAAAAGCGCTTCGAGACTGATACCTCGCTCTTGGTAGAGCGTATATAGCCTCTCCTTGATTGTTTCGGGAACCCGCTTCAGTTCGGCACGCATACCTTTCTGAATATTTAAATTTCTATAATTTTGATATTTGATAAAATTTACCACGCCGACCCAGCCGTTCCACCGGATGAGCTTCCCGCTTGTCTCCAGTTTTTCAAAAACAGCGCTCACTTCCTCCACAGAAAATCCCGTATCAAAAGCCACCCGCCGAATGGGCAGTTCATAGGCACCGGTAACATTGGTAAGTGGTGTGGTGAGCAGGTATAGGAAAACAAGTTTTTCCATGGGAGCGAGATTCACAACGTAGGAATCATCCCAAAACCTCGTGTCAACGTATCGTTGCTTTGCCATATATGTTCGCCCGTTGCCAGGGCCGGAAGGCCCGGTGCGTGATCCACCCAGGAGAGATCACGTAGATACATCCCCCAGCATGGGCGCACCAGACACAGCCGCCCGGTTCCGAGCATGATTAAAACTCGATCACCTTTTCCTCTGCCACTGCATCCCGCAACCCACGACAGGACGGACACACGCACGAATGCCGGATCAGCCGCAACAGCCAACGCTCAATGAAAGACCGGAGGCCAAAAGTGCGTCGCAGTGCGGCTTCCGATGCAATCGGCACGTATTCCATTTCCCATCGGTTTGGCATGTGAAAAAAATGTGATTAAGACCTGATAAATTCGACCATCCCCGTTTGTGCAGGGAAACATGCGGGCAGCATAGCCTAGCGAGACTCATCTGGCGTCTCTGGCCGAACCCGCATGTTCCCCCAAGCAAAAAGCCCATCGATAAAGTTGGTAATTGACATGCGTTGGCAGTAAGCCAATCGCAACCGTGCTTTACCAAGCAAGCCGATCTGTGGAACTACGGACCACAAAACAGGAAAGGCACCTTTGCAGGTGCCTTTCCGTATTTAATCTTTCCAAGAAGCTTTCTTTGACCCGATGGGTTAGCGCTTTGACCACTGTGTCGTCTCGCCAGCGCGATGAAATACGATCTTGAACTTAACGCTTACTCCATTGAGGTGACTGGGTAGCGCTTTTCACGCCCCCTCAGAAGTAAGGCAGTATATTATAAAAAGATTAAATAGGAACTCACACCTGACCTGCTTTGTGAATCCGAATACATGTTTCAAATAACTAGAGTATAGTATACTCTATGACTGGTCAGGTCGTCAACAGGTGCTTCTATTGCGCTAACGATGGAGTTGGCATTGCCAACTCTTTTTCGTTTACTTTAGCCAATAGTTCTGGTGACACCTCATCGTTTCTGAGAGTCATCCAGCGCCCCTGATTTGCTGTCATGCGCACTTGCACTCTACCCTCGCTTTCTCGACAGCGGCTCGCAAGCTCATCGACTGAGAACCGGGACAATATATAATGATGTATTAATTGGGCTCTCTTTTTGTTTACTCTGATGTAATGCTTCACCGTTGTTCTCTCTGATTCATGATCCATTATCGTCTGCACCGACTTTATGTCCGCTCCGTTTTCGATGAGGTATGTCGCGAGAGTTCGCCTGAATGTATGGCTCTTGAGTTTTGCTGCGATTTCTGGATAGCCAGTATCTCTTAACTTTCGTTTTAGTCTCTCGAAGTAGCTCCTTGCAGTCGCCATAATAAGTCGCTCTCCGCAGGAATTTACAAACATAGCGTCTGAAGTGTCATTGCGTCGTCCGAAATACTCATCGAGTTTTTTGATCGCACGTTCCGAAAAGGAAACTTCGCACGTCTTTCCTCCTTTTCTAAGGACTGTGACTTTCCCAGTTTCTTTAATGGTGTTTAAATCAACTCTGTTCAACTTCAAACCTTCGTGGATACGCAGCCCGGTGCCAAATAGAGTCTCAAAGAAAGCCTGCATCGTCCACGCCATTCTTCGACCATGAACACTTCCCGCCTCCATTGTTTCCATAATATGGAACAAAGTAGCCAACTCATAATCCTCGAACACTGGTTGTTCCTTCGTTTTAATGACAGGGACTTTAATGTCTCTCCAGTCAAACGGCATTTTCATACCGAGATGGGATTGCATAAAGTCGAAGTATCTTCGGAACGCAACCACCATTCGCTGAGCACCGTGCTCTCCGTGCTGCCGACCGACTTCCTTTAGAATGTCTATGTCACCACGGGTGACGCTTGATAACCATTTTCTTTTAAGACTTTCCGGAAAGTACTCACGAAGGAATTTCTTGTGCTCCGCTATGGTTTTCGGTTTTCTTCCTTCCTTTTCAAGATGCAGGAAGTATGCATCATAATTGCTCTCAAATCTTGTGAACATAAGCCTAGATAACTACTAATTGGTAAATCGAAGCCAACGTGCTCGACTTCTTGATAAGCAGCACGATTGCAGCAGAAGGCGTCAAAGGTACCGTTGACGCCTTCTGCTCCTTGTGAAGCGTAACGTACATAATAGTACCATGTCAATGTACAGATTGTCAAATATGTGGTGTAATAATACCCATCCAAAACCTACATCCACCCCTACAAACTAGCTATGTAGCGGCAACCGCCGCCATAACGACAAAATACCCTTGTAATACAAGGGTGGAACGAATTCCCAGGTGTCGGCCTCACGGCCCGACTTGTCCCTTTTTCCTGGCGGCTAGCCGGGTGTCATCCTTTCCTATCGGACATGTTGACACCAAAAAGGGACAAGTCGGCCCGCTACGGCGGAACCGACACCTGGGAACTGGTTCACTGTTACAACTACTTCCGCGCTTACGCGGAACGACTGGTCACGCTCCCCCTCCACCCACACCCTTTGACCGTGAGCGAGATATGCTCGTCACAATCAAAGCGTGTGGCACGCCTGCCACCCAACTACTTTTTATCGCGCCCTCTGCAATGCAGAAGGCGCGAAACGGGTTTAACAAAACTCGTGGAAGCGCATCCGCCACGGGCGAGCGCGGTGACGAATTCTTTTGAAGTATGATAAAATCACTTCATGGATCAAAAACTGGAGCAGGATATAAACCTGCTGGCGCAAAAGTTCATCTCAAACCCCGAAGCTTTCCCCTTGTATCGCGGTGAAAACGAGACAAACCAGGGTGGACTGCATTTCACCACGGACAGGGATTGGGCGAGAAATTTTGGTGAGACTATTTTGTCCGGATGGCTTCCGGCGCGTTGCAAATTCAAACTGATTTCAGAGGATGATTTTGAATTTGCCTTCAACGCGGGAATTTTCTCAGAAGGAAAACTGTGGGATCTTCTCTTTTCAGAAGGCTACGACGCCATCATTGGACACGATCCGATGAATTCTAATGCGCTCGATGTGGTTGTGAATCCGGTTCACCTGGACAGGTTCAAACCCCTGCACGGTTAAACCGCGCCTCAAATGGAGGGCGGGTTAAAGCATCTTGCTCCCCAGCATGCTCATGAGCTTCACTGCGTTCACTTGGGCCTCCTTGCCGTCCTTCGAGCCTACGAAGGTGTCCCAGCCTTTGATGAGATCGGCATCGTGGATTTGGTGGATGTCGTTTTCCAGTTTCAATCGGTCTTCGCTCGAAATGCCGCCTTTGGTGTTGAGCACGGTGTCGATGAAGAATTTGAGGAAACGGGAAATTTGGATGCGCGTGGTCGCAGAGTCGTCCTGCTGTTGCTGCTGTTGGGCTTGCTGCTTGATGTTCTCTGTATATTGGATGGCAAAGAAAATGTTCGAGCAAAGAAGCACCAGCATGATGATGTTTGTGGTGAGTCTTGTTTTGTCTAAGATTCCTGATTCGAAGTTCATATTTTTAAATGTTTAATGTGTAATTAAGTAACGCTAGCAAGCTCCTTGTGGTTTTTCATGTGGTCATAGGCGTTAGAAGAAGTAGTTAAGGAGCTTGCTAAACCAATTTGGTGATGTCCGTGGCGCTTCATCGGCTGCTTTTGACGCTGCCGTTACCCTGTTTCCCGAGACTTCGATGCGGAGCGTAAGCGGAGATGCCGGAGATGTGAGGGTGTAGATGCCGGGTTGGGATGGAGTCTTGAGAGTAAGGGTGCTGCCTGTGAAGGAGAGGGTTTTCCCGTTGAAATCGGCTGTCTTTCCTCCCTTGAGAGCGATTGTGATTTCCGTATTTGGTGTGATCGTGATTTTTTCAAGCATCTTAGCTTTCGTGTCGCTTGTGAGGTAGGCAGATACCGGAACGGTCGTGTTCGTAGAGAACTCCTGGTTTGGAAGTTTGATTGGCAGGCCTTTGGTCGAAACTGTGAAGAGACCCGGGGTGGCTGCGGTTGGCTTAGGGAGAAGAAGCGGTTTCTTCTGAATGGTGATGATGTCTTGCTCCTTCGAGAAGCCTGCTTGCTTGAGGTAAGCTGCGAGGTCTTTGCCGAGGGCTTTTGTTATCTCCTCAGGGAGTGGTGCGAAGAGGAAGCTTGTAATGCCTTCGCCAAGGGAGAACGATTTCTTGCTTGTCGTGTCGCCGAAAGTAGGAACTGGGGAGAGCTTGATTGGGTAGAGTTTTGTGACAGGTGGGAGGACGGTGAAAATTGGGGGCAGACTGGATTCTACGGTGCCACGGCTTCCGCCTGATGACTGCGTAGATTGCGCAGCTCGTGCTGCATTTTCAGCGGCGGTGCGGGCTGCCGCCTGGGCATCGGCGACCGGATCGCTGGAACCGCTGTTTCCATCGGGATCATGATACTGCCCTCTTGAGCCGCCCGAATGGGTGGTATTCGGACATCCTGTATTCGATGCGTTTCCAGCATCCACGGAAATCAAGTTGTAACTAGAACGAGCAATGTTGACAGTTCCCGCATTTCCCCCATTCCCACAAGAGGTGCTATCGCCTCCGTTGGCCGAGAGTGTGGTGGATGCGGTAATCCCTCTGGCGTTGGTGTTGCTGATCGATATGGTTCCTCCATTACCGCCATTGGTTGAGCCGTTGCCTCCGTTGGCCAGAATGCTTGCGTTCAAGGTCGAGGTGGCGAACGCGACACTACCGCCATTGCCTCCGGGGCCGTTCGCATTGTCCGCACCGCTCGCATTTACCGCGTACGCGAATCCTGCAAAGCGGATGTTTTTAATCGTGAGATTTGTAAAGGCATCGTGGATTCCATCTTGAGCCGGGGTCGAGGTGGCAAGGACAGCGAATGAGGACGCGCTGTTTGATTGGGTTCTCACGGTCATGTTATTGCCGTTGATGGTCACGCCATTGGCCCGGACGATGAAACACGTGTCGAAGTTGTAGTTGAAGAAATAATTGCCAGCCTCCGTTGATGTGGCGAGGCTGTAGGTGCCATTCTCCGTATCAAGCACCCCGCAGGTTGAAATAACGCCCGGCACCAAAGGTTTGAGAATGACGCCGCCATTCTGCTCGACGAATGTTGTCGTCGGATTTGAGTTGATTCCGGCAATGCCCAGGAGGTTGCGGTAGAGGAATTTGACAAGGGTGTTGTCTGCGACAATCGTCCACGCAGAATCCGTAAAGTCCCGGAGGAGGTTGATTTGTGGCGCGAGAGCGGTGTAAAGGCGGGTCTTGACGCCCGTAACGACGCCCCTGGTCGATTGGTAAAAGTTTTCGGCAAGGTCTCCGACAAAAGTGGCAACGGTGGCAATGCCGATATTATAGGCGCTGTCCCTGAAGGTGGAAGAACCCGCAATGCCGCTGTTGGAACTGTGGTTGTTGAAAATGCCGTTGCCAACGGAACCGGCATTGGTTGAGCTGCCGTTAAAGGTGGCCTGCGAAGTCGTGCCGTTATTGGTGCTGTTGTCACCGAAGGTGGCCGACTGAACGGTGTTCTCATTGTAGCTGGAATCGTAAAAGTTCAGGGTGTTGACCACCGTGCCTGTCACGGTGTTGTAGCTTCGGTTGTAAAAATTCAATGTGCCGGGGGCGTCGGAAAGATCGTTGTGTGAGGTGTCAAAAAAGTTGATGGTGATATTCGGATCGAAACTGCCTGTTCCCTTCACCGCTGAAAGTGACAGGTTGTTATGAAGATCGAGCGTGCCTTGGATATTGCCGGTGCTGTGCCCGTTGTAGAAGTGCGTGACGGTGTTTGCTCCGGTAAGGTTGGTGAGATCGACGCCGAAATCGCCGGTATTGGGAGTCGAAGTTCCGATGTATATCGCGCTGAGGATCAATTGAGGGACATCGGTCGGGGTTCCTCCAAGAAAGACGGTGTCCTGTGCCTGTGGGATGTTGGAGGCCGTTCCAGGAATGCTGGTTGTGGCGCTGCCGCTTTTCCAGTACCAGTTGGCTGGATTGCTCCATGATGAATCTGAGGTTGACTGGAAGTAATATGGCTGAAGGTAGCTTGCCGTGGCGCAGGTGCCTCCGCTTTTGCTACTTGCTTCGTAAAAGTTACAGATGTTGGCGTCCCCGGATCGCATTTGGGAGGTGCCGTAAAACTTGGCGGTGCCGTGAATGGTTCCTGTATTAAAACTGCTGCCGTTGAAGATCACGGTGTTATCAGCGCCTCCATCATTCATCGTCCATGAATGCCCATCAGAAAGCGTGACGTTGGAGTGGTTCATGGCGAGAGTTCCATCCTGACCTGAACCAGCCCCACGGCTTGAGATACCGCCGGTGATCGTTGCGTTTGTGACGGTCATGGAGCCGCCGCTGCCATTTCCGCTGGCATCAGCGCCTGCATTGATGCCGTCGCCAAAATTGTTGAGAATAATGTTTTGGACTGTAACCGCGTGGCCGCTTGCGCCACTTCCCACGCCTCGGGCGTCCACAGCCACATCGCTTCCATTGCCGGTCACGGTGTGGATTGTTGTGTGGTCGGTTGGATCGAGACCTTCGATAACCACGTTGTCTGCCAAGACGGTAAAACATGCGCCGGTATTATCAACGAGGTCAGCACCAAGTGTGTAAGTTCCGGGATACACGATTGTCCCGCAGGAAGTCACAGGAGTAGTAGTTGCAAGCGGTGGCACCCAATCGGTGACGACATTATTGGTGCTGGTTCCAAAAAGAATATTTCCGATATTTTCACCGTAGGCATAGCCGCTGAATTCTCCAGTAGTAATATCGAAAGCGACATGTGAGAAATCAATCCATCCCACGTTTTCACCCCACGCATATCCGCCCAGAACTCCTTGGAAGTTGTCATCAGTCACGGCGTAGGGATTGTCCCCACACGAAGAAGCGTTTTTGCAGTTCAAGGAGATGAAGCCGATATTTTCGCCGTAAGCCCAACCGCTCAGAGTTGTGGAGGCGTAGTCCACTGTCGTGCTTGCAAAATCAATCCAGCCTACATTTTCTCCCCACGCATAATGATTTGCAGGATCAATCTGACCAACCGAACTGGATGCAGATGCATTGGATGAATAAAATAAAATTCCAATCACCAGGGACGCAAACGCAAGCACTGTTGCTGCTGCTTTTTTATTTTTGTAAATGTGATCCATACGCTTTGCAAATTATACACAATAAATATTCAAAAGTCCCTGTGTATAACTTACGTGTTGTTAGTTAGTTGCATTTTCAATGCTTGTTCCGGCAGTTCCGGTTTCGCTATTTGTTTGCGCTTCGCTCGATGTAGAGTTTTGGGTCTCAGTTGCGGTGGTAGATTGCGTTGAAGTGGCAATTGTTTCGGGAGTTGTTGTGGCAGGTTGATCTTCTGTGCTTGTCGATGTCGTGGTTCCTGTGATGAAGTTCACAACTTTATCTACCACGGTAGAGACTGAATCTTTTACTGTGTTAATGATGCCGCTTGATGTTGCCTCGGTTGTTGTTGTGGTTTGAGTAGATGTCGAGTTGGTTTGCGGAGCAGAAGCTTCAACTGAGCTTGCGGGGCTGTCAGTTTGCTGCCGTGGATTATTCGCCGATGCGTTCTGTGGAGTTCTATTGTGGGCAATGATTGCGGCATCGATGGATTCGCCATTTACATCCCCTTTGATTGTCAGCGTGTCTGTGACCGCGATATCGGCGAGTGAAGAAGGTTTTCCCCACGGCCCGATAAATCCTGTGACAACACTCGCATGGCTCGCGTCCACCGTGTAGGTATTATTGTCTCTTGCAAGGATGCTGAGAATCGCACCTTGTATGTCTGTTACCACGCCCACGACACTCGGTGGATTTTTGTGTCCACTGAGGTGGACCCCATCTTCCGGGGTCCACCTCACACCAAAAGAACCGGCATTGGCAGAAGCGAACGAATAACTGGCAAAGCCCATAAGAGACAACATGAGAACTGCAAACGAAAGAACGTAATATTTTTTGTTCATAGATTTGTTTATGAAATTAATTGGTTTCATTTTTTGTTAATAATAGGCTGCTCGCGCTTTTTTGATCTTTGAATGTGATAAGCTTTTTTAATTTTATCATATGATCATTATAGAGCGCAATGCGCAGAGCGTAACTTTGTGCATGACAGAAATGTCCGTAGTAGGAATTGATCATCGGCAAGATTGTTTTGGCCTGATCTTCTGATACATCATCAGCACTCGCCGATATGCGATGCAGTTTATTTTTGAATCTCTTGATTATTTTTTGCCGAACGAGCATGTGCGTCGGCTTTACAAAATATCCAAGATAGTCCACGCCGTGCGAAACCGGCTGAAGAATGATTTTTCCAGGATGGACACCTAGGTGGAGGCGCTCCTGCAAAAAGTCATCAATTACTTTCACGGATGCGCGCAGCTTTTCTTTGTCTTCGGACAGAAGAACAAAATCATCCACATACCGAACATACCTCTCGAAGCCCAGCGTCTTTGTGACGAACTGATCCAGCTCGTTCAAATACACGTTCGCAAAGAATTGGCTGGTCAAGTTGCCGATGGGCAGCCCTCGCCCGGAAGAGTAGAAAAGCGATTTGTTTTTCGGGATCAGGCTTTTCTTTGCCGGGTTCCCTTTGTAGAGGTAATTTTGGGTCGGATCGTTGAATATGATTTTTCGCGCAAGCCAGAGGACTTCTTTACGCCAGGTCTCGTCATGGCTTTCGTTGAAGACGTATCCGGGAACTTTCCCTGTGAGCTTGTCTTCCAGAATTCTGAATAGGAGCGCGCGATCAATCGACCGGAAAAAGCTTTTGACATCCAGCTTGAGGCAGAACCCGCCCCCAGCCTTCCCTCGCATCTCTTGGATGAGCGAGCGGAGCCGATAGACTGCGGCGTGGGTTCCTTTGCCCCTGCGGTTCGCGTATGAACTGTCGATCAGGTCGGCATCAATGACATGGTAAAGCTCCCGGTACAGCAGGTGGTGGACGATTCTGTCACGAAAATCCGCCGCGAAGATTTCTCGCGGCGTGGGCTTGGTTACAATAAAGCAGACATGCCGGGAGATTTGATACTTCCGAGATTTCAGGTCGTGTAAAAGCCTGGTCAGATTTCTCTCTCGATTAAGTTCAAACTTCAACGCATTGATCGTGTTCTTTTTATGCGTCTGGCAGTCTTTGTACGCTCGCCATATTTTTTCTAATGTAAAGATCGTGTTCATATAAACCTTCAAAACAAACTGAGGGCGAGAGACGGAATGCTAGCGGACGCAGCGAACAAGGTTGTTGTTGTTCTTGTTGTTGTTGTTCACGTTGCCATCGTTGGTGTTGACGTTCCAGGCGTTGTCCGTCCAAGGGGCATACTCGGTAGATGACCAGTAGTTGTCGGACTGGGTATGCCGTTATTAAAATCTCCGACTTGCCGCAACTGTCATTTTCATCATCCTCCGCATCGCCCAAACCACGAGTTCGGGGGAAAACGAAGGGCAGAGATTGAATTCCTATTCCTCGCTATTTAATCTGCCGATTAAAAACTCCGGGAAGATTTTCTCCAACCCTCAGCTTGTTTTGAAAGGTCTGCTAATTTTTCGACCACGAACAAATACCCCTTTTGACTTCCCCACTGGTTCAGTTCTTCCGCTATGCGGCAATGCAAGGTGAGCATCTCGATATGCCTTCCAAGCTTTACAAGCTCAGCCGCTCGGGACTCCATATCTCTGTGGTCATTCGCCTCTATTATCAGCCTGATTATGTCGATGTTGTATTCGATCAAGCGCCCGCCGAGAAAATATTTGTGCTGCTTGGAAAATTTCGGAACCCGCATGTATAATTCTTTCAAAAATCCGAATGCGGCATTGTAGATTGGCAAATGAAGATATTGTGACATTTTTATATCGCCTGCTCACCACCTCGCAAGCTCGGGGTGAGAAGGGGAAAAAGGATCAAAGAATGCAGGAATTCTAGCGGACGCAGCGAACAAGGAAGCCGTTGTACTTGTAGTAGCCGTCCACGCTGCCATCGTAGGTGCTGACGTACCAGGCGAAGGCCGTCCAAGGGGCATACTCGGTAGATGACCAGTAGTAGTCGGACTGGGTATTTGGCAACGCGGTCGCAGGATATTGCATGCTGTAATCAAGCACAGACGACCACTCTTTCACGGTGGGAAGCCTCCAGATGTTTTGCGGGTCGGCATCTACCGTCACGCCGTCGGCGTCAAGATACTGGCAGTATTCCTTGGCCTGCATCGGGCCGCAGCCTTGGTTTTCATCCCAGCAGAGATACTGGCCCGCATCGGCGTTCTGCCAAATGAGACCGGTGTTCTGGTCGAGCCAGCCATTGTCTGCTTGCCCGTCTGAAACGAACGGCCCGGTTGTGTTGGGGTTGTGCGCACCCCCGCCTTGGGCAGGTTTTACATAGTCCCGAACAATATCCTCCAGCGTGTGGAAGGTGGAGGTTGCTTCCCCTGGCGTGGTGAAATCTGTGGAGGCAGTCGTCGTGCCCGTGGTGACAAGGGTGTAGATGTCATTCAGGGTGTACATCGTTTTTGAAGGGCTTCCCGCTGGAGGAATGAGAGAGCCAGCCTGGGAGACTCCCCAGATAACCCCGGACGCAACAACGATGGTGAGCAAAACTTTTGCAGTTTCTTCGAGGAATGACCTCTTCTTTGTAATAGTGATAATCTTTTCGACAACTTTGACATTGTTGTCTTTCTTTCTCAAATCTAGTGGTGTGCTCATATGAAGATAATTGTAATACACATTTCGTAGAACAAGAAATCTGCGGTGTGGATAAGTGGAGTGTGCCGCGCACTGCACCCGCGTTTATGCGCGGGATTTATGATCGTCGAATTCTTTCGCGACGGGAAGCTCGATGAAAAACGTCGTCCCCTTCTCCGGCGCGTTGGACTTGTAGTAGACCTTTCCTTGATGTGTCTCGACCACAGCCTTCACGAACGCAAGTCCGTAGCCGGAAGCCTCGACATTGTAATCTCGGGAGTTTTTGCCCATGCCGCCTGGCGTGAACAGGCGCGGCTTGTCCTCCTCGGAAATGCCGCGACCTGTGTCTTTTACAGAATAGACAATCGCATCCGGCTTCTTCGTGAGTTCGACAGCGATGCTGCCATGCGGGTTGTTGTATTTGATTGCATTGGTGATGAGGTTTTTGAAGGCCTCTTCAAGCTGGGTGGCATCGCCGACGGTGTTGTAGTCCCCGTCATCAATCTTCGCCTCGAACGAGAATCCCGCCTTCTCCACGATCTCTTTTTGCTGGCCGATGAGATGCAGGCAGATTGCTTTCACGTCCATCGGCTTCATGTCATAGCGCAACGTGCCATCGGCGGCACTGGAGCCCATGAGGACGCTCTGAACATACTCCACACCTGCAACCATGCTTTCCAATCCTTTCGCCAGCAGGGGCTTTGAGGTTTCCGGCATTTGCCCGTAGTCGTCTGTCTGGAGAAGCTCGGCGAAAATATTCCGCGCAACCCCAAGATGCCCTTTGATCTGGTGGTTCATGATGTGGATCAGATTTTTTTGTCCATCATTTGCAACCTGCAAAGCATGAGCGGAGCGATCCAATTTTTGCGCGAGGGCTTCTGCATGCTCTTTGGATTTGATTTCCTTTTTGACACTTCTGACTAAAAAATATCCAAAGGAACAAGCGGCTACTAAAGTGAAAATCGAAATGATTTTGCTTGTTCCAGATTCCACCGTGAACAGTTGTGCAGCAGTGAGAGCAATAAGTCCAACCACAAGAGCTTGTGTGGCGATGAGCTTGACATTGAACTCACCGAAGCGGACGACAAGCACATTGAGGTAGACGATAAACACATCCACGCCAAACATCCCGTATATTTCGATGCCGGAATCCGGCAGCAAATTTATCTTCGTCAGATATGCCGCCAGGAACTCCATGCCGAAAAACATAATGAGCGCCAACTCCACACCGAAACCGAACAAACGGATTTCCTTTTTCACCGTGGGCGATGAAACACGATACTTGCGAATCAGCAACACGAGAATCCACACCGCTGCTGTCATCCCAAGAAAAGCCGCGTACGCCTTATACGGCGGCCATTCGAATTTGAAGGCGTCGCATGTGGTTATATCAAATCCAGACAAGTTGAAACGAGTTGACGCGAGCAGAATTGTTGGGGCTAACAGTGCCAAAAAATACGTTTTTACACGGAGCGAAACATCCCTCTTTTCCAAGAAGACATACGTGAGATACACGTATGAAATCGCGATCAGCCCTTGAATGGTTCCAAAAAATGACCAGACAAACATGATCAGATTGCTGTTTGTGTTCGTCCAAGTAATCAGGGCAAAAACAGTCCAGAAAACAAATAAGATTGAAATCGCCAAAAGAATCCGATTAAGCAATGAGTTCCGATTATTCCAAAAGATGTAGAAGCTGAACAAAAAGCAGATCAGAACGGTTGGAATGTGCGCGTAATAAAGCAGTGCAGGAACATCAGCGGAAAAAATGAAATAGGAGGGCTGCGGAAAGAGATAGCAAAGCATGTTTATTTATTTGTTTAACGAAGATGTGCTATTAAAATTACTACCATCTGCCTTGATCTGAGCGCACGCTGAACCGTCAGTTTTCGTATCGCAATGCGTCACAGTGCATTCCCTGTCGGTAGAACGACAAACATTTGCTGAGTCGCAATTCGTTATATCGTCCCCGCACTCTGCATACAAATCCGCGCCATATTTTTGAACTTTTGAAAATTCATATGTTTCGGTGCAAGCATCGTTTTTGCATCCTGAAAAACACACCTCTACCCGAGAATCACACTTGCCCTCGTAAGATACCAAGTAATTACGGTCAACAATAAAGCGGATGTAGGATGCTATTCCAGAAGCTGCCACAACAAGGATTATGAAAAGCAGGAAAACATGATCTCCAAAATATTCCTTTATTTTCCTGTATAGCATGTTTTCGTATTTGACTATTTAGAACTTCGCATATCCAAAAGATGCTTTGGAATCATTCTTTCCTTTATATACTTTTTCACAAAATTTTCCGGCAAATCTCTGAACCCGCACATGTATTTCCTGCAACTCGCGTCTTTGCACTGGCATTTAACATTTTTCAGCGTGATAACATACTCAAGGGAAGCATAATCAAATGTCAACTCCTCACCGGCTTTTATGTTTCTCCTGGCAACAACTTTCAGATACGGCAGGCGACCTTTATAGCGGACTACTTTTATTTTTGTATTTGGGTTGCATGAATGGTTCAAATAGTGCCCGAAATCGAAGGAGCCATCATTCCTTTCCGGCTCAATATGTTCGTCTAGTCCAACAGAAAAGGAATACTTTGTTGGCTCTTCTTTGACTGGGCCTTGGATAGAAAAAATTGTTGCATCTTTTTTAAATGCCTTTTTAGAAATGACGCCAAGCTGCCTGTGAAGAATTAGACTTTTCCTTACGGCTACATTTTCATTTTCTATGGTGTTGATTCCATTCATTGATTTTTTTGTTATACGCGCGTTACCACGGTGTGGTTTTCCGATTTAGCCCCCCAATAATTCATGCTGAATCTTAAAGCGTCCTCGACATCAAATGCCTTGCATGAAAAGACATTCAAATAGACGGCATTGAGAAGCGGTAGAGGATGGCAGACAAAATTGCTTGTCTGGATGAACTGGATGGCCGATATGCCGCGCAAATGGGGAATGTCAGAGTGATCTTCCCAATAGATAGGTTCGCCATATCTCACCATTTTAATCCGATCTGCCAGTTGCACAAAATAGGTCCGTAGCTTTTCCTTTGACAAATCAGAAAGATCGCACCCTTTTAAGTCCATGATGAGCTCCAATCCATAATTCCCATTGTATCCTAGTTTTTGTTCCATATTTATAGCTATTTGTTTTATATTATATCACTACATTTGAATGTATGTAAGTCGTCTTGTTTATACTGGCTCCACAGTGAATTTTTTCAGGCGAAGAATCGGCCTGTATTTTTCCTTTGAATATCTCAGCCCCGGAATCCCCAAATCCTGCTCCCAATTATAATACACAATTTTTTCTCTTTTGAGAACCTTCGCCTCTTCCCAGTTCAATATATCATAAATCGATGCATCAATTGTTACATCGGCTTTTGCGAAACGAGACAAAGCAAACTCCCCGTCTGGAACGCGCTCATACACAGTAAACCCGACCAGCTTTTCCGACATATAGAGAAGCACGATTTTTATATTTTTGTGATCAATCTGCAACAGCCTTTCAAATGCCTTGTATTCGTTCAACTCACAGACATTGGAAATGCCTTTATTGTCAGACCATTTCCAAAACAATGCTTTCAGTTCTTCCGCTGGGAGTTCATCTAGTGATACATGGACAACTTTGTAGCCGGGATTCTTCTTGATGAATCGGCGGATGTTTTTGCTCTTGGTGCTCTTGTGCCACTTGTCCATGTCGGCGAGGTTTTCCACCAGATACACGTAGTCGTGAGAGTCTTCATCCGGCTCCACTTTAAATCCGCCCTCGGTCAACTCATCCGCGATCTCTTTCGGAACCAGTTTGAGTTGGGGCGGCAAATGGTTTTTATCCAGGAATTGCAGCAACTGGGACGCGGTCTTTCCGAGTTCGGATTTTCCAATGAATGACAGCAACGGGACGCCTGAAGCATAATCGCTAAAGAGCACGACGAGATTTCCGTGTAGCTGAGAAATCATCAGCTTGCCCGCCGTATTCCATATCCACATGTTCACAAAGCAAAAATCTGAATATGGAGGCAGCGCTGCGTTTTTTACAAAGGCGGTGATGTCTTTTTCGTCTGAAATCTCGATATTCTTGAATGCGGGAAATTGTGGGATCATTTTTTTAAATGGAGAGGAGGTAGGCTCCGATCCCAGTAATTAAGATGGCGATGATCTTCGGCCACAGATGCCTTGCGTGTATTTTTTCGGCGGTGATCTTTGGGAAGAAAATCGTCAGAAATATCCCGATCCCCAAAACGAAAATCGGTTGGAAGGATTGCGTTAAAAGCACCAGCGCCACGGGGGCAAGCATGAAGGCAGCGGCAAACGCGAAGTTTCCCAGCATGTAGAAAGCTTCATTGAGCACATTGAGCGACAGGATTGCCTTGGAGTTGTTTCTTATCGCGGACAAAAAGTGTTCGCGATACGGCCGCATGAACACAAAGATGATGATTCCTATGATGGTGAGCATCACGTGCTCCCAAAAAAACGACCGTAAAAAATTTTCTTCCAGCGCGACCGCCTTGAAGATGACTCCTTCCGTTGCCCAAAAGAAGGAAGCCGCCACCATTGGCAAAATTGTTTTTCGGCGAAGCCGAAATCTGTTTTCGGAATCCACCTCGAAAGAAACGATGGTCGTGCCGAATATGACCAGCGCCATCGCAAGAAGTTGCATATGCGTCAGCCGCTCACCGAGAATGAAATATCCCAGGACATACCCGAACACAGGCATGAGTTGGTAGAAGACCACCACCACCGATGCTTCGTCGTTTTTAAGGGCGATCAGGTAGCAGACCAATACGAGAACATCTAGCAAGCCGACTACGGCGAGAACGAGAATGTGGAAACTGCTTACGGCAAAGACTCTTGGATCAGCCCAATACACAAGCGGCAAAGAAGTGACCGAGAGCAGGGATGAAAAAAGCAGGAGTGTTCCGATTCCTCCTTGTCTGAAATACTTTTCCAGAATGATTTTATCGATGTGGTTCGTCAGTGCGTATAAAAACGGACCAATGATGGCTATAAAAAACCATGTCATGTTTTTGCGTCCATAAATTCAGTGAATTATGGACAATAATTAGCGTTTAAAAGCGTGCGTGATTAAGGCCGTGCAAGAGCTATGTATCTAGTTATACTATATTACACTGTTTTTGTATTTTGTGAATAGGTCGCCAACGACAGAGACACCGTATGAACGTTGCCACTCTTTTCTTTCTTCGGCGATGGTGGAGGCGTTCATCTTGCGGGATTCGCCCACAAGTCCTGCACAAACGTGCGGTAATGGTCATGCGCGGAGGCATATTCCTTTCTGTGGATCATTTTCACAGTAGGCATGACCAATTCGTAATAGATGTGTCGAAGAGTTTCTTTTGCATCCGCCTCAGAGCGGATTTTTTCCAGCACTTGTGGAGAATGGGCATAGTAGGCCGCCACTTCTTTCTCTCCTTCGCGGGATGCGAGGAGATAGGTGTCACGGAATCGGCGCAGGGTTTTCAATTCCTCGCAGTCGTCGCTGAGGCCCATCGCTTCGCAGCATGCCGTACTGACGAAGCATCCTCCTGAATTACTCTCCCCTTCTGGCGCATTGAAATCCTTGCCCTCAACCCCGTCCTTGTAGCCCCTCTTGGCTTCATCGGTCAGGGTGAGTTCGCGATCAACAGCGTCTGCTGTATACGAGAGTGAATTTAAGACCACCTCCACAATGTTTTTCTCCTCAAACTCGTGCTTCATTTTGAGGCCTCGTTCATATCCTTCACGATATTCATTGATGTCACTCATTTTATTCCTCCTTTTTGTTGTTCGATTTTTCTACTCACATGCATTTCCGTGCCACTCTTCTTCGTCGCCATAGGCCCAATCCCCTGCGACCCACTTCAACTGATTTGTAAATGAATCTCTGCGTAAAATGTCCCGGAACTTTATGGTTGAGCAGGGCTTTAAGCCGAGGTTTGTAACCAAGCTTTTCCCGAGGATGTTGATGTTCCAATCTCCCAATGAATAGGCGAGGAAGTAGTCCTCCTGGCCTTTCTTGATACGGCCATTGTAGGGAATAATTCTTGCGACCCTGTTGAGTGTTACCTCACCGATTTCGAATACGGCTTCATTCGGATTCTGGGAGATATTGAGTCTTGCGCCTTTTTGAGTTAGGGAGACTCGATAATCCTGGTCTCCCATTCTGGCAAATACATCCAGGCCATTTTTGTCGGGCTGTAAGACCAAATTCAAAAGACCTTCTTGCTGGATCGCTTCCATGATTGCGCGTTCCCCGAGGGCTATGTTTTTGGGATTTTGGCGGTCGTAATCGCCCATTTGGGCTTTCATTCCGCCCACAAAGACCAAGTTCCCAAGTTTTACTTTGATGTGCGAGAAGGTCGGCTCAGTTTTGAGCAGTTGCTTTAAAACAGACTCTATTTCGTTATCCAAGGAAGTTTGGCGTGAAGCCACTGTGGATTGGATCAATGGCTGATTGGGTTGCTGCGTGGAAGCTGAATGATTTCCTGATGTCGTGCCCGCATATCCACGCAGAATCGTCACCAATTTCTGTGCCTCACTCGGCCCGCGAGCATAAATTTGAATTGCGTCCTGCACCTGTTTTTCCGTCTTCGGAGGTGTCGATTTTTCCCACGGGTCTCCCGTTGGATTTTCCTCCGGTCCCCAAATCTGCAAAAGCACTTGGTTGCCGGATCGAATAGGGACTCGCACGATGACGCAGTATTTAAACGGACCGCCATCCAACATCGTCTCGACTTCTGTTTTTTGAAAATCGAGTGCGGACATGCGAGCGGTATATTTCCATGCCCCGACCCGCCGCATCCATGACACCGTAGCAATGAACTCGTCCTTGCCTGGGTTGGCGCTGACCGTAGATTCCTCGTTTAATAATGAGCTGAATTTATTTTGATTATTTGAGGCAGAAGCTGGAGCCTGGACTCTTTGCGATGTTAGAGTAGCTTCCACCGCGGCTTTGAGCGACGGGCTGGGGCTTGCCGTTGAGGACGGAGTCGGAATGACAGGCTTCGCGGCCTGACTTGTCTCTGATGCGGAAGCCACTTTTCTCAATTGAGTGATCGTGCAACCGCTTAATAGCGGGTGAACTGGCGGATCGGGTTGAAGCGGCAGCATGACGGTGCGTCCCGGCGTGTCACGTTTGTTCCCCGGCCAAGGATCGGAGACTATTACCTGCCAGTTCCCGGATGAATCCTTGTTCAGCCCCACTGCCAGCATGAAGTGATCTGCCAGAACCCCGCCGTGGGCGTGCAAGACCACGGGGTGTTTGGCCTGCATTTCCTCAATCAATACCGTGGGCGACCACGCTTCATCGGCTCCCACATAGGTTGGTCTGGTCGCTCCGTCCCCGTCCCCATTCTTTTTACGAGGATCGTCATAGAAATCGTCCACCATGGATTTCGCATTGCCCCGGCCCCGCTCAATCATCACGTAAACCGTGGCCGCGCATGCCAGGTTTTGCACGGCTTCTTTCTTCCCGTTCACCGATGTATCCATGGCGCTCATCAGCGATTGATCCCTGTAATTCGCTGGGTCTTTCTGGGAAAGGAGCGGGTATTGCGAAAGGCTGACCTCCGTTGACGGGAGGGCGCAACTTGGCACTACCGGATTCTGCGCATTGTCCGCAGCGAATGCTTTGGGCATGTCGGCGCAGAGTCCGGCAGTTCCTAGAAGAACGGCCATTGCTGCCCTGCTTCCAGTAAACATTTTCACGAAGAAGCGCGTCACGGTGTTCATAGGAAGGTGGTTGTTTCAGGGCACAATAGTTGGGTGCATTCGTGATTATTTCCGCTGCTGGAGCAGGCGCAGTTCCTCGCGGAGAGACTCCACTTCCTTTTGCATTTGCCGCACGTGCTTTTCATCAGGATCAGACGAACCCTTGGCTCGTTCGATGTCCGCCCGGACGGCTGCCGCTTTGCTCGCAATGGCGGCTCCGCCGGTTTTTTCGATGGCGCGGACATCTCCCAGCATCTGAGCCAGTTCCGCATTGGCGGCGTCGATGTTACCCGCGAGGCGCTTTTGCTGGCGTTGGAGACGGACTGCCTCGCTTTCTTCATCTTGAAGGCGGTCATTTTCTCCGCGCAACTGTGCATGGTAGGCCGCCGAGCGCTGATTCGCTTTGCTGGGACTCCACCCAAAAAGCCCGCCTTGGCTGGGATCACCTGTGGTTTCGCATCCGGTGAATGACGAACCCACGACTCCGACAAAGGCCGCACGAATGATAAAAGTGGATATTTTCATCGGGCTTGCGCAAGCATTTGTTTGGAACTGGTTTCGATGGCGTTCAGGCTGTTGATGCTCGCCTGGAGTTCGGCCCGCTCTGCTTTGAGGTTCGCAAGCTCACTCTTCCAACTTCCCTTTGCGACATCGCTGTTCTCCGGGTTTTTCACCGCCGTTTCGTGATCTTGGATAAGGGCGTCGGTGCGTTTGAGATTGTCATTGGCGACTTTGAGGGAGGAATCGACGGAACGATTCAAAGCTACAAAACGCTCACGTGTCGGCTCGTTGTTCTTTTGGAGAGCGATCAACTGGTTCAGCTCCTGTTTTTGAGACGCAATCGTTTTGCGGGTTTGTTCGTTAGAGGCCGCAACTCGGGTGCGTTCACTGCGAAGCTCCGCAATGCAACCCTGCAAATAGGATTCGTTGTCGGCGTATTCCGCCTTGCGGGCTGCAACCTTTGATCCATAAGCGTGACCCAAAAGTCCTCCCGCCGCCGCGCCAATGGCAGCGCCTTTCAAGATGGCACTTTTGTCGCCACGGGTTGCTATGGCGGCAATGCCTCCGCCAATGACCGCGCCAATGCTTGAGCCGATCAATGTCCCCTCGGTTTTCGTGCGGGTCTGGTCGTTTTGGATATTTGCGCAGCCGGTAAAACTCGTCGCCAGGATGAGTGCGGCAGCAGTCGATTTGAGAACAGGTGTATTCATGGAGTTGTTGGGTTATTTGTTTTGCTCCCGGATTTGGCGGATTTCGTCCATCCAGGTGGTTTCTTTGAAATTGGGAAGGTTCTCGACATCGTTTGCCATGCGGCGGACAAGGATGCTGCGCCAGGGCGAGGAGCTGCCTGCGGACACGTCAACAAGAATGGCTTCCAACGCTTTCCGGCGAACAGATTGAGGCAGGCGGGATAACCCCCGTATGGCTTCCGCATAAGACGCCGAAGCATCGTCGATGTTCCGGCGGTTTGTGTCCTGATAGGACTGATAAAGAGCGGCTTTTTCGGCATCCCCCCTTTGGGAGGCAAGGTCAATCAACCGCTGATTGATGGGGACGTTCAAAAGATAGCCCGAGAGTTTTTCGAGGGCGTGCCAACTGGCTTGAGCCAAGCCAGCCGCAGCCTGTTCGTCGTCCGCCCGCTTGTCCTGTTGCCTTTTATCCTCCTGTTGTCCGGCCCTTTGCTGTGCAGCCTGAACATCGGCAATGAAAGCCTTGCGGGATTCCACAAATGCCGTCAGTGCCTGCTGTGCCTCGGGAGAACTGACGGGCAGCGCATTTTTCCCGATGACCTGCAACGTCTGTCCTTTGAGCAGTGTTTCAATCTCGGGCCTCAATGCCGCCACGTTTTCAACGGTTGCCGACCATGTTTGTCCTTGGAATATCGCCATGCCGTGCAAGGGAATTTGCACCGACTGGCCTGAAGGCTGTATTTCTTTTGTCAGCAGTGGCGGCTCTTCATTCGGTTTGCGCGGAGCATCATTGGGCGGCAGCGATGCGCATGTTTCCACGGCTTTGGCATACGCGGCGCTGTCAAAGCCGACCTTTGCGGCTTCGGCGTTCCAATCGAGCGGCTGATACCGTGGCACGGTCAACCACACCTTTGCCGTGCCAGACCATTTCCCTTGCGATTTTCCCCGCTCATGCTGAAGTTTGATGTCGGAAACCGATAGCTTTGCCTCATCCTGACCGGGTACCAAATCTTCCAACTGCCCCGCGATGTCGTTGCTGATTTCCGCCTCTCCGGGATGACGCAGCCACAGATTGATCCGAACCTGGCTTTGCTGAATCCAGCATTTAATATCGGCTTGATGCGTAGCCAACCAGATTCCCGAACCGGCTAAGAACAGAGCAGGCAGAACGATGCGCAATCCTCGGAGAGTTATAAGTGGGCTGGGGGGATGGGCAGCCCTTTTGAGCGGGGGGATTGGCTTTTGCCTCCCTTGCGCCGGGGGTGGAGGAGGCGGCTGCCAAGCTGACGGAGCTTCGGTTTCAGATATGGGGGGCGGCTGCCATGCAGGCTGATTGTCATCCTTCTTCAATGGTGGCGGCTGCCACTGATCCCCATGGCTTTCTTGCGTCATACCTTCTCCTTATTGCTCGGCTTTGGATTGCTGTGCTTCTCCTCTTTTCCCCACGCCTGCCAGGGCCGCGAAAAACTCGCCTGCAATCGCAATGAAGACCGTTGTGCAATACCCGATGCAGGCAAGTTTGGCCATCCATGTCACACGATCCCCAAATTCACGAATTCTCAGGAATCCCAAAGGGCTATCCAGCAGTTCCATTACACCGGAGCCAGGTGTTCCTGAGAAGACAAGGTTTCCTATGGAAGAAATGATAAACATCGTCACCGAGGGCCTGCCTGCAAGCAGAATGGAAAGGGAATCTCCCACCCACCATGC
This sequence comes from Verrucomicrobiota bacterium, assembly GCA_037143855.1. Classification (GTDB taxonomy): domain Bacteria; phylum Verrucomicrobiota; class Verrucomicrobiia; order Chthoniobacterales; family Chthoniobacteraceae; genus UBA695. The sequence continues at coordinate 65,375 of JBAWXX010000003.1, read as the reverse complement.
TGTCCATAAAAGGATGCAGACTGGCCGGGCAATTTTTCCAATGACCGCCAGCGCAAGGCGGTCTTCAGAGACGGCGATGAAGCGGGAACTTCCCCACAGGGAAACCGACGTAGCGGCTCCACGGATCAGCTGCCACGGCAACGTAAGGAGATGCACGATGCCCAATAGAAAGCCAAATATAAAGCTCCTCGACTCCTCACGTTGAAAGGCAGCGACGACCTTCGCTGCTTTTTCCGCCATCGCGTCGGCAACTTCTTTTGTCCGTTCCGCCGCACGCAGATCGCGGTATTTCCCCCACGCGGACGCACCCTCCTCAATGACCGGGGTATCAGGACTGATTTCGCCTTGTTCAAAGAATCCGCGAAGCTCATCCAGATGAAATGGCCCGCGCGGTTTTTCAGGGGGTTCTCCGATATAATAACGCTTCATAAATTTTTGTCCCTTGTTCGGTAATACGAAAGATGTTCGATGTTTATGGCCCTGTTTTTGCGTCGGACTGCTGCCCGGCTGTCTCATTTCCAGCGACAGGATCCCTTTCCAGTTCTGAAAGCTGTTTCTGGAAGAAAATTTCCCACTTGGCAGCGGCGATTTTCCGTTGCGGAGTCCCCGATAGGGAAAGGGTTCGGGAATAGCTGAGGAACAACCTCAAAATTTCGATTTCGGCTGCTTGGTCGTCCATGAATACGGAATATTCATAAAAGTGGGACGCCTCAAGCAAAATCTTCCCTTTTTAACGGAAATTCAATAATTGTGGACGTATGAGCTATTTTTCCACCGCCTTGCGGGCGATCATTGAAAAAAGCGGCGAAAGCCGCGCAACTTTTGCCGCAAAAGTGGGAATACCCACCTCTAATCTGCATCAGTATGTCCACGGAAGGACGCGCCCTGATGTTGTGCTTCTCGAAAAAATATGCTCGTCCTTATCTGAGGAAGAATGCGTGGCCTTGGTGGTTGCCCATCTGCATGACGAAACGCCCAAATCCATCGAACCCCTGGTTCGCATTATCAGCCTTGTGAAATCACCTTCGGTGGTCAAGGAGGAGCCTCCCGCTTACATGCCGGAATTACCGGCTTCGATACGGGATAGCCTTGAATTTCTGGGACGGTTGGCCGTCCAGCACCCCGAGACAGGGAAATGGTTGGCAGGGACCGCGAAGATGCTGAGAAGCCGTTAGCGGTTGCGACTGGTAAACGGCGAGGCCTGAGTGCGGTATAATATAGGGTGGACGTGTTACCGAAGGCAGCGCCTTCGGGTTTCGCAGACGGTCTCCATTGCCTTCCCGGCTCGCCCAAACACGGCGGATGTCGGCAGCTTTTTCGTGTCAACAAGGGATGCGCGGATTTTCGGAATGGAGGCTGTCTTCGAGATATGCCAAAACCACGACCCATTTTCCTTGGCTTGCGCCAGGGGTGGGGCGGTGTCGAATCGCCCTTCCAGATTTCCCAGGCCGCTTTGCAGCGGCATCTTTATGTTGTCGGAAAAACGGGCACGGGAAAATCGACCCTGCTCAAGAATCTATTCCTGGAATTGGTAGAGTCCGGGCAAGGCGTTGCTTTGATCGACCCTCATGGAGACCTCGCTGCTTCACTGCTTGACCTACTTCCCCGCCGCGATGCCGCGCGGGTCGTGTATTTCAATCCCTCCGATCATGAGCATCCCATCGCATGGAACATTGTCGCCGATGTCCCGGCTGACGAGAGGCCAACCGTTGCCGCTGGAATTGTCTCGGCGCTCAAAAACGTGTGGGGCGATTCATGGGGGCCGCGCCTCGAATACATCCTCTACAACGGCATCCGCGCGCTCCTGGACGCCGAACACACGACGCTTCTCGGGCTTTCCAAGATGCTCACGAACGACACCTATCGCGCATGGGTGGTTCGCCAGATCGAAGACCCATTTGTGAAGGCATTTTGGACGGAGGAGTTTGAAGCTTATGACCAACGGTTTCGGCAGGAGGCAATTGCTCCCATCCAGAACAAGATCGGCGCTCTTGTCACAAACCCGGTGCTTCGCAACATGCTGGGCCAGGCGAAGCGGAAACTCGACCTGCCATTCTTGATGAACAGCGGGGGCATTTTCATCGCCAATCTCGCAAAGGGGGCTATCGGCGATGCCCCGGCAAATCTCATAGGCTCGCTCCTTGTCTCAGAATTTCAACGCGCAGCAATGGCACGCGCCGCCGTGCCGGAATCCGAACGCCGGGATTTCTGCCTTATCATTGACGAGTTTCAAAACTTCACCACGAGTGCATTCGCGTCCATCCTTTCGGAAGCGAGGAAGTTTCGCCTCTCACTGGTTCTTTCCCACCAGTTCACAAGCCAGCTACAGCCCAACATCCGCGATGCCGTCTTCGGGAATGTTGGCACGACCATCGCCTTCCAGACCGGTTTTTCCGACGCCGAGCTATTGGCGAAGGAATATGCAAATGCTTTTGCGCCGGGCCACTTTGTGGACCTTGAGCGCTTCCATATTCTCGTGAAGCCGTGCGCGATTGACGGCGCAGAACAACCCTTTCGCGGGCAAACGCAGATGTGCGCAGCCTCAGCAATCGGCAGCAAAGATGCGATTGTGCGCGCCTCACGAGAGCGTTACACCAGCGACCGCGCCACCGTGGAGGAGAAACTCCGACGCTGGGTGGAGCGGTGGGGGTAGGATAAAGGGCCAGTAATACAAAAACCTGCGCCGCCAATGGCGATGCAGGTTTTTGCAAGTTGCTAATTTCCCGAGCCTCAAAATGAACGGAATATCAACAACAGGGTTATTATATTTCAGGCAATAGAAATTCGCAATGTGGATAACGCGCATTGCGGCATGATATAATAACAGAGTGAAGAAAAACGTAGCCCGGAGGCCACGTTTTAAGCGCGTTATCCTTTCAGAACCCATTCGCCTAACCAACCGGGATAAGGCGATCCTTTCGGCTGTTTGCAAATTCCGGCTTCTGACCACGGGGCAGATTCTCTCTATTGTTCCAGGAAGCAGGCAAAACATCGTGCGCCGATTGCAGCGCCTCTATCACGCGGGGTTTCTCGACCGGCCCAGAGCGCAACTGGCGCTCCGCTACAACGGGGAGGTTTCTGAGTTCGTCTATGCGCCGACGCGCAAAGGAACTGCTATTGTTCAGGATGGAACCGGTTCGGGAAAGGAATCCAGGCCCGTTTCCGCCCTTGCCATTTCGCACACGCTGGCCGTTGCCGAGGCTCTGATTACAATCAAGCAGGCTAGCAGGCGCGGCGGCGTTCGGTTTATGGACGAACAGACCATCCTCACCGCACTGCGCACCGAGCCATCATCCAAGCGTCTGCAATGGCACATCACAATCAAGTCCAGCAAGGAGACCGAGGCAGTTGGCGTGATCCCTGATGGTTTCTTTGCCGTGGAACGTGCGGAAGACGCGAATGCACCGCGCCGCTTCTATTATTTCCTTGAGGTGGATCGTGGCACCATGCCGATCATGCGCAAGAGTCTTGCGCTCTCATCCATTCACCGGAAGGCTCTCGCCTATTCCCGCACGTTCAAAACCGGACTTTTGAAAAAGCGATTCGGCATCGCAGGGTTTAAGGTGCTTTTTGTGGTTCGTTCCAAAGCTCGTTTGGAGCGGATGAAGGAGATTTGTCAACAGGCACACGGAAAGGAGTCTTCGCGGTTTCTCTTTACCTACCCGGATCAAATGCGCGAGGGCAACTCATTGCACGAACTGGGCATGGTATAATTAAGTGGTTCCGTTGCACACTCGTGCAGGACAAAACCAAAACTTAACAGGAGGTAGTTCATTATGGCCCAAGCAAAAGCAGCGTGGGTTGATTTCAAAGCGATCAAATCGCAGGTATCCATTGTACAAATTCTGGAGCGCTACGGCGTTCTCCAGAGTCTTGCCAAAAGCGGCAACGGCGAGCGCTTCAGCGGCGCATGCCCAATCCATGGCGGGACAAACAAGACCCATTTCCGGGTAAGCGCATCAAAGAATTGCTGGAACTGCTTTGGCAAATGCCAGAGCGGCGGCAATGTCATTGATTTTGTGGCGAAAAAGGAAGGCATTGAGTTCCGCGATGCGGCGGTTCTCATCCAAAAGTGGTTTCCCAGAGCGGTATCAGCACAGGAAGCGGCGGCAACAGTGCAGCAAAGTGACCCTGTTGTCCCGACCGTCTCGGAGGACTCTCCGATGGAGGTAACGTCTGTGGTTGAATCCACCCAGGCGGAACAGCCGCACAGCAACCCGACATTGAAGTTCGCATTGAACAAACTCGATGCCGAGCATCCGTATCTACGAGAGCGCGGGCTTACCGAGGAGACGATTGCGACATTCAGCCTTGGTTATTGCGGCAAAGGGCTTCTGCGCGGCTACATTGCGATCCCCATCCATAACATGGAGGGAGAGCTTGTTGCCTACGCCGGACGTTGGCCAGGAACGCCGGAAGAAGGAGTTGGCAAATACAAGCTGCCCCAGGGGTTCAGAAAAAACCTAGAGCTTTTCAATCAGCATCGGGCGGCATCGTGTGACAGCGACTCTCCGCTCGTGGTTGTTGAGGGCTACCTTGACGCGATCAAACTTCACCAAGCGGGATACGAGAGAGTTGTTGCGCTCATGGGATCAAGTCTCTCGGTAGAGCAGGAAGAGCACTTGCACCGCCTCTGCGAGGAGGACGGACGTGTGATCCTCTTTTTGGATAACGACGAGGCGGGACGAAAAGGCCAAGCCGATGCGCTTCTGCGCCTCTCCAAACGTCTCTACGTCCACACCGTCAACCTTGGGAACTGCGAGGTTCAGCCGGAGCATCTCTCACCGGATGAACTCCGGGCCGTGCTTCCATTTCCGGAAGGGAGGCTCGCATGAGCATCCAGCCCGACCCGAAAGACAAGGTGCCAAAGTTTGCCCCTGGGCGGTTAATGGCAACACGGAACGCCGTTCAATCGCTATCAATCGACGACATCCTGTATGCCCTTCACCGTCACATCGTTGGCGACTGGGGCGACCTCTGCGAAGAGGACTGGAAATTGAACGAAGATGCCCTTGCATCCGGCGGACGTCTGCTTTCGGTTTACCACACCGCGAGCGGCGTCAAATTCTACGTAATCACCGAGTGGGATAGATCGGCCACAACCGTTCTGCTCCCCGAGGATTACTAAAAAACAACACCTTCCCCGAAAGGAGAGGGTGTTTTTCTTTGGCTATTCACCCGCGACCCGAATGGACTCTTCCAGCGCAGCGAATGCCGGGTTGACACTTTCCGCAACCACAGCATGCGTGACACCATCGAGATCATGCGCTTCGGCCATGTGGAGGGCGTGTCCATTCCGATCAGAAAAGCGCCGGTGCTGCCACGACCAGCCCCCTTCGGCGAGCCGTTCGGCGACTTTCTGCCAGTGTTGCTCCAGTTTCATTTTTTCAGGATAACATTCACTCTTTCAGAGTAAATTAGAATTGCAGAAGCGTTAGAATTTCGATTCTATGTCCCCAGTTGGAAAGGAGTTTCTTCGCCATGCCCATTTCGCCCCATGAACCTGTTTCCGCTCGCCACAAAGCCGGAGTGATTGCCGCGCTTGTCTCCGCAGGAGCATTGCCGGTGACATCGCTCCCGCTGATTCCCCCAAATTTCCTTTCCCCATCTCTCCGCACACTTCTCCTTGTATGCGGTTTTTCTTTTTTAGGAGGATTCATCGCCACGCTTTTTCTTAGCTGGCGCACGATAGCGGCGAGAGACGGAGTGCGCGTCGGTCTTGCTTGTGGTTCGCGTGCCGGAGCGGTGGGTAGTGTGGTGGCGGCTGCCTGCCTCCTCATTGGAAATGCAGCGGCCATGCGGGGCAAAGGCTTTACGGCCGCACCAGACTTCTTTCCTCTCCTGAGTGCGTGCATGTCGATTGTGCCGGGAATCGCCTTTGGACTTCTTGGCGCTTTGATTGCCGTGCTCTTTCGCTCGCCATCATCATTTGCTCGGGACATTCCGAGATCGCCAATAGACGGCAGCGAGCCAAGAAAATCCGTGGTGCATGTCCAAGGAATCCTCCTCACGCTGCTTGTTATAGCCGCGTTCCTCTCGCCGCTTTTCCCGATATGGTTCCAAGCGAGGCCAAAGCCCGCTTTGGTCGTTCCTCCTCGTCCCGTAAAAATCGCGGAACCCGCACCGACCCCGCTGCCCTTCCATTATGTAAAGCCGGAGGGATTTTCGGATGCAGATGCTTCGCGTGTGACGGTCATTGCAACCAAGTCACTCACAGGACGGATTTCAGATTCGCCCATTGCTCTTGATCCAAATGGCAAACTTCTCGCCTACTGCGCCGGAGGCTCGTCCAATCCGACCGTCTCCATAGTTGACATAACGACTCTCGCTCCGGTTGCCACCGCGAGCTTGTCCGAGTCGATTGAACACCTTGCGTGGTCACCGGATTCAACGCGGATTTTTTGTGTTGGTTCTGGCAATCAGCCTCCGTTGACCGTGCTCGATCTCCCATCGCATCGCTCAATTCCGCTGCCGGTTCACAAAATGGCTTCGTATAATTGGCCGAAGGGCAATCTGCTTTGGTGGGCGGAAGAGGAAGTCTTGATCAAGGAGTCTGATGAACCACGGATTTTTTCTCTCGACTCGTTGCGAGTTCTCCCAGTTGCCCAATCCGAAAAGTGGAAAGGCTTGAGCGAGGCCGACCGTAAGCACATCACCGATACGCCCACATACATCCTACCCGGCAACCAGCACTGGAGCATGACGGTGCTTCCGCGCTCCCTCAATTATTCCCTCATCAATAACAATCGTGCATGCGCCGTGAATTCCCGAGCTACACTTGCTCTCGATTCAAGCGAGAGCGCATATCTCCGCTTCTTCCCGGAAATTGGATTCTCTCCCAACGATGTTCTTCTTTCCACTGAGGATGGAAGCATCTTTGTAAGAGCGCGGGGCGAAGACGTGGCCGTGTTCTATTTCGGCTTGCGCGATGTTCCAGCGCGCAGCCTTTCCGCTTCATCTAAAACGGAATTTGAGAAGTCGGATACGCTGGGCCAGGTGAAGGAAATTATGGCAATGCACGAACTGCGCGGATTCGTCTGCCCGCCGGTTATCAATCCGCTCAATCAAAAGGTGGTCGATGCAGACCGGAGCGCGATTCACGCGCTCATGCGGTTTGATTCATGGAAAGGAATGGAGGCCAGCGGGTGGATCGTTCAGGATTGGCAGCCGATTTCCGAGAGCGATGTGGTGGTTGATCCGAACATTTTCTTGAATGGTGGATTCAACGTGCTCGGAAGCCGTTGGCTGCAAATTGCATCCATTCTGTCACCAGACACACCGCTCCCGAAAAATGCGCGGGGCGAGGCTACCAGTTTTGCATACAATCCAGAGTTCAACACGAAAACAGGACACCTTGTTTTTGTTGGGTTGAATCCGGTGAAGCAGAAGAGCCCGCCTCCGGCTGCAACTGCGCCGACAGAACCGCAAGCACCAGCCGCCACACCTGCGATTACGCCGGTTCCAGTCAAGACACCGTCTGCGGCTGAAATCGAACGGGCTAACAAAATCCGGGCGTTCATCCGGGATCATCACCAAAAGATGACAAGGGCTAATATCGACGTTGTGGCCGACTATGCCGACAATGTGGAATATTTCGGCCAGAACACATCCCGGCTGGAAATTAACCAACAGCTACTCCAGTTTTTCAACAAATCCGTTCAAAGCCTGAATACAATCCTTGGCGAAATTGGAATCAAAGATGTGTCGTCAACGCGGTTCGTAGCCGTCTACACACTCCGTTATCATAACCAAGACATCCAAGGAGGAGAATCAAGCGGCGTGTGCGATATGTATTTGGAAATCCAAGTCACTCCCAATGGCCCGAAGATAGTCAAACAGTCTGCCAGGGATAAGAAAGGATAATGAGCTATGTTCGGAATCTGGAAACGAAAGAAACCCGAAGTGTTCACGCACTGGTATGCGCTCGTGCCTAATTTTGAATCCTCCACTGCCGACTTCTATGCGGCGGTCGAGAAGGAACTCGCGGATGCCAAAGTGCCAGGGCTTGAGATAAGCCGGGAGGAATTCGCCGAGGGCGGACTGCTTTCTTTCAAGCGCGAGTATTTGCGGATGCGGCGCGAGCGGCTCGTCTTTGATATTTGCTCCGCTCCGTTCGGAACGGGCTGGTTTTTCAGTTGGCGCTTTGCCGAAATCCCGTTTGTGCTTCGTTTTTGGGAAGTGCTTGTTCTCTTGTCGCTCCTTGCCGGAAGCGTGCTTCTTTACGTGTATGTCTTTGGCCCTGTAATCGGCGGGATCGTTTTTGGCGTAACGGCTCTCGCGCTTCTTGTATTTCTCAATAACGCGCTCGCGCTGGGGCTTCACGATCTTGACGCAGTGCTACTGCGCATTCCCGTCTTGGGCGCGTGCTACGAAGCATTTCTGCGCAAAGAGAGCTACTACCGCGAAGACACCCGGCTCATGTATTGCGATCTCGTTGAGCGGATCGTGAAGGACAAGGTCGAGGAATTCACCGCCGCAAAAGGCGTGAAGCTAGTGGACTTCAAGAGCAATGAAAGATTGGCTGAGGAAATGGTGACCGCATATCTGAAACAAATCCGGCAGTAATCGCATGAGCCAGATTGATGAGCAGTTGACCGAACAATTCTACCGCTGGGAAATGCGCGGGCGAGGGGGATTGCTTTTCGATGCGCCGGTATCACCTGAGCCTCCATTTGTCCCCTTCACTGGCCATTTACTTCCCCGCCAGAATGCGGTTGATGACGGGCGCAGGGAAACCGTTGGAAGCCGTTTCCTTTCATTTTTTGGCAACCGCGTGGAAGAACCTCCCGTTGAAGATCAGCCCGATATTGAGCAGGAACCGGAACCGCGATTTTGCCAGCCGGAGGAGCTAATCGAGTTGCAGCTTACATTGCCGGAGTCCCGCTCCCCTTCGCCGGAATTCGTAGAAGCTCTCCTTCATCAAGTATGCCGGAAAGGCCAATCGCTTTGCTTTGAAATTCTCGGCACGGCACGGGAAATCATTCCGCAATTTGTCGTGCCGCCCCGTGCAGCGACCCGGATCGAACGCGCTCTCAAAGCGTCTTTACCCGATTTGGTGACCACCCAATCCGCGCATGCGCTCCATCAGGCATGGCTTGAAAGCGAAGACTGTTTCGGCGTTGTGGAATTGGGCCTTGGAATCGAGTTCATGGTTCCTCTCGCGGTTCCACGGGCCGACTTACTCACGAATGTTGTCACGGCTCTCGAAGGTCTCGCCGAGGGCGAGCTTGGCCTCTGCCAAATCCTATTCGAACCCGCCCAAAATAATTGGAGCGAAAGCATGGTAGCAACAGTGACCGATGCCGATGGGAATCCATTCTTCGTGAATCGCCCCGAACTCGTTTCAGCAACAATACAGAAAACCGCATCACCGCTTTTCGGGGTCGTGGTGCGACTCGCTGCAAGCGCGGCGGAAACGGAACGTGCATGGGAGATTATCGCCGACATGGCTGCCGGATTTTCCGCCCTCTCGCGTGCCCGCAGCAATTATCTGGTTCCGCTTCCAAACGACTCCTATGCGCCGTTCGATCATGAGGACGACATTCTTTCGCGTCTCAGCCGCCGAAGTGGCATGCTTCTCAATCTTGACGAGCTTACACGTTTCCTCATCTTACCGACCGCAGCCGCATCCCGCCGCTTGCGCCGCAACACCATCAAAACCCAAGCCGCGCCAGCCATTGCCCGCCATGGTGGTTCGCTGGTTTTGGGAGACAACCTTCACGCGGGAGTCATGTCCGAGGTGTGCCTTGCACCGGAACAGCGCGTCCGGCACATGCACTGCATCGGCGCATCGGGCACCGGCAAGAGCACGCTTTTATTCAACCTCATCCGGCAGGACATTGAAAACGGCCAAGGTGTAGCCCTTCTCGATCCGCACGGCGATCTTGCAGATAAGGTGCTTGGCATCATTCCCGCCGAGCGGATCAAAGATGTCGTGTTGATTGATCCATCGGACGAAGAATACAGCGTTGGATTCAACATCCTCGCCGCTCATTCCGATTTCGAGAAAAACCTCCTCGCCTCAGACCTTGTAAGCGTTTTCCAGCGGCTTTCGACAAGCTGGGGCGACCAGATGAACAGCGTTCTGCGGAATGCGATTCTCGCGTTCCTTGAAAGCACCGAGGGAGGCACACTCGCCGACTTGCGGCGCTTCCTCCTCGATGCCGTTTATCGGAACCGATTTCTTGGCACCGTCACTGACCCGGAGATTCTTTACTACTGGCGCAAGGCATTCCCGCAGCTCTCCGGCAACAAATCCATCGGCCCCATCATCACCCGGCTCGACGAATTCCTGAGCCGGAAGCCGATTCGTTACATGGTCTCGCAAAAAGAGAACCGGGTGAACTTCGCCGAGGTGTTCGACAAAGGCCGCATCCTTATAGCCAAACTGCCGCAGGGTCTCATTGGCCGCGAAAACTCGTATCTCTTGGGTTCACTCCTCCTTTCCAAGCTCCAGCAGATGGCGATGAGCCGCCAACGAATGCCAGAAGCCGCCCGCCGCGATTTCTGGTGCTACGTGGATGAATTCCATTGCTTCATGACGCCGTCGCTTGCGGAAATCCTGAGCGGCGCACGCAAATACCGTGTTGGCCTTGTGCTCGCACATCAGGAATTGCGACAAATTCAGGCGGATAGCGAAGTAGCCAGCGCCGTTCTCTCGAACGCCTTTACCCGCGTGGTTTTCCGCGTCGGCGACGCCGATGCGCGTTCTCTGGAAAGTGGCTTTTCCCATTTCGAAGCGCGCGACTTGCAGAACCTCGATATCGGCCAGGCCATTTGCCGGATTGAACGCAGCGATGGAGACTTCAATCTCGCCGTAAAAACGCCAGAGCCTTCTTGCCCGGACGAGGAGGAGTGCCGTCGCGAAGAAATCATCCTCGCCTCGCGAGCGCAATTCGCGCGGCCACGCTCCGAGATTGAGGCGGAACTGTTTCGGAAGCTGCAAATGGACGAGGAAGAACAACCGGTGCAGCGACCAGCGCCAGTTGCCACGCCAATCGAAACGGCAAAACCCGCCGAACCCGCTCCAATCGCGGAAACTCCAAAAGTTTCGGAATTCGAAAAGCCTCTCCCAGAGTTTGGACGCGGCGGCGGCGAACATCGGGAAATCCAGCAGAATATCAAAGCCCTTGGCGAAGAACTTGGATTCCGCGCCGTGATCGAAAAATCCGTGCTCGATGGAGCTGGGCATGTGGACGTTTCGCTTGAGCGGGAGGATCAAAAAATCGCCTGCGAAGTGTCTGTGACCACGAATGCCGAACACGAGGTGGCCAATGTTCAGAAGTGTTTGGACGCTGGATACGGCACCGTGATCCTGATCGTGCCTCAAAAGGATCGTCTGCTTGGCTTGGTAAAAACCCTTGAATCGTGTCTGCCGGAGGAATCCATGCAGCGGGTTCACGTTTGCCCGCCAAATCGTGTCGGCTCGCTCTTGAAAAAGCTAATCCGCCGTTTCAAACGCTCCGGGCCTTCCGCCTCGCAATACGCAGGCTACAAAGTCACACGGAAATATGCCGAGGAACCAGATAACGACGCGCGGGCGGTTGAAAACGACTTTCTTCACCTCATCGCCCGAGCCCTTCGCGGGGACGATAACCAGCCATGAAACACACGGGACAAGCGCCCTACGGATTCGAATGGAAAGCCGACCGGCTTTGCCTCGTTGCGGAGGAAGCCCGAATCCGCAAGCTCGCGTTTGAACTCTATGCCGAACTTCGGAACAAGGCGGCAGTCGCCCGGCGGCTGAACGATCTCGGGCATCCGACGCGCCGAGGCAACCAGTGGCGCGACGTGACCGTATTCCGGCTTCTTTCCTGCCCTTCCGCCCGAGGCGTTTATGCGGTCAACAAAACAGCCCTCGACACCATACAGGAGCGCGTCGAAAAGCCGCAGGACGAGTGGACACACATCGAATGCCCCCGGATTGTTTCCGAAGAACTGTGGACGAGGGTGCAAGACATCCTCGCAAGCGAGGCTGCCCCCAGCCGTTCTCCCGCCAACGCCTCGCATCCGTTCTCAGGAATCCTCTTTTGCAAATGCGGCGGGCGGATGAACCCCTCAACCTCATCTCCGAAGTATGCCTGCACCCAATGCGGAAATCGCATTCCCATCAGCGATTTTGAAGGCCTTTTCCTTGATGAGGTGACAGCTTTTCTCCACGAACGCAAAAAAGCAGCTTCGGATATTCTTTCTGCTCCCCCAGAACTCACCGCCGAACGCAGGCTTTTCGAGCAAACGCAAAGCCGAGCACAGCAAATCGACGAAGAAATTGCGAAAACCGAGCGGCTTTACATGGACAGCCGAATTTCCGTCGAACGGTTTGAAGCACTCCATCGCCCCCTCGAAGACGAACGCCGGGCCATCCAGCGCAAGCTGGGGACGATCAAGGCGAAGCTCGCAAGGCTGGAAGCCAAGCAACCCGCCAGCCAAAACGCAGCGCCCTTCAACCCCGCAACCCTCAAAAAACGATGGCCCGAGATTGCGCCAGCACTGCGCCGGGACATCGTTCGATCCTTTGTCCACCGCATCGTCGTCTCCGACGACGAGATCGAATTCTCCTACCGCTTCAGAGATTCCTCTGAAAGAACGGCGAAACACCAACATTCTCCAGTCCCAACAAATTCTCCGCTTCCAAGCGACGAACCCCTCTACATCCGCCTCCCGAAAGCCGGACAGCGTTGCCCCCGCACCGGCATGACCCGCTCCGCCCTGAATGAGTTGATTCTCCCCTCAGAAAGAAACAACTACAATCCGCCCGTCGAAAGCAAGTGTCTGCGAAAACGCGAAGGAGGCAAAGGCACACGCCTTATCGTCTGGCAGAGCCTGAAGGAGTTTTTGGAAGGGAGAGAATGACGCGCCAGAGATTTCTGGCGTTGTCATTTTTGTTGTCACTTGCCCAATTTTCAGAGCTTCACGATGTTGCAAACTTCTGATTTTGAGCCACTTCCGAAAGTGGCGGAGAGGGGGGGATTCGAACCCCCGGTACCCTTTTGGAGTACGGCGCTTTAGCAAAGCGCTGCTTTCGGCCACTCAGCCACCTCTCCAATATGCTCTATTTGAACAACTTACGTTATTTTTGAGTCCGTTTTTGAAGTTGTAAGTCACTTGCGTAAGCCTACTCTTTGGACATGGCTACCACCTCACCCAAAGACTTTCAAAAAGTCGGTGAATGCCTCTACCGAAACAGTCACGGCACTTATTTCGCTTGGTTTTCGATCCACGGCAAGCAAATAAAGCGCTCCCTCAAAACAACCGATAAAGAACTGGCACGCCGCCGTTTGGGCAAACTTCGGAGAAGCGCGAAGGGATCCGCGGGAGAGCGCCAAGCCGCAGGCCTGGTGGCACTGGATCAACGGCAACGTCAGCAAGGCGGGGATTACGGCGGACTTGGAGGCGATGAAACGCGTCGAGATTGGCGGTATTGCGTGGGGGACAGACCCTCGGAACTCCTGAAGACGCGGAAGAGGTTGATGGGATCGCCAAACCCGCAGTCGCGCGCGATGACGGCGATTTTGTCGTTGGATTCCCGCAGCATTTTTTCGCCTTTTCGAGGCGTATGCGGGTCAGGAATCGCGGCGGGATCGAAAATAACGGTGCCTTTCTGGTCCTCAACGAGATGCTTTTTCAGAGTTACGAAGGAGTGCTGCGCTTCTTCCCCTGCTGGCCGCGTGAGCAAAACGCGCGCTTTGGCGATCTGCGAGCTTATGGGGAATTCCTTGTCTCGGCGGAACTCAAGGATGGCAAAGTTTGCGGCGTACGCATCATCAGCGAGAAGGGCAAGGACTGTACGGTTCAAAACCCGTGGCCCGGTTCCAAGGTCCAGATCGTCCGAAATGGGAAGTTGGCCGAAACGGTCTCCGGCGAACGGTTCACGCTTAAGACGGGGGTAGGGGAAGTCTTGGCACTGGAAACGGCCCTCATCGCAGCCCGGTAGACACTTTGATGCTGTGCGTGAATATTTGAATCCAAATGCGGTCCCGGCTGCATCTAAGATTATGAACCCAATCTCATCATCATGAAATACCTTGCGATTCTAACTGCATCCCTCGCGCTACTTATCCCGTCAATCAACGCGCAACAGCCGTCATCCCTGCCTGTGCCCGCTTCACCGATCCCAAGCAAGACAGCGGAAGCCAGCGCTTTTTTTTATGATTCAAGCGCTACAAGTAGCGAAGTTGAAGTATTTTTGATAATCGCCATTAGTGGCATTGCCGGTACGGTCCTCTTATGGCGGCGGTATGCCGATCTGGAGTCTCAACGGAAGCTCACCCATGAAACGATCCGGCTGATGGTTGAAAAAGGGATTCCAATCCCGCCTGAGATGTTTGCCGATAGGTCCTCTTTACGCCTAGGGGTCATCAATATCACGACAAGCTTGGGCTTTTTGGCCTTTTGCCTCATCAGTCATGATGAAATCTGGCGTCAGCTCTGGGGAGCGGGGGTGATCGGGCTAGCCATCGGAATCGGCTACATTGTCGTTTGGAAAAAGAGCAACGGCAACCCCTCGTAGCCTCAACAACCCGTGGAACCCGATGATGCCGAGCTTATCAGTCGCACGCTCGTGGAACGTGACTCTCGCGCATTCGATCAGCTCGTGCTTCGGTATCAAGCGCCCGTCCGCTGTCTGTTGCGCAGGCTTACCGGCGGCGACGAAGCATTGGCGGACGATCTTGCGCAGGAAGCATTCCTCATTGCGTGGCGCAAGCTCGGCAGTTTTCGCAACGAAGCCCGCTTTCCCACATGGCTGCATCAAATCGCCTACCGCACGTTCCTTGCGCACACGCGCGGCCGACGCGACCATGAGCCGCTCGATGACCATCCCAACCTCGGCAGCGTCGGTTCGACCGCGAGAGGGAGTGATTTCCAACATGATCTCGAAATTGCCATGCTAAAACTTTCCGAACCCGAACGCGCCGTCGTCACGCTCTGCCTCGGCTCCAGTCTCACGCACGACGAAACTGCCACCGTGCTTCAGCTTCCCATCGGCACGGTCAAAACTCACCTCTTGCGCGGACGTGAAAAATTGCGCACATTACTCGCAGAATGGAAGTCATGAAAGCTCCCGATCAAGACCCGCTCGACACTTTGCTGGATCAATCCCTGCAAAGCGCATCCCATTGCCTCCACAGCGAAAACTTCAGGATCCAATTTGCCGGACGTTTTGCGGCTGAGCAACGGCGGATGAAGCGGCTTCGACTCCTTCCGGCGGAAATGGGGTTGCTGGCTGCAGTTATCGTCTACCTTGTTGGCAATCCGAAATCTGATTTCCGTAGCGTTTCTTCTTCATTTTTATCCCTTTTGGATAAAGCAACTGCCACGCTCATGTGGCTCATGCATTCCTTACTTCCCGGCACTCCCCACTTTATTTCTCACTGGGTCGTGTTAGTTGGTGTCGTCTTCATGCTCAGCTTTTGGGCGACAAACCGCGAGCCCACTGTCTTCCGGCTTTGAGGTCGGCTCTGGTGCATTTGCCAACCGAGATTGGTCCCGGAGCACCCCTTATTGGGTTTTTCCAAGGGTTGCGATCGCCTTGTCGCGGGCGGAGCTTGCAGGGAGGAAGTTGAGCCAGGTTAGGGCAGCCGCCTGATCGTGCCCTGCCAGGTTCCTAGCGATGGCAGGGAGTGCCGCCGCTTGATCACCGCGCTAGCCGATTATGTTGCCGAGAGCGGCGACCTGAGCATTCTCGCGGAACCGGCAGGCGACGGGCAAACCGTTTGGAACAAGGTCCGCCATTATCTTAAGCAGGTCTTCATCCATCGTGACCACGATGGGGATGGTCTGGTCGAATGGACCCAGCTTTGGGAAGGCGGGGCCGATGACAAGGTGGGGCCGCTCTTCACCGGCGCCGCCATCGGGACTTGGTGCAAAGCGATCGAGACCATGGATGAAAAGGCGTTCGAAAAATTTCACGCCGCCAATGTCCATCCGGTGGTCAACCTCTACGAACAACACTTCTTCCTCTATGCCTTGAATGCCCTTGCCGGCTTGGCGGAAAAGAACCGCGATTCCGAAACCGCCCAGATCGCCAAGGCGCGTATGGATCGGATCGTAACGGTCCTGCGCGACCGGCATTGGGACGACAAGGACGGGTTCTACTACGATTGGGATGTCAACGCGGGGAAGTTGTCGCGGGTCAAGAATCAGGACGCGTTTTACATCCTGCGCTTCCTTCCCGACCGCAACCGGGCGGCGCGCATGATCAAATATTTGGATGATCCCGAGGTCTTTGGCTTGCGCTACCTGCCGTCGCTGGCGCGAAACGAAAGGGGCTTTAAGGCCCACGGTTACTGGTGCGGCGGCTATTGGCCGCGAGAGGCCTGCTCGGTGGCCTGGGGGCTGGCCTCCGTTGGCGAATGGCGGCGCGCCGAGGAGATGCTCATCAAGGCCCTCTGTTGCGGGCGGGGGAAGGAGTTGTGGGAGAACGTCAATCCGCTAACAGGGAAGCCTTCCACTCCCAATCTCTGCATGGCCTATAATGCCCTGCTCAATGTCGCTTTGCGCGATATTCAGGACGGAGCGCCACGAGATCAGAAAGTTATAAACTTTACAAGATGACGCAGGAGTTTTGAGCGCTGACAAGGCGCAAACCGAGGGCTGTAGCAAGCTACTGCCCTTGGTTTGCAACGCCGCGCGACGGCCCGCGCCGCCCCAGCGAATAGGGAAGAATTTTCGAGAGATGCTCTATTTCCAGGCACGCTCTTATCTTCGGCTGCTCCCCTCAGGATGCAGATCTTGTCTTCGGTCTCCCGCTCGCCCTCAATGCCCACCGTCGGCTTGAACGCTTGTGGGAACCAGAATGGCGTCGCGCATCCCGTGCAACAATTTTTTGTCCGCCGGGCAGACGGTGGCCAGCGCGCCGCCCAACCGCGCTTTCCCCTCCGCCGAAAAGTAGTAGGGGCAGAGCCGCACCCGCCCTTGCATGACGTGGAGTGCGCCGAGGCTGTCGGCGTACGGCTGCTCGACCAGCCGTCCTTTGTGGAAGCGTTGCAGGATGTAGGGCCGCGTGGCGTAGGAGGCGAGGGCGGATTCCAGGAGGGCTTTCCATTCGCCCTGCGGAAGGTCGGCGGCAACGTGGACGCCCCGCCCGCCCCAGGCCAGTTCGGAAAAGCCGCTGATTTTCAGGATGAGAGCCCGCTCTTTCTGTGAAAAGGCGCCGACTTCGGCCCAGTCGTGGACTTCCAGCCCGGGCAGAACGGCGTTGGGGGGCAACGGGGCGGGATCGGCCAGCCAGGTGTAGGGGATGGCTTTTTGCAGTTGGAGGAAGTGCCGCTCGCTCAGTTCCCGCCGCCAAAATTCCCGCAGGGGACGCAGCCAGAAGAGGGCAAACCAGAGTTTTTCTTCCAAAAACGGTTTGAAGGGTGGAGTGACGCGGACGCCGGAGCCAGCGGCGGCGATCAACCCCGGGGTGGCCGGGATATTGGGGAGGTCAAAGAGTTCGAAGAAGCGGTAGACGTTCTGCTGCCAGGCAAACCCGGGGGAGGGCAGGCCGCCATCCACGACCCGCCAATGCTCGGGGGCAAACCGGGCGTTAAGCCGGGCGGCGAGCCATTGCATTTCGGGCCGGTAGGTGGCGGACTCCTCGGAGACGACGATGTCCGCGCCGCCGGGGGTGATGGACCGGAATCCCTCCATCATCCCCGCCGCGCCGCCCAGGATATCGTGGCCCAGTGCGGCATAGGTGGCATTGAGCCAGGCGGTGAGGCCGATGCCGCCGGGGACGCTGTCAAGTTCGCTGATGGTGAAACCGTCCTCGGTAAGGATAAGGTCGGGCCGGATGACGGCGGGGAGTTCCTCGCGCCGCTGCCGGGCGAGTTCCACCAGTTCGGGCGGTTTGCCCCGGTCGAGCAGTTCGGCGATCCAGCGGGGCTGCTTCCCCTTGACGCTCTGGAAATAGAGCTGGTTGCAGGCGCGCACGAAGAGCTGGAGCCGGTGGCCGAGTTTCTCCAGGGTGTCGGCAAAAACGCCCGGAATGGCGAACGGCTCCGGCGACACGAGCCATTCTTTGCCGTCGAAAAGCCCGGATTCGGGAGCCGCAGCCCGAATAAAATCGACTTTCTCTATAATCCCGGTAGACATTATGTTTTCCGTTATCGCACGGCCGCAGCCAAAACGCAAGCGGCGGCTTTAAACCAGCCGCTTGAGGGCCAGGCGAATGAGGTCTTCCACGGTGGCGGCCGCTCCGGCGTCAGCCAGAGCCGCTTTGACGGCGGTGTGGGCGTCGGCTTGTTTGTAGCCCAGGGAAAGGAGGGCCAGGACGGCGTCGTTGAGGCGCAGGGCGTCGGCGCCGGGGGCGTGCTGGGCGGAGGCGACCTCCCAGGCGGCGGCGATGCCGAGTTTGTCTTTCAATTCGAGCACGATGCGCTCGGCGGTTTTCTTGCCGATGCCGGAGATTTTGGCGAGGAGGCCGCTGTTGCCGTTGACGACGGCGGCCTTGAAGTTGCCCACGCTCATGCCGCTCAAGACGGCCAGCCCGAGCTTGGGGCCGATGCCGGAGACGTGGTTGATGAGGAGGCGGAAGAGGTCGCGCTCGGCGGCGGTCATGAAGCCATAGAGGATGTGGGCGTCTTCGCGCACTTGCAGATGCGTCAGAATCCTGATCGGCTGGCCATTGGGCGGGAGTTTGTCAAAACTCGACAGGGGGATGAGCACCTCGTAGCCGATGCCATGAACATTGACAACGATTTGCGTAGGGAGAGACTCGCTTAAGACGCCTTCCAGAAACGTGATCATGTAAGTGTCCTTTAGAAAATGAAGAGTTGCCGCCAAAGTGCAAGGTTCAAAAAAACGGTCCTGTGCGGACTGGCCGCCGCCCTGGGGATGCTGCCCGGCATGGCGAGCCCGGCTGCCGAACCGCCGCAGCCCGCCACCTGGCGCGTTGCCCTCGCCGGCTTTTTGCGCCCGGCCAACACGTTCACCCAACCAATCCCCGGAGCCCGGGAGACGGAACGGGCCGCCGCCTGCGTCACGGCGGAGGGGGCGCTCCGGTTCCTCAACCGCGCGGAATTCGCCGCGCTCGGGGTCGATTGGGCCGCGTTTTCCACGCAGAGCGCCGCCGCCGCGTCCGCCGAGCTGGCCTCCCTGCAACCGGAATGGGTCCGGGACCGCAACCAGGTGATCGAGTGCGCCATCCTCCGGGCCAAACGCCCCTTGGACAATGTGACCGTCGCGGTGCTGGCTCCGGATTTCCTCCAGCGATTCCGGCCGGTCTTCGGGAGCAAGATGCTGGTGGCGGTCCCGGATCGTGGCACCGTCTTTCTGTTCCCCAAACTGGCCAGCCGCTACCAGGCTTATGGCGAGCGGGTGCTCTCGGTATATCAGAAATCGGAGTGCCCGGTCAGCCGCGAAGTCTTTGAGCTAAGCGCCACCGGTCTGCGAGCCGTGGGGACTTACGAAGGTCCGTAGGCCGGAAGAAAAGGCGCGCAGAGGGAAACGGGGAGGAGCAAGCAAGCGCAGCAGCCGTTCCTGATTGCCTTGAGCTTCCCTGCTGCTTTACAATGAGCGCGATGCCCCCCCAGCCTCCCCCGGACCGCGCACCCCTTCTCCTGACCCGTCCCGTGGCCTTTTCCTACGGCCTGGTGGCGGCGGCTCTGGGGATCGCGGCGTGGCTGCACCTCGGGACGCTCCTGGTGACGGTTCTCTTTTCGCTCTTTGCGTTGCACGTCTTCCATTTCGGCCAGCGCCGCTGGCTGGCGCTGACGCTGTTCCTGGTGCTGGTGGTGGCGGCCTTTTTCGGCTCGGGCGTTTTCTTCCGCAAAGCGGTGCGCGAGCTGCCAAAGATCCTGGCCGACGGCGTACCCCGGATTGTCCGTTATGCCGACAGCCACAACATCGACCTCCCGTTCTCGGATCTCAATGAGCTGAAGGAAGCCGCGCCGCAGATGGTGCGCGACAGCATCGGCTACCTGGGCACTTTCGCCAGGAGCGCCACGAAGGAGTCGTTGATGGTGCTGGCGGGGATTGTGATCGCCCTCGGGATCTTCGTGAACAGGGAACCTTCGGAGCCCCCCGATAACCTCTACACCCACTCCTACGCGGCGGTGCGGGACCGCTTCCGTTCCCTTTTTCACAGCTTCGAGACGGTAATGGGTGCGCAATTGTTGATCTCGCTGATCAACACCGTGGCCACGGCGGCATTGGTGCTGCTGACGCCGTTGTGGCCGTACGGGGGGATCGTGATCCCCCTGACGTTTTGCTGCGGGCTGCTGCCCATCGTCGGCAACCTGCTCAGCAACACGCTGATCGTGGGAATCGCGTTCGGCCTGGTTTCGCCGCACATGGCCCTGGGGGCGCTGCTCTTCCTGATTGTCATCCACAAGATGGAGTATCTCCTCAACAGCAAGATCATCGGGAGCCGCATCCGGCAGCCGATGTGGCTGACGCTCATCGGGCTGATCCTGGGAGAATACTGGATGGGCATCCCGGGGGTGATCCTCGCGCCGGTGATCCTCAACTACATCAAAGTGGAGGGATCGCGCTACGCGGCGCCGGCCCTGAGCCCCCTCCCGCCAACGGCTCCCCCCTTATGAACCTGTTTGAAAAAATCCAATGGAACGCGGACTACCGCTGGCAATGCCTGCGTTTCCGGCTCTGGGGCCGGGAGATCACGTGCGCGGCGTGCGGCCAGCCCGCGGGCCGCGTGATCGTAAGCCTCCGGGAGGGGCAACTCCGCCTGGAAGGGTTGGAGTGGAGCGATGTCGCGGTCGATTTCGCCTCCCGCGATGTGTTGCGCTTCCGTCACGCTGACTTGAGCCAATGCCGGAACCCCGAACCTCCCGCGCGAAAAAGAAAATGACCTCACGCAAAGGAAAAATCTCCCTTTTGCGCCTTTGCGTGAGCCTTAAAAATTCGTGAACACACGCTGATGCAAATCCTCCACGTCATCATCACCCACCTTGCACCGGAGCTGGCCGTACAGCATGTGGCGCTGGCCGAAGCCTTTACGCCGGGGGTGCCCCGGTTGATCGCCTACGGAGGCCCGCCCGCCGCGTTCGGCGCGCTGCCGTGGAAAGACAAATTCCTGCTGGAAGACCCCTCCCTGCGCGGCCCCGTCATCCACCAGTGTTTCAACGAACTCTTTCCCAAAATCTGGGATTGGGTGCGGCGGCAGCCGGTCGCGTTCGACGCCGTCCATGTCACCGAATACGACCATTGGATCCTCCGGGCCGACTACTTCGCGCAGCTCGCCGAAATCCTCGCGCGCTCCGGGGCGGACTTCCTGGGCAAAGGGTGCGGCGTCAAGACGCATACAAACTGGATGCACCTCTTCCGCTACCGCGAAGACCCGGTGCTGCTCGGCTACCTGCGCCGCTTTTCGGTGCGCGAGGACAAAGCCGCTATCTGCGGCACGCTGGGCAATGGCTTCACAATCTCCCGGCGCGCCCTGGAAGCGATGGCCGCGCTGCCGGACCCGCCCCCCATTTACAACGAAGTTTTCTTTCCGACGCTGACGCACCATCTCGGCTTCCAGATCGCCGACATCGGGGCCTTCTCCGACAGCTTTCGGCACGTCCGCTGGGGCCCCCTCTGGACGGAGGCGGAACTCGTGGAACTGGCCCGGCAGGGCGCGGCGTGCTGCCACCCGTTCAAGGACATGGCCGCCGCCCAGCGCCTGCTCACCCCCTTCGCCCCGGCAAGTCCGTAACGGCATGCCGGAAGAACTCACACGAAGGGGGGGCCTCTTTGCGTGCTGCGTGCCACGCTACCTCCGGGCGGCGCCATCTAGCTGGGGAATCGACACGCCGGGTAGCGGCATCTATAAAGGGATGCAGTGAAAGAGTTCGCCCTTTACATCCCGGATGGCGGCACGGCGGCGGCATGGGGAGCCGCAGTCACGGCTTGCGGCTTCGTCCGCACGCCCCCAGGGAGCAGGTACCCGGCGCATCCCGGCCGCCACCCGAGCGATCACCTCTTTCTCCTGCCCAAGGGCGGGCGCATTCTGGACTGCTACCAGATGGTCTACATCTCGGCGGGAGCCGGGCGTTTCGAGTCCGCAGAAACGGGCGCTGTGGACATCCAGGCTGGATCAGCGTTCCTGCTCTTCCCCAACGTGTGGCATCGTTACGCCCCCAAACGGGCGGCGGGCTGGACGGAACATTTCGTCGAATTGCGGGGGCCGGCTCTGGACCGGCTGCGGAGGGAAGGCATCCTGCGCCCCGAAAACGCCCTCTTCCCGCCGGGCGGCGCGCCCCAGGTCGCCGAGGCGTTCGGCGCGCTGCACCGGCTGGCCCAGGAAGGAGGCGCGGGCAACCGCGAGCGGATGGCGACGCTCGCCCTGCACCTGCTGGCAACCCTCCTGCACGCCCGCGCCTGCCCCGCCCTCAACGGCGAAGAACGCGCCGTCCGGCAGGCCGAGGCCCGGATGCACGAGGCGCTGGGCGAGCGCTTGCAAATGGCCGATTTGGCGCGGGAGGCGGGCCTGGCCTACGACCGGTTTCGCCGCTGCTTCAAGGCGCTGACCGGGCTTGCCCCCAAGCAATACTACCGGAAACTCCAACTGCGCCGCGCGGAGGACCTGCTCCTCCACACGGGGATGCCCCTCTCCCAAATCGCGGACGAGCTGGGGTTCGACTCCGCGTTCCACTTCTCGGCGGTGTTCAAGCATCATATCGGGAACGCCCCGTCGCGCTGGAGGCAAGCCCGGCGCGCCCTCCCGCCGGGCGCAGAGAGCCCGTTCTCTCCATAGTTACCGCCCGGCCATGGCGAGCTTGAGGCCGAGCAAGGCGAAAATGCCCGCGGTGAGCCAGGCAAAATATTTGGCAATGGCAGGCCTCTTGAGCAGGACGTCTCCGAGGCTGCCGGAAAGGTAGCCGATCACGCCAAACACGCACACCGCCTGGAGCATGAAAATCAGCCCCAGCAGGAACATCTGCATGGAGATGTTGCCGGTGTTTTGCGAGATAAACTGCGGCAGAAAGGCGAGGAAGAAGAGCCCCACTTTCGGATTCACGACGTTCATCATGAAACCGCGCCGGAAGAGAGCCCCCCATGGCACCAAGCCGTCCGCGCCGGAGGATGGCTGCGGCAGGGCCGGTTCCTGGATCGCCTTGCAGGCCAGGAAAAGAAGATACGCGGCGCCCGCATATTTGAGGATCGTGAAAGCCAGGGCGGAGGAGTAGATCGCGGCGGAAATGCCCAGGGCGGCGGCCGTGGTGTGCACGCTGATCCCGCCGCACATTCCCAGCGCGCTGATAATCGCCGCCTTTCTGCCCCGCGATATGCCCTGGGCAACGATGAAGGTGTTATCGGGGCCGGGGGCGATCGTGAGGGCGGCTGACGCGCCCAAAAAGCAGAGCAGGGTGGAGGAGGTCATGGTTCATGAATTTTAGAGCGTTTTAAATTGAAGTGTTTACAATGATGCGAGAGCGTCGTGGGTTGATGCGCGGGCTCTTCAAGCGAAGCGGCTCTATTTTTCAATACTGCCCGAGCCGCAGAGCAGCGTGTAAACAACAAAATTTATACCGCTCTAGAGCGCCTCGCGGAAGGAGGGATACAGAGGCCGCCACCCAAGGGCGCGCAATTTGGCGTTGCTCACTTGCTTGTGCGTCCAGCCCCGTTTGCGGGAAAGGTCGGCCGGGCCGGAGGGGGGAAGCGGTCCGCCAAAATGTGCGGCAAAAGCGGCGTAGACCTCCCGCTGCGTCACGGGCGACCCGTCGGAGACATTGTAAATCCCAGCCGGAACCGCCGGGTCGAGCAACCGCACCAAAGCCGCCGCCGCGTCGGCCCGGTGGATCTGGTTGAGGAAGCGCATCCCCCCCTCTTCCAGCACGGCGCGCCCTTCCAGAAATTTCTCCCGCAGCGCCCAACGCTCCGGCCCATACAACCCGGCCAGCCGCGCCACCACGCCGCCCTCCTCCAGGGTCAACGCCTCGGCAGTCCGCAAAATGCGCCCCGTCTCCCGCTGCGGCTCCGCCGGGCTTTCCTCCGTAACCCACACGCCGTCGGTCTGGGCATAGACCGAAGTGCTGCTGGTGAAGACGAACCGCGCGGGCTGCAACCCCGCGAGCAGGTGGCGCGTCCCCTCCTCAAAAAGCCGCCGGTAGACCGCCGCGCCGCCGTGGCCGGAGCTGGCGCAATGCAGCACGGCGTCAAAGCGCCCCAGGGCGCGGACGGCCGCGGCATCCGTGAGGTCGCAGGCCAGCACGCGGAACGGCTCCCCCTGGAGTGCTTGGGCCGAGGCACGGGAAATGCCGACCACCTCCCAGCCCGCCGCGTGCAGCAACCGGGCCACCGCACACCCCAGATAGCCGCAACCGGCCACCAGCACCCGGCACCCCCGCAGCGGCGCGCTCTCGCAGGGGAATCCAGCGTCCGCCGGGCTCACGCGTCCCCTCCTTCCCCAAACGCCCCGCGCGGCAGCAGGTCCATCCGCTGGCCCAGCATCGTCTCGCCATCGAAGAGAAAGCGCCCCCGGAACGCCCGGCCCGCCACGAGATGCGGCATCCAGAGGGCGTCGTCGGCCCACATGGCCGCGTAGGGAATCGCCTCCAGCGGCGTCCAGCGGGGCGCGGCCTCGTCAGTTTCGCAGAGTTCGCCAACGCACCCTTCGGCCCGGAAAACGATGCAGTGAAGGCTGTAGCCGTCGGTGAACTGGAAGAAAAGCTCCCCCACGGGGCGCGGGGCGTGCGGCGTCAGGCCCACCTCCTCGCGGGTTTCCCGGATGGCCGCCTGCCGGGGCGTCTCCCCGGGCTCGATCTTGCCGCCGGGCGCATTGATTTTCCCGCCGCCAAGACCCCGCTTTTTGAGGATAAGAAGGACCTCGCCGGGCCGGAAGATAAAGCAGAGCACGGCCCGCTCGCGCGGGGTCCACACAGTCCAGTCGATGGCGGCAAAGGCGGTCACAGAACGGCATCATGCCCCGAAAGCGCCCGCCCGTCATGCGCAATGTGCGCACCGAACGTCCAGCCCCTCCACCCGCACGCCAGAGCATACGTATCGCAAAGGAAGAGGATTTGCCACAAAGGGCACGAAGCAGACAAAAGCTTCGGTCTTTCCTGTGTCCGCGGTGGTGAGATAGCGCCCTGCCCTTCGCGCCGCATGCCGGGCATTTGCTTCCCGCTCATGCCTTGCTCTTGATCTCTTTCTCCATCTGGGCAAGGCACTTGGGGCAAATGCCGTGGGTGAAGTCCGTGCCGGTTTCAGAGTGGATGTATTCCTCGATCTGGTGCCAGTAATCCTTGTCGTCGCGGACGCTCTTGCAATACATGCAAATGGGAATCAACTCCTTCAATTTGCGCACGTCGGCAAGCGCCTGCTCCAGATCGCCGACCTTCCGGGCGAGGGTCCGTTCCAGTTGCACAACCCGCTGCCCCACCTTGAGCCGGGCGCGGAGTTCGTCGGGATCGAACGGCTTGATGACATAATCGTCCGCCCCGGCTTCCAGACCGGCGGCGACCTCCTCCTTCTGGCTCTTGGCCGTGAGCAAGAGGAGGTAGAGATAGGGGCGATCCTTGCGCGCCCGCACGCGGCGGCAGACTTCCAGCCCGTCGAGCCGGGGCATCATCCAGTCGATGATGGCGATGGAGGGGGGATCCTCAGCGTCCAGGATCTGGAGCGCCTCTTCCCCGTCCTCGGCGCTCGAAACGCGAAACCCCCAATTGGCGAGGTTACGTTCCAGCAGATGCCGGGAAACGTAGTGGTCTTCAGCAATCAGAATACGATCGGTCTCGACGCTCATGCCATTGGAACAGTGCCCTACTCCCGGAGTCTTCGCAAGTCCTCAAAATGCCGCGCGTAGAGTTTGAGGGGGGGGCTGCCCACCGGCACGTCCTTCAAACGGGGTTCAAGCGCCCCGGCACCGCTTGGCTTCAACCCAACGCAGATGATCTCGCTCCGTGGCGTATCCTTCGCCCAACAACCTTTGGAACGGCTTCTGAAAAACCGCCCCTCTTACAAAGGTGAAATAGGCATTGACAGCCAGGGGTTCACTGCGTAGGACAGACGATAGCCAAGGCCGTCCCAGCGTGAGCCAGAGGCGATTCGTTTTTACCAAAGCAAACCCCCAATTTGTATTTCCATCGTATGAAGAGATTCCTTGCCGCCGCCCTGGCCCTTTCCCTCGCCGCTTCTTCCGCGTTTGCTCTTGTCGGGGGGCCCCATGACGCCAATATCTTTGGCAATGCCAATACCGTGAACCCGTCCAACATCAACGGGACCTACCAGGGAACCATCAAAGGCAAGAATATTTCGGGCATCACGGTTTTCGGCACCTCCACCGCGGGAACCTCAGGGACGGCAGGAACCACCACCATTATCCTAACCGGCTCGGGGAACAGTTACAACGAAACCATGACCACAACGCCCAGCACTTCACAGGGCTACGCCGTTGTTTACATTGAGGGGAAAATCGCCACAGCCGACCTTGCCGCTGTGGTAGACTTGGGCGCGCGAAATCTTTCCGGGGTGATAGAAGGTGCAGGCGCCCGCTCCTTTCCGCTAACGCTGATCAACCCATCTTACGTTGGCGCTACTGGCACTGGCGCCAGCTTTAGTGTGCATGATTCGGTCTATTTTACTGGCAATTTTAGTGCCAAGCTTTCGAAGAGCTGGGCCTCCAACAGTTATTCCGGCAAAGGCACCTTGATGGTGACGAAGGTGGATATCAATGGTTTCAATCAGGCGGTGGCGAACCCGCTCACTTCGGCCACCGCGTCCCCGCAAATTGTGACCGTGCCGACCTCCATCAAAGTGGCTGGCGTCAAGACTTCCAACACCGCCGGCTCCTACGTCGTCAACACTTCAACCGCTACCCAGCCAATAGTGACGGGGACGAACTATCCCTATCTCTATCCGTAAAGTGAAGTTGCTTTTTGCCTCCCATGGAGGGAGGAAAATGGGGGGAGTTTTCGCCTTCACTTTGGTTGAGCTGCTGGTGGTGATCGCCATCCTTGGCATCTTGGCGACCTTGCTGGTCCCCGAGATGTCCACCATCCGCGAGCGGGCGGAAAAAGTCATTTGCATCAGCCACCTCCGTTCGCTGCACGTTTCCTTGGGAGCCTACCTCAACGATAATGACGGAGTGTGGCCTCAATGCCCCGACGAAGCCGAAGGAGCGGCCGCCGAGCAATTCTGGTTCGACGCCCTCAAGGATTACGGGGGAGACCCTAATATTTGGCTCTGCCCCACCCTGGTGCGGCAGTTGGGGGCCGATTTTGCCACCAACGCCGACGCCCCCAAGATGCACTACACGCCCACCCAGTTCGACGATAACCCCATGACCCCGCGCAAGTGGGCGGGACAGCCGTGGCTGATTGAAATTGGCGACATGCACCACTGCGGCAACCTCATGATCCGCACCGACGGAGCCGTGCAAAGCCTTAGCGACGCCTTGCAAAACGCCCAGTAATACCAATGACACAGTTGGGTTGGTCTTATGGATTGGCCTTGTTGTCCTAAAGGGACAACCCGAAAGTAGCCCGGCGTTTTAACGCCGGGTAGGGAGAGCGAAGCCTTTCGTCCCGGCAGGGACGGTTGAAAATGAGCGTCATTTTCCCCCATCAAACGTCCCTCCGGGACGAAGCGTTGTTTCCCGCGAACCCAGCGTTAAAACGCCGGGCTACTCTCAGAGCGTCCCGATGGGACGCGAAAGCGAAGCCCTCTGCCAATTCTGCCAAATAAACCGTATAGATGGGATAATATCCCGGCCGCAAAAGTCGCAAACGGAGCGGTGATTTTCCCGCGCGTGTCTTTCTCTAGAGCGGTTTCGGTTTATTTTGTCGTATGCTCTTCGGCGGCGAGAGTCGCTGTGCGTCTTTTTGCGCTTGGGCTGTATTTACAAATACAGCCGCTGCGCTCAAAAAGCCCCGCATCAACCCTCGGCGCTCTCAGATCATTGCGACAAAATAACCAAAAAACGCTCTAAAAACGGTGATGGGAGGGGATGAGCGGTTCCTCGCTATTTTCAGTGGGGAGGCGGATGAGACCGACCTGAACAAACGTCAACAACGGGCGAGCAGCGCGCGGTAGCGCGGTCTGCCCCAGGCGGCATCGCCTGCAGCCAGGCGAGCGCGAGCGCCATCGCCTTGGCCCGGTGGCTTAGAACATTTTTTGCCTCGGCAGGAATCTCGGCGAACGTCTGGACGCACCCTTCCGGCACAAACACCGGGTCGTAGCCAAACCCGTCTCTACCCCGCGGCGCATCCAGGATGCGGCCCTCGCACGCCCCTTCGAACACGGCCGTCCGCTCGCCCCCCCGTGCCAACGCGATCGCGCAACGGAACCGGGCGGCGCGGTTCGGCTCCCCTTGCAGCTTGGCGAGGAGGAGTTCCAGGTTCTGCCGGTCCGTCGCCCCCTCCCCGGCAAAACGGGCCGACCGGACGCCCGGTTCGCAGCCCAGCGCGTCCACTTCCAGCCCGGAATCGTCGGCCAGCACGAGCAAATCGCCGCCAAAAAAGCGGGAGGCGGCCACGGCTTTGAGCGTCGCGTTTTCCAGGAACGTAGCGCCGGTTTCCGGCGTCTCCGGCATTTCCGGGTGGGCGTTCAAATCCTCAACCTGGAAGCAGGGCCCGAGCATCGCGGCGAGTTCGGCGGTCTTGTGGCGGTTGCGGGTGGCGAGAAGGAGGCGGTGCATGGTTAAAACGGGATGCGCCAGCCGGCGCGGGCGGCTTGTTCGGGGGTGTAATAGACACCGTGGACTTTGAGCCCCTCGCGGTTGACGAGCGTCAGGATGCCGCCGTGGTGATTGGGAGGCTGGGCGGGGCCGAGCGGCATTTCCCGGGCCTCGCCGGGGCCGAGCCGCCCTTGCAGCCGCCACTTCCCTTTTTCGCCGCTGGTGATTTGCCAGCCGCTCAAATCCACAATCTGCGGGCTGACGTTGAGGAGCGTGACGGCCTCCCTCGGTGGCTGGGCCGGGAGCGGGTTGACGAGGGCGGCGGCGATGCGCACGGTGCATTCCGGCGGCAGGACGCCCCGGCCGCCGCACGGCGCAGCGAATGGCTCTCCCGGGAAAGAAAGGGCGTGGCCGTCCACGGGATCGGTGCGCCATGATTGCGACTGGAACTTGAGGAACAGGCCGGTCCAGCGTTGTTGCCGGGGGTGTTCGATGAGGACCGCGCCATCCTGCCACACGCCATCCTGCTCCAGGTGGCACGGGTCGTTGCCCTGGTTCATGTGGACGTCGTGGAGCCCGCGCGAGGGGTAGAAGCGGAAAATATGGTCCGTGGCGTCAGCCTCCCACGGTTCGCCGTAGACGTACACCCAGCACCCCGGATCGGCGATGGCCCCGGCAAAGATCCCTTCCAGAACGTCGTTCAAATCGGCTCCATTGGCGTGGTTGCCGGGGAGGGTCAGGAATTGGTCGCGGGGGAAGAGGTTGAGCCGGAGGTAGTCGAGCGCCAGGCCGCCGGGCCGCTGCTCCACCGGGTGCAGCCCCGGCGGAAGCCGCCGGAGCGAGGCAATGATCGGGTGCCCAAAGCGGAGCTTGATCAAGTATTCCATCTCCGAGGGCTCCAGCATGGAGCGGACGTTGATGGCCGCCCGGTAAAACGCTCCGTTGGCATCGAGCTGGATCTGGAAATGGGGATGCCCTTCGACGGAAGACCGGGTTGCCTTCGGGCGGGCTTTCAGAACGGCGTAGGACTTGAGCGGCATCGGGGAGACGAACAGCTTGGATCGTGCCGCACCGCCGCCCGCAAATCAAGGAATCCCCGATCAATTCTCCGCCGAGTGGAGGCCGCCGGTTCCGGCGCGGAAAGCGATGATCATGCGCTCGGCGTCGTCCGGGCGCGGCTTGGAGCAGTTCCAGAGGCATGCGCCGCAGTGGACGCATTTCTCGCGGTCGAACGCCGGGGTGCCTCCGTTTTCGCCGGGGGCGATGGCCTGGCCGGAGCAGCCTTCGATGCAGATCCGTTCCTGGCAGGTGGCGCAGACTTCCGGGTGGGTGAAGACCACGTGGTCGGCGTATCCGCCGGGGGCTTGCACCTTGCCGCCGAGGAGCAGGGCGTCCTGGTGGGAGATGAGGAGTTGGCCTTCGTAGGGGATGGCGGGCCAGCCCGCCCGTTCCATCAGCGCGCTGTGCAGCCCGACGCCTTTGGCGGCGCACTCCCGGCGGATCGCGGCGATTTCTTCGGCCGGGATGCGGCCCCGGTAGTATTCCTCCACCGTCGGGATGCGTTTGTAGGGCTGGACCGGCTCGCCGCCGGGCGTGAGCATCCCGTTGGTGAGGCCGGTGACGGCCATGCCGAGCATCCCGGGAATGAAGCCTTTCTGGAACCCGTTGCGCGCCTTTTCGGCCACGCGCCCCTCGCGCTCCACCCAGCTCGCGCGGCGGCGGGTGATGTAGGCGGCTTCCAGGTTCTCTTTCGTAAACGGTTTGTTGGCCTTGAGGAGTTCCACGACCCCTTCGGCAAGTTGCACGCCGCTGGCCCAGGCTTCGTCCACGCCGGAGCCGGTGAGGACGTTCGTGGTCCCGGAGCCCTCGCCGATGCGCGCGAAGCCCTCGCCCACGAGATGGGGCTCGCCGTGCAGGCCCGATTCGCCCAGCGTCTTCGCCCCCCAGGAGCGGAGTTTGCCCCCCTCCAGGTAGCGCCAGAGATACGGGTGGAGCATCCAGTGCTGCAAATAGCGGTAGGCGGTGCGCACGGGGCTGTCAAACCACGTGGGCACGAAGATGCCCAGCGAGGCGACGTTGTCCGGGTGGACGTAGAGGAACCCAAAAATTTCCGGCTCGGGATAGCCGAAGGTGTGCAGGATGGTGCCCGGCTTTAATCCCGTTCCCTCGGGCAGATCGACCACGAATTTCATGCCGATGGCCCAGTCGCGCGCGTGGTGCCCGGCAGGCAGGCCGAGATGCGCGTCGAGCTGTTGGCCGATGGAGCCCACCGGGCCGTCGCCGATGACCGTCAAGGCGGCGTGGATGTCCATGCCGGGCATAAAGGCCGCTTCCGGGTTGCCTTGTTTATCGACCCCCTGGTCCAGCAGGCGGACTCCCACCACTTTGTTCCCCTCCAAAATCGCTTCCGAAACCGGCGTGCCGGGCCAGATTTGCACCGCGCCGGTCCCCTGCACCTGAGCGCCCACCCATTGCATGAATTGCCCCATGGAGAGAACCATTCCCGGCTGCTTGTGCAGGAAGGAGGGGGTCCACGGTAGGTCGAGCGCGCTGTGCTCCACCGGCAGCGCCCACTGGAAAGCCTTGATGGCCTGGTCGGCCACGCGCATCAGCGCCGGGCGGCGGCTGGCCCCCACGGGGTCCAGCAAATAGAGCACTTTCTCCTCGCCCACGGGAGCGGCCATCGGGATGCCGGCCTGCTCGATCTCCGGGAACGAGCCGCGCAGCGCCTTCGCGCGCGTCACCACGCCCGAAACGCCAAAACCGATGTCGTCGGCGCGTTCGTAGCAGACGACCTGGGGCGGCATCCCCGGCATCGCGGCGCTTTCCACGGCGGGCGTGCCGTCTTCGTTGACCAGTTGCTTGGAGAGCGTGGAAAGAAAACCGCCCATGGCCGGTCCAAAGCCGACGCAGGCGATGTCCACGTCCATGCGGGCGCGTTCGATGGGAGTTTCAGGAATCATGGGACAGGTTTAAGGAGTTTTATCCGCAGATTTTCGCAGATTGGGAAAATTTTAAAAATCTGCGTTCATCTGCGCAATCTGCGGATTCTCTTCTTACAGCGGGTAGTCGAGCGCCTCGGGGATCATCACCTTGGCGAGCGACTCGGCGGCGCGGTCCTTGGCGAGGCGCGATCCGGCGAGGCTGGCGTCCACTTGGCCGCGCAGGAGGGCGAACTCGGCGAGGTCGTCCTGCGCGCTGTAGCCGTAGACCAGTTCCGCGCAGATCCGGCCGGCTTCCCCGGCGGCGCTGGCGGCATGGACGTGGACCAGGTCGAGCAGGAAGGCGACGGTTCCGGGAAGCCCCTCGGCCAGCGACGGATCGGCGGCTCCCTTGGATTCGAGCTGGAGCACGTCCAGGAGTTGCTGGCGCGTGGCAATGAGCCAGCAAAGGGCGTCGGCCAGCGGGAACGTGACCCCCTGGCGGCTCTTGTGGTAGAGCTTCGCCCCCTGGGCGTCCTTGGCATTCTCCAGGAAGTTCAATGTCCAGCGCCAGAGGCGCATGGCGCGCGCGAGGGTTCCCGCGCCGATGCCTGGCCGTTCGGTGGCGATGTGTTCCACTTCGGCCGCCCAGCGTTCGAACTGCGCCAGGAAGAGCGGGTTGTTCATCGTCAGCGAGAGTTGCAGGCGCTGCACGGCTTCCGGCCCCTCGTAGGTCGCTTCCAACTGGGCGTCGGCCCATTTCTGGCCGAGGAATCCGGGGCAATCCTCGGTGATCCCGTAGCCGCCCATGAGGCTGACGGCCTCGCGCAGCACGGTGGCGCCGTGGCCGGTGTTCCAGAGTTTGCAGGCCGGGCAGAGAACGTTGGCCTGGGAGTCGATGAGGGCGAACTCGACGAGCGGGTCGGCGCGCAATGCCGCGACTTTGGCGCTGTCGCCTTCCGTCTCGGCGTTCAGCAGTTCGATGGCCTGTTGCTGGCTCTGCATCAGCAATTTGAAGGCGGCGCGGCCGCTGAGGCCCTTTTCTTCCAAAAGGCGGTCTTTGGTTTTCTCCAGCACGTCCACTTCGTCGTAGAGCCGCGCGGTGGCGAACCCGAGCGCAGCGCCCGCTTCGCCCGCAGCCCAGACATCGACGAGCCGGTGGAGGGCGTCTTCCTTCTGTTGCAGGCCCGCGTCATAACGGGGCGAGCCGGGGCGGACGCCGTCGCCACCGCGGAAACGGTTGCGCTGGTAGCGGATGACCGGCTCGACGGCGGAAAGAAGTTTCGCGGTCGTCATGAGGCCGACGGGGACGCGGGTCCGCTTGAAGACCGATTCGATCACCTCGCTGTGGGAGTAGCGCGGGATGATGACGCCGTCCTTGACGGTGTAGCCGCCGACGATCCGGCTGGCCGGGACGGTCAGGTTGAACACCGGGTCGCGCGTGGAGGAAAGCTGATGGACGAGCTTTTTGGTCGGCACGCCGCGGTCAAAGACGCCGGGGTCCCCCTCTTCCAGGATGACCATGAAGGTTCCCTTGATCCGGGGATCGGCCGATTCCACGGCGGCGGTAACGACATCGGCGAACGCCATGCCGGTAATGAAGCGGGCGCGTTTGTCGATGTGCAGGAGGGGCTCCTCGCCTTCCTTCCACTCGGCGACGCACGCCTTGCCGCAGAGCATCCCGGTTTCCACGCCGACGAACGGGATCGGCTCCGTGAGGGCGAATGCGGCACGGATCTGGCGGCGGTCGTCACCCGGCTGTTTCGGGGCGGCCATGCCGAGGTAGTGGGCGCGCTGTTCGGGCGTGCCGCGCTCGTGGATCGGCGCAAGACCCAGGTTGCTGGCGAGGCTGCTGGTCGCGGCTCCTGCGTCCACCCAAGCCAGTTCAAAGGCCATCAGGGCAAAGGCGAGGTTCTTGGGCCCCTCGATAAAGCCCCCCAGTTCCACGTCCAGCCCGGCGGCGGTGATGCCGCTCTCGTCATAGACCGCAAGCAGGGCGTTCTTGGCCTCCGTCCACTCGTGCGAGTTGCGCACCCCCTCGGCCACCATCCGGGCCACCGGCCCGCGGGCGACGCCGCGGGTGGATTGCACGAGCATGGCGAGGTCGTAGCGGTCGGCAAATCCCCAGAGGATCTGGCGGACGCCGTCTCCGGGAAGGGTTTGCAGAGTCGGAAAAGAAGTGTCGTTGGCTGGGCTCTCCATATAAGGTCTTGGGTGTCGATACGAAAAGGGCGCCGGAAGGGCCGCCTTTGTAGGAGGGCGGCGAAGCCATGCGCATTTGTTAAGCAATAGGCATTTCCCCGACCACACGCAAGCGAAAGCCGCCAGGACCCCGGGGCAGCCGTGATTCCCCCACCGGCTCCGCTTGGCTTTCGGGGCGTTTTCGCGCAAAATGCCCGCCTTTCCCGCCATGCCGCTACTGACCTCCACCCCCCCTCCCGCGTTCCTGCTCCTCCCGTTTGTAACGATGCTGCTCGCTCTTGCGGTGATGCCTTTTGCGGCGCCACACCATTGGGAACGGCGGCATCCGTGGTGGGCGGTGGCGCTCGGGGGCGTGAGCGTCGGCTATTCCCTCTTCCTTCGGCGCGACGCCCTCTCCGTGTTTCACGCCGCGCATGAATACGTCAGCTTCATCACGATGATCGGCTCCCTCTTTGTCGTCGCGGGGGGAATACACCTGATCGTCAAGGGGGAGGCCAGGCCGTGGATGAACCTGCTTTTTCTGGCGCTGGCTTCGGTCGTTTCCAACCTGATCGGCACCACCGGCGCTTCCATGCTGCTTATCCGGCCCTGGATTCGCATGAATAAATACCGGATCACCGGGTACCACGTCGCCTTTTTCATTTTCCTGGTCTCCAATGTCTCCGGCTGCCTCACGCCGATTGGCGATCCGCCCCTCTTCCTCGGCTTCCTCAAGGGGGTTCCCTTCTGGTGGACCTTGCGGCATTGCTGGCAGCCGTGGGCCTTCGGCGTGCTCGCCTTGCTGGGGATCTTCTTTGTCCTGGATGTCCTCAATTTCCACAAAGCCCCCCGGCCGGTCCGCGAGCGGGAGACGGCGCATGAGTCATGGCGCTTTGGCGGGTTGCACAATTTGCTTTTTCTGGGAGCCATCCTCGGCTCGGTTTTTGTGCACCGGCCCGCGTTTCTGCGCGAGGGGATCATGGTCGTGGCCGCGCTTGCCTCCTGGGCCACCACCCGCCGGGAGATCCACCTGGCCAACGACTTCACGATGGGGCCGGTCAAGGAAATCGCGTGGCTTTTCCTGGGCATCTTCGCCACCATGATCCCGGCGCTCCAATACTTGCAAGCCCACGCCGCCGGGCTGGGGCTCCACAGCGAGTGGCAGTTCTACTGGGCCACGGGGCTCCTTTCCGGGGTGCTCGACAACGCCCCCACCTATCTCGCCTTCCTGGCCACGGCATTCGGCCTCTCCGGCCTGGACCTGGAAACCGGGATGCCCGCCTTCCTGGCCGCGCACGGGGGGACGCTGGCCGCTCTTTCCGTCAGCGCCGTTTTCTTTGGCGCGCTAACCTACATCGGCAACGGCCCCAACTTCATGGTCAAGGCGATTGCCGACCGCGCCAAGGTGGAGACGCCCGGTTTCTGCGGCTACCTCCTGCGCTACGCGCTCCCCTTTTTGCTGCCGGTGCTGTTTCTCGTTGGGATTCTCTTTTTCTCCTCGCCGCGTTTGCCGTAAAGTGTGCTCATGTTTACCGGACTTGTTGAAGAAACCGCGCCCATCGTCACCGTCGAGCCCATTGGAGGCGGCGCGCGCCTGACGCTCGAAGCCTCCGCCGTCCTCGAAGGAACCCGCGCGGGCGACTCCATCGCCGTCAACGGCTGCTGCCTGACGATCACATCCATGGAAGGCCGCCGCCTCTCCTTCGATCTCCTGGCCGAGACGCTCGACAAAACCAACCTGGGCGACCAGAAGCCGGGCTCGCTGGTCAATCTGGAACGGGCGCTAGCCGCCCATGACCGGCTGGGGGGGCACTTCGTCCAGGGGCACGTGGATACCACCTCGCGCATCCTCGCGCTCGACCCGCAGGGGCAGGATCACCGGCTGGAAGTCGAGCTGCCGCGCCGCTTCGCCCGCTACGTCGCCTACAAAGGCTCCATCGCCGTCAACGGGATCAGCCTCACGGCGGCGGAAGTGCGCGAGGCGAGCGTCGTCATCTGGCTGATCCCCCACACGATGGAAGCCACCAATCTCCACAGCCTCAAGGCTGGAGATAGGGTCAACCTGGAGTTCGACATGCTCGCCAAGTACCTGGAGAGGCTGACCGATCCCGCGCTCAGGGACTAGAGCGTTTTAAATTGAGGTGTTTACAATGATGCAAGAGCGTCGTGGGTTGATGCGCGGGCTCTTCAAGCGAAGCGGCTCTATTTTTCAATACTGCCCGAGCTTGAAAGACCGCGCATCGGCCCGCGCCGCCGAGCAGCGTGTAAACAACAAAATTTAAACCGCTCTAAGGAGCGTCCGGCGCGGGCGCGCTGAGAGGGGCGGCCAGGGGACGCTGCGGAGCGCCTGCGCCCAGGCCGGAGGACGTTCCCGAAGGGAGCGCCGTTGAAAGCACGGCGGCACCGAGCCCCGCCCCGAGCTCCAGGAAGGTGACCGGGCCAGCGCTTTCCACGAGGATGCCCGCTTCGTTTTGCACGGCCGAAAGGGAGAGCGGCGATAGGTGGCGGGCGATGGTGCCAGCGGAAGGGAGCTTGGTGAAGTCAAGGGCCGTGCCGGGCGGCAGCATCCCGTTGCCCCAGAGCAACGCGGCTGGGCGGAGGATGCCATAGAGGCGCTCAAAGAGCGGCTGGGCGTTGAGATAGGCCACGGCCGTTTGGGGCGAAGGCACCGCCGCCATTGCCCCCAGGAACGCGGGCGACTGCTGAAGCGTTGCGCCGCCCTGCCGGGGGGCGTTGGCCAGGGAGGCGAACGGCTGGAGGCTCTCTGGGCTTAGGCCGGCGAGGAAATGCCGGGCCGTCAGCGCCACGGCGGGGTGGAAGCGGGACTGCTCCGGGCCGTTCCCCGTAAACGTCCAGAGGGAGACGCCGGCATCCTCGCTCCGGGTCCAGGCGCGGAAGGCGCTTTCCACAAACTGCCGCGCCATCGCCGGGTTGCGAATCTCGCACGCCAGAAAGAGCCCGGGTTGACCCATTTTCTCCGGCCAGTCGAGCAACAGGGCGTGCTCGGGGCCGAACGCGCTCTGGAATTGCGCAAGGGTCGCGGGCGGGGGATGCAACGCCGCCGCCTGGAGAAACTCCACGGGGATCGCGCTGGGGGGAGGCTGCCTTGGGTTCCCGCGCGGGGGTTGCTCGGCAGCGATCCGGGGGGCCAGCGCTCCATAGAAAAGGGTATCAGGGGTGGTGAGGCCCAGGGTTTTGCCGTTCAACGCCGGCTGGGGTGTTCTGCCGGGCCGGTAGAGAAAGAGCGTGTCGCGCATCCGCCGCCCTTCAAAGCGCGAGGCCAGGGCCACCGCCCGGAGCGCGGGCGTCGCGGCGTTCCCGCCGGGCAGCGCCTCCTGCGCCGGCACGTTCCAGTGCGCCAGCAGTCTTTCCGGGAGCGCCCCCGGTTGCGCGAAGAACCGGAAATCGGACCGCGCGGGGAGGAAGCGCCCGCTTTGCCGGTAGGCCGGGGCGGCTTCCAGGGACGTGGCAAGCTTGCCCGCGAAGCGGTCCAGGGTCGCCTTGAGCAGTTCCACGTCGTTCGCCACGAAATACCAGTCCTTTGCGAACGCCCCGGCCAGCGTCACGCCGTCGGCGCGGAAGCTCTCGATCTGGCAGCCGCCGTATTCCAGGCGCTCCAACCGCCCATGGGGCGAGGCGCTTTGGGCCTGCGCGCGGGCCTGGGCGAGGAGGGTCTCCATTTCCGCCCGGCCGCCGTTCAAGGCGAGGCCACCCACCGCGTGGGGCATGTTGTTGGTGAGATCGGCGACCGCCAGGAACGCCTGCCGGGGATGGGAGCGGGCCAGGTTCCTCAGCACCGCGAGCCACCCTCCCCCGCCATCCAGGGCGGCCGGGGGCCGGGCCAGGAAAGCCTGGACTTCCGGCTCTTGCGCCATCCGGCAAAGATCGGTTTCGCGCCAGCGCGCGGCAGTGGCGGGGAGATCAGGGCACTCCGCGAAAAGAAGCGTCTCCGCCGGGACGAACCGGGCGGCGGAAACGGGCCGTTCCGCGTTTGGGCGCGCCCGGATCAAGATGGCGGCCAACCCGGAGGCAAGGCAGACGGCCGCGAGCGCCAGCACGACAACGGGTCTTTTCATACCGGGGCGATTGTCACCCCGCTCCTGCGGCGAGCCCAAGGAAAAACGGCGAAGGAAAACCCTGAACCGGGCCTCCCGGTTTCCGCTTTAGAGCGTTTTTGATTTATACCATTTCTGGAATACAGGCACTGCGCGCGGCTCCTTGCCCACACCAAAAATCTCCCGCAAACGGTCCATCGTTCCTTATTTCAACAGGCTGCTAACGTGGGTTTTTGTTTTTAACGGAAGAGGTAATAAAGTCCGCACATCGACACGAACACCAGTGCGGCGAGAACTTTGTAGTTGGCCAAGCCCGGCCAACCGGGAGATTGCAAAGCGTCGAGAGGATGTTCCCAATATAGTTTTTCAAGATCCTCCGTCGCCTGTTTCGGGCGCAGTATGGTTAGCCCCACCTGCAACAATAGGCATACGCAAAAGAGATAGAACGTCATAATCATAAACGACGTCTGATAGAAAAATGCAGGAATCCAGGAAAACATCTCCGGTTTCCATACGTGGATCGTCTTGAGGGTGAACAAGCCAACCCCGGCCAGCGATCCCAGCCACATGGTCCATTTAGCGCTAAATGCCGAGGCGCGCGGCCAGAAGACACCCACTGCAAACACGCAGGAAATCGGTGGTGCGATATGAGCAATAATGTCGGCCATGCCTGCGAAGATACTTTTGTAATTATCGAGAAAAGGCACCAATCCGATGCCCAACAGGAACGCCGTTAACGAAGCCATCCGCCCGATGAACACCAGTTTATGATCCGGCGTCCCGGGGCGGAACCTCCGCCACAAATCATAGCTAAAGAGCGTGGCAATGGAGTTGGAAGCGCTGGCCAAATTGCCCATGAGGGCCGCCATCAACGCCGCCGCCATCACACCAAAAAGCCCAACTGGCATCAGATTACGGATCATTAAGCCGTAAGTCTCTTTGGAAGACATCACTTTGACGTTGGCTGGCAACAAAAGATTACATTCCTCCATTCCCGTCATCAACGTCATCTCTTTGCCTCCTGTGGCCAGCACCTTCGTCAGGTCAAGCGGTTGTGAACCTTCCGTGTAGGTCAACTGTTGCATCTGCCCTCCGATCCCTTTGCCGGTCAGTTCCAGTGCATAGGTCTTTGAGGAGCCCGCAACCTGCTCGCTGCGCACCCGAAGCTGGGCAATCCCGTCAAGTTCCCCGCGTTGGATCATCGTCAAAAACATTAAGCCGGGCAAAATGAACACAAACACGGGAAGCACCTTGAGCAACCCACAAAAAAGCGGCCCGGTGTGCGCGTGGTTTTCATCCTTTGCCCCCAGCACACGCTGCACGATGGTTTGGTCCGCGCACCAATACCAGATGCCCAGCACCGGATAACCTAGCAAAATAGAATACCAGGGCAGGGTTGGCTCTTGCGCGGACGTCCGCAACATGGACATCTTGATCATTTCGTGGCTGTCCTGGAGCTGGGAAAGCATGCCCCCCCACCCCCCCGTCTTCGAGCAGGCTAGCACCGTGATGGCTAGCGAGCCGAGCAACAGGATCACCGCCTGGATGGTTTCCGTCATCACCACTGCGGAAAGGCCGCCAAGAATGGTGTACATTGCCGTCAGCGACGTCAACGTCACGATGCACAACCATTTATCGATTCCAAAAACCCCGTGCAAGACGAGCCAACCGGTGGAAAGAGGGAAGGCGATGTTAAAAATAATCGCCGTAATCATCGAAACCCCGGCAAGCCAATCTCTGCACTCCGAACAATAGCGCTTTTCCAAAAAGTCCGGCAGCGTCGAAATCTTCGCCCGCATGTAGAAGGGCACGAAGAAAAGGCTCAGGGCAATCAATGTAAACGCCGCCATCCACTCGAAATTGCCCATCAATAACCCCGAGTCATATCCCGCCTGGGCCAGGCTCACCAAGTGAAGGCACGAGATATTCGTGGCGAATAGGGCAAGACCGATGGACCCCCATCCCAGCGTATTGCCAGCCAGAAAGTAGCTCCCCGCTTCGCCACCCTTGCGTTTCTTGAGTCCAACGAACACACCTGTGCCAACGATCCCTCCGAGATAAACGATGATGATCGCCCAATCTATAAAACTAATTTTGTCCATAGGAAATGCCGGTTAACTGTGGCAGCGAGAAGCTGTTTCGTTGCTGTTTTTCAAACGGGCGCGGTTTCGCTTGCCGTTGTTTGTCTCATTTTTCATATCGGTCTCTCTCCCTTTTTTCATGCATTTAATGCTTGCGTCACGTGTCACGAGTTAGCCCTCCGTTTTTTCCCCGAACGGATCCCTGAGAGATGCACGGCTTCGGGGTTTCCGCAGGAACGCCTGGCGGTATCGAGCAAGTTCTCCGCAGCAGTTTCCTCCAGCAAACCATGCCCTCCGTAAGCCCATGGCACAGCTAAACGGCGATATTTGGCGGAGCACGATGGGTTGAATGCGCACAAGTCCCAGCGCTCGAACGCATCACCAAGTTCGGTCCGCAGAAAATCACCCATTTTTTGCAGAGTAGGCGCTTCCGCCGCCGCGCCGGGGATCAGCGGGGTGCGAATCCATAGCTTGATCGAACCGGACCGAACGCGCGCGGCAGCTTGCCGCAGGTTGGCATGGATCACCCCCAACCCCGCTCCGGTCAGTTGCCGGTGCTTTGAGTCGTCGAAGTGCTTTATGTCAAATAGCAGCAAGTCGGCCTCCTCCAGCAGACTGTCGAATACAGCGGGTGGCGCTTGCCCGCAGGTATCGATTGCGGTGTGGAGGCCGTGTTTGCGGCATGCCCCCAGAAAGGCCTGCGCAAATTGGGGCTGGCTGGCCGGCTCACCGCCTGACAGAGTCACACCTCCCCCCGTGGCCTCATACCATGGGCGGTCGCGTTCGACTTCGCTCAACAACTCGTCGAGGCCGCGCCGCACGCCAACGGCTTCCATGGCTCCGGATGGGCAGACGCGTGCGCACGTCTGGCATCCTGTGCAATTGCCGCGATCCACGATGATTCCCTCTTTTTTTACATCAAGCGCGCGCTGCGGGCAGGCGTCAATGCACTGATGGCACCCGATACAGCGGCGGTCCAGCCACCAGACCTGAGGTGCAAGGCTCTGACTCTCGGGATTATGACACCAGCGGCAACGCAGAGGGCAACCCTTGAGAAAAACCGTCGTGCGGATGCCCGGTCCGTCATGGGTCGAGTTGCGATGCACGTCAAAGACGAGGGCGGAGGTGAGCTCGGCGGTCATCGGGGGAATCTCGTCTTTCGCTGGCACAGGATTACATCGCGGGATAGTTGACTCGGGCGACAAATTCCTCCTGGAATTTCCGGTCCATGACGAGGAAGTGCGAAGAATATCCGGTAACTTTAACAATGATTCCCTGGTATTCTGGAATCTCTGGATGCTCCATCGCATCTTTGAGCGTCTCCATGGAAATCACGTTCAGGTTGATCTGTACGCCGC
The DNA here is from genome assembly GCA_037143855.1 of Verrucomicrobiota bacterium. GTDB lineage: Bacteria > Verrucomicrobiota > Verrucomicrobiia > Chthoniobacterales > Chthoniobacteraceae > UBA695. Next base: position 24,236 of record JBAWXX010000003.1, on the reverse strand, counting down.
CCAGTTTAAAAAAAGTGCGGGCGAAAACCTCGACCCTATCCCCGCGGCATTCGCCTTCGGCGAAATAGGACGGCTCCAGTTCGATCTGAAAACTGCCGCCTTGGAATTTTCGGAAGCCGATTTTGCAAAGGGAATTGGCCGTGGCGGTGAGCCCTTTCGTGTTGCGCCCGTGCATCGGGTTCATTCCGTGGGCCAGCGGTTCGGCGGCGTGCCGTCCGTCCGGGGTCGCCCCGAGGAGCGGCCCGGCATAGGTATGTCCCATGTATTGAAAGAGCGAGGCGCGGAAGTGGCCGCCTTTGTTCTGGCGCAGAGATTCGAGGTGCTCGCGCACCATCTCCGAAACACGCACGGCCATGGTATCGGGGGCGGCAAGGTCGTTGCCGAATTTTTCCACATTGAGGAATTCGCGCCGCATCGATTCGCGTCCGGCCCAGTCGTTCTTTACAGCTTGCTCGACCTCCGCGAGCGTGTAACGCCGATCTTCAAACACGAGGCGCTTGATGGCATAAAGCGAGTCCGAGACGTTGGGCGCCCCGAGGACATTGACGGAGGTAAGGTTGTAATCGACCGCCCCGGCATCGGTGCAATCGCGCCCGCGTTCAATACAGTGGTGCATGCAGAGCGAGGTCACCATCTCCGGCCAGACGCGGCTTTGCCACATATACGTTTCGTTTTTGAAATCGCGCAGGGCTTTTGCAGTGGCAAGCGTTTCGGCGCTGAAGAGGGCGAAGAGTTGGTCGAAGTCCTGGGCGTCGTCCTTGACCGCTTGCGCTATGGCGCGTTGCATTGGCTGGATTAAGACCAGCGAATTGAGGTCCTGGTCGTTGTATTCGCGACCCACCACGCAATACCACTGGCAGCCCGAATAAGCGACGTTCCATGCGTGATCTTCACTGATCCCGCTGCGCAATTCACTATCGCGAAGCACCTCGTAGTTGATGAGCACCGGAGTGCCGGTGCCGTGGCGGCCGACGACATCGCAGGCGTAGCTGAAGAACTCGCGGTCGATGTCCGGATGCCACATGACGCCCAGATTGTTGTCCCCGCCGTTCATGTCGTAGGCTTCCAAAATCACTCGGCTCAATGCATTGGTGGCGTCACGGCCGTCGGCACCTCGCCCGCCCACGGAAAAGTAGTTTCCTCCGTATTTGCAGAAAAGCTCCGCGATCCAACCACGCGCCTCCGCGCGGGTCATGCGCCCCGCCCCGAGGTCGCGGCAGAAATGACCCCACAGCAGTTGATCGAGCCGGCCATAACCGTTGCCGTGGGCGATGATGCGTTCGGAGAGCTGGAAGAACTGGATCCATTGCACCGCTTGAAGGAACGTGCGAGGGGCGTCAGCGACAATCGCCTCGCAGGTTTCAGCGACGACCTGATAATGTTTGACGAGCGGCGGCGCGGCGGTTTGCGCAAGCGCCGCCGCCTTTTCCGCATGGCGTTTGACCCAGCGCTGAATGGATTGCACCACGAGTTCCTGCGCGGCAAGGTAATGAGCGGCGGCGGTGTTGCCGTTGGTTTCGTGTTTCGCTTTCCAATAGCGCACTTTCTTGAGCAAACCGCCCCAGCCTAGTTCCAGGCCGAGGGAGAGGTCGGGGCAGGTGTGGGCGTAGCTGATGCCGCCCGCCCCCAGCTTGCGGGCCGCGAAGCCTGCCTCGCGCACTTCGTCGGGATTGCGGAACTTGCGCGCTTCGTCGAGCTGCCAGTGAAACTCGCCGACGACCTCCTCTCCGGGATGGATTTCGCACGGGTTATGATCAAGAAAAAACGCGTAATCCTCAGCCCAATTGAGCACATCATTCTCGTGGCCTTTGACGCGCGAGGGCATCTCGGCTGCGTGTGGAAATGGGACACCAAGATAAACGCGGCAGTTATTGTCCCCGAGATTGATGCGGTTATCGATGGCAAACTCGCCGGTAGGCGGTGCAAAGCCCTCGCCGACGCCAGACCAGTGGTAAACAAGAAATTCGGCATTGTCCACGAAGTTGCTGCGGCGTCCCTCGCGGCCAAGGCGATCGCGGCGTTCCACAAGCCGGCGTATCCGGGCGTCGGGAAGGATTGGGGCGGATGGAATAGTTGGCAGGTTCATAATGGCTGAATGGCGGGTTGTCCGAGTGTTGAAGGCGTTCCATGGTTCTGGCGGAATCCAGCAGGGGCTTCGCCGGTGACTTTCGTGAAGACGCGCGAGAAATAGGCGCGGTTGGGAAATCCAGTTTTTGCCGCGATCTCATCCACACTCAGCGCGGTGTTCGTCAGGAGATGGCTGGCTTCATACACCCGCACTTGGGTGACAAACTGGGCCGGGGTCACTCCCTGACACTGGCGGAAAGCTTCGGCGAAATTGGTCGCGCAGAGCCCGGCTATACGGGCCAAACGCCGATTATAGAGCGGTTCTGCAAAATGTTCCTCAATGTAACGCACGACCTTGAGCATCGGCTCGGACCTCTCCTCCATCCATTCAATTTCAGGCCGGGCCAATACCACCTGGAGCAGCGCCAGACTAAGCCGGAAGATGCGTTGGCGTTGCACTTCGGCCAATTTCGTATTGAAAAGCGGGGTCAGGTTTTCGATAAGGTCCAACTCGAGACGAGAGGGAGGGAGTTCGATGGGGAGGGTCTGCGAGGGAAGGGGGCGCCGGGAATGGCTGAAATGCAGCCAGAACGTGGGGGCGGGTTGGTCCTCGCGGAAATGGCACCGGTAATGGTCGGGAAGAAGCACGATGCGGTCGGGACCAAGGGCGATTTCACGATCCTGCAAAACGATGTTGTGCCCGGGGCGTTTATCGTAAATCAACCGCCAAAAGGGGCTGAACATGTTTGGAAAATTCCAGTGGGCATTTTGCTTTACATAGCCACTTTCATGGAGCGTCAGGCCCGAGAGATCCGGGATGAATCCGAGAGGGAAAAACTCAACGCCCGTGTTCGAAAACGGCGTAGAATAGGCGCCTGTATTGATCCGCTTGTGTGGACGAAAGGACATTGCTTGGATTCGATGGATGCTTATCTAATATTGAATAGCTAATACCGGAACCACATCTACAGCAACCAATAAGTGCATGAGAACGCCCAGGGTGGAGAATAGGCATTGGGCCTCATTCTCTCAATATCCAGCGCCAAATCTCGAACGAAAGGACACAACAAACGGAGAATCCGACATAGACGAAAAGAAGCCGCCGCCGCTAATATGCACCCTGGTTTTCACCGCCTTGCCTATGCTTACTCCGCGGTCTTTCTGAGCGGAGCGATTGTTAGCAAAAACGCGGCATAAAAAGTTACAACCCCAAAACAGAAGACGAGAAGGATTGGCCATGAATTCACGTGAACGAGTGCTGGAGGCTTTTGCGCACAAACAACCCGATCTAGTGCCGCGTTGGTGCGGGGCCTCACCGGAATTCCTCGCAAAGGCGCAGCTCGAGTTGGGAGTGGCTGATGAGGAGGCGTTGCGCGTCCGCTTCGGCGACGATTTCCGTCGCGTCTTCGCACGAAATACCAGGCCAGAACATCCCCTTTCGCCCGGCGCAACGAGCCGCACCCTGTTCGGGGTTGAGCGGAGTGGCCACGGTTACGGCATGCCAACCTCGCATCCACTTGCTGGAGCGTCGCTGGAGCAGGTGCATGCCTACGCATGGCCCGATCCAGAGTGGATGGACGTCTCGCAGATTCGCAGCGAGGCGCTGGCATGGAACCGTCAATACGCCATTCTCGGCGGCGACTGGTCGCCGTACTGGCATGACGCGATTGATCTGTTGGGGATGGAAAATGTGTACTTTATGATGTACGATGATCCAGAGGTGCTGGACGCCATCCTGCAGCACATCGTGGATTTCTATTTCGAGGTTAACCGCCGGATCTTCGAGGCTGCTGCGGACGTCCTGGATGTATTCTTCATCGGCAACGATTTTGGCGGGCAAACCGGACCTCTGGTGAGCCCGGAAGCGTTCGACCGATTCCTGCGCCCGCACCTGCGGCGGCTGATCGCCCTGGGACACGATTACAACCTCAAGGTGCAGTTACACTGCTGCGGCGGGTTCGAGCCGCTGATCCCCGCCATGATACGGGACGGACTCGACGGGCTCCAAGCCGTCCAGCCTTGTTGCGACGCCATGGACCCTGCCGCCCTCAAGGCGCGATATGGCGGCGATATCCTGTTCAACGGCGGGATCGATTCGCACCATGAGTTGCTCGCCGGCACGCCTGATTCCGTGCGCCGCGCAACGCGCAAGATCCTGCAAATCATGGCGCCGGGAGGCGGTTACATTGCTAGTGCAAGCCACGATTACATCTTGGAAGAAACGCCGGTGGCAAATGTACTGGCCATGTTCGACACCGTGGCGGAATACAAATAGAGTCGCTTGCGGTTGACCCGCTCGCGGTGGTCGCAGGTCCAACGATCAAGCGAAGGTTTGCTCGACCACCCAGCGTTTGGGAATAGAGATGCGCCGCAACACGGGAGCGCATCTTTATAAAATTCAGATTTTGAATTTTTACCCCAAACTTGCGAATCTGGCTCTCGCACTCCCCAAACCTAAATCCAAGCCATGATTTACTTAAAGCCCCCCATCTTTCGCTACGCCCTGTGCGCCGCACTTGCCACTTTGGTGCTCCCCGTATTATCACCGGTCTTTTCGACAGAGCCCCCGCTGCCGACGGTCTCCGTCACCAAGCTTTTCACCCTTCCCGGCGGGGCCGATACGGGCGACAATACCTATTCACCTCTCTGGAGCTCCAACGGCAAGACCTTCCTTGTGTGGCGCGACTCCACCATGCATCCCATGGTGACGGAGATCCCGGAGTCTGGCACGCCCTCCTCGGTCCCCCTCGATCCCAATCCGAAATACATGGCCCAGTACCGGGAAGTGCACCACTCCTACTCGCTCGGTGTCGATAAAAACGGGTTTATCCACATCACGGGCGACATGCACGACTACCCCGGCGCAAACGACAAGTTCCAGCCAGCGCGCTACCGGAACAAACAAATCCTCTACTGGCGCTCCAAGAGCCCGAATACTGTGATGGATGGCTTTGAATTCGTCGGGGGCGATCCCGCAAAGGCCATTCCGGGAACTAAGTGGTCCGATGGGGCTTTTTACGGGGATAATCAAGGAGAGCTTTACTACCTTTCCCGCGTCTTGGCCACCGGCGGGGCGCATACGCCGGTCGAAATGGGGATTGGACTCTTCCACTATGACGCCGCAACGGGATCGTGGTCCGCTCTCGGCGCCGAGCCGCCCCACATCTCCAAGGACGCAGAGTATCACTCTGTGCTCTTTTGGGAGGTTGCCGCCGCTTCCGATGTCAACCGCGAGGCGCGAGGCACCATCCGTTTCGACAAACAAAACCGGATGCATTTTGCCGCCCCCGCCGCGACTAGCGCCGCTACCGCTGGAATGAACGCCCTGGTTTACGCCTGCTCCGAGGATGGCGGAAAGACCTGGAAACGAGCCAACGGCACGCCCATCGCCGCCTTGCCAATGCGCGCCGTGGCAGGCCCAAGCCAGGCGGACATCGTCGCCGCATTCAACCAAAACGGCGTTCTGGCCGAGTTTTTCGCCAGCGACGACTTCAGCGGCGACCCCGCTCTGAAACAATGCGAACAGCAACTGAAGGCACCGCCGGCACAGTTCAACTCCGCCCGGTGGAGTGGCGAAATCGTGTTCCCGGACGCGGGCACCTACACGATCCAGTTCGACGGCAAGGCCAAGAGCGCGATCCTCAGCTTGATCAACAAGCAGAAGGGCGGACAGGATCCCGAGACAGGGAAATTGCGAGACGGCAATGCGCAGCAGCTTGAGGTGGAAAAGGGAATGACCCTCGGTTTTTGTCTGAAATGGACGCGGCAAAAGACCGACACGGGGCTTTTTGCACCGCACATTCGCTGGCAGAAGGAAGGCGGGCGCATGGAAGAGATTCCTCTCGCAAATCTGCTTCCAGGACACACCCGCTTTGACCTCTACGCCGGCGTTGCCGCGGATGAGACGGGCGCTCCCGCCATCGCGTGCAATCCCTCGAACAACCTTGTCACCGGCACCTGGCGCTACTGGGACAAGAGCAAACGGGCATGGACGGAGGAACTGTGCTACCCCGGCGACTGCCAGCAGCAGAACAAAATCTGCGCCGGGCCGGACGGCATGCTGACCTTTGAAAGCGTGGTGGGGGTCGAGTCCTACTACGTTACTCCAAAGGTGGAATATTTCCGCACTTCAGCATTCAACGTGGCGCCAAAGGCCTATTTTTTGCCGAATATCTACCGCATCGCCGGAACGGATGAGTATGGCTACCGGAGGACCGGCGTTTACCGCACGTTAGTGTTCGACAACACCACGCAGTTCTGGGCGGTGGCAAAGATCAATCTGCCATTGAAGCAATAGAGCGTTTTAAATTGAAGTGCTTACAATGATGCGAGAGCGCCGTGGGTTGATGCGCGGGCTCTTCAAGCGAAGCGGCTCTATTTTTCAATACTGCCCGAGCTTGAAAGACCGCGCATCGGCCCCCGCCGCCGAGCAGCGTGTAAACACTTCAATTTAAAACGCTCTAAGGCGGAGCCGGTGCGCCCCCCTACGCCTTCTTTTGAGCAACGGACGGGTAATCTTTTTCGGACGGCTCCTTGAGATGCTTGAGCAGGCGTTCGATGAGATGCACCGAGTTCAACCCTTCGGAATCCGCTGCAAAGTTGGTGAGGATGCGATGGCGCAATACCGGCAACGCGGCCTTCCTGATGTCCGAACAACTGACGTGGATGCGCCCCTCCATGACGGCGCGCGCCTTTGCCGCCATGATCATGACTTGGCTGGCGCGCGGTCCGGCCCCGGTCTGGATGTATTCCTTCACAAAATCCGGCGCCTCCGGAGCGGAAGGCCGCGTGGAACGCACCAGCTGTGTGGCGTATTTGATGACGTGACGGGAGACGGGGATTTTTCGGACGACTTCCTGCAACTGGAGCACTTCTTGCTTCGTCAGCACGGCCTCGGCCTTCGCCTTTGTTGAGCGCGTGGTGGCTTCGACGATGATCTCCTCCTCTTCGGCGCTTGGGTAGTCGACCCAGATGTTGAACATGAAACGGTCGAGTTGCGCTTCGGGCAAGGGATAGGTGCCCTCCTGTTCGATCGGATTTTGGGTGGCCAGCACAAAGAACGGCTCGCCGAGCGAGTAGGTCTGGTTGCCGACCGTCACGCGGTGTTCCTGCATAGCCTCCAGCAGCGCGGCCTGGGTCTTGGGCGGGGTGCGGTTGATTTCGTCTGCCAGCAGGAGATTGCAGAAGATGGGGCCGCGGATGAAGCGGAACTCGCGCTCGCCGGTCTCGCGGTTGGTTTCGAGGAGTTCCGTTCCGGTGATGTCGGAGGGCATCAAGTCGGGCGTGAACTGCACACGGCGGAAATCGAGATTGAACACCTTGGCGATGGTGCTGACCATGAGCGTCTTGGCCATGCCGGGCATGCCGATGAGCAGGGCATGGCCGCCGCCGATCATGGCCATGAGGATTTCCTCCACGACGTTAAATTGGCCGACAATGACTTTGCCGATCTCCTGCCGGATGAGCCCGGCGCGTTGTCCCATGGCACGGACCAAGGCAAGATCTGCATCGGTCGCCTCCAAGGTGTCGGAAGGAGCGGCGGCGGGAACAGAGGCTGGAGCGGACGAGGCTTCCACCCCGGCGCTCTGCGTGGCAAACTGCAGGACAATCTCGCCCAGCTTGATTGTGTCGCCATTCGAAAGCAGGGCTGCCTCTATGCGCTGATCGTTGACGATGGTGCCGCTGGCGCTTTGGAGATCGAAAATGGCCCAGCCGGCGGGGTCGGGCACGATCTGTGCATGGACGGCGGAAACCGCGGCGTCGTCGACAACGGCAGCGCAATCGGGATTGCTCCCGAGATAGATGCCTTCGCTGGGAATCTCCACGCGACGTTTTTGGCAGGGGCCGTTGAGGAAAATAATTTCTGTCATGATGTGATATGCGGTTCGATGATTGTGATTAAACGAGGGCTCGGAAAAGGGGAGGAAAAGATTTACGGCAGGGCGATTTCGCCCAGATTTTTGATGCTGTCGGTCACGCGAATGTTTTCCAGGGATTCGGTGAATTTGATGGGAATCAAATCGTGCGGCATGTCCGGGAACACGTCGGTGCGGAGAATCTCGCGCGATTGAAGAAGCTGCCAGCCTGCGTTGCCTACGTCTTCGCAAAAAGCCAGCTTGATGCTGCGAATTTGGTGGCCTTTCATCAGGTCGCCGTTCTGGTTGAGGAAGTTGTCGATGCGCATTTCCTGCAAGACGACGGTGGCTTTTCCCGCCTTGCCGGTGGCGCCCTTCATGCGCTCCAACCGTTTGCGGTCAAAGAACGGAATGGACTGGTTGACCGTTTCATGGATGAATTTGATGTCATTTTGCGTCAGGTTGTCTTCGTCGCGGTTGAGGCAGAAACCCTCGTAAATTTTGTCCGTGCAAACGAGCATGAGGTCGTATTTTGCAATGGGCAGGCCGACGAACGTGATCGCCTTCTTGTTGGCATCCACGGTTCCCTTGTAGACGAGGAATTGATTGCCTTGCGGCACGGCAAAGGCGCTCTCCACCGGGGAGGAAGCGGTCAGCGAAATGCCACCCTGCGCGGTGGGGTCGGGCGCTGTGTAGAGTTTTTCTGACTTATATTCATTGCCGATTTTCGCGTTGGGGTTGTTGGTTACGATTTGGGCGGGAAGCCCCGTGCCGGTGAGCGAGGGGACGGTTCCCGGCGGCCCCGCCTGCGTCGGCAAGCCCGCCATGGCGGCGGAGCCGCGGAGAAAGAGGGAGGCCAGCGCGGCAAGCGTCAGAAGTTGGAATGGGGAGAGTTTCATGGTCAGTTTAGGATCTCGTTTTCCACGTTCAGCGGCGGATGGTTTGCGCTTGAGACGGTGCTTTTCCTTCCAGCGCGTTTTCCGCGACCTCCACCAGCGGCAGATCCGGGAAGCGCTTCTTGATGTCGTCAACGAGTTCTTTCAATTCGCCGGCACGCTGGAGTTCGAAGATGCAGTTCAACTCCAGTTCCATCACGGGCGGGAGCTCGTTGGAAATCTCGGTCTGTTTCCGGTAGGCCCGCAAAACGCGGACGGCGCGCTCCAGGTTGCCAGCTTGGTAGTAATAGCGGCCTTCGGCCAGGGCATAATCGCCGTTGAGCTTGCTGAAGGGAAACTCAACTTGCCATTGTTCGAGTGCCGCTTTGGCTTCCTGCAGGTAGTTCTTCTGGTCGAGCAGGCTCTTTACTTGGCTGAAGTAAGCGTTCTGGCGCACGGTGCGGACCCGCCAGTCGGTCTGGCTTCCGGTCGAGGCGCCGATGACCATGCCCTTGGCGACCGGTGTTGGCGTGGGCGTTGCCGCCCCCATGGGGTGATCCTGCTGGTTGCTGAGCGGCTGGCGGGAGGCGCGCTGCGCCGCGGCATACCACTGCATGGCGCGGTCGAGGTTGCCCTCGGTGCGCTCAATGTCGCCGCATTGCACGAGTCGCAGGACCGAGTCGACCTGCATGCCGTGTCCCATGCTCGCATCGAGTTTTTCTGCAAGCTGCCGCGCCGTCTTGGTGTCACCGGCTTCAAAGAGATAGTAGTCGATCTGTTTGATTTGCCAGTGAAACCGCAGCGCGGGATCTTTCTGGTCATTGATGGCCTTTTTCAAAAATGCCTCGGCTTCCTTCTTGCCGCCAATGATGATTTCGTCGAAGTAAATATCCTCCAATTTGTTGAGCGCTTCCTGCGGGAGATTCCGCACCTCGTTCGCCGAGTTGTTGAAGAGTTCGGACAGCAAATCCTGCGCCTCTCCCGGTTCGATGATTTCCGGAAGCAGCGTCCAAAACGGCTTGGGCCAATCATCGGCCGCGTGGTTGCGATGGGGGCCGGCCTTGACTCGGTTGAGCATTGCCTCCTGCCACATTTTCCGGTGTTCTTTTTTGGCGATATTCGCGCCGTGCGGGATCACATCGGGATACAGAATACGGGAGGAACTGGTCGATCCCCTGCTGGTTTTGATGGTGAGTGTCGCCTTTGGGAGATCACCCCGCACCACAGGCCAAAGTACCGTGGAGCCGGAGAGCTTGTATTTACCCTCGATGTTCCAGGAAAACTCCGCGTCGGGATAGTCTTCCGCCATCGGCACTCTGAGTGTGAAAAGGTCGATCCAGTTACTGTCAAATCCAAGATAGCTCGTCGCATTCTTTTCAAAAATCGCCAGCGGGACACCCGAACGGCTTTCAGCGCTCAGCAGCTTTACCGACCCCGAGCGAACCCAGTCGTTGTTGGCCGGGGTGGCATAATATTCCTTGGGCGCATCAGGCAGGCGCCAGGCGAACTGGGCCTGGGGGTTTTCGCTGACCGAGAAATGGAAATACTCGAACCGGCGCGGCCCTTTGCCGATGTCCATGGTTTTCCCTTTGTCGCCCTTCATTCCTCCCTGGTAGGGGTGTTTGCCCGGCCAATCGGCCACCACTTTCCCGTCCAGAATCGCCTGAGAGCCGTCGGATGAAATGGTGGCATAGCCAATCGGGCCGTTTTCGGGGACTTTCAGCCAGCCGCAATAATAGGAAGCATAGTTTTCGCTCGATCCATAGCGGTTGGCGCGGTCGGCCACCATGGGCACCAAGCCCATGCGCCCGGTGCGTCCCGGAGGCGCTTGAGTGGCGATTGCCTGCGCCTCTCGAAGATTCGTCTTGCCGACCTCGGTATAGAGCAGAAGGCCCGGGTGCAATGGCGACTGCGGCGTCCATGCGCGCACTCTGATAGCCGGTTTGAGGTAGATGGCTATTTCTCCCGGCGCGGTGGGCGTTTCAAACACAATCGCGTATCCCTCGTTTGGATTGTCCCAGATGCACTCGCTCTTGAGTTCCTTGCCTGTGGAATCGAGCACCACCGAATCTGGAGCCGACTGGGGGAGAAGTCCGCCGTTTTGAAAGATGGCGACGATGCCCGCCTCGGGATCGCTCGGCTTCTCGGCGATCTCCACCTTGAAGCGCACTTCGGCGCTTGGCACCGCCCATTTCTCGTCCGCCGCGCGGGCGGGGAGGATGAGCAGCGGGAGCGCAGCGGCGAGCTTCAGGCAGGACGCCTGCTTCATTATTTTTTTCACAAGCTCCAAGGGAGTCTGCCTGTTTTCGTGATGGTGGAACAACATTGTGAAAGGCTTGGAGGGGTGCGTTCTTAGTGAGGTGCGTTATTGATGGCTTTGTAATACTCCGAGACCATCCCTTGGTAAGCGGCGGGCGCTTCATCCACCACTCCTGCCATGCGGTCGGAAGCGGCCCGGGACGTGCCGCCTGTCGAATCGATTGCGTCCGAGCCCGTGCCTCCGCTGAGTTCCGCCTTTGTCTTGCGGAGCGCATCGGTTGCCTGCTGCCGGAACTCGCGGATCTCCTGGATGGGGCGGGCCTCGCGAATCGCCTCCTCGGCCTCGCGCATGTGGCGGATGGCGGTGTCGAGCGAGCCCGTCCGGACATGCTGCAAGGAGGCCTGCCCGTAAATGCTCTCGGCCCGTTTACGCAGCAGCGCCTGCTCGCCGAGGATCGATCCGCTCTGGTTTTTTGCGTCGCGCCGCGGTCCCTGGCCGGACATGCCGTAGTCGTCCGCCGTGCCGGAAAGCTTGCCGCCGCCGGTGGCCATCGCTTTGGCTTCGCTGTCGTCAATCTTGCCCATCTCGCCCGACTGGGCGGAATCCTGGGTCATGCGCTTCTCGATATTGTCGTCGCCCTTGTTGATCTTGCCAGCGCCCGCCGCGGTTTCGCCGTTGGATTGCCCCTGGCGTCCCACGTTGGAGCGGCCGGACTGTTCATTGTGCTTGGGTTCCGTGTTGCCGGACTTCCCTTTCGCGGAGTAGTTGGCCCACTCGCCCTCCGCGACTTTTCCTTCCGCTGTGGTGTCCTTGGTGGCTTGGTTGGTCGCGGAGCTCTTCACCTTCTCGGCGATGTCCTTGTCTTGCTTCATCAATTCGCCGATCAAGTCCTCAACTTTGTTGTCCAACGGCACCATGGCCATCGTCGCCATTTCCTGCTTGTCGAAGTTTTCCGTCAGCGCGCGGACGTTGTCCGGATGGTCCAAAAGGGACGCCTCGCCGTCCTTGAGACGCGCGGCGACTTTATCCATGTCCTTGAGAATAAATTCCTCCTTTTGAAGCGCGCGCTCCTGGGCGGGAGCATGTTCCGAGCCCTTGGCCTGTTCGACATTGGTGACCCGCGTGACAACTTCTTTGGCGACCTCGTTGCCCACGTTGGATTCCGGGAAGATGTGGAGATCCGTCGCGACCTTCAAGAGCGCTTCCTCGATGCCTTTCTGTTTGGCCGCAAGCTCCTTGTGCAGGTCCTCTTCGCGGTCGGTGGTTTTGTCTTCCGTTGGCTTCATCGCGCGCATTGATTCGATGATCTTCTTCTGCATCTCGCGCAGCCGCTCAATCTTGTTGGCGGCGTTCTTCATGGCGGCGACCAAATCCGCCTGGGTCTTCTCGGCCTTCTCGACGCGCCATGAGTTGAGCATGGCGTGCAGCTCCTCCAGGTTCTTGAGCGCGCTCTCCTCAAAGGGGAGCGCTTTCGCCGGGGCCTTGTCGTCCAGTTGCTCGGCGGCTTTGAGCATGTCGCCGGAAACTTTGCGCGTTCCGATTTCCCCGGCCACTTTCGCCAGCAATTCGGAGAAGGTTGCGTCGGTTCCTTTGATATCCGCCGAAGCGCTCTTCGCTGCGGCGACAAACTGGTCCGTGTCGCCGGCGAGCCGATCCTGTTTCTTGGCCAGGGGGGCGTTGGTCGAAGCGGTGGAGGCGACCGAGGTCTTGGTTGCGGCGACCACCTCGGTCTGGCTCTTGACAAGGATGTCCATCATCGCCAGCACATCCGTAATTTGCTTGTCTTTTTCGACTTGGGGCAGGAGCGCCTGCACCCCGGCGAGAATCCGGAGAATCCAATCTTCCAACTGGATGGCGCGCGCGGCTTGGGTGGCCTTCGCGTCTGCCGTGGAGGTAGGGATCAGTTGCAGCGTGACAATGGCCTGCTGCATTTGCTCCTCGAAGAGAGAGTGCACTTTTTCATGCAAGCTGCCCAGCGGCTTTTTGGGATCGCCCAGCAGCACCCCCGAGATGCGGCGGATTTCTTTCTGCGTATCTTGAACCTCGCTCCACTGCTCGGGTTTCACGGTCTCCAGCGTGGCGTTCAATTGCTGGGTTTGCGTAAGATTACGGGTCTGCATTTCCACCAGCTTGGCGAGAGCGGCCTCGGTTTCGCTCGCACGGCGGCTGGCCGCCTCGGCCAGCTCCTTCGCTCCGGTCGCCTGGAACATCAGCACTTGTGACTGCGTCCGGTGGGGTTCGCCCGGGCCGTAGTTGTCGAAAGCGACCACGCGGTAGCCAACGGAATGCCCCGGCTGGGGTGCGACTTCGCTTTTCCAGTTGCCGGTGTGCGTGCGGGCATTGTCCGCGATGGGCCATTCGCCCATGACGGTGCCGGCCGTGCTGGCGGCTTCCTCCGGCTTGAGGTTTTCCAGCGTTACCTGCTCGACGGTGACCTTGGTGAGCCCAAAGTCGTCGCTCGCTTCCCACTGGATGGCCGGCATGGCTCCGGGGGCAAGCGTCACGTTGCCCGTGGGCGCGATGATTTTGATGGTGGGCGGCCGATCCGGTTCCAGCGCGACTTTTAGCGTGGTGATCAGCTTTTCATCCCCCGCCGCGCAGACGGTGAGGGTGACGGTTCCCGGATCAGAGATCGGGATGGAGCCGGCCAAATTCTTGCCGCCATCAACCGGGGCAAGTTGTGCCACGGGGCTGTTGATGTCGGTGAGGAAACCGCGAAGCAGGGGACGATTGCAAGCAACGGCGACGGAAAGGGTCGCTCCCCTGGGCACGACGATCTGGTCCGTCAATCCGTTGAAGGTGGATTTGGGGCGTCCGCTCTCCTTGCGCGGCTGTACGGTGACCTCCAGTTTTCCGATCGAAAGCGGGGGCAATGTCGTGACATGGAACTTCTCGGAAGCGGTGTCCCCCGCGCGGATGCGGTATGCAAGATTTGCCGTGACCCGCGGGAACTGGAACGCGAATTCCTCGGTGCCTTTGCCGGTGAGTTCGCCAATTTTGACGCTGGCCGCGTGGTCGTCTGCGGGCCAGTAGTCGAGCGAGACGGGGAGTTTGGCTTTGCCCGTGACGGTCGTCCTCAAGGTGAACGGATTGCCGCTGACGATTTCCGCGTTGCCCGGCGTAACGCCGACGATCTGCGCCAGGACGGAGGGCGGGCGCGAAGAGAACGGATTCACTATGCGGGCAAGCGCGTTCGTCCAGCCTTCACTCATCCAGAGGAATGGCGCCGAAACCAGCGCGACCGCAACCGCGAGAGCGATGTAAGCGCGTTGGTGCGGCTTGCGTTCCTTGAGGTCGCGAACCCGGACTTCCCGCCAGTTGGGGACTCCTTGGCGCACGTAGGTCAGGCGCATCGGGTCGGCTGTTTCGGAAAGCGAGAACTGCACGACGTTGATGAGGCGGTTGTCGAGCTGCGGGAATACCTTTTCGATACGGGCCGCGACCGCCTCTATCGTGAGCGAGGTGGCAAGCGCCTTGTAAACGCGCCAGAGCCCGGCGACGCACGCGCCGACGGTCAGCAGCCACATGATGATGCGCCCGGCCGTTCCCAGGTGGAGGAGAACATCCGACACGCCCCCCAGCCACAGCAACCCCGCCGCAACGGAGATCCAGGCGGCGGCCCACAGTTCGGCCTGCCAGTATTTCATCAATCGGCTGATTCTGCGCAACTCCCTATAAATGGTTTCGATGGGCATAATGGTTACGATGTTTCAGGGTTTCGGAAATCGCGCGAGACTGGCCCCGCTTCATGGCATTTTCCTCCGTTTGCGGAGGATCCATTCCGCCGCGAGCAGAGACATCAGCGCCACGAGCATGAAGAGGGAATCCCACAGGCTCTTGTAGCTCACACGTTCCTCTTCGGCATTCTTCACGTTTAACGCCATGAGCGCCTCGTTGAGCTTGTCCTTCTCACAAAACTGGCCCCCGCTCGTTTGCGAGAGCATCCGCAATATCTCCACATTTTGCGGATGCGGACTCGTTTCCGGCGTGAACGGCTTCACGACAAAAGAGAACGGTGAGGATTCGATCTTGTGCCCGCCCGCTGTCACGCTCGCGATGGCGTTGTGCATGCCGCCGGCGTCCGCTTTGTAGCTGACCGCAAAAGCCGGGCTGCCGCTCTTGCCCGCCGCTGATGCCTGTGGCATGGGGAACGGAATCTTGCGGCCGTCCGGTGTCTGGATTTCCAGGCTCGCGCTCACCGCGCCCGCTTCCGCCGCGTGGGCGCCGCCGAGGCGCGCGGTGAACGCGATGCTGTCGCCGAGGAAAAGCTGTTCGACATCGGCGGAGAGATCAAGCGTGTAGGCGTTCACGTCGGAGGCCTGCGGCATGAGCCATTGAATCAACCCCTCCCAGAACGCGGAGTATTCCTCCTTTTGGCCCGGCTCAAGCTGCCAGCGCCAGAGAGAGTTGGACAAAACCGCGGCGACTTTGCCCTGGCCAAAGCGCTGGGTCACGATGAGCGGCTGTTCGCCCGCGCTCATCACGGTCGTGGCGCCGGGGGAGACGGTTGCGCCGGGGAAGATGGAAAGCACCGGCATCGGCTTGGCCCACTTTGCGGCGACACTCTGCAAGGCGGGATGCGTCTGCCCTTCCTTGGTCAACAGGACCGTGTATTTCCCCTCCTGCGGTTGCGCGCCGGCGTCACGATGGAGCGGCATCACGCGCTTGAGCGCCGTCGCCTCAAACCCTTGGGCGCTCCACGCGTCGTCGCCGCCCAGAAGCACCAGGCTGCCGCCATCCTCGACAAATTTCACCAGCGACTTGGCCCGCTCCTCGCCGAGCATTGCGGCATCCGTGTTTCCAAGAATGACGATCTTGAAGTGCGCTAGTTGATCCTGCGCCATGGTCAGGTCCACGTTGCCGCTGGAGCCGACCGACATCAGTTTGCCGTCCCCGCCTTGCAACAGGATGATCGGAGAGATGGCTTTATCTTTTTCCAGCGTGCGCTTGAGGAACTTGAAATCGAAGCGCGGCGTGCCTTCCACGTAGAGCACGCGGTTCTTGGTGTCGGTGACCTCGACGGCGACGGAAAACTCGTTGTCCTCAAGCACGGCTTCCTTTGGCAGCGGCGGCACGCGCACTTTGTAAACGAAGTTGCCGATGGTTTTGTGCTCAAGCTGGAACTTGACCTCTTTCGCTCCGCCTTCTGCCGGGATCTGGGTGGGCACTTCCTGAAGCAGCTTGCCGTTCTCGTAGAGCTGAACGTTGAGCGGCGCGCCTTTGGTGCCCGCCGCGCCGATCACTGCGGTAAGTTCGCTTTGCCACCCGGCCACGACACGGCGGGGCGTATCGACCCGCACCACGCGCACTTCGGGTAATTCCTCCCAGACATCGGGCGGTTCGAGATGCACGGTGTAGATCGGTGCGGGCCACGTGGCACCGGCCCATTCGTTGCCGACCTCACGGGTGTCCAGGCCGTCACTCAAGAGGAGAATACCGGCCAGCGGTTGCCCCTTGTAGCGGTCGATGATTTGCTGGAGCGACTCCCTCAATCGCGTGGAGCCGCCCTTGACTGGCAGTTCGCCGATATCTTTGAGCGCGAGCTTCGAGGTGATGGCCGTGTCGAAGGCGTAGCCGTCCAGCTCCGCTTTGAGCGCCAGTTCTGTCGCCCATGGCTGTTTGAGCAATTCCTGAACGACGCTCCAGCGGGTGGGGATATCGCTGCGCGCGGAGAGCCCCATGCTCGCCGAGGTATCCGCGACAACTAAAAACCGCGGTTTGAGTTGCGTGCTTTCCTGGTGACGTTCCATGGGGCGGAACAGGCACCAGCCGAGCCCCAAAATGAAGAAAACCCGCAAAGCGACCAGGGCGCAGGTTGTGCCGGAGCGCGCCAGATAACGCCAGGAGGTGAGCAGGCAAACGATCAACGCAGCCGCGATCCCCCAGATGATATACTGGTTCGGAACCGTGTTCTCAAATAGAAGTTCCTTGATCATGCGCTAGGATGCCACCGAGGTTTTCGTTAGCACGCGTCCCGACGAATGGACCGTGAGGGTTTCGCTCAGGGTTGTCCGCTTCCGGCTGGAACGGTTGGCGAGGAAGATTTCCAAAATTGAAAGGAGCAGGATGGCCCAGAGCGCCACTTCCACCAAGGGACGCCCTACGCGGTGTTCCTGAATCTGCCGCTCCAGTTCCTGGCGGTCCGTGGAGACGGAGACGTTCGTGATGCCAAGCGTTGCCGCGATGTCCCGGGGATTGATCGGATGCAGATCGGACTCGGCCCGGTCGGCGTTCACCGCGAAGATCGGGTCGCCTGCCGTTCCGTTCCCCTGCAACATGCTGTAATAGCCGGGCTTGGTTACGTTATCCACGTAGTAACCGATCTCCCCGCCACGGCCGGACTTCTGTACGCGCCGGATCGGGAGCGTGACTTGGTCGGGGTCCACCAAGCTCGCGCCATCGGGCACTTTACTGAGCACATCCGACAGCGCGAAGGAAGCCGCTGGCTGCACTTGAGTGCCATCGTGCCCCGCGCCAGCCGCGAAGAGGACGGTTTGATGCACCAGCGGCAGAAAAAACGGCGAAAGCGGCAGGTCGCTCCAGATACGGTCGGCAGATGCCGTCAGCATGAACACGCGCCCCTCGCCAAAACGGCGTGAGAGGAGGAACGGGACATTTGCCGATGCGCCGATGAGCATGTGGGCGTCCTGTTCGAGCTTGCCGACTCCCAGCCGTCGGCGAAGCGTGATGGAGGGCACTGTCCCGGGGGGCAGCTTCAATCCGGCAAACAATGCGTCGGTGGGTTCGGTCAGCACCAGACCCTCGCGTTTTTCCTGTCCGTTGGCATCGATCAAATTCTCCGGTTTGGCGGGCAGACAGGCCCAGGCCGCGTAGTCCGCGATGCTGGCCCGGTCGCCGGGGAAAACTGTCAGCACGCCGCCGCGCCGCACGTAGTCTTCCGTATTCGCCACTGATGGACCGGGCATCGGCAGGGCGTTGCACAAGAAAATGCAGGGGTAATCGTCCAGCGTTTCAGTGGCAAGCGCGTCGGTGGTGATGCGCTTGACCTTTATAAAGGCTTTGTCGGTCGGCGCCAGGGCCCGGTCCAGGAAGAACGTGTCTTCGCTCGAACCGACGACCAGGATGGGCAGTTCCTCGCGGACTTTGAGGATGAGGTAATACGTGTTGTCGATGGCCAGGCCGTCCTCGGAAATCTCGACCCGCCCGCGATGGGTTCCAGAGGGAAGAGGCGGAACGCTGAAGACCAAGTCGTAACCCGCGTTCTCGGCAAGGTCCACCGAACGTTTGGTGATTTCGCGGTCGTCAACGAACATTGTCACGGTGGCCTGCTGCGCCGGCCCGGTATGGGCAATGCGCACGCGCATTTGCGGGGCGGTGTCGGCCGTGAGCATCGGGGGGTGGACTTCGACATCGACCACCGCTGAATTTGTGGGCTCCGTGGCGCCGAGCAGGGTCACAAAGACTGGACTTTTCTTGTCCACCATCTCCGGACGCCAAACGGCGCCGGGGGGTCTTTCCTTGCTCGATTCGGGCTCCGGTTTGGACTTGGGCGGCGGGTTACCCCCGGGCGCTCCCTTGGCGAGGAATCCGTTCCATGGGAGGCTCTGCCCATCGGTAACGATGAAAAGTTCGCGTTCCTGATGCGACGATTTGAGCGACTCAATCGCCATGATCACGGCGTCGCTGAGGCTGCTCCCCGTTACGCGCAGGGACTGCCCCTTCACCGAGGCGAGGGCGAGATCGAGATCGGTGGTCGGTTCGCCGATGAGCGGCACGACGGTGTCGGTGGCCAGGAAAATGGAAACGCGGTCGCCCCGGCTCAAGCCCCGGATGATCGATTCGACGGTTTCCTTCGATGCCTCCCACACATTCTTCCGGCCCGTTTCGTAGCCCATGCTGTAAGAGGCGTCCCAGACAATCGTCACGTCCCGCCGCGACGCGCCTAAAAAGCTGGCGAATCCACTGCTTTGAGCCGCACGATACACCGGCTTTGCAAAGGCGCACGCCAGCAACAGCAGCAGCAGGGTGCGCACCAGCCAGAGAAGGAAGTTCTCCATGCGGATTTTGGTCGAAGACTGCCTTTGCGCCAGCTTCAGGAAACGGATGGTGCTGAAAGGCATCCGCACCGGCTTGTGTTGAGCCATCAGGTGCAGGACCAGCGGGAGAATAGCCGCGCCCGCCGCAGCGAGAAACCATGGAGCGAGAAATGTCATACGTTTACCGCGAAAACCGCTTTCGCTCCTCCAGGTAAGCGCGCACGAACAGGTCCACCGGTTCGCTTGTTTTCACCATCCGATAGTCGACGTTCATCTCCCGGAACGGCTTGCGATACGCCTCCAGGAACTCGCCAAAGACCTTCCTGTAATCGTCGGCAATCGCTCGGGGATCGACGGCGACCGCTTCCCCCGTCTCCATGTCGATGAACTCCCCTCCTTGCTTGAAAGAGAAGTCCACCTCCATCGGATCGAGGATGTGAAAGACGATCACGTCGTGGTGCAACTTGCGGAAATGCGCGACGGCCCGCACCACGTCCGCCTGGTCGTCAAAGAGGTCGGAAAAGAGCAGGACCAGCGCGCGCCGCCGGATGTCTTCGGCGACCCGGTGCAGGGACTTGGCCATGGCCGTCGTGGAGGATGGTTGGAGTTTCTTGAGAGTGGCCAGGGTGTTGTTCAGGTGCGCGAACGAATTCCTGGCCCCGATGGCCGCATTGATTTTGTCCGCGAAGACATACATGCCCGCGGAATCCTTGCCTTTCACCACGACATAGCCGATTGCCGCGGCAAGGTGGCAGGCATAGGCGTATTTCGTCGGCACCCCGCCGGATGCGTATCCCATCGAGGCGCTCTGGTCAATGGCCAGGTACACGCGCAGGTTCGTCTCGTCCTCGTATCTCCGGACGAAATACCGGTCGGTGCGCCCCAAGACTTTCCAGTCGAGATGCTTCGGGTCGTCTCCGGGATTGTAGTTGCGGTGCTCAGCAAATTCAGTGCTCGATCCCTTGTTGGGGCTCCGGTGCCGACCTGCCAGAGAACCTTCGACGACGTAGCGCGATTGTAATGTCAGCCGCCCAAGTTTCTGCAGCTCGGCAGGATTTAAAAAACTATTGATGCCTTCGGCCATGGGAGAAAATTCATGAGGTTACGGCTTGGGCAGGACAACCCAGTAATCGCCGTTGCTCAGAACCACGATTCTTTCGCCGAAGTAGGGAAAACTGATATCTCCCGCCGTGTTGCCTTCGGACAAAATGCCATTGGAGACCCCCGAACCGCTGAACTGCAAGACGGCTTTGCCGCCCGCTGGGGAGAGGACCCGCTCAATCTTGAGCCCGGCGCCTCCATAGCGAACTGCCAGCGCCTTTTCGAGGTCGGATTTGTCGCCAAGCTTCGTGCTTTGCAAGACGTAATTTTGTTTCGGCCCCGCTTTGATTAACTTGAAATCTGCCGGCTTGTAGGCCCATGGCGAACCCCAGCGGTCCGCCATGGGCGGACGCACTGACGCCGGTAGATTGCCCACCGGCGCGAGGGTATCTGGATATTCGATGGTATCGGCAAAAACCTTCAGCAGCCCTTGCTTCACCGCCAGGATGTCGAGGCGGGTGAGCCAGCGGAACGCCATTTCCCGCCCGGCGGCGGCCAGCGGGTCCGCCCCTCCCGTCGATAACAAGCCGAGCAAACGCCGGGCGTCATCGCTATTGCCGGACTTGAGCTGATGCCAAGCCTCCAAGCCGCGTGCGACCGTAACCAGCGGCGATTGGGCAAAACTCTGCTCGAAAACCGTGGCATCCTGTACGATGACAGCGTGATTTTCCGGCTCCTTGGCTTGCTTTTCCCAGAGGGCCAGCAGGGCGGTTTCATCCGGGCGTGCATCAAGGGCCGTGGTACAGACCACCGTCAGAAGCGCGAACGCCACGAAAAACTTGGACATCGGTTGATTAGCGAAAATTATTGCGTGACGGCATACATCAGCAGGTTCTCTCCCAGCGCGAGGGCTCCCGCCGTATCAAAGCTCAGAGAGTAGGGTCCGGGAGCCATTTCCCATCCGGCGATGAGGCCGTAGGGGCTGTAAATGACAGAATAATGGCCATCCTGCTGAATTCCAATGAGTTTCGGGGGCATCGTCGGCGAATTGACTTTCGCCTCCAGGGCGTGGGTCACGCCGACCTGCTGGATTTTGTTCGGAACGCGAAAGAGCGAGGAGTTCGCCGGAATCGCTTCCAATGTCTGGCCGGGGAGAACCTTCTTCATTTCACGGGCGAACGCATTGGTGAAGTCGGTGCGCCCGCAGCACGCCTCGGCCACCAGCAAACCGCCGTTCTTCAGATAATCGCGCAGCTTCTGCGCTTCCGCAGCGGAGAGCACAAAGTCCTCATGCCCGTGCATGTAGATGACAGGGGAGTCGGCAATCTTCGGATCGGTCAGACGCAATTCCCGGCGCTCGAATTGAACCGGAACGCCCGTACGGTGGTTGAACTGCCGCAGCAGATTCGAAAGCCCCGCGTTGCGCGTCTTCCACTCGCCGTCATAGATCACCTGCGCGATATACATCTTGCTGCCGGTGATCTTCTCCTTGTCTATAAACTGCATCGCGTGGGCCACATTTTTCGACCAAGCCCGCTCCGCCGTCGCATAGGAAAGGAGGTTCACGCCGAGTTGCTGGGCGGACTCGATTTTGTATCCGAGCAGCGTGTCGTCATCCGTGGCGTCCCAGCCGATGTCCATGCCCCAGCGGGAAACGACCGCCACCGTGCGGCAGTTGATTTCGATGCCATCGAACCACGGCTCATTGCCCCCAAACCCCGTCTTGCGAACGCCCGCCCGATAACCCACCTGAGCCAGATCGTAGTAGGAATGGAAGATCGGATGATTCGGCCCCAGGCGTTTCACCGGGGTTTCCGGGAACATCGCCTGCATTTCCTTGATGGCGGAATCATAGAAGGGCTTCGACCCCATGCCGGGGTTGAAAATAATCATGCCGCCATTGATCAAGTATTGCCGCAGCCGCGCCCGTTCGGAATCGGTGAACTCGAAATGGAAATGGCTGGTTTTGTAGAGAATGGGATTGGAATCCGGATTGGTGTCGATCTCGCCGATCGTCTTCGCCTCCATGCTGAAATCGACGTTGATCAACTGCTTCATGCTTTTGAGCAGATTGTTCAAGTCATTTGGGCGCGCAGACCAATCCACCGCTCCACGGTCGGATTTGATCTTTGTGAACATGACGGGGGGTGTCGGCGGCTTTTTCTTTTCGGTACGCGACATCGGCACACCGGGAGGGCCGGGATAAGGAACGCCTGTCTCCGCGGAAGCAATGTGGGCGGGAGGCGGCGGCGGCTTCAAAGCATCGGCCGGAGGTGAAACAAAGCCTGGTTCATCGGAACCGTCGCCGGGGCCGAGGATGGCCGCCTGCGCAGAAAAGGCAAAGACCGAGGCCGCAAACAAACTGCAAAGCAATTTGGTTTTCATATTTCGGGGGGGAAAATCTTAAATAATGTCAGAATGAAACCCTATAACTCGTATTTTTTAAAAGAAAAGCTTTTTGGTGTACCACGTATGCACGGATCTCATGCATCTATGAGGAAATCAGGAGAAGAGGGTCGATAAACCAGCCATTCTGAAACACAGCGCCCTATCCCGGCAAAGGCAAGGCGGTCTGCGAATCTATTCCTCCTGTCTTTTTCCCAAGTTCCTGATAAATTTTGGATGCATGGCGCGCGCATTTTGCATTTCCCAGGAAAGTAATCGCTCTACGCTTCCCTCCCGCGTGAATGCCCCGAAGCTCATCCAAAGCCCGCTGAACCCGGATGGTTATCCCCGAGGGGTGGGAGCAGCTTCTCGGCGTGCCGATCGGCTGCCGGGCTGGGCTCCTCGGTCCTCCCTCTCTGGCGGTGCAGGTGGACGGCTCCATCTTTCACCAAACCCTGCTGCACCGAGGCCGCCTTCGCCGCCGGGTTCAACAAAAGCAACTTATTTCTCCCGCGCCTTTTGCGCCTCTTTGCGGTAAATTGGTCATTCATGGACATGAAATCATCCACGCCCCGCCTCATTGTCGCCGTCAGCGAAACCGATCCCGATCTGCTCTACGCCACCCGCTTCTTCGCGCCGGACGCCTTTGTCTTCCTCGAAAAAGCGGGCCGCCGCCTGATCCTGCTCAACGATCTCGAAATCAACCGGGGCCGCGCGCAAGCCCGCGTGGACGAAGTGCTTTCCTACAGCGAGGTGTCCGCGCGCGCGGGGAAAGAGGCGACGTTCGCGGCAACGCTAGCACGCTTCCTCAAAGAGCAGCGCGTGCGCAAGGCGCGCGTGCCCGCCACGTTCCCGCTCGGGCTGGCCACGGAACTGGCGAAGGCGGGGATCGCGCTGGAGCCGGTCAGCGGCCTCTTCTTCCCCGAACGCGAACTGAAAAGCGCCGGGGAACTGCGGCAACTTCGCCGCGCCCTGGCGATCACCGAAGCGGGCCTGGCACGCGCAATGGAAGTGCTCGGCGCGTCCAAAATCGGCGCGGGCAACCGGCTCCAATGGGGCGGCGGCACGCTCACCTCGGAGCGGCTGCGGGCGGAGATCGACTCCGCCATCCTGCGCGCGGGCGGGCTCCCGGCCAACACCATCGTGGCAGGCGGCGAACAGGGGTGCGACCCGCACGAGGGAGGCCACGGGCCGCTCAAGGCGCACACCCTCCTCATCATGGACATCTTCCCGCGCGACGCGCACACCGGGTATTACGGCGACATGACACGCACGGTCGTGCGCGGACGGGCCAGCGACGCCCAGCGGCGGCTTTGGGAAACGGTGTTGGAAGGCCAGCAGCGCGTCTTAAAGGCCATGAAGCCTGGGCGCGACGGCAAGGAGATCCACGACAGCCTGACCGCCTTCTTCGCCGAGCGCGGCTACCCAACGGAGCAGCGCGAAGGCCGCCCGACGGGGTTCTTCCACGGCACCGGCCACGGGCTCGGGCTGGAGATTCACGAGGAGCCGCGCTTTGGCCGGACGCGCTTCAAGCCGGGCCAGGTGATCACCGTGGAGCCCGGCCTCTACTACCCCGGCCTGGGCGGCGTGCGGATCGAGGACGTCGTGACCGTTACGCAAACCGGCATCCGCCTATTGAGCCGCTTTGAAAAACGGCTGGAGGTGTGATACCATCTTTCGGAAATGGCTTTTCAAGCGAAATGGCTGTATTTGTAAATACAGCCCAAGCGCAAAAAGACGCACAGCGACTCTCGCC
>JBAWXX010000002.1:0-116140 GCA_037143855.1 Verrucomicrobiota bacterium | reverse complement strand
GGGCCGGTTTCGCCTTGGCTGCGGCGGGCTGCGGCGCGGCTTTGGGGGCCGGTTTTCCGTGGGGCTTGGGGATGGTCTTGGATGCGGCGGGGGCTGCGGCTTTGGAGGGCATGCTGCCTTTGGAGACGGCGTGGGAGGCCGGTGTTTTGCCCGCCGGTTTGGCGGACGGTTTTACGACCGCGCTTTTGTGGGGCGTGGCTTTGGCGGGAATCGCCTTGGCATGCGCGGCCTTGGCGGCGGGCGCTTTTGCGCTGGGTTTGTGTCCGGAAGATGGGCTGACGTGCTTCGCCGTTTTTTTATCTATTTTCGCGGCTGGGGCGTGTTTCGAGAGTGGAGAAGCGGATTTCTTGGTGGTCATACCCAGGCGAGTTCGGACTTTTGTCTTGCCCCCAAAGTGGTTGAAGCGGGAGACGACAAAGGTCGGGTAATATGAGAAAGGGTTTTGGCGAGGTCAAGGAGTTGTTTTGGATTCTCCAAATTTTTATCACGCGCTGGAACGGGGGAAACAGGGGAATCAGGCAAGGAAGAGAAGCGTTTTTCATGCCCGCAAGGCGTTGATCTGCTGCTGAAGTTGCTGAACGCGCCCTTGGAGCTGGAGAATTTCGTCAAAATCGATGCCGGGAAGGCGAAGCCGGGAAGCGGCGGCGTTGAGCTGGCGTTCCAGATCGCGGCGTTCCAGGTCACGCCAGCAATCATCGGCCAGCCGGAGAGGATCGGCGGCGATTTCGCGGCGCTCCTTGTCGTCCTGTCTTTCGAGCAACTCGGCCAGGGCGGCTTGCGCGGCATCGCTGCAGGAAGCCAGGAAGGCGGTCACGGAAGCGGGGTTGGCGGGATCAAAGCGGGCTCGCATGACGGTGAGAAGGATCTCACCGTCGGGGAGGGACTCAAAAAGAGGTTCCCACGGGCGCGTAAGGAGCCACTGGCGCACGTCCGGGTTGAGGAGGGCCAACTGGCAGAGGAGGCGGGTCGTGTTGCTCATGGCGGGGAGCTCTTCGGCCTCCGCTGATTCCACCGGCGCTTCCTCGGCGTCCAGGGGGCGCCGCCGGTCCGGCTTGGCGGCTTCGGCTACGAGAAGGGAGAACTGCGCGGGGGCAAGTTCCAGCCGGGCGCTGACGTTGTGGATGACGGCGTCGCGCAAGATGGGGTCGGCGACGAGGGCGGCGCGTTCCGCCATTTTGCGTGCGAAAGCTGCTTTCCCTTTGGGCGTGGCAAAGTCCGGCGTGGCGGCGGCGCGTTCGATCAGGCAGTCAAAAAAATCGCGGGCCTGGGCGATCTGGCGCGCGAACGCCTCGGGCCCCTCGGCGCGGATGAGCGAGTCGGGGTCGTGACCGGCGGGCATCTCGGCCACGCGAACGCTCAGATCCGCCGCCAACAGGGCGGGCAGGGAACGCTCCGCCGCTTTCAGCCCGGCGGCATCGGCGTCAAAACAGAGAATGACTTCGTCCGCGCCGCAGCGTTGTTTCAGGAGACGCGCCTGTTGGAAGGTGAACGCCGTTCCCTGGGAGGCCGTGACGTTCTGGACACCCGCTTCATACACCGTGATGAGGTCGATCTGCCCTTCGCAGACAATGGCGGCTTTTTGGTTGAGGATGGCCCGCTTGGTCTTTTGGAGGCCGAAGAGGACGTTGCCTTTGGTAAAGAGCGGGGTTTCGGGCGAGTTGACGTATTTGCCCCCAAAGGCTTCCGGATTCAAGACCCGCCCGCTAAAGGCGATGACTTCGCCCTGCTCGTTGCAGATCGGGAACATCAGGCGGTCGCGGAAGCGGTCGTAAAAATGGGAAGGCGCGGTGGCCTCCTCCGTTTCTTTCCAGGTGACGAGCCCGCTGGCGGTCAATTCGTCGTCCCTGTAGCCTTCGCCGCGTGCCCATTGCGTGAGGGCGTCCCAGGCATTGGGCGCGTAACCGAGCTTCCAGCTTTTGGCCACCTCTGTGGTGATGCCCCGGCTTTTGAGGTAATCCCGCGCCCCTTGCGCCGCCCGGGTGCGGAGCAGGTTCGTATGGAACCACTCGGCCACCGCTGCGTGCAGGGCCAGGAGCCGCCGTTTCAGTTTCTGCTGGGCGTCTTCCTCGGCGGTGAGCGGTTCCTCCTCGATGCGGATGCCGACGCGCGCCGCCAGCCTTTTTACGGCTTCGGGGAAGGGGATGTTTTCATACAATTCCACGAATTTGAAGACGCCGCCGCCCGCGCCGCACCCAAAGCATTTGAAGATCTGCCGGGCGGGATTCACATTGAAGGACGCCGTTTTCTCCTGGTGAAACGGGCAGCGCGCTTTGTAGGCCGACCCGGCCCGCTTCAGCGGAAAATACCCCGAGATGACCTCGACGATGTCGTTTGCCTGGGCAACTTGTTCGAGGAGGTGTTCGGGGATCATGATGGAAAGGGCAAGACTAACGGGCCTCGGGGAAAACATCAATGGAAGAGCATTCTGGCTTTGCCATCCTGGGAGCTTCTGCGCCATACTCCCGGCATTCTCTCCCGGCAAGGGAGGAGGTTATCATGCTCGAATATCTCTTAATCGCCACCGGCGGGGCCTTGGGCAGCGTCGCCCGTTACTGGGTTTCCGGCGCTGTGGCCCAACGCTTTGGCGAGTTTTTTCCCTTCGGGACGCTGATCGTCAATATCACGGGCTCGTTCGTGATCGGTTTCTTCGCCACGCTGACCGCCCCGGAGGGCCGTGTCTATGTCACCCCCGGCTGCCGGCAATTTGTGATGCTCGGGATCTGCGGCGGCTACACCACTTTTTCTTCGTTCAGCCTGCAGACGCTCAACCTGGCCCGCGACGGCGAATGGTTCTCTGCCGGAGCCAACGCGGTCCTTTCCCTGGGGGCCTGCCTCGTGGCAGTGGCGCTTGGGCACCTGCTGGCAATCACCCTCAACAAAACGTAAAAAACAATGGAACTCCCTCAGGAATCGATGCTTCTGCGGATTTACATCGGCGAAAGCGACCGGCTTGGGCATGAAGCGCTTTTCGAGGCGCTCGTGCGGAAGGCGCGGGAAATGCACCTGGCCGGAGCCACCGTGTTGCGCGGTCCGCTGGGCTATGGAGCCTCCAGCCGGGTCCACACGGCGAAAATACTGCGACTCTCCATGGATCTGCCCATCGTGATCGAGATCATCGACAGCCAGGAGAAGATCGAGACATTCCTCCCCGTACTGGATGAAGTGATTGAAGGAGGGCTCGTTACGCTGGAACCCGTCCGCGTACTCCATTACCGCCGCAAAATACAGGGTTAGAAGGAAAGACGCGAAGAAGGGGAGAGGCCCCTCCCGGCGGCATCATGCACAAGGCCTGGGCGATAGTTCGCACAGCGAAGCATTTCACCCTAAAAGGTTTACTGTGCGAACTACCTCCATCTTGAGTACCCTAGGTGTCATACACCTTTTTAGGCAAAAAGGTATTCATCGAATTCCTATGGTGTCCATACACCGTAAGGAGGCGCAAGGCCCAGGCGTCCCTAAAGGCAGTTCGCAGGGCGAACCATAGGCCAAAGAGCCCATTGCGACTTATTCGCAACGCCAAAAGGACCACGGAATCTCTCTGAAGAGATCCCAGAGAACGGGAGGTCTGGAGGTGGCGGAAGGGCGTCCGGTGGGTGGCCGCAGGGCCTATCCGAGAGAAATCGCTTGGGAGAGCTAGAGAAAGTTTCCGCGTCGCCATAAGGGCAGCTACAGAGGAAACAGCCCCAATGGGGCGGCAACAACAAGGGGCGACCCAACCCGTGGAATCATCCGGCGGCGGTGCGCAAAGGGTGGCTCGCATTCCGTAGAAGACGCCCGGGGAAATGCCGACCAGCAGATAGCCAGTCGGAGAGATTCAGGGGATCCCTGAGAGAAAAACCTGCGTTGTGCGCAAGTTACTCACAGGCGCTCCTTGGGTATCTGAATAACTCCAGGGGCAAATGAAGGGGGACGCAAAGGAGATAACTTCCTCCACATTTTATTCACAACCCGGCAACCCTGTCCCCAAGAACAGGATATCCACAACATCATACAATGTATGTCATATTAAATCGCACCTGGGAGAGCCCGAGGGCGGCGGTGTTGTCGGCTCTTCCCAACTCAACCCCTTCCGAATCCTTCGCTGGGCGAAGTAATCCCTTCGCCTTGCGAACAACTTCCCATTACACGCGGTCGTGGATGCCGACGATGCCGGCGTGGTCCGCGCAGTGGGCGCAACAGTAGACGGCGCTTCCGGCTTGTACGCCGTGGCCGATCACTTTGCAGCCGCAGGCGGCGCATTCGGGAGCCAGGGCGTGGATGGCGCATTCAAAGCTGTCGAAATAATGTTCCTCCCCTTCAAGGATCACTTCGAGGGGCCGATCGTAGTCGTTGCCGCAAACTTCGCATTTCATATACCTGCCCATCGGCGGAAGCCCTGCTCCCGGGCGCATGGAACAGCAAGCCGGTATTTTCCACTACTCGAAATACGCCTTGAGGACGTATTGCTCGATCATGCGGTGGGTATTGAAGAAGGAGCCGTTGAGCGCGATGCAGTGGCGCATAATGTCGAGGTAGCGTTCCTGCTCCTGGTAATACAGCGGCAGAATCTTTTTTTCGAGCTGGTCGTAGAGCAACGCGGCGTCATTCTGGCGCGGAGCGTCTCCCTCCACCGGAAGCCCGCCGATGGGCCAGCCGGTGACGCCTTCGATGCACCCTTCGATCCACCAGCCGTCCAGAATGCTCAGGCTCGGGACGCCGTTAAGCGCGGCTTTCATCCCGCTGGTGCCGGAGGCTTCCATCGGCGGCTGCGGGGTGTTGAGCCAGAGATCGACGCCGGAAACCATGAGGTGCGCGATTTCCATGTCATAGTGCTCCAGGAAGGCGACGGGGATCTCCTGTTTGAGGCTTTTGCCGATTTCAAAGATCCGGTGGATAATTTCGCGCCCTTCCCTGTCGTTGGGGTGCGCTTTTCCCGCGAAGACGATCTGGATGCGCCGTTCCCTGGCGATGCGTTTGAGCCGCTCCACGTCGGCAAAGAGGAGTTCGGGCCGTTTGTAGGCGGTGGCGCGCCGGGCGAAGCCGAGGGTGAAAACGTCGCCGTCCATCCCGGTGTTGCTTTCCCGGTTGACGTAGCGCAGGAGTTCCTGCTTGGCGGCGTGGTGGGCGTGCCAGACCTGCTCCTTGGGGATGCTCAACGCATAACGCAAACTGAAATTGTCCTGACGCCAGCCGGGGATGTGGCGGTCAAAGAGCGCGGCGAAGGGGGCGGAAACCCAGGTGCCGCCGTGGACGCCGTTGGTGATGGCGTCAATGGTGTAGCGGGCGAACATATGCTGGGCCACCTGGCCGTGCTTCTTGGCCACGCCGTTGATGTAGTGGCTCAGGTTGAGCGCGAGGTAGGTCATGTTCACCATGCCGTCGCAACAGAAGAATTCCTTCATTTCCTCCACTTCCCGGCGCTCCAGAACGCGGTTGATCAGATCCACGGGGAATTGGTCGTGCCCGGCGGGGACGGGCGTATGCGTGGTGAAGACGCAGAGACGTTTGACGGCTTCCATGTCGTCGGCGTTGAAGGTGGGGCGCCCGGCTTTCTGCGCCTCTTCATCGAGCAGTTCGAGGCCGAGCAGGCTGGCGTGGCCTTCGTTCATGTGGTAGCGGGCGATGTTCCGGTAGCCGAGCGCCCGGAGCATGCGCACGCCGCCGATGCCGAGGATGACTTCCTGGCAGAGCCGGTAGCGCGCGGCGCCACCGTAGAGGGAGTCGGTCAAATGGCGGTCCCATTCCGAGTTTTCCGGCAGGTCGGTGTCCAGGAAATAGACGAGCACAAGGAAGCCGCCCGCGCCGGTGACTTCGGAAACCCAGGCGCGGATCTGCACCGGGCGGCCTTCGATCTGCACGGTGGCGCGGCCGGGCAGTTCCATGAGAAAATCCTCCGGAACCCACGCGACGGGCTCCTCGGTTTGCCAGCCCTCGGCGTCCAGTCGCTGATAAAAATATCCTTTGCGGTGGAGCAGCGTGACGGCCACCATGGGCACTTTCATATCCGCTGCGGCGCGGATGGTGTCGCCTGCCAGAATCCCCAGGCCACCGCTGTAGGTGGGCACGCGCGCATCAATGCCGACTTCCATGGAAAAATAGGCAACCACTGAACGCGACTTGTTCATACCTTCATTCATAGCACAGCGTGGCCGCCTGTCCCGCGCAAAAAACCCCGGTTTGGCCGATGGATTTTGCCTTGCCGCCTTTCCTCCCCTTCCCTACGTTGGCACCGCCCAAGGAAATCATCCTTCGTTTCGGAAAAAAACTCATCCTCTTATGAAAACTCTTCTTGCCCTCTTCCTGGCGGTTTGCGCCTCCCCTCTCCTCGCGCTGGCCCAACAAGCAACCGCTCCGGCGCGCCCGGATATCGAGGAATTGCTGAGCGTCATGCGCGTTGAAAAAACGATGCAGGCCGCCATGGCGCAGGTGAAACGGCTGGTGCCTCAAATGACGGCCAATATTGCCGCCCAGTCCAAGCTCCCTGCCGATGCCGCCGCCAAGACCACGGCCATGCAAGAGAAACTCTTTGCGCTCGTTGAGCAGGAAATGAGCTGGCAGAACATCAAGCCCGAGATCGCCCAAATTTATGGAGAATCCCTGACGCCGGAAGAAGTCAAAGGGATCACCGCCTTTTACAAGAGCCCCGCAGGCCAGGCGTTCCTCGACAAGCAACCGGTCATCGTAGGAAAGACCATCGCATGGAAGCAGAGAATGATGGGCGGCCTGATGCCCAAAATCCAGGCGTTGGTTCAGTCGGAGTTGAGCGCGGCTTCCAAGGACGAGGCCAAAACCCAGCCTGCTAAATAGCCTCGACTACCTTGGCAGGCCGCACGTCTTGCTCTTGTAGTGCTGGTGGTAACCTTCCGCCGGGTAGAACGGCCCGGCGGGAACGATCTCCGTGACGATGGGCGGCTTGGCGGGCATTTCCCGCGCCGCCTTGGAGGCCTCGGCGGCCGCCTTCTGCTCCGGCGTGTGGGCAAAGATCGCTGAGCGGTAGTTATCGCCGATGTCCGGCCCCTGCCCGCCCTTCTGGCGCGGGTCGTGGATCTTCCAAAACAGATCCAGCAATTGGGCATAGCTGACGGCCGCCGGGTCAAACTCCACTTGCACGGCCTCGGCATGGCCGGTGGTGTGCGAGCAGACCTCTTCATACGTCGGGTTGGGAACATGGCCGCCGGTATAGCCCGCCGTCGTTTTGAGAACGCCCCGGGTCTGGTCAAAAGCGGCCTGCACGCCCCAGAAACACCCGGCGGCAAAAGTGGCCGTCTCCGTCCGCACCAGCCGGAGCGCCACGGCGTTCATGCAATAGCGCAGCCCGGTGGGCGGCGGACCGTCCGGGAAGACATGGCCGAGATGGGAATCGCACCGGGCGCAGGAGACTTCATCCCGAACCATCCCATGGCGGGTATCCCGGGTAATGCGGACGCGGTCGGACCCCATCGCCTCGGCGAAGCTGGGCCAGCCGGTGCCGGACTCGAATTTCCTCCCCGCATCAAAAAGCGGGTTGCCGCAGGCTGCGCAGACAAAGTTTCCGGTTTGGTGCGGAGCCCAGCACTGGCCGGTGGCAGGCGGCTCCGTCCCCCGTTCCCGCATTACCGCATATTGCTGTGGCGTGAGAAGCTTGCGCCATTCGTCTTCGGAGAGGTGGACTTTTTCGTTCATGGGAATCGCCTCCAGCTTGGCCCGAATTTGCTCCGCTGTTGAGGGCGCCCCGATCCCGGCGCGGAAGGCCAGGAACCCGATCACCGCGGTCAAAAGCAGGGTTTTCATGGGGAAATAGCTTTCCCTCACCCTACACGGAAACAGCCCGCATGCAAACGCACTCACCAGGGGGACAATCTATCCTCTCCCCTCTAGAGCGGTTTCGGTTTATTTTGTCGTATGCTCTTCGGCGGCGAGAGTCGCTGTGCGTCTTTTTGCGCTTGGGCTGTATTTACAAATACAGCCGCTGCGCTCAAAAAGCCCCGCATCAACCCTCGGCGCTCTCAGATCATTGCGACAAAATAACCCAAAAACGCTCTATCGCCTATCTGCGCTTTCAGCGCATCTGCACGGAAACCTCGCGTTTCGCCGGATTGTCCGCCGTCTGCTTGCGGACGAAGGAGACGATTTCCTCCTGGAGCGCCTCGCAGCCGCGGCTCCAGCTTTTGCGGGCGCGCAGTTGTTTGACGCACGGGGCCAGCCCGATGAGATCGACATCCGTCGTCCCCGCGCCGATGAGCGAACGCAACTGCTCGCGCAAGCGGTTGAAAAACGCCAGTTCATACCCGGCCCCGGCCTCCCGCGCCAAAGCGGCCAGATCAAGCCGTTCCCCCGGCCTCCCGAGCGCCAGATAGCCGCCGACTTCCGAGTAGCCGATCCCTTGCAGCACGTCGCGGATGCGTTCCGTCAAACGCGGCACGGAAATCACGTTCTCTTGATAATGGGAGGCTAGCGAAAGCTCGACCGTCTCCGCGACGTGCTCGGCCAGCCACCATTTGGAAAAACCGGCTTTGAACGCCGCCTTGGCCAGGGCGCGAACGATCCAGCCGCGCTGGAACGCAACCGCCCTCCCATCGTCCAACTGCACCAGAGGAAGCCCGTCGGCAAGTGCGATCATTTGAAGAGTTCCGGTTGCAGGGCGCTCGCTTTGGCGCGGCGCCCCATGTTTTGGATTTCGTCGAGAAATTCGCCGATGTCCTGGAACTGCCGGTAAACGGAGGCGTACCGGACGTAGGCCACCTGGTCGAGGGCGTGCAATTTTTCCATCACCTTGGCGCCGACGACGCTGGAAGCCGTCTCGCGTCCGCCCTCGGCTTCCAATTCGGCCTCGATCTCCTCCACGGCTTTTTCAATCACCTGCAGGGAGATGGGCCTTTTTTCGCAGGCTTTGAGCATGCCGTTGACCAGCTTGCGGCGGTCG
This sequence comes from Verrucomicrobiota bacterium, assembly GCA_037143855.1. Taxonomy (GTDB): domain Bacteria; phylum Verrucomicrobiota; class Verrucomicrobiia; order Chthoniobacterales; family Chthoniobacteraceae; genus UBA695. Next base: position 107,259 of record JBAWXX010000002.1, on the reverse strand, counting down.
AACGGCTCGCTGCGGCCATCCCTCTTCGTCACGCGGATCAATTCGTGCTCGATCTCCTCGTACGTGGTGAAGCGCTGCTGGCAGCCCGTGCATTCACGGCGGCGGCGGATCGACGCTCCGTCTTTCGACGAGCGTGAATCAATGACCCGGTCTTCTTGGTTTCCGCACTTGGGGCAGCGCATGGTGGTTAAATTGGGTACCCGCCTCCATCTAAACACAACATCTTGTGGTGTCAAACTTTCCCCTTCTTCGCATGCGGGGGAAAAAACAGGCGGAAAAAAAGCGGAGATTCCGGCGATAAACGCATTTTCGCGGCAGGCAGCGAATCAGTTTAAGCGGGGGCGAGGCGCAGACGTTTTTTGTGGATTCCTTTGCGCGCCGCTTTCCGCGAACAGACATTGAACCGGCCATGAATCCTGAAAACCTGGACGCGCCCCATGGCGGCACGGCGGGCAGCCGCCGCCCCGGAGCGAAGGCGATCACGATGGCGATGATCGCCAAAGCCGCCGGAGTGTCGCAGGGGGCCATCTCTTCTTTGCTCAACGACCGCGACTACGGCATCCGCGTGAGCGCCAAAACCCGCGAGCGGGTCTTCCGGGTCTGCCGCGAAATGGGGTATGTGCCCAACGATCTGCGCGCCGTGGTGCGGATGTACCCGGAACAGGGGGATTTTGCCCTGCTTGTTTCCCAGGAGGCCGAGCCCCCCTTTGCCTACGAGGTCGCCAAGGCCCTCCTGGCGCAAATTCCAGTCCACCATCTTTCGATTGCATGGTACGACCCGGCCCTCGATTATGAGGCCCAGCCGGCCGATCTCCCCGTGCCGGTCCAAACAGGCGTCGCCTCGAAATTCATCACGGTGGGGAAACCGAGTCCCTCCCTTTTTTCCGCCATTCTGGCGCGCGAAGCTCCGGGCGTTCATATCGGCCAGGACGCGGGCGTGGCTGGTTTCACAAGCCTTGTGCCCGAGTATGCCCGCGCCTCGCGGCTGGCCATGGATACCCTCTTGTCGCTGGGGCACCAACGGATCGCCATCCTCTCCGGCCCGTTCGGCTCCACCGACCCCGTGGTCATTGAGCTGAACTACGGCGTGCGGGCCGCGTACGACGCGCTCAAAATCCCCATCGAAGCCCAGAACGTCATTTACGGCGCTCCTTCCTTTGAACACGGGGCCGCCTCCGCCGATCTCCTGCTGGACCGCCCGCAAAAGCCGACCGCCGTCTTCTGCTTTTCGCCGCTGGCCGCCGCGGGCATCCTGCACCGGGCACAGGCGCGCGGCCTCAAGGTGCCGGGGGATTTGAGCGTCATCGCCTTTGGCGAAGCGGACTTCTGTCCCCTCCTCTACCCGCCGCTCAGCACCGTCTCCCTCTCTTCCCAAGAGGCCGCCAAGAAAGCCATCGAGGAATTACAAACACGCCTCAAGACCCAGGATACCACCTCCACCCGCCGGATCGGGATGCGCTGCACCCTGGTTGACCGAAATTCCACGGCACGGTTAAACGAGCATTGACAAGCCCCTTGCCCGCTTCCTAAGGTTGTTACTTCAAACCGCATGAAGGCCCCTCAATTCTATATCACCCTGGCCATTGGCACGCTGTGTCTCATTTTGAGCATCACGTTCATCGTGCTCGGCAAAAACAACAATAGCCTGCAACGCCAGGTTCAAGCCCAGCAGGAAGAGATCAACCGCGGCAATCAGAGCATCCAGATCCGCCAGAATCTCCTCAAGGATATGGCCGAGTTGTCATTGAAAAACGACAAGATCAAGCAAATCCTCTCGAACAACGGTTACACCATCAACGTCGCCCCCACCCCTTCACCCACGCCCGCAAAATGAACGAATCCATGGCTGATTTTGAATCTGAACCGGCCCAGCAGATGAGCGCCTTTTTGCCGCTCGCGCTGCTGGGTGTCAGCTTTGCATTGTTGCTTGTTTTCCAGGTTTCCGTGCTCCTGCCACAACGGACTTTCTTGCAGCAGGTACTCACGCAAAATGAGCAGGGAGTCCAGCAGTCCAAACAAGTGCAGGCCAGCTTGCAACGGCTGGTGATGGATGTCGTGACCGCCGCTTCGGATGACAAGGACGCGCAGTCCATCATCGCCAAATATGGCATCCAGGTGAGTGGCCCCTCGCCGATCCCCGCGGCTCCCGCCGCAAGCCCGGCCAAGTAAGCATCTTTTCCCCATGGAAGCGCAGGCCCGGGCCGTTGTCCGCCGGCTCCGTGATGCGGGATTTCTCGCATTCTACGCTGGCGGCTGCGTAAGGGACACGCTCCTGGGGTTGGCGCCCAAAGACTTCGATATCGCCACCAGCGCGCCGCCCCACGAGGTCCAGCGCCTATTTCCCCGCACCATCGCGGTGGGCGCCCACTTTGGGGTGATCTGCGTGCTGCAAGAGGGGATTCCCTTTGAGGTCGCCACCTTCCGCTCCGACGACGCCTACATAGACGGCCGCCGCCCCACCGGCGTCACCTATTCCACCCCGCAGCTCGACGCCGCGCGGCGCGACTTCACCATCAACGGGCTCTTCTTCGATCCGCTTGGCGGCGAAGTCATCGACTACGTTCACGGCCGCGAGGACCTCAAAGCCGGCATTCTGCGCGCCATCGGCGACCCCGCCCAGCGCTTTCGCGAGGACCGTCTTCGCCTGCTGCGGGCCGTCCGGTTCGCCGCCGCGTTCGGGTTCACCATCGAACCCGCCACCTGGGATGCCTTGCGCGCCAACGCCGCGGAGATCCACGTGGTGAGCGCCGAGCGGATCCGCGAAGAACTGGTTCGCATCTTCACCGCCCCCGGCCGGGTGCGCGGCTTCGACCTGCTCGACTCCAGCGGCCTGCTGGCCCAGGTTCTCCCGGAAATCACGACCCTCAAAGGCTGCGAACAGCCGCCCCAATTCCACCCCGAGGGGGATGTCTACGTCCACACCCGCCGGATGCTGGAATTGCTCCCCCTGGAAACGAGCGTGCCGCTCGCCTTCTCCGTCCTCTTCCACGACATCGGCAAACCGGCCACCTTTTCGCGCGACCCCGCCGATGGGCGCATTCGCTTCAGCGGGCACGACAAAGTGAGCGCGGAAATGACGTTTCGCGTCATGGAGCGCCTCCGTTTTTCCCGCGACGAAATCGACGCCACGGTGGAAGCCGTCGCCAACCACATGGTGTTCAAGGACGTGCAATCCATGCGTGTCGCGCGGCTGAAGCGCTTCATGGCGAGGCCGCATTTCGCCGACGAACTGGAACTTCACCGCGTCGATTGCGCCAGCAGCCACGGCATGTTGGACAATTACACGTTTCTCCTGCAAAAGAGAGACGAGTTCGCCAGCGAACCGCTCATCCCGCCGCCGCTCGTCAACGGCCGGGACCTCCTCGCGCTCGGCTGGAAGCCGGGGCCCAAAATCGGCGAAGTCCTGGAAGCCGTCCAGACCCGGCAACTGGAGGGCGCGCTTCATACCCGCGAAGAAGCGCTCGCCTGGGTGAAGTCGGAATATCCGGCGTAAGGTCAGCCGACGCGATGGAGCCGGACGCTCTTGGAGAGGGCGATCAGGACAAACAAATAAAATACAAAGAAGTGCCGCACGGTAATATGGCCATTGTTAACCGTGTGTCCCGCCATCACAAACAGCCAGATCAAGGAGGTAAACAGGGCGGCCCCGAAAGTGGGCAGGAGATTGCCGCCTGCCGGCCTGCAAAAGGTCAACGCGATGGGCGTGGATCGCGCCCGGCACGGCAGGACGATTTGGAATTGATGGAACAGGACGACCGGGAGCAAAAGGACCGCAGCCACAGGAAACACCGGAGCGAATTGGAATAACCCCAGGTGGATAAAATACTGGATGTAGTTATACAAAGAAGAAATCACCATCCTGATATAGGGATTTTCGACGGTTCCCAGCAAATATTGGAAAGGGTGCAAAAGGTAATATGCCCCCCCGAGGGCTCCCGTTTTTTGGAGCATCGGCAAAAGCCCGCTCTCTCCGCCATGAAGGCCGGCGCGTTCCGTAGCGGTGGCCCGGAATTCCTCAATCGCGGCCTGGAAACTTCCGGTTCCTCCCACTACTTGCAGAAAATGCAGGCAATGCGCCAGGCCAAAACCGGCAACCGGAAGCGCCAGACACAGAGCCAAAGTGAGCTTGGACGGGGTATAGCCTTCCGATTTGCGCAACAGCCAGAACGGCCACGCAATCAATCCGACGACAAAAAACTGGTCAAACGATAACCATCCCTGAAGGAAACCGAAGAGGAACAGAGCCGCCCAGTGCCATTTCGGAATAGGAGTCTGCCGCCAATACATGCGAAGCAAGAGAGAGATTTGCAATAAAAGCAGGGCAAGCGAGTACCCCTGATAATGCAATCCCGGCATGCAGGCATGGAACATCGGCAGCAACACACATCCAGCCGCGATGAATACAGCCCGGCCCGTTCCAAATCTTTGCGCCACCGTTATAAAAAAGATCGCCGATGCAAACAGCCCGATCCCCAGGGGGAAAAGCCTCAAAAGGCGCATGTTCTCAAGACCGACGACATGCCCGATCAAGGCAAGCATGACGTCGGGGCCCTCTGGATAGTGGGTATAAACCCACAAGTCTGGGTTTGCGCAACGAGCGGGCAGGCGCAATCTGTATTCCAGCGGGACGGCACCGTCCGCCCCCACGATCATGGCATAGACCCCCTCGCCGTGAAGCCGTTTTCCATAGGCTTGCCGAGGCAGGCCGTGGTACGACCACAGGCCATCTTGGATGTAGGCGTCCGCCGCCCTCAGCGCATTCGCTTCGGAAAAGCCGTCCGTATGCTTCGAAACCCCCGGGCCGATTTTGATCAAATACAAGCCTTGGAGAAGGATCAGAAGGGCAAAAACGCTCCCCAAAAACCATCGCAAGGCGGGCTCCTGGAACAGCGCGTCGTGGCGAGGCAGTATCGTGTCGTGGGCAGTATTTTGCGAAACGGACTTTGCCATAATCTTTATTTGCAAGTGGGGAGGGAGGAACGAACGACCACACCAAGGGGCTGGCCTTGGGTGTTTTGCCAAACCAGCGGCAACCGGATTACTCCATGATCTCCAACGGAGGAACCTTCCCCCCCCACGCATTCGCCTGGAGCGAGCAGCGCCAGCAAGTGATCCAGCACCAATCGGGGCAAAAGGCGGCGCATGCAGATGTTGTCACCGCCGCAGGGCGGCGAATCCACTTCGTAAATGCAAGGGCTGCATGGAACGGGCGCGTAGAGGGTGACCACTCCGGGCCCCTCTATTCCATAGTGAATAGGATCTGCGGGGCCAACCAAGCAAACGACAGGCCTTTGAAGGGCAAAAACGATATGCATTGGCCCTGTGTCATTCGTCAGAACGCATTGTGCTTTTTCGATAAGCGCAAATAGCTCGCCCATCGATAGCATTCCCGCCGTATTGAATACGCGGCAGCGAACGGACTGCGGTAGCATTTCCACCAAACTGGATGTAAAGTCGGCCTCCGACTTTGCTCCCATGAGCACAACGTTGAATCCCTTCTGGGTGAGTCCTTCGATAGCCTCTTTGAAATATTCCTTGGGCCAGCGTCTTTCTCGCAAGAGATCCGAGGCGTTTGGATTGATGAGGAGATACGACTGCCCCTCTTTCAGCCCCAGGGAAGACAATTTCTCTCGCATCGACTGGCGCTCGGCAGGGTCGATACGGATCGAACTTAAAGTGTCGTTTTCCATCGAAGCCCCCGCGGCCCCCCCCAATTGCAGGTAAATCTTCCGAATCGGCATCCGGGTGTTGAAATAAACCAGATGGGTGTAAATCCCCTTCTTGAACCGGTTGGAATGCCGGTAAAACCCGAGCCGGTTGCGCGCAAGGCTGAAGAGGGAAAGCAAACAGGTAAACCCGGAGTAGATTTCCAAATCGAAGAAGTGGTCCACGCGGCAAGAAATCAGATTCCAAAGCACCTTGGCGGTGGTCCCCAGCATGGGCAGCGCCCCCCGGTCATCCAGGTAAAGCGCCTCATCGATCTCTTCCAACAGTGGCACTAGCCCGGCGTTGCCCCGGAGCGTCACGAAGGTCAGGCGCGCCTGGGGGAATTGTTGCTTCAGCGCGCGCAGGAGGGGCGTCGCTTGCAGGATGCTGCCCATTCCCACCAATTTGCAGACCACGATCCGGCGGGTGGCTGACGGGTTGACCGAATGATCCCGGTGCAGCAGGTGCCCGAGAATCCTCACGAGCGCGTTGAGCACAACAGCCAACGGAACTGCCAGGAGGCGATCGAGGAGGATCCGTTGGTGAAAAGTCATCACAATCTTGTGGCTAAAAAAAGGGGGGGCTTCAAGCAATATTCCCCAAGGAATTATTTACACAAACCGGAGCGGGCCGGTTTCCGACGGCAGCAGCGCGTGCTTGCAGAGGAGCGCGCGGAAACGCTCGATCCCCTCTTTTTCCGCCGCGCCGAGCCCGAAGCGGATGGATTCGGTAAGGTAGCGGCGGGCGAAAGCGGCGCGGTATTCGCGATGGCGCGCAACGATGGCGTCGATTTGCGCCTGGCCGCGCCGGGAAATTTCGCGGAACGCCGCAGCCACCCGCTGCGGCTCCTTCACCTCGGGCCGGATCAGCCAGACCGCGAAAACAAACGGGAGCCCCGTGCGGCGGAGCCATTCTTCGCCAAAGTCGAGGATGTGATATCGCCCTTCGTGCTTCTCCCGGAACGCAATGGCCTGGTTGCCAATGATGACCCGGGCGGCCCCCGGCGGCGCGGGCTCGGCGACGTATTCGGGAATGGGCGCACCCCCTTCGGCAAAGAAGACTTTGCAGAGATGGACGGATGTGCGCGAGGCGGGGTCAAGCGCCACTTGCCGGACCTCCTCCAGCGCGCCTTGGTAGGCCAAAATCACGCTCCAAACCGGCCCCAGCGAGGCAATGGCGACGCCGTCCACCGCCAGGCATCCCGGCATCCGCAACGCCTCATAGACAGGCACCAGCGCCACATCCAGCTCCCCGCGCTGCAATCCGGCGGCCAGCGCCGACGGGTGGTCCAGCATCACCGGCCCGTCATACGGCTCAATCAGCGGCCGGGCATTCAAATAACGCACACAGCCAATGCGCAAACCGCGCAGCGCGTCGAAGGAGCCGGAAGGAGCTTTCATGGGTGTGTTTTTCCGGCCTTCACCGCCTCGTAATAACTATCGCGCTGAACCGGCTCCCGCCCGGCCTCGCGGATCACCCGTTCCAGCGCCGCCACCGTCTGCCCTTGCGGGGTCTGCGCCCCGGCCATGTGGAAAACTTTCTCTTCCTGGATCGTCCCGTGCAGATCGTCCACGCCGAAATTCAGCGCCACCTGCGCCAGCGGCAGCCCCATGCTGACCCAGTAGGCCGTGATGTGCTCGATGTTGTCCAGGTAGACGCGCGCCACGGCCAGCGTGCGGAGCTGGTCGAGCCCGCCCGCCGGGCGGAGGTGCGGGAGCGCCGTCCTTTCCGGCGAGAACGCGAACGGCACAAACCCGGTGAACCCGCCCGTCTCGTCCTGCAACGCCCGCAATTGCCGGAAGTGGTCCACGCGCTGTTCCAGCGTCTCGATATGGCCAAAGAGCATGGTGCAGGTGGACCGCCCCCCCATCTGGTGCCAGGTGCGGTGGATATGGAGCCACTCCCCGGCGCTTTCCTTGCCCCGGCAAAGGCGGTCGCGCACACCGGGGTCGAAAATTTCCGCGCCGCCACCCGTCAGCGAATCGAGCCCCGCCTCGCGCAGCACCGCGAGCGTCTCGGCAACCGGCTTCCGAAAGACGCGCTCGGACAAGTGCAGGATTTCGATGGCGGAGAAACATTTCAAATGGAGCTTGGGGTCCAGGCTTTTCAAGGCGCGCAGCAGCTCCAGGTACCACTCCGCCTTCAACGCGGGGTGGAGCCCCCCCACCATGTGGATCTCCGTGATCCCCCGCCCCAGCGCTTCCCGAACCGCCTCCGTCATATCGGGAATCCCCAACTCGAAGGCGTGCGCGTCCCGGCGGCTCGCCCGGTAGGCGCAGAACTGGCAGGAGAGCAGGCAGACGTTGGAGTAATTGAGGTAACGATTGAGAATGTAGGTCGCCCGGTTCCCGTTCTTGCGTTCACGCACGGCGTTCGCCATCGCCGCGAGCGCGTGCAGGTCGCGGGTTTGGAAAAGAGCCAGCGCCTCCGCTTCAGCGATCCGCTCCCCGGCGGTCACTTTGTCATACAGGGGCAGAAGGGATTCGGAAAGAAGCGAGCGTTTCATCGGGTGGCGCCCCCCAGGCTAGAGAACAAAAGGCGGCGGTGCAAGCCGCTTGCAATCCCCCCTTTCCCACGGCAATATCGGCTGCTTATGTCCGAGCCCGCCCATGTTTCCAAGATTCTGATTCTCGACTTCGGTTCGCAATACACGCAGGTCATCGCCCGGCGCATTCGGGAGTGTCAGGTCTATTCCCAAATCCTCAAGTTCAACACCCCGGCGGCGGAAATCGCCAAAATGGGGGCGCGCGGCATCATCCTTTCCGGCGGCCCGAGCAGCGTCTATTCCGCAAACGCCCCGCAGATCGACCCGGCGGTGTTCGACCTGGGCGTCCCGGTGCTCGGCATCTGCTACGGCCTGCAATTGATGGGCTTCCACCTCGGCGGGAAAGTGGAACATTCCGACCGGCGCGAATACGGCGCGGGCGTCGTCTATCTGACGGACGAAACCGGCAGGCGCGCGAGCGAATCGGGCCTCTTTGACGGACTTCCCGACAGCCTCGACGTGTGGAACAGCCACGGCGACAAACTGACCAAGCTCCCCGCCGGGTTCCGCGCCATCGGCCACACCCACAACTCCCCCTTCGCCGTCATCGAACACCCGGCGAAGCGCTTCTTCGGCCTGCAATTCCACCCCGAGGTGGCCCACACGCCGCGCGGCAAGGAACTGCTTCAAAACTTCGTCTACAAAATCTGCGGCTGCAAAATGGACTGGACGATGGGCTCCTTCATCGACCAGACGTGCGAGGAAATCCGCCGGAAAGTGGGTAAAGATCACGTGGTGCTCGGCTTGAGCGGCGGGGTCGATTCCTCCGTCGCGGCCGCCCTCCTCCACAAGGCCATCGGCCCCCAGTTGACCTGCGTGTTTGTCAACAACGGCCTCCTGCGCGCCCACGAAGCCGAAGCCGTCCAGCGGCTCTACGGCGAGAATTTTCAAATCAACCTCAAATACGTGGACGCCACGGAGCGTTTCCTTTCCAAACTGGCGGGCGTTACCGACCCGGAGACGAAGCGCAAAATCATCGGCGGGGAATTCATCCGCGTTTTTGAAACCGCCGTGCGCGAACTGACCACCTCGGATCAAAATTTCAAATACCTGGCCCAGGGGACCCTCTACCCGGATGTGATCGAAAGCGTCTCCATCTCCGGCAACCCGGCCGCTCTTATCAAGAGCCACCACAACGTCGGCGGCCTCCCGGACGACCTGAAATTCGAGCTGATCGAGCCCCTGCGCGAACTCTTCAAAGACGAAGTGCGGCAGGTGGGGCTCCAACTCGGCCTTCCCAAGGAAGTGGTCTACCGGCAACCGTTCCCCGGCCCGGGCCTCGCCGTCCGCATCGTCGGCGAGATCACCCCGGAGCGCCTGCGCATCCTGCGCGACGCCGACGCCATCGTGGTGGACGAAATGAAAGCCAGCGATTGGTATTACCGCGTTTGGCAGTCGTTCGCCGTGCTGCTCCCCGTCCGCTCCGTGGGCGTGATGGGCGATGAACGGACCTATGAGCACACCATCGCCCTGCGCATTGTCGAGAGCCAGGACGGCATGACAGCCGACTGGGTCCGGCTCCCCTACGATCTCCTGGGGAGGATCTCCACCCGCATCATCAACGAAGTCAAAGGCGTCAACCGCGTCTGCCTCGACATTTCCAGCAAGCCGCCCAGCACGATTGAGTGGGAATAGAACCGTGCGAGCGGGGCTGAGATGCCCCTCTCTTTTCAACGGAAGATAGGATTTTTCCGGTTTTTGCGTATCCTAGAACGAAAAGGGCTCCATGAGGAAAAACGTCTGGTCCATCGCCTTGACTTATGCACTGGTGGCCGGCCTGTGGATTTTCTTTTCCGACCGGCTCCTTATCCGTTTTGGAACCCAGCCGGAGGTCCTCTTGGAATGGTCGATTGCGAAAGGGCTCCTCTTCGTGGCCGTCACGGCGGCGCTCTTGTACGTCCTGATCTCCCGTTTGACTTTCAAGCTTTGGAGCGCCAGCCAGTCCTGGCTGGCCAGCGAACGGAAATTCCGCACCCTTTTTGAGGAGATCACCGACGGCATCGTCGTCGTTGATTTGGAGAGCAAGCACATTTACCTGGCCAACCACGCCTTTTCCCAGATGCTGGGCATCCCCGTGGAGGAACTGCGCGGCCTCCACGTCTCGGCCCTCCATCCACCCGAGGCGATGTTGCGTGTGGTGGAGAAATTCGAGGAACTGGAGTGCGGGTTATCCACCCTTGCCTCCGACCTGCCCGTCCTGCGGCGGGACGGCAGCGTCTTTTACGCCGACATCAGCGCCTCCAGCGTGGATCTGGAAGCCAAACGCTACGTGATCGGCGTTTTCCGCGACATCACCCCCCACAAGCACGTGGAAGAGGACCTCAAAAATGCCAAGGAAGCCGCCGAAACCGCCAATCGGGCCAAGGACCAATTTATCGCCGTCTTAAGCCACGAATTGCGCACGCCGTTGACGCCCTCGCTGGCGACCGTCACCGCGTTGCAGGAAACCCTGGGGGACCCGGCGCGGAAAGACCTGGAAATCGTCCGGCGCAACCTGGAACTGGAATCGAAGCTCATCGACGACCTCCTGGACGTCACCCGGATCAGCCGGGGCAAGATCGACCTCCACTTCGAACGGACCGACCTCCACGAGAGCGTGCGCAACGCGGTGGGCATCTGCCGCGCGGAGATCCAAGCCAAGGGCATCCAGTGCTCCCTCCGGCTGGAGGCCGCGCGCTCATTTGTGTGGGGCGATCCTCCCCGCCTGCAACAGATCTTTTGGAACCTGCTCGCCAATGCCGTCAAGTTCACCCCGAAGGGCGGCTCCATCACCCTCCGCAGTGTCAACGCGAGCGATGCCGTGCGGGTGGAAATCGCGGATACCGGAATCGGCATTGATCCCGGGGAATTTTCCCGCCTCTTCCTGCCGTTCGAGCAGGGCGAACAGACGAAAAACCGGCGCTATGGGGGCTTGGGGATCGGGTTGAGCATCGCCAAGAACCTCGTGGAACTCCACCACGGCAGCCTGACCGGGTCCAGCCCCGGCAAAGACCAGGGAGCCACGTTCGCCGTGGAACTCCCCATCATGGAACGCGCAGCGCCGCCTCCCGCCCCACCACCCCCGAATCCCGCGCCCGGCGCGCCGCTCCCGCGCATCCTGCTTGTGGACGATCACGCTGACACGCTCCACGTTCTCGGGCTTCTCTTGCGCAAATGGCACTACTCGGTGGAAATGGCCGATTCCGTGCAAAGCGCCTTGCAACTGGCCGAAAAGGAACGCTTTGACATCCTTATCAGCGACCTCGCCCTGCCCGACGGCAGCGGGCGCGACATCATGGCCGAGGTGAAGGCGCGTTACGGCCTGCGGGGCATCGCGCTGAGCGGCTTTGGAGCGGATGCCGACCTGGAGGCGAGCCTCGCCGCCGGGTTCGAGGAACATCTTGTCAAGCCGATCAGCTTCGCCTCCCTTCAGTCCGCCTTGCAACGGATCCTTGACGAGCAGGCGGCAGAGCGCCCCGGCCCGTAACCCTGCCCCCCGCGTTCTCTTTGCTCGCCAAGGGGGGGATGAGTTGCTTGAATGCTCCCCTGCCATGCCGAAGTCCCGCCCTCCCCGCCGCGCCGCCGGCCAGCCCGGCGCTCCTCTCTCCGCCGTGGTCCGCCACCTCGAAACCACGCTGGAGCACCAGGCCGTGGCCGACTGGTCCAGCGCGCTGAACGGTCTCCAAGTGGAAAACCGGGGCCGCATCCACCGGATCGGCGCGGCCGTGGACGCCTGCGAAGCCACGCTGCGCCAGGCCGCCGAACGGGGCGTCGATTTCCTGCTCGTCCACCATGGCCTCTTCTGGGGCGGGCTGCAACCGGTGCAAGGCCCCCTGTACCGGAAACTCCGGCTCGCGCTCGACGCAGACCTGGCCGTCTTCAGCTCCCACCTGCCGCTCGACGCGCACCCCCGCTTCGGCAACAACGCCCTCCTGGCCAAGGCGCTCGGCTTCAAGCGCCCGGAACCATTCTTCCTTGAAAAAGGGCGCTTTATCGGCCTGAAAGCCCGGCTTCCGCTCGCCCGCGCCGCACTGGCGGCCCGGCTGGAAACGGCGGTCGGCGGCCCCGTGAAGCTGATCGCGGGCGGCCCGGAGCGCACCGGCGTCGTCGGGGTGGTGAGCGGCGGCGCGGGAGCCGAGCTGTTCAAGGCGGCAGCGGAGGGCGTCGATACCTTCATCACCGGCGAAGGGCCCCACTGGAGCTACCCCGCCGCCGAGGAACTCGGGCTGAACCTGCTTTACGCCGGGCACTACGCCACCGAAACCTTCGGGGTCAAAGCGCTGGCCGCCCACCTGGCCCGCAGCTACCGGCTTCCCTGGGAATTCATCGACCACCCCACCGGCTTGTGATGTTCCTCGAACGCGCATTTTTCGAACGCGATCCCCTCACCTGCGCCCGCGAGTTGATCGGCTACGAACTCGTCGCCGGGCCGTGCGCCGGAATCGTCGTCGAAACCGAAGCCTACTGCGCCGAGGGCGACGAAGCCTGCCACACCTTCTTCCGGCCCAGCACCCGGGAGTTCATGGCGGCCCACGAGCCGGGCGCGGCCTACATCTACCTCAACTATGGGATGCACTGGCTCCTCAACGTCCTGGTCAAAGGGGGTGACGGAGGCGCGAAAGACGGCTTTGTGCTGATCCGGGCGCTGGAACCCGTCCTGGGCATCGAGTTGATGCGGGAACGCCGGGGCCGCCACGCGCTGCATCAACTCTGCTCCGGGCCCGGCAAGCTGACGCAGGCGCTCGGGATCACCGGCGCGGAACACGGCTCCAACCTCTGCGGGGGCGACACCGGCTTCCGCCCCCGGCTGGAGCATCCGCAAGTGGAAGCGGCCCCGCGCATCGGCATCACCAGGGCGGCACACCTCCCCTGGCGCTATCTGTTGAAAGCGAGCCCGTTTGTGAGCGCCCCGGCCTCCGCCGCCAAGCCGAAGCGGGCGAAGCGGAGGTAGGGAGGAGTCCCGCACCAGGGCTATGCTTTCGGCAGCGCGGCCTCTCCAATGGAAACCCCGTCCGCCAGGCGGCGCTTTGGGACGACCAACCCGGCGGAAACCACCATTTTCATGGCTTCCTCCAGCGTCAGCGAGCTTTCCGTCAACTTGCTGGCCGGGACGGCCACCACAAGGCCTGTCATCGGATTCGGGGCCGTCGGGATCACCACCGTCGTCATCTCCTCGCCCAGCTTGGAGTCGTAATACTGGCCGGTGACAAAGCCGATCAGGCGCGCCCCCTCGGCCGGGTAGTCGAGGTAGACCACCCGCTTAAAGTTCTCCATGTTCTTGAACGACTTGAAGGAATCGATGACCTGCTTGACGGCGGCATAGACCGTGGCGGCGACCGGGATCTTCAAGAGAGCCCGTTCCATATTCTCCAGGATCCGGCGGCCGAAAACGTTGGAGGTCATGAACCCGAGGGCGATAAAAGCGCCCAGCGTCACGAAAAACGGAACCAGCGGGACACGAATCCCAAACTCCTTGAGCGCCGGAGCGCTGAGGTCATTGATGCTTTTGTAGGCGAATTGGACGACCCAGATCGTCGCCAGCAGCGGGATGGCCACCACGACCCCGGTAAGCGCCTTGTTGCCGAGGCCCGAGAGAACGGGGCGGCATCGCTGGCAGGCCGGGAGAATTCTCGGAGCATAATCCTCCACCAGCGACGACGCATTTTTCAGCCACCGCGCGGTCAAAGCCTGAAACTCGGGAAAATTCTTCGGGATTTGCATGGAATAGGAACAGTAGCGGCAGATGGCGCAGATTCACGCAGTTTTTTACCTCGTTCCCAAGTTGCGCTTGGGAACGAGGTGGAATCCTCCGCCCTGGTGCATGGCCCGGCCACCCCGGCGAAGAATCGTTGCAATTCACCCCCCGTGCGCCTATTTCATTTTCTTTTCCATGCCCCTTTACCGCCGAACCCTCGCCTACTTCCGCCCCTTCCTGGGGCCCACGCTTTTTGCGACCGCGCTGACGTTCGGCTCCATCGGCTTCAACCTGCTCAAGCCGTGGCCGTTCAAATACATCATCGACGGCGTCCTCTTCCCGGCCGACGCCCTCCACGCGGGGGCGCACGCGCAGATTGCCCGCTGGGCCGGCACGCTGGGGCCGCAAGCGGTGGTCATCTGGCTTTGCGCGGCCATCGTGGTCATCAATCTTTTGGCCGGAATATTGAACCTGGTGACGAACCTGATTTTTGTCCGGGTCGGCCTATCGGCGCTCCTCAAGCTGCGAACGGATCTCTACGCCTACCTGCAATCGCTGCCGCTCAAGTTCCACGACTCGCGCCGGTCCGCCGATTCGAGCTTCCGCGTCGCCTACGATTCGCAGGCGATCCAGACGATCTACAACAAAGGGTTCACCAACATTTTCCAATCGGGCGTCACGTTGCTCAGCACGTTTGCCGTCATGGTGGCCCTCGACTGGAAATTGACGCTCATTTCGCTCGGCATCGTCCCGCTCATGGTGGCCACCATCCGGTATTACGCGCTGCGGATCCGGACCGAATCGACCGTGATCCAGGAACGCGAAAGCGCCGTGCTCACCGTGGCCCAGGAGGGGCTCGCTTCCGTCCGCATGGTCCACGCCTTTGGGCGCGAGGACTGGGAGGTCCACCAATTCCACCAAAGCGCCCGGCAAAGCCTGGAAGCGAACCTCAAATTGACCGGCACGAACATGCGCTCCGCCCTGGTCATCAGCACGTTGATGGCCTTCGGGACGGCGGCGATGTATTGTTTGGGCTCCCTCCATGTCTTGAGCGAGACGCTTTCGCTCGGCACGCTGCTCATTTTCGCCAGCTATTTGCAGGCCCTCTACCAGCCGCTCGAATCGCTCACCTACACCGTCTGGGCCCTGGAAGGGGCAGCCGCCGGGATGCAGCGCTGCTTTGAAGTGCTCGACCGCGAGGACGACGTGAAAGACGCGCCCGGCGCCGTGGAAATCACCTCCACCCAGGGGGCGATCCGGATGGAAAACGTCGAGTTCGGCTACGACGACGCGGGGCTCATCTTGAAAGGCGTGAACGTCGAGGTGCTGCCGGGGCAAACCGTCGCCTTCGTGGGCGGCACGGGCGCGGGCAAGAGCACGCTCATCTCGCTGGTGCCCCGGTTTTACGATCCCAACGCGGGCCGGGTGCTCCTGGACGGCCGGGACGTGAGGACGATCACCAAAAAATCGCTCCGCAACCAGATCAGCATCGTTTTGCAGGACACGCTCCTTTTTTCCACCACCATCCGGGAGAACATCGCCTACAGCCTGCCGGGCGCGAGCGAAGAGGAGATCATCCAGGCCGCCAAGCGCGCCCAGGCGCACGACTTCATTATGGCCCTTCCCGGCGGCTACGCCTCGCAAGTGGGCGAACGGGGCGGGCACCTGAGCGTGGGGCAGCGACAGCGGCTCGGCATCGCCCGCGCGTTTTTGAAAAACGCCCCCATCCTCCTCCTGGACGAGCCGACCAGCGCGCTCGACCCGACCACCGAGGCGGCCATCATGGAGACCATTAAAGAACTGATGCACGGCCGCACCACCCTCATCATCACCCACCGCATCGCCACCGTGCACGACATGGAAAAGATCGTCGTCCTCAAAAACGGCTGCATCGCGGAACAAGGACAGGGCCCGGAATTGGTGGCGCGCGGGGGCGCTTACGCGGATTTATACCATTCCGCGAACTTGGGATAAGAGACTATGACAAATATTCTGCCAGATCGGACCGTGGAGCAGGATTGGTATAGCAAGCCGATCCCGGAGGGCATCGAGTGGGGCGACGGGTGTTATTTTGAGACCGCGCAAATCTTCCGCTTCTTCCGCTCGCGGCACCGGCCCGGCCTCGTCCTTGGCTCCAACTGCTCCTGCTACTCCGGCTGCTCGTTTTCCATCGGCAAGGAAGGCAAATGCACCGTGGGCGAGTACACGCTGCTCAACGGCGCGCTCGTGATGGCGGAGGAACTTATCGAGATCGGCAACCACTGCATCATCTCGTGGAACGTCGGCATCGCCGACAGCGACTTTCACCCCATCGACCCGGCCCAGCGCCTCCAGGACTCCATGGCGCTCGCTCCGTTTGCTCCCAACCGCCCGCCGCGCCCGCCGATTCGGACGGCGCCGGTGCGGATCAAAGACAACGTCTGGATCGGCATGGGGGCGGTGATTCTGAAAGGCGTCACCATCGGCGAAAACGCCGTCGTTGCCGCCGGGGCCATCGTGACCAAGGACGTGCCGCCCAATACCATCGTGGCCGGGAACCCGGCGCGGATCGTCAAGCAGTTGCCGTAGGCCTACTCGTTGCGCCGCTTCTCCTGGTCCCGCAAATCGCTCAAGTGGAGGTTGAGCGCGCGGACGGAAATCCAGATTTCCGCGAGCGACAGCCCCAGCGACGCGAGCATCAGCAAGAGGCTCAGCCCGAAAATCCACTGGCCCACCCGGAGCCACCCGGCAAAAAGAGAGAACATGCACAGGACGCAGAAAAAGAGGCTCGAAATCCCGGCCGCCTGCATGTGCTTGATCAGCTCCACCCGGTAGCGCAGATTGTCGATCTGCCCCTTGATGAGGGCGTTCGGGTCCGTCTTGTATTTGTCGTGGAGGCTGCGGACCAGGTTGGCCAGCGTCACAAAGCGGTTGGTGTAGGCCAGCAGGAGCAGCGAAACCGCGGGGAATAAAAGCGCCGGGGTGCTCAGGGTGATTTCAAGTGGACTCGGTTCCATGGTGCTGGAGCGGATGCTAGCGGGCGCGTTCCCGGAAAGCAAACCCCCGCTTTTTCGATAAAATCCGGCCCCCCCGCGCCTTTTGGATGGAAATCCACCCGGCTTATTGAAAAACTCCCCTTTTTCGCGGAACCTCTCCCCGGGCGCCGCCACGCACCATGAAAAACTATCTCGTCACCATCGGTCTTGAAGTCCACGTCCAGCTCAAAACCCGCAGCAAAATGTTCTGCGGGTGCCCGGTTGAATTCGGGGCGGAGCCGAACACGCACACGTGCCCCGTCTGCCTTGGGATGCCCGGCGCGCTCCCGGTGATGAACCACCAGGCCCTCAAGCTGACCGCGCTGACGGGCCTCATGCTCGGCTGCCAAATCCCCACCGTCTGCAAGTTCGACCGGAAGAATTATTTCTACCCGGACATGCCGAAGAACTACCAAATCTCGCAATACGACATGCCCCTCTGCCTCGGCGGCGGCGTCCCCCTCCACGCCCTAGCCTACCCCAAGGACGTGCAAAAGGAGATGGAAGGCAAGGACAAGGTGATCCCCCTCACGCGCATCCATCTGGAGGAAGACGTGGCCAAGAGCTTCCACTTCGACAGCTCCACCGGCATCGACTTCAACCGCGCCGGGACGCCGCTGATGGAGATCGTCAGCGACCCGGAGATTTCCACCCCGGAGGAAGCCTTCGCGTATTTGACCTCCCTCAAGCAAATCCTGCACTACGGGGGCGTGAGCGACGCCGACATGGAAAAGGGGCAGATGCGCTGCGACTGCAACATTTCCCTGCGGCCCGAGGGCCAGGATGAATTTGGGACCAAGATCGAGATCAAGAACATGAACACGATTTCCGGCGTGCGCCGCGCGCTGGCGTTTGAGATCGAGCGCCAGACCGCCTGCCTGGAACGGGGCGAGACGCTTCTCCAGGAAACCCGCCGCTGGAACGACGAAACCGGCCAGACGGACCTCATGCGCATCAAAGAGAGCGCGCACGACTACCGTTACTTCCCCGATCCCGACCTGCTCCCCGTGCAAACGGAAGCCATCGTCGCCGAAGTGCGCCCCCTCGTCCCGGAACTCCCCACGGAGAAGCGCGTCCGGTTCACCGAACAATACGGCGTGAGCCCGTATGACGCCGGGGTGCTCGCCAACGACCTCCCGCTGGCCGCCTATTTTGAAAAAGCAGCATCCTCCGCCGCCAAGCCGAAGATGGTGGCCAACTGGATCTTGAACGAGCTGCCCAATCTGCTCAACGCCGCGGGGCTCTCGATAGCGGAATGCCCCATCGCGCCCGAGGGCCTCCACGAGCTGGTCGCCTTTATCGACGAAGGGAAAATCAGCGGCAAACAAGGCAAGGAAGTCTTCGCCGAAATGTTCGCCACCGGGAAGGCGGCTGCCGTCATCATCGAAGAAAAGGGCTTGAAGCAGGAGAGCGATCTCGGAGCCATCGAAGCCCTCTGCGATCAGGCCATCGCCGACAACCCCAAGGCGGTGGCGGAATACAAGAGCGGCAAGCTCGCCTCCATCAACTTCCTCAAAGGCCAGGTGATGAAACTCTCCAAGGGCAAGGCCAATCCCGGCCTCGCCGGAGACGTGCTGGCCCGCAAACTGGCGTAATACCGCCCCACGCAACAGACACTCGACGAACCCTTTACTGACTGTTAGGCTGCCCAATCTCATGTCCGACGTCCAGAACACCCTCGCCTCTTCCGCCTCGCTTACGGGAACTTCCCTGCATACCGGAGAAAAAACCACCATCACCCTGCATCCCGCGCCCGTCGGGCACGGCTGGAAATTCAAGCGGGGCGACCTGCCTGATGAGCCGGTCATCGACGCCCACTGTTCCCACGTCAAGACCGTGGAGCGGGCCACCTGCCTTTGCGAGGGAGCCGTCAAGGTGCAGACCGTCGAGCACGTCCTCTCCGCCCTCTACGGCATGGGAGTCGATAACGCGCTCATCGAAATGGACGGCAACGAGCCGCCCATCGGCGACGGCAGCGCGCAACCCTTTGTGGAACTGATCGTGAAAGCGGGCGTCGTCGCCCAGGACGCCCCCCGCGCCTATTACGCCGTCACCGAGCCGATCCACCTGGAAACCCGCAACGGCTCGCTCTTGACGATTGTCCCCGACGACAAATTCCGCATCTCCTGCACCAACGTCGGCCCCAACGGCCGCTTCCCGCAGTTTTACAGCACCGAGATCACTCCCTGCATTTACCAGAAGGAGATCGCCGCCGCCCGCACCTTTGTCTACTACGAAGACGTCAAGCCGCTCCTGGAGAAAGGCCTTATCAAAGGGGGCAGCCTGGAAAACGCCGTGGTCGTCCGGGGTGATTCCGTCATGAGCAAGGAGCCCGTGCGCTACAATGAGGAGTTCGCCCGGCACAAGATCCTCGACCTCGTGGGCGACCTGGCCCTCTTCGGCCGCCGGCTCAAGGGGCACGTCATCGCCGTCCGCCCGGGGCACGGCCCCAACACCGAACTGGCCAAGCTCCTCACCAAGCGGCACGACCAGGTGATGGCCATGGTCCCCCCGTCTTCCACTCCCAAGGGGGGCGACGTGCTGGACATCCACAACGTCATGAAGCTCCTTCCCCATCGCTATCCGTTCCTGATGGTGGACCGGATTGTCGGCTTCGAGGGCGAGAACAAATGCACCGGCGTCAAGGCCGTGACGATCAACGAGCCGTATTTCCAGGGGCACTTCCCCGGCCACCCCGTCATGCCCGGCGTGCTGCAAATCGAGGCCATGGCGCAAGTGGCCAGCATCGCTTTCCTCCACCAGCAGGGAGAAGACGCCAATGCCCGCATCGGCTACTTTATGAGTGTCGATGCCGTCAAATTCCGCAAGCCGGTCCTGCCCGGCGACACGCTCTTCATCGACGTGGAAGTCACCAAAGCGAAGCGCAACATCGCCAAGGCCAAGGGGCGCTGCTCCGTCAACGGCGAGGTGGTGTCGGAAGCGAACATGATGTTCGGGTTCCTCGCTGAATAAAACGATGTCCGCGACCCAGATCCATCCCACCGCGATTGTCGATCCCTCGGCACAACTCGGCGAAGGCGTGACCGTCGGCCCCTACTGCATCATCGGGGCGGGCGTCACCCTCGGCGACGGCTGCTGGCTCCAGCACCACGTCACGCTCTGCGGGCCCGCCCGCATCGGCCGCGACAACCGCTTCTTTGCCTACGGCTCCATCGGCCAGCAAACGCAGGACCTCAAATACAAGGGGGAACCGACGTATCTGGAAATCGGCGAAGGGAACTGCTTCCGCGAGTTCGTGAGCGTCCACCGGGCGACCTCCCCCGGCGACACGACCCGCATCGGCAGCCGGGGCAACTTCCTGGCCTACGCCCACATCGCCCACGACTGCACGGTCGGCGACGACGTGATTTTCTCCAACAACGGAACCCTCGGCGGGCACGTGCAGGTCGGAGATCACGTGATCGTGGGCGGGCTCTCGGCGGTCCACCAATTTTGCCGGATCGGCCGGTATGCCATGGTCGGCGGATGCACCAAAATCGTCCAGGACGTGCCCCCCTTTATGATCGCCGACGGGAACCCGGCGGAAATCCGGGGCATCAACAAAGTCGGCATGGAACGGCACGGGTTTTCCGCGGAAACCGTCCGGGAAATCAAAGAAGCCTACCGGCTCCTCTACCGGAAGGATCTCAACGTCAAAGCCGCCAGCGCGGCCATCCGCGAAAAGCTCCAGCCGGTCGCCGAAATTTGCCAGTTGATGGAATTTTTGGATACCTCCGAGCGCGGGATTGTTCGGTAGCAAGCGTGCGCGCTTTTTTCTTCACTTCCCTGCACGCGCCAGCGCCTCCACCTGCCGGTATTGCGCCCGGAACCGGTCACAGAGGGTCCGCGCAAGCCGCGTGGCGTCGATCTTTTGGGCGGAACCGAGCGTGGGTTTGAGCACGCGCATTGCGGCCGCGTAATCGACGGCGCTCACGTCGTCAAAGAGGGCGCTCGCCTGCGGCGGAAACCCGTGCTCGATGAGGGCAGCCCAGGCGGAAGTCAGCTCCTCGTGCGGATCCATCGCCATGGACTTTACCACAAAGCCGATCACCTGGAAGAGCGGGCCGGTCCACTCGGGATGATAGGGGGGATTCGCCTTTGCCCACGCAAACGGGTCCACCTCCGGGTCCGAGCGCAACGCCTGGAATTGCGGCGCATACAGTTCCGGCAACACCGGAAGCCGCCGCAGCGCGTATTTTTGCGGGCCGCCGGGGGCGCCCACTTTCCAGTTCCAGAGCTTCTGGCCCTCCGGCGAGAGGACAAAGGCGATGAAAGCGCGGGCCAGTTCCGGCGAAGGCGCTCCCCGCAGCAGCCCGATCGGGTCCACGCCGAAGGAAGAGCCGCCCTCGGGGGTGACGTAGCCGAGCCGCGAGGTCCCGTCCGGCCGCCGAACGGCCTCGCTCTGAAAACGCCCGTAAAAGTCGATGGCCATGCCGGCGGCCGCGTCGCCGGATTCCACGTCCCAGACGATGCGGGTCGCGGAATCGGAGAAATACCGGGCGTTGCCCGCGATCCGGCGAATGAGCCGTATCGCCCGCCGCCACCCCTCCGCCGTGTCCCCTCCCGCCTCGGCGATCTGCTGTTGGATGAGCATCTCGAACGCCTTGGCGGCCGACCCGCTTTGCGTCGGATCGGCCAGCGCCACCCTCCCTCGCAAGCACGGTTGGGCGAGGTCGCTCCAGCGCGCGGGCGTCCCGGCAAAGCCCGCCCGCCGGAGCGCGCCGGTGTTGTAGCAAATGCCGAAGGCGGAAAGGGCATCCCCCGCCCAGCGCCCTTGCGGGTCCCAATAAACCTCCCCGCCCACGGTCTGGGGAAAACGGCAGAGCGAACCGGGGAAACGTGCCGGATCGCCCAACTCGGGGCACGGGACCAGCCGCCCGGCGGCCGCCTGCTGGGCGTAATCATAGCTTCCGCCGCCAAAGAAAACGTCGATGCCGCAGCTTGCGCGCGATTCCAGGAACGCGGCGCGCGCCCGGGTTGCGGGCGTACTGTCACCGGGAGCCACCCTCGGGTTGTCAAACGCCGCCTGCACTTCCGCGCTCCAGGGTTCATGGAGGCGGTGTTCCCACTCGTATTGGAACGCCCCGAGATAGGAGGAAGCCAGGTAGCGGGCGATCTCGCTCGTGCCGCCCGGCGTGCGCCAGTCGATCCGCACCCGCTTCCCGGTCTGCCGGAAATACGCGGCGGTAAACGCCCGGTCAAACTCGTAGCGGACGGCCTCGTTATGCGGGCTCACGATGACGAGCGTGGCGTCGGGGGATTGGCCGGCCCCCTGCCGCGAGCGCATCGCCACGGGGACCAGGATCACCGCCACGAGGGCCAGGAGAACCCAAAAACTTGCGCCCGGGCTACGCATCGTTGGAAGGCGGCAGCACCACGACGTCCTCGGGCGCGGCGCTTAAGAAAATCTCTCCCCCGGCGTCCGCCCGGCGAGGGTTCATTTCCACCACTTTGAGCGCAAAAGAGCCGGTCTGCACCCGATATTGGGCCACTTCCCCCAGATAGACCGCTTCCTCGATCCGTCCCCGGAGGGTGTTGGGAGCCGGAGATGCGGTTTCCGAACGGGAAATCCGCCACGCCTCGGGCCGGATGGAGAGCGTGACCGTTTCTCCCGGCGCGATGCCGCTGAGGGAAGCGGCGGTTTGGAAAACGGAGCCGCCCACCGAAGCCGTGTTCCCCGCTTGGGCCGTGGCTTCCAGGAAATTCGTTTCGCCCACGAAATCGGCCACGAAGCGGGAAACCGGGGCGCGGTACACCGCCTCCGGGGTCCCCACCTGGCAGACCCGGCCCGCCCGCAGGACCGCCATCCGGTCGGCCACGGAGAGCGCCTCTTTCTGGTCGTGGGTCACATAAACCGCCGTCAGCCCCGCCTCCTTGCAGATGCGGCGGATCTCCGTGCGCATCTCCAGCCGCAGCTTGGCGTCGAGATTGGAGAGCGGCTCGTCCAGCAGCAGGCACCTGGGGCGCACGACCAGCGCGCGCGCGAGCGCCACCCGTTGCTGCTGGCCGCCAGAAAGCTCGTGGATGCCCCGTGGTCCGGCGCTCTCCATTTGGACGGAAGCAAGCGCCTCCCCCACCCTCTGGGCAATTTCCGCACGGGAAACACCCAGTTCCTCCAGGCCAAAGGCCACGTTTTCCGCCACCGTTTTGTGGGGCCAGAGGGCGTAATTCTGAAACACCATGCCGGTGCGCCGACGGTGTGCGGGGAGGGCCGTTACGTCCTCATCGCCAAAGCGGATGGCCCCGGCATCCGGGGTGCAAAACCCGGCCAGACAGCGCAGGAGCGTCGTTTTGCCGCAGCCGCTGGGCCCCAAGAGGAAGAAGATTTCCCCGGGCTCGATCTGCAAGTCCACGGCGTCGAGCGCGGGAGTCTTCCCGTAATATTTGCTAAGTTGCTCAATGCGGATGCCGATCACAGGGCGCCCAGTATCGGGAAAACCGCCCCGGGATACAACCGGGATTTTCCCGCTGGGGTTGACAATGTTTTACATCGTGCGAGATTGTCTTGCGAACTCCGGGGAGGTTGCTGGTTTGTCCTCCCTGGAGTTTCGCCTTTTTTTAGGACGATTTCCGGGGCGGGGAGACGCTGGGCGGCGGGGATGGCGAGGCCGGGGGGGCAGAAGAAGGGCACGGAGCGGGCGGGGCCGAGGGAGAAGCGGCCGGGCTGGCTGAGGGCGACGGAGACGGCGATGGCGTCGGTGTGGGAGAAGGCGTGGGGGTTGGCGTGGGCGCCGGTTTGGAGAGATTGACCCAGGGATGCAGCGTGCCGGTGTATCCCCCTATTTCCTGAAGGAGTGCTTCCACTTTGGCGCGCCATTTGGGGAGATCGGGGGGAGATGCGAGTTGGTCGGCGCTGTTGGGGAAAAAGAGATAGGTGACTTTGAGGGTGCTCACGGGGCGATGCAGCGCGGAGGTTTCCGGGTTGATCTCTTTGGCGAGGCGCAAGGAGGCCTCCCCCACGAGGTCGCTCGGTCCCACGTCGCCGATGATGGCCGGGTAAATCGTGTTGCCGTAGATCACGGCGCAGTAATCCCCCACTTTCGGCTGGAATCCGGGGGGGAGTCCTTCTCTCAGGAGCCCCGGCAGGACGACGTAGGGGTCGGTGGCGGCGAGGAGAAAGCTGGACGTTTTGAGCAGGTTGACTTCGTATTGAGCCGCTCCCACGGCGTCACGAAGGGCGTGCATGCGCGGCTCTCCCATGCCGCGGGCCCGTGAGAACTCCGCCTCCAAAGCCCGCAGACGGGCTTGGCGGCCCGCCAGGAACGGGTTGACGAGTTCGGTCTGCTTCGGCCAGTGGTAGCTGGTCATCGGCTGGAAGGTGGGATCGCTCGGGTCCACGGCAGGGAGGCGGTCGGGGTCCGAACCGTCGGTGTCCACGTCCATATCGGCCTGCATGAGCAGGGCGGTGCGCAGGGTTTGCGGGTGGCGCAGTTCCAGGATCGTCTCGCAATCAAAGAAGTTGTGGCGCGAAAGGAGGAGGTCCAGCCGGGGAAGGTTCCGTTGCAGTTGGGCCAGCTTGCGGCCATAGAGCGCCTCGTATTTCTCGGAAACGCGGCCTTTCGCAACCATTTCGCCAAGACCGGGCAGGAGTTTCGGCAGCGCGGGGTTGAGCTTGGAAAGGGCGATTAAATCGCTGTTCGGCTTGGGGACCTTGACTTTGACGCTCAGTTCCAGGGCATAGCTGCCGGGGGTCTCCCTTTCAGCGGTGGCCGTACCGCCCGGTTCGCTCTCGAGCCGGGTGCGGACTTCCATGCCGTTAAAGAGCCGGGAAACTTCCAGGTGCTTTTGCGGGATGTAAACCGGCGTCGGCTTGGGCGTGGGCGTGCACGCCGGAGGGGGGGGTGGCGCCGGAGGGACAGGGAGCCAATGCCACGGGCGTTTGCAGCCGGGGAGCGCGGAAAGCAACAATACCAGCGCCACGGTTCGCGCCGCGGCCCGGAAAAAGGAAACAGGCATGGCTCCCATGTTTGTCCTGCCCGAAGCGGATTTCAACCGCTACTTTCCGGCAAACGCAATCAGAGTAAGCGCCATGCCGATGCCGCTCAAAACCGCCATGGCGATGACATGGGGGGCGGCCCGGTTCATCATGACCTTGGGGATGAAAAGCCCCGAAAGCAGGGCCGTGGCCAAAAGGCCCAGCAGGAGGCCGATTTTAATGGTGTTGGTGTGGCCGCAGAAGAGCAGGATGCCCGCTCCCACCAATGTGAGCCCAAAGACCAGCCCGATAACGAGCGGGGGCAGACTCTTGACCTTGGCGTATCCCACGATACCCCCGAGGAGGGTCACCATCCCAAAAACAATGTAGTAGATCTCCGCAGCTTGGATCACAGAAGGGTCATAGGCCAAAGCGCGCGCCGTGTCACCCAAAAGATGCTTCGCACGGCGAACAATCCGGCGGGGGGAAGAAAAAGCGAAGTGCACGATTTCCCCTTCGGCGGCCGACCTCGTTTTTTAACTGTTCTTCTCCGGCGAATGCGCATAAAAACGCCCAAGCCCAAGCTAGCCCATGGATGTTCTCACCCTTGCCCGGTTTCAATTCGCTTTCACCGTCGGGTTCCACTATCTCTTCCCTCCCCTTTCGATCGGCTTGGGGCTGATCCTGGTGCTGATGGAGGGAAGCTGGCTGGCCACGCGCAACCCGGTTTACCACCAGATGGCCCGGTATTGGACGCGGGTTTTCGGGCTTGTCTTCGCCATCGGCGTGGCCACGGGCATTGTGATGGAGTTCGAGTTCGGCACGAACTGGGCGGTCTATTCCCGCTTTGTGGGGGACATCTTTGGCAGCGCACTCGCGGCGGAGGGCATTTTCGCGTTTTTCCTGGAATCCGGCTTTTTGGCGCTCGTGCTCTTCGGCTGGGACCGCGTGGGAGCGAAGCTCCATTTCTTCGCCACCTGCATGGTCTGCCTGGGGGCGCACTTCAGCGCGGTCTGGATCGTGGTGGCCAATTCCTGGCAACAAACCCCGGCCGGGTTCCATCTGGTCCGGCACCAGGGGGCGCTCCGGGCGGAAATCACCGACTTTTGGGCGATGATCTTCAACCCCTCCTCCATGGACCGGCTCGTTCACACGCTTTGCGGCGCGTGGCAGGCGGGGGCGTGGCTGGTGGTGAGCGTCAGCGCCTGGTACTTGCTCAAAGGGCGGCACCTGGAGTTTGCCCGGCGCTCGATGAAAATCGGCCTCCTCGTGGCGCTCGCGTCGTCGCTGATGCAATTGGACACCGGCCACGACAGCGCCGTGGGCGTGAGCCGCAACCAGCCCGCGAAGCTGGCCGCCTTTGAGGCCCACTATGCGACCGGGCCCGCGCCGCTCTACCTTTGCGGCTGGGTGAACGAAGCCGGCCGGGAAGTCCGCCTGGGCGTGGCGATTCCCAAATTGCTGAGTTACCTGATCCACGGCGACACGGAGAAGCCGGTGCAGGGCCTGGATGCCTTCGCGCCGGGCGACCGCCCCCCGGTCAATGTCGTCTTCCAGACCTACCATGCCATGGTGGCCCTCGGCATGGGGCTCATCGCGCTGGCGGTGGCGAGCGTCATCCAGTGGGCGCGTGGAAAGCTCTGGACGCAACGCTGGCTGCTGGGCCTCCTGGTGCTCTCCGTCCTGGGGCCGCAACTGGCCAACCAGTTCGGCTGGGCCTCGGCGGAAATCGGCCGGCAGCCGTGGATTGTCCACGGGCTGCTGCGTACGGCGGACGCGTTTTCCAAAGGCGTCGGCAAAGAGGCGATCCTGGCTTCGCTGGCGCTTTTCTCGCTGGTCTACGCCCTGCTCTTCGCCGTTTTCGTGTTCCTCTTAAACCACAAAATCCAGCATGGACCGGAGGAGGCGGATCTCATTCCCGTCGCCCCGTTCCGCAAAGAACCCCGCGCCGATGTTTAACGAGCCTTTTCTCAATTGCATTTGGTTCATCCTAGTCGGCATCCTTTTCACCGGCTACGTCATCCTGGACGGGTTCGATTTAGGGGTCGGCACGCTCCACTTGTTCACCAAGACGGACGCGGAGCGGCGGGTGATGCTCAATGCCATCGGCCCCGTGTGGGACGGCAACGAGGTCTGGCTGGTGACGGGAGGCGGCGCGCTTTTCGCGGCGTTCCCGGTGGTCTATGCCACGGTCTTCTCCGGCTTTTACCTCGCCTTCATGCTCCTGCTGGTGGCGCTCATTTTCCGGGCCGTGGCCATCGAGTTCCGCAGCAAGCTGCCGCATCCCTGGTGGCGGCGGATGTGGGACATCGGGTTCAGCCTGGGCAGCGTTCTCTCGGCGCTGCTCATTGGCGTGGCCCTGGGAAATATCATCCGGGGGGTGCCCATCGACGCCGCGCAGGAATACACGGGCGGGTTTCTCGGCCTGCTGCAACCCTATCCCCTGTTGGTCGGCGTCACGACGGTCGCCTTGTTTGCGCAGCACGGGGCGATCTACGGCGTGCTGAAAACCGAGGGGGAATTGCATGAAAAATTGCGCCGCTGGGCCAACCGCTCCCTGCTCCTCTTTGGGATCTGCTACGTGGCCGTCACCGGGGCGACGCTGCTCTACGTCCCCCACATGACCGTGACGCTCCGGGCGCACCCGTGGCTGTTTGGGATCGCCGGGTTCAACGCGCTGGCGATTGCGAATATCCCGCGCCAACTGCGCCTGGGCAGGGATTTCCCGGCCTTCCTCTCCTCGTGCGCCGCGATGGTGGCTTTGATGGCGCTTTTTGGCATCGGGATGTTCCCCAACATGGTCTATTCTCTGCCCGCCCCGGAATACAGCCTCACGCTCACCAACGCCGCGTCGTCCCAAAAGACGCTGGGCATTATGCTCATCGTGGCGTTGATCGGGGTGCCGCTGGTCCTGACGTACACGGTCACCATCTATCGCATTTTTCGCGGGAAAGTGAAAATCGACCCGATGAGCTATTGACGGCTTTTCAACAGCATATTACCCAATTCTACCACTATGAATTACAAATCGCTGGTCTTCGCATGGATGCTTTTTCCCCTTCTGGCCCAGGCGGGGGATTATGAGATTACCGTCAACCGGAAGAAGGAGGCGTTTAGCCAATCCCACGAGGGAAGAATCCAGAAATCCAGCCAAAACTGGATCGGCGAAGTGAACGTGACCAACCACGGCTTCAAAGTTTCCCCGGAGCTTGAGTTGCGCTATATCATCTTTGTGAAACGGCAGGACCTTGGCAAGACAGCCGCTTCCGCCGAGCACGTGGAAAAGATCAAAGGCACTTTCAAAATCCCCAGCTTAAAGGGAGGCGCAATGGCCGCGAACACCACCCCCGAGGTGAAATTGCGGCAGGGGAAACTGGATTCCCGCTGCTTTTTTACCAACGGGGGCATTGAGAAGTCCGAAGACACGGTGCTCGGCGTCTGGGCGCGGCTCTATCAAGGAACCACGCAAGTGGAGGAGTACGTATCCCCCACCACCCTCAAGGGCAAGCAGAAGTGGGACTAGAGCGTTTTAAATTGAAGTGGTTACAATGATGTTACGCTCCGCTTCCTCCGCCGCGTTTGCGCAAGCCAAACGCTGGATTCCCGGCGGCGTCAATTCGCCCGTGCGCGCCTTTCGGGGGGTGGGCGGCGAGCCGTTCTTCGTCTCCCACGCGGCCGGTTCCCACCTCTGGGACGTGGATGGCAACGAACTCGTCGATTACGTCGGAACGTGGGGCCCGGCGATTCTCGGCCATGCGCCGGAGCCTGTGATCGCCGCCGTGCGCGAAGCGGCGGCGCGCGGCGTCAGCTTCGGCATCCCCCATTTGCTGGAAGTGGAAATGGCCCGGCTGATTTGCGGGTGGCTGCCAAGCATCGAGAAAATCCGCATGGTCAACTCCGGCACGGAGGCGACCATGTCCGCAGTGCGCCTGGCCCGGGGCTTCACCGGCCGCGACAAGATTGTCAAATTCGAGGGCTGCTACCACGGGCACGTCGATTCCCTGCTCGTCCGGGCCGGCAGCGGCGCGCTGACCCACGGGGAACCCGACAGCGCCGGAATCCCCCGCGCTTTCGCCGATTTAACCGTCTGCCTCCCCTTCAACGACCTGGACGCCCTCCGCGCCGTGTTCCAGAGCGAAGGGAGCCAGATCGCCGCCGTCATTCTGGAGCCGATCCCCGCCAACGCGGGGCTCTACTTCCCGCAGCCCGGCTTTCTGGAAACGCTCCGGCAACTTTGCACGGCCCACGGCGCGGTCCTGATTTTCGACGAAGTGATGACCGGCTTCCGCGTGGCGCGCGGGGGCGCGCAGGCGCTCTATGGCGTCACGCCGGACCTGACAACCCTTGGAAAAGTGATCGGCGGCGGGCTGCCCGTGGGGGCCTTTGGCGGCCGCGCGGAGATTATGGACCGCCTCTCGCCCGATGGCCCCGTCTACCAGGCCGGGACGCTTTCAGGCAATCCGCTGGCAATGGCGGCCGGGCTGGCGCAGCTCCATGAGTTGGAGCGGCTGGACGGCTGGAGCCGCCTGGAACGCCTCGGCGCGGCGTTGGAGGACCGCTTCCGCGCGGCGATCCGCCGCCACCGGCAGGAGGAACGCCGGACGTTTCACCGCATCGGCTCCATGTTCTGCCTCTTTTTCTCCGGCGGCCCCGTGCGCAACCTGGGCGATGCGGCCCGCAGCGACCGCGAGGCGTTCGCCCGCTACTTCCACGGGGCGCTGGACCGGGGCGTCTACTTTGCCCCCTCGCCGTTTGAAACCGGGTTCCTCTCCCTTGCCCATACCGAGGAGGATCTGGAAATAACGGGGCGGGCCGTGGAAGCCGCCCTCGCGCTGTAGCTCGCCCCCCTGCCGCCCCAAAGAGCGGCTGCCTAGAGCGTTTTTGGGTTATTTTGTCGCAATGATCTGAGAGCGCCGAGGGTTGATGCGGGGCTTTTTGAGCGCAGCGGCTGTATTTGTAAATACAGCCCAAGCGCAAAAAGACGCACAGCGACTCTCGCCGCCGAAGAGCATACGACAAAATAAACCGAAACCGCTCTATTTGCTGGAATCGCTCCAACCTTGGATCCGGCTGCGCGGCTGGCCTTTGCCGGAGGTTATCCTGGCATAGGCGGCCAGAGCCAGGAGGGGAAAATTGTTCCGGTACATATCGTAGTTGAGGTA
This sequence comes from Verrucomicrobiota bacterium, assembly GCA_037143855.1. Classification (GTDB taxonomy): domain Bacteria; phylum Verrucomicrobiota; class Verrucomicrobiia; order Chthoniobacterales; family Chthoniobacteraceae; genus UBA695. Next base: position 77,243 of record JBAWXX010000002.1, on the reverse strand, counting down.
GAAGACGCGGGGGAACCCCGTGCCGGTGGTCTGCGGTTCGCTCCAGCTCCCGTCGCGGTTTTGATTGCGCAGGAGCCACTCGATACCCCGCCGCAGGGCGGGCAGCCGGGCATCGCCGCACGCGCAAAGCCCCATGACGGCCCAGGCCGTCTGGGAAGGGGTGCTTTCACCCCGGCCCTTGAGCGAGGGATCGTCGTAACTGGCGGGCGATTCCCCCCACCCGCCGTCCTCGTTCTGGCAACTCTCCAGCCAAAACCGCGCCCGCATGATCCACTCCTGCCCCATCGGTTCGCCGATGGCGCGCAGCCCGCGCAACACCTGCCACGTCCCGTAAATGTAGTTCACGCCCCAGCGGCCGTACCAGGAGCCGTCGGGCTCCTGCGTGCGCCGCAGGTAAGACACCGCCCGCCGGACGGCGGGGTGGGCCGGGTCAAACCCGATGGAGCCGAGCAATTCGAGCATCCGGCCCGTAAGGTCGCTGCACGCCGGATCGAGGATGGCGTTGTGGTCGGCAAACGGGACGCTTTCCAGCCAGCGCTGTGTCACATCCTTGTCAAAAGCGGCCCAGCCGCCATCGCGGCATTGGAAGGAAAGCAGCCACGGCAGGGCGCGGGCAAAAATCGCCCGAAGCGCCTCCGTCGAGCCGACCGGCGGGGCGAACCGGAGCGCGAGGAGCACCATCATGGTATCGTCCGTGTCCGGGTAATAATCGTTGCGGAACTCGAACGACCAGCCGCTGGCGGCCGGATGCGGGTTATTGGCCGCCCAGTCCCCCCGGATGCGAACTTCGCGGTCGGCCAGCCACCCGGCGGCGCGGGAAATGGGCTCTCCCTCCTCCATGCCGCTTTCCACCAGCGCGATCAAGTTGATGGAGGTGTCCCAGACGGGCGAGAGGCACGGCTGGATGCGGAAATCCTCCGGGTCGTCCACAAAGAGCCCCTCGAAGTCGCGCAGCGCCTTGGCCAGGGTTGGGTGCGCATCGTCATACCCAAGCGCCTTGAGGGCGATGATCGCGTTGAGCATCGCCGGAAAGATCGCCGCCAGGCCATGGGACTCCGCCCCCATCCGCTGCGTCATCCAGCGGACGGCCGCGCGCAGGGCGGGCCGCCGGAACGGCTTGAGCCCCAGGCGCTCCAGCCCCTTCAAGCAGCGGTCCAGATACAAGAAGAGGTTGCGCAGGCTCAAGAGCCGCCGGTCGGGGCGGGGCATCAGGTCGGCTTCATCGGCATCGGCGGGGAACAGGTCGCGGATCTGCAAATCGGGATGCAAATGCCGGGTGGGCCGCAGGTGGTTCAAGATGGAGAGCGGCACGAGCATCGCCCGGCTCCACGAAGAGAGGCGGTAGAGACTCAGGGGGAACCAGTGGGGCAAGAGCGCCATTTCCACGGGAATCGTGGGGAGTTTTTCCCACGGGAACTGCCCCAGGAGCGCCAGGTAGAGCTTGGCGTAGGTGTTCATGCGCGGAATGCCGCCCAGGCGGAGCGCAGCCGCGCGTCCACGCTCCATCCAGGCGGCTTGGGGGGAATCTCCGGCAAGCCGCAGCGCGAAGCAGGCTTTCACCGTCGCATTCACTTCGCTCGGGCCGCCGTAATAAATGTTCCAGCCGCCGTCGGGCAACTGGCGGGCCCGGATGTGGGCCACGCACTTTTCCTGGAGCACGGGATCGACCGTCCCCGCCCAGTGCATAAAGAGGATGTAATCGGAGCAGAGCGTGCTGTCCACGATCAGCTCGCCCGCCCAATGGCCGTCCGGGTTTTGCAGCCGCAGGAGGTTCGATTGCGCGCGGTGGACGGCCTCCGGCAACGAGGGCAGCGCGGCGCCGGCAGACGACGATGGCGTACGGGGGCGATGGGAAGGGGGTACGGACATGCGATGCGAGGGAAAATCAGCGGAGTTCACGAGGGAGAGCTTCCTCCATTGAAGGCGTGGACGGGGTGGAGTTTCACGCGGGGCCGGGGGCCGAACTGGAACCAGAAATTTCTCCACAGGTCGCCGGGCCGCGCGCCGATGCCCAGGCTGGCGGTGGGCTCATAGCCACAGTGGACCATGCAGTGCTCGCAGCGGGGATCCCGCCCGGTTTCAAAACGGCTCCAATCGGTGGAGGCGAGCATCTCGGCGTAGCTGGCGTAATGGGCATCCGCGATCAGGTAGCACGGGCCCCGCCATCCCCGCACGTTGCGGGTCGGGATGGCCCAGGCGGAACAGGCCAACTGCCGCTTCCCGGCAAGGAATTCCAGGTAAGCCGGGGTGCCGTAAAGGGGATAACGGCGGCCCCATTCCTCCACAAACCAGAATTTATTCACCGTCGCGTCCCGGGTCAGGAAATAATCTTCCGGCCGCTGCTGGTGGCGCGCCTCCATCTCCCGGCCCGCTTCGGCGAAGCCGTACCCGGGCGTGAGGGTGTGCCCGTCCACCCCCAGCGAGCCAAGGAACACCAGGAGGTCTTCAATCTCCGCCATGTCGGTGTGCCGGTAAACCGTGGTGTTCGTGGCAACCTGGAATCCGAGATGCTTGGCCATGCGGATCGCCTGGATGGCCTCGCGAAAGACGCCCCGGCGCTCGACGTTCCGGTCATGCGTAGCCTCCAGGCCGTCGAGATGGACATTCCAGTAAAACCAGGGCGAGGGCTCAATGGCGGGCAGAACGGGCTGCTGGCGCGGCTTGCGGATCGCCGCCGCTTCCTCGGGGGAAAGAAGTTCCTCCGAAAGCAGGCGGCTCACCACGGCTTCCGCGCGGGCCTGGCTGCGCACCCAGCGCGAGGCCAGGCTTTCCCGCAGCTTGCGGCGCATGAGCAGGGCGTTGGTGCAAAGGTACACAATGCGCCCCTGCGCGCGCAACCCGCCCACCAGCTCGGCAATGCGCGGGTAAAGGAGGGGCTCGCCGCCGCAAAGGGAAACCATCGGCGCGTCGCATTCCGCCGCCGCCGCCAGGCACTCCTCCAGGGGCATCATCTCTTTGAGGCTCGTGGCATACTCCCGGATGCGCCCGCAGCCGGTGCAGGAGAGATTGCAGGTGTGCAACGGTTCGAGTTGCAGCACCGTGGCGAACTTCCGCACGCCGCGCAGCCGGTGGCTGAGGATCGAACGGGCGATTTTGAGAGTAAGAGGGAGCGGGAATCTCATGGTTGGGATGAACCGCAGGCGGCGCCGCGCACTTTGGATGCGAGGTTCCACCGTTCGATTCGTCCCTTCTATCGCATGAGCGGGCGGAAACGGCTGCCGGGTTGGAGACAAAAAGGGCTCCGTGTTGAACACGGAGCCCTGCAAAGAAAGCGATCCTAAAAGCGGAAAAGTCTAGACGTTGAAGCGGAACTCCATCACGTCGCCGTCTTTGACGACGTATTCCTTGCCTTCAATGCGCAGCTTCCCGGCCTCGCGCGCTTTGGCGTAGGAACCGAGGGCGACGAGATCGTCAAACGCAATCGTCTCGGCGGCGATGAAGCCGCGCTCAAAGTCGGAGTGGATCACCCCGGCGGCGGCGGGGGCCTTGTCCCCCTCGTGAATGGTCCAGGCGCGCGTCTCCTGTTCCCCGGTGGTCAGATAGGTGCGCAGGCCCAGGAGGTGGTAGACGGAGCGGATCAACGACCCGACGCCGCTTTCGCTCACCCCCAGGTCTTTCAAATACTCCTGCGCTTCCTCTTCCGGCAGGTCGATCAACTCGCTCTCGATCTGCGCGCTGATGACGACGGCTTCCGTGGCGAGGTGGGTGCGAACGTAATCCTGCACGGCTTTAACGAAGCGGGTGGAGGGGTGCAGGTCCGCGGCATCCGGGTTTTGCAATTCGGCGGCGATCTGCGCGAGGTCGCCTTCGGCCACGTTGCAGGCGAAGATGGTCGGCTTCATCGTCATCATCATGAACTCTTTGGCGACCCGCTTTTCGTCGTCGCTCAAGTCCAGCGTGATGGCCGGTTTGCCGCTGTCGAGGTGGGGGACCAATTTCTCGATGACCGCCAGTTCCGCCTTGGCCACTTTGTCCCCGGTGCGGGCGCTTTTTTGCAGGCGCTCGCCGCGTTTTTGGATCGAGGCCATATCCGCGAGGATCAGCTCGGTGTTGATGACTTCGATGTCGCGCACGGGGTCGATGCTTCCGGCGACGTGGTGGATGTCGTCGTTCTCAAAGCAGCGGACCACCTGCACAATGGCGTTGACTTCGCGGATGTGGCTCAGGAATTGATTGCCGAGCCCCTCCCCCTGGCTGGCGCCGCGCACGAGCCCGGCGATGTCCACGAACTCGATCACCGCGGGCACCAATTTCTTGGAATGGGAAATTTTGGAGAGAACGGCCAGCCGGGAATCGGGCACGACGACCACGCCCTGGTTGGGATCAATCGTGCAAAAAGGGTAATTGGCCGCCTGCGCCTTGCGCGTCCGAGTGACGGCGTTAAAAAGGGTGGATTTGCCCACGTTGGGGAGCCCGACAATGCCTGCGCTTAACATAAGGGCGCAGAACGTAGCCCCGAAACCGCCACGCGTGAAGCGCAAATGCAGGGAATGTTGCCCGCTTTACCCCCGCGCATGCACCGCCCCGAAGGTCACCCGGTCGTCGGCTTCGAGCCACTCGAAAAGCGTGGTGTGCGCCGGATTGAGCCCCAGGCGGGTGCATTCCAGGACAAAAGAGGCCCGCTTCTCCAGGTTGTTGTAGAGGCAGTAGCCTTCCATGGAATCGCTCCAGGCGCAGATCTCCTCCGGCGTTTTCGCCAGGCCGTGTTCGTCGAGCCAGAGGCCCAGTTCCTCGTCCGTGTGTCCGCGCTTCACCTGCGCTTTGAACTCCTCGCCGGTGACGCCTTTGAAGGCAAAAAGCGTCCGGTCCAGGGGGCAGTCGTAGTGGTATTCCCCCGCTTTGCCCGCCAGTTCGGCCCGGGCTTTGTCAATGGCGCGGGCAAGGATGGCGTAATCGCGGATTCTCACGCGCGGACTGCGCGGCGGTTGTTGTGTCAAATCGTTGCTCTTCATCGGTTCACCCTTGGTTTCGGAGCGCTCCGCCGCGCCGGACTCGTGGGGGCTAGGGGCGGAGAAAAACCCGGAAGGCGGCGTTGGAGTAAACCAGCCGCAAGAAAGGGGGCGCACTGTGGGGCCTTTCATAGAGAAGCTCGGCAAACGTCCCCTCCCCCACGGGCTGCCCCAGGATGGCGCTGGAAACGGAGGCGACGCGATCCGTATCGTAGGCGACCACGTAGGCCACCCGCCGTTTGACAAGGATCGCCTCCGCGGCTTCCGGGTCGCGGCTCAGGTAAAAGCGGGAGGCATCCACCGTGCCAGGAAGGCTCTCGTGGGAACTCCCCGCCACGCACGGCTGCCCCGACCAGTAAGCCAGCGCCGGGGATTGCCACCAAGGCGCGAGCGTGGGCCCATGGAGCTGCCGCGCCACGGCATAAAGATCGAGGTTGTCCTGACGCCGTTCCGCCCGCAAAGCCACTTGGGGGGGATCGAGTTGCCGATCCCACTCGGCGGCCACCGGCCACAGCGAAACCCCGAACAGCGCCACGGCGATCCAGCGTTTGGGGAAAACGCCCAGCAACGCGGGGAGCGCCATCGCAAAGCCCAGGGCCAGGAAATACCCCCAGCGGGCCTGCCAGTAAGTCAACGCCGCAAGCGCCCCGAGCTGCCCCAGCCAGAACCAGGCGGCGCGTTCCCGCCGCTTCCAGCCCACCCAGACCAGCAGCAGCGGGGCGGCCAGGAAGAACCAGCCCGTCCAATGGAGCATCACGGGCAGCGGCGTGTGGGAAAGCTCCCCCACCGTCCGGCTCCATTTTGGAAAGAAAGCGAGCACTTCGGGAGCGGGCACCGGCGAATGCCACCCCTCCACGCAAAGCGCCGCCACCAGCACCGCCGCCAGCGCGATCCCCCATTGGCCCCGTTCCCGCGTCAAAAACCGGCGCCCCAGCAGCGCCACCCCCAGGACAAGGGAAAGCGCCAGAAGCCCAAGCGGCTCATAAAGCGAGCCCCACATCCCGAGCCCCCAGGCCAGACCCCCGGCAATGGCCCAGCCGCGCGAGGGCCCTTGCAGCAGCACCCCCTCCGCCGCCAAGCCCGCCGCCACGCAGAACATCAAGAGCGACTGGTGATCCGGCCTTCCCAGCACCGTCCCATGGACCAGGATGGGGCTCACGGCAAAGAAAAACAGCATCACGCCCCGGCAGGGAATTCCCATCGACCCCGCCCAGACCCACAAAAGCGCCGCCGTCAACACCCCCAGCAGCGGGGAAACCGCAACACCCCCCCAATCCAGCGCCACCTGGGGCGACCCGGCAAACGGACGCAATACCGCTGCCAGACCGGCCGTAAGGTAGTCGAACGGAGCCGTCGTGTGGGGCTGCGTCCCCTCGGGCCAGTTTTCAAAGCCCTGCCGCCGAACCACCGTCCCGGGGTGGGCATAGACCTCCCGCACCCGCGTCATGCGCGAATAGCAATCCGGGTCGGCAAAAAAGACCCGGCCTTCCACAAACACGTCCGGCGCGTTCCAGCAGCGCATCGCCACCGTCAGCAGAAGCAGCACAGCCAGCCGGACGGCGGGAAAAAAACGGGGAAAAAGCGTCACGCCGGAATCCTTCCAAAACCGAGCCCTTCTGTCCACCCTCCTTCTTGGGCAAAAAACAGCGTGGGAGACTCCTGTGCGCAAGATGTTGTGGATCGTCCCCGGCATCACCCCCAACGGATGGGGTTTGCCAAAAATTAGAGTTGTTGTTTTTCCGGCGACACGGTAATTTTGTTCCCTTTCGATTCCCTGAATTTTGCCTATGTCAGAATCTGACGCCAACGAGCCCATCACCCCCGACGAATCCAACGCTTCGGGACACGTCTCCGCCAACCAACTTTACGACGCTTCCAAAATCGATAAACTCGAAGGGCTTGCGGGCGTTCGCCAACGTCCCGGCATGTACATCGGGCCGACAGATGAACGGGGCCTGCACCACTGCGTTTTCGAGGTGCTCGACAACTCGATCGACGAACATCTCGCCGGTTATTGCACCAAAATCGAGATCACCATCCACTCCGACGGCTCCTGTTCCATCAAGGACAACGGCCGCGGCATCCCGGTGGACATCCACCCGAAGTTCAAGATCCCGGCCCTTGAACTCGTGCTCACCAACCTGCACGCGGGCGGCAAATTCGGCCAGGGAGCCTACAAATACTCCGGCGGCCTGCACGGCGTGGGCGCCAAGTGCGTCAACGCCCTTTCGGACTGGTTCAAGGTGGATGTCGCCCGCAACGGCCAGATCTACCACATGGCCTTTGAGCGGGGCGTCACCACGCAGAAACTGATCGTCATCGGCGAGGCGAAAAACAAGAAGCAGACCGGCACGAAAATCACCTTCCTGCCCGATCCGACCATCTTCAACATCACCACCGAGTTCCAGTTCTCCAAACTCTCCGCCCGCCTGCGGGAACTCGCCTTTCTCAACCCCGGCCTGGAAATCGTCCTGCGCGACGAACGGGTCGAGCCGGTCAAACAAGAGATCTACCTTTACAAACTCGGCATCGAGGAGTTTGTCCGCCAGTTGGGCGAAAACAAAATCGTCGTCCACCCGAAACCGATCGTCCTGGGCGGCAAGCGCAAAGTCAAATTCCGCGGCAAAGACCAGACGGAGATCGAAGACGAGATGTATTGCGACGTCGTCATGCAATACAACGACTCCTACAACGACCAGATCCTCTGTTTCACCAACGCCATCCCCAACCCCGATGGCGGCACGCATCTGACCGGCTTCCGCAGCGCGCTCACCCGCGCCATCAACCAGTATTCCAAGCAAAACAACCTGGTTAAAGAGAAAGACCCGCCCATCTCCGGCGACGACGTGCGCGAGGGCCTCACCGCCGTCATCGCCGTCAAGCACCCGAACCCCGGGTTCGAATCGCAGACCAAGGTCAAGCTCGTCACCCCGGAAGTGGACGGCATCGTCTCCTCCATCGTCTACGAAGGCTTGATGACCTACTTTGACCAGAACCCGGCCATCGCCAAAAAAGTCATCGAGAAAGCCCTCATGGCCTCCCGCGCCCGCGAAGCCGCCCGGCGCGCCCGCGAAACCGTCCGCAAAAGCGCCCTCACCGGCGGCGGACTTCCCGGCAAACTCGCCGATTGCTCCGAACGCGACCCCGAGCTGACCGAACTCTACATCGTCGAGGGCGACTCCGCAGGCGGCTCCGCCAAACAGGGGCGCGACCGGCGCTACCAGGCCATCCTCCCGATTCGCGGCAAACTCATCAACGTCGAGAAAGCCCGCCTGGACAAGGTCCTGCAAAACCGCGAAATCCAGACCATGATCACCGCCATCGGCACCGGCATCGGCGGGGGCGACATCGAAGGCTCCTTCAACATGGAGCGCCTACGCTACGGCCGCATCATCATCATGACCGATGCCGACGTGGACGGCTCCCATATCCGCACCCTGCTCCTGACCTTCTTCTACCGGCAGATGACCGAGTTGGTCAAAGGAGGCAAAATCTACATCGCCCAGCCGCCGCTCTACCAGATCAAGCGCCGCAAGCGCGAGGAATACGTCGATGACGACATCCAGCTCAACCGGATCCTGATCTCCCTGGCCCTGGAAGACGTGCGCCTGCGCAGCCTGTCCGACGCCAAAGAGTTCAGCTCCACGCAGCTCAAGGAAATCCTCGACCTGCTCGAACGGCTCGACAAATTCAGCGAATCCGTCCGGCGGCACGGCGGCAACTTCGAGGCCTACCTCTCCGCGCGCGACCTCAAGACCGGCAAACTGCCCACCTACATCGTCAAAGTCCGCGACGGCAACGACGAAAGCGTCTCCTACTTCCACGACGAAGACGAAGTGCGCGGGTTCCATCTCGAAAACCTCGACCTCGCCCTCTTTGACGACGAGCCCGAGGGCGGCGACACGGAAGGCGACGCAACCACCCCCGCCACGCCTGCATCACGCGGCAATGGCCACAGTGGATCGCGCCGCCGCGGCAAGCTCGTGGAACTGCACGAAACCTCCTCGCTCCAGAAACTAATCGCGGAACTCGCCCACCGGGGGCTCAAAATCGAGCACTACTCCGACACCGACCACCCCATCTTCGAACTCCTCGAAGGCGAAGGGGAAAAGGCCAACGCCACCCCCATCTTCGCCATCCCGCAGATCCTGCAAAATATCCGGGACATCGGCCGGCGCGGCGTGCAAATCAAGCGATTCAAGGGCCTGGGCGAAATGAACGCCAAGGAACTCTTCGACACCACGATGAACCCGGACAAGCGGAAGTTGCTCCGAGTCGAACTCAACGAAACCAACGCCGTCGAGGCCGACAAAATGTTCACCATCCTGATGGGCGACGTCGTCGAACCCCGCCGCGTCTTCATCGAAGACAACGCGCTGAACGTGCGGAACCTGGACGTATAAAGAAGCCTCGCGCAAAGAACGCAGGGAATGGAAGACAGAAAAAGCTCACGCAAAGACGCAAAAGCGCAAAGGAATGAGAGGGAAGCCTTTTTTCCTTGCGCGATCCCCTTCCCTTTTCCCCGTCCCTTAATTCACCTCTTTCCCGATGTATACCCTTAACGAAAAAGTCGAGCCGATCAACGTAGCCGAGGAGATGAGCAAGTCGTTCCTCGACTACTCGATGTCCGTCATCATCTCCCGCGCGCTGCCTGACGCGCGCGACGGGTTGAAGCCCTCCCAGCGGCGCATCCTGTTGGCGATGAACGATCTCTCCCTCTTCCCCAACCGGCAGCATCGGAAATGCGCCAAGATTTGCGGTGACACGAGCGGCAACTACCATCCCCACGGCGAAGCCATCGTTTACCCGACCCTCGTCCATATGGCCCAATCGTGGGCCATGCGCGAATGTCTCGTCGACGGCCAGGGAAACTTCGGCTCCGTGGAAGGCGATCCGCCCGCCGCCATGCGTTACACCGAGGCCAAGATGACCCACCTGGGCGCGGCCTTGATGGACGACATGGACAAGGAGACCGTCGATTTCGTCCCCAACTACGACGAAACCCGCACGGAACCCGTCGTATTCCCCGCCGCGTGGCCCAACCTGCTCGTCAACGGCGGCACCGGCATCGCCGTCGGCATGGCCACCAACATGCCGCCGCACAACCTTGGCGAAGTCGTCGAAGGCATCTGCGCCCAGATCGACAACCCCGACATCACCGTCGAGGAACTGCGCCAGTTCGTCAAAGGCCCCGACTTCCCCACCGGGTGCACCATTTGCGGCATCTCGGGCATCAAGAGCTACACCGAAACCGGCCGCGGCAGCATCAAAGTGCGCGGCAAGGCGGGCGTGGAATCGATCAAAAACGGCCGCGAGCAGATCGTCATCACCGAGATCCCCTACAACGTCAACCGCGCCGTTCTCGTCGAGCGGATCGCGGAACTGGTGAACGAGAAAGTCCTCACCGAAATCAGCGCCATCCGCGACGAATCGGACGAAAACACGCGCGTCGTCATCGAACTCAAACGCGACGGCAACCCGAACGTCGTCATCAACAACCTTTACAAGCACACCGCGCTGGAAAGCTCCTTCGCGGTCACGATGCTCGCCATCGACCACGGGCGGCCCAAGCTCCTCTCCATCAAGGACGCCAACATCGCCTACATCGAGCACCGCCGCGAAGTCGTCCTGCGGCGCACCCGGTTTGAACTGCGCAAAGCCGAAGACCGGGCCGAAACCCTGGAAGGCTACCTGCTCGCCCTGGCGAACATGGACGCCTTCATCAAGATCATCCGGGGGTCGTCCAACCGCGACGAGGCCAAGGTCAAGCTCCTCGCCTACGAATTCCCGCGCCACACCGTCGAAGCCCTCGGCATCCTGATCCGCAGCGAAAGCCGCGTCGTGGACGGCGTCTACAGCTTCAGCGAAACGCAGGTCAACGCCATCCTCGATCTGCGCCTCTACCAACTCACCGGCCTGGAGCGCGACAAGATCGAGGCCGAATACAAAGCGCTCACCGATAAAATCAAAGATTTGCTGGATATTCTGGCCCGCGAATCCCGCGTCTTGCAAATCATCAAAGACGAACTGCGCGCCATCGCCCAGAAGCACGGCACCCCGCGCCTCACACAGATTGTTCCCGACGAAGGCGAGATCTCGCTTGAGGACCTGATCTCCAACGAAGGGGCCATCATCACCATCACCCACAAGGGCTTCATCAAACGCACCGCCGTCAGCGCCTACCGCGCCCAGCGCCGGGGCGGCAAGGGCGTCAAGGGGATGATCACGCGCGAAGGGGCCACCGAGGAAGAGGAAGACGATTTTGTCGAGCACCTCTTCACCGCCACCACGCACGACTACCTGATGTTCTTCACGCAGACAGGCCGCTGCTACATCGAGCGCGTCTACGACATCCCGGAAATGGGCCGCGCCTCCAAGGGCCGCTCCATCGCCAACCTCCTGGAACTGCGCAACGAAGAACGCATCGCCGCCACCATCCGCATCCAGGCCAAGAGCAGCGGCGCGGGCCCCGCCGCCATCGACAACACATGGGACACGGATCTCCACATCGTGTTCGTGACCCAATCGGGCATCGTCAAGAAATCCAACCTCGGCGATTTCCAAAACATCCGCAAAGGCGGCATCATCGCCATCAAGATTGAAGACGGCGACCGCCTTATCGACGCGAACATGACAAGCGGCCAAAACGAAGTGGTCCTCATCACCAAGAACGGCATGAGCCTGCGCTTCCACGAAGAGGAACTCCGCGACCAGGGGCGGGATACCGTCGGCGTCTGGGGCATCCGGCCGGTCAAGGGAGATTTCGTCGTCGCCATGGCGCTCGTCAACCCCGACTCGCAACTCCTCGTCGCGGGCGAAAACGGGATCGGCAAGCGGACAGCGTTTGAAGAATACCGCGTCCAGTCGCGCGGCGGCAAAGGCATCATCACCATGAAAGTCGGCGACAAGACCGGCGACGTGGTGGGGGCGCTGACCGTCACCGACAAGGACGAATTGATGCTCATCACCAACAAGGGGCAAATGGTGCGGACCCGGATTCGCGAAATCCGGGAAATCGGCCGCAATGCCATGGGCGTCAAGTTGATCGACCTGCACCCCGGCGAGAAACTCCAAGCCATCGCCCCGGTGGTGGCCGACGAGGACGACGACTCCGGCAACGCGAACGACGCGAGCACCCCGGAAGAGCCGCAGGCGTAACCAAAAGCAAGACGCGGAGAGGGGGAAACGGGGAGAATGAAATCGCCCTAAAAACTCACATTCAAGCGGATCCCGGCGACCAGTGCGTTGTCAGCCTTGGCGGAAGCCCCCGGGTTGAAGATGTATTGCACGTCGGGCTGCAAGGTGAGCCATTCCTTGATCTGCGCTTTATAGGTCGCCTCCAGAATCGCTTCGTGGCGCGCATGCGCCGGGGCCTCCCCGTCATCGCTCGCGTATTGGCTCAGCCTCGTGAAGCTGAAGGCGAGGCCCACGACATCTTTCTCCCGCCCCGCGAGAAGCCCTTTGTAATTGAACCCGGCATCGCCATAAAACGGCACTGTGTTCCGCTCATCGGGCGCGGCGCCGCCCCGCACAAAGCCGCTCAATCCCTGATCTTCCGTCCCCGGCTTGCGCCAGAATTGCTGGTCCACCATGACGTAGCCGCCCGCATCGGTGCGGCAGGGCGTGCCCGTGAGATCCTCCTCCGCCCCGGCATTGCGGAAAAACGCCCCCAGCTTGACGGTGCCCGGGAGCCCTGCGGCTCCTTTCTGCCCATTCCAGGCATAGGCCGCTTCCGCAACCGCCAGCACGCCTCCATCACGGCCCAGACGCCAGTCCACGCCATGCTTGTTGCCCTTCGCCTGGTCCCCCACGTCGCCGTCATACACCCCGGCTTGGAACGAGAGAGCGTCCGAGGCTTTCCATCGGACGCGCACGCCCGGCGCCGCAACGGGAAAAACGGCGGCAGGGAGGTTCTGGCTGAACACCGGGAGCACGCCGAAAGCCCCGTTTAAAAAGAGCGCGGCGTTGCCGGAAACGAAAAATTCGGTATCCACCAGGAGCTGACCGGCGCGAAGCGAGAATTTGCCATCGGCCCACTCCTGCTGCAGCCAGGCTTCGTAGAGACGCACGCTGTCGTAAGCGTCGATATTGCTGACCCGGTTCAAATCATGAACATATTTCTCCGTCAGGCTCGGCCCATGGGGGGCGAGGATGCTGACGAGGAAACTGCCGCCTTGCCAGCCGATCAGCTTGCCGAGGTTGCCCTGCACGCCGGCGTTGAGGAGCCCTTCCGCAATTGCCCCCTGGCGGTATCCGCCGGAGAGATTGCCCAGGAGTTCCCCGGTATAGGAAACAGGGAAGGAAAGCGCCTTGGGCTCTTCCGGCGCGGGCGCATCGCCGCCCCGCGCGGCCAGCGGCGCGAACGCGGCTGCCAATGCCACAACGAAACCAAGAAGGGCATGGGTTACTTTGGTCATAAAAAAGAGGCTATTGGGGCCTGGAAAATACCACAAAGCTCCCCGCCAGCGCCAGCCCCGCTTCTAGTGTGCCTGCACCCCACAGACGGGATTTTCCGGCTGCGCGCCAGGGCGTCGCACACCCATAGCGGCCCGGCAAAGCCACGGTCAAAAATTCCCGGGTCATACCCGGCAAACCCATGCGTGTTTGTGCGGAGCGTGGTGGGTCATACTTGACACCCACCGGCGCAAATGGTCGTGTAACGTCCTTGATTAACGCGTGTTATCGACCTGAATGAATTCACATTCCTCCCGGACCGCCCCTCAATCTCAACCTGCCTCGCCCAAAGGGGCACGATCCGCAGAGAAGTCGAAACAGGAGGAGCGCCGGCAGTCCAAATCCACAGCGGAGGGCAAACAACGGAAGGCCGAGGCAGACGCCAAGCACGCCCGGCGTGAAAGCGAACGCACCCAACGCGCCATCCTTGACGGCATTCCCGACCCCGCGTGGATGAAAAACAAGGAGGGCGTTTTCCTGGCGGTCAACCGGGCCTGGTCCCTTTTTATCGGCAAGGACGAAGCCAGCGTCATCGGCAGGCCGGATTCCGCAATCTTCAACCGCGCAATCGCCGCCAGGGTGCGCCAGCAGGATCTGGCCGTCATGGAATCGCGGCAACCGTTGCGCATCGAGGAATCCTTCCCCGGGCCGCATGGGCAGACGTATTTTGACACCGCGCTGACTCCCTTGTGCGACGAGCAGGGAGAGCCGGTCGGGGTCATCGGCATCGCGCGGGATATCACGGAACGCAAGCGCATGGAAGAACAATTCCTGCGCAACCAGCGCATGGAAAGCATCGGCTCGCTGGCAAGCGGCATCGCCCACGACCTCAACAACATCCTGGGCCCCATCATGATGTCCGCCTCCATGCTGCAGGAGGAGATGTCCATGGAAACCGCCGAGGAACTCATCACCATCATCCAGGAAGCCGCCCAGCGCGGCGCGGACATCGTCAGCCAGGTCCTCACCTTCGCCCGGGGCGCCAAAGGCGAACGCAAGCCGATGGAGCCCCGCTTCCTGATCCGGCAGGTGGAGCGCATCCTCAAGGAAATCCTGCCCAAATCGATCACGCTCACCTCCTCCTTTCCCGAAGGGCTCTGGAACGTCACCGGCGACCTGACGCAGCTTCACCAAGTCTTTGTGAACCTTTGCGTCAACGCGCGCGACGCGATGCCCTGCGGCGGCACCCTGCGGCTCAGCGCCAAAAACTGCGACATCGGCGCAGCCACCGCCGCCGAAATCCCCGACGCCAAACCGGGGCGCTATGTGCGGATGATGGTCGCCGACTCCGGCGTCGGCATCCCGGAAGCAACCATCGGCAAAATCTTCGATCCCTTCTTCACCACCAAGGAACTCGGCAAGGGAACGGGGCTCGGCCTCTCCACCGTTCTCGGAATTGTCCGAAGCCACGGCGGCTTTGTGACCATCGAAAGCAAAGTGGGCAAGGGCTCCAAATTCAGCGTCTTCTTCCCGGCGACGGAGGAATTGCTGCTGCAGCCAAAACCAAAGGAGAAACCGGCCCTCCCCGCCGGGGCTGGCGAGTGCATCCTCATCGTGGACGACGAAATCCCCATCTGCAAAATGGCCGGGACGATCCTGCATAAAATGGGATACCACGTTCTGACGGCTCCCGGAGCCGAGGAAGCGCTGGAAATCTACCGCCAACGCAACGGGGCGGTCCAAGCCGTGCTCACCGACCTGGCCATGCCGCGGATGGACGGGCAGGCCCTCATCCAGGCGTTGAAAGAGATGAACCCCGCCGCCGTCATCATCGCCTCCACGGGCCAAGCCGGCCTGAAAGAGCCTGCACGGCACGGCGCGGAGTTCTTTCTGCCCAAACCGTATAACGCCGAGCAACTGCTCGCCACCGTCCACCAAGCCGTTTGCAAGGCGGCCGGGCAAAGGGCGTAGGCCGGCTTTTCCTTGCGTTCCCGGCGGCTTTTTCCCCACTCTGGGCCGTGCTGCTGAAACCGCCCCAACCGCTCCTACCGCTCGCCCTTTGCGCCATCGGCGGCATCGTGGCGGCGGATTGCCTCCCGCAAATGGGCGGCGTCCGGCTTGCCCCCTGGGCTGCCGGGGCCGCGCTGCTCCAGGGGCTCGCGGCGGTCCTCTTGCGGCGGCGCGGTGCCCCGCGGCGCGCCGCATTTTGCGCCTGGGGTGCAATGGCGGCGCTCTTTTTTGCCTGGCACGCCTGGTTGCTGACGTCCGGGCCCGGTCCCGCGCTGGCGGCCCGGATTCCCCCGCAAGGGTGCGTGGTCCAAGCGGTCGGCGTGGTGGAGGAGGAACCGTCGCTGCCCGCTCGCTTCCAAGTCCAGCTCCAATCGCTGGCGCGCCAGGGCGTCCCCGCTCCCTGCACCGCCCGCGTGCTGGTCCGGTGGCCCGGCGATCCCGCCCCCCGCTATGGCGACCGGGTGGAGCTGACCGGCGACCTGCACCGGCTGGAGCCGCCCCGCAATCCGGGCTCCTTCGACACCCCCCGCGTCTGGCAGCGGCGGGGCGTTTACGGGGAGCTCCGGGTCCGTTACCCCAATGACGCCCGGGTCCTGGAGCATGACCGCGGCTCGCTTTTAGTGACCCGTTCGCTGGCCCTGCGGCATTGGATGGAGCGGACGATGGCCCTGGATATCGAGGACTCCCCGGAACTTTTCTCGCTAATCCAAAGCATGGTGCTCGGGTCGAGCGGCGATTCGCTCCAGGAAACCAAAAAGCTCTTCCAATACACGGGGACGATGCACCTCTTCGCCGTCAGCGGGATGAACGTGGCGATGCTGGCCGCCGCCTTGCAACAACTCTTGCAGGTGGCGGGCTTTCGCCGCCGGGCCACGGTGTGCCTCATCCTCCCGGTGCTGTGGATCTACTGCTACGCCACGGGGCTCACCGCCAGCAGCCTGCGGGCGACCCTGATGGCATCGGTGGTGTGCATCGGGGTGCTCCTCGACCGGCCCGCCCTCTCCTGGAACACGCTGGGCGCTTCCGCGCTCGTCATTCTTGCGTGGGACCCGAACCAGTTCTTCACCCCCGGCTTCCAGCTTTCGTTTGGCATGGTGGGCTTTCTCCTCGCGTTTGCGCGCCCGCTGCAAGAGGCGCTCCGCCCGCTCGCCCAGCCCGACCCGTTCCTGCCGCGCCTGCTTTGGCCGCGCTGGCTGGTGTGGCGCTGCAAGGCGCAAGGGATGATCCTGGAAGCTGTGGCCGTCTCGGCGGTCGCCTGGGTGGGGTCGATGCCGCTGACCCTCTATTATTTTCACCTCTGGAGCCCCTCCACCATCCCGGCCAATCTCTTCGCCGTGCTCCTGGCGTGGTTCATGATGATTCTCGGCATGGCCTCCGTCCTGGCCGGGGCATTCTGGCAGAGGCTGGCTATTCTCTTCAACAACGCCAATTGGCTGATCGCCAAAGGGCTGCTGGCGGGCATTTCCTTCCTGGCCTCCCTGCCCGGCGCGCATCTGTTCATGGAGTGGCCGTCGTTCCAGCCCACTCCCCTTTGCGAAGTGGAAGCGCTCGACCTGCCGGGCGGCGGCGCGCTCCACCTGCGGACGCACGGCGGCGGCCGGCGCGCCGACTGGATGGTGGATTGCGGGAACGCGAACGCCTACACCTACGCCGTTTGCCCGTATCTGCGGAGTCGGGGCGTCACCCGCCTGGACGGCTTGCTGCTCACGCACGGCGACGCCCAGCACATCGGCGGCGCGGAGGCTCTGCTGCGCGAGATGGAGCCCGGGGAAGTTGTCGATTCGCCGCTGCACGACCGCTCCCCCTCCCGGAAAAGGACGCACCAGGCGCTGGAAGCCTCGGGCCGGGGGAAAACCCTCGTGGCTCGCGGCGATGTGCTGACGCTCGCGCCCGGCGTCCGCCTCCAGGTCCTCTTCCCTCCCCCGGGGTATGCCGCCAACCGGGCCGACGACAAGGCGCTTGTCCTGCGGCTCGACGCCGCCGGAAGGAAGGTCCTCCTTTCCTCCGACGCCGGGTTCCTGACGGAGACCTGGCTGCTGGAGAACGCGCCCCCCGACGAACTGCGCTGCGACATCTGGATCAAACAACGGCACCGCGGCGACCTCTCCGGCACGCCCGATTTCCTGGCCGCCGCGCACCCCTCCGTGATCGTCGCCTCCAGCGCGGCGTTCCCTCCCGAGGAACAGCTCGATCCCGCCTGGGCGGCGGCAGTGGAGGCGCGCGGCATCCGCCTCTTGCGGCAGGATGCCACCGGGGCGGTGCGGATCACGCTGGATGCGCGCGGACACTGGACCGCCGAGCCGTTCCTCCAGCCGCCGCAAACAAAATGAACGCTGTCCCGGAACGCGCTTTCGTGGTTGATTTCTCCCATGTCAACCCTCTCCTACGCCGCCCTTGAAACCGAAATCCTCGACAGGATCTCGCAGCCTGGGCATCTGCTTTCCGAAGAAGCATTCAGCACGCTGGCGCTGGAGATTTTCCGGTTTCAGCGGGAGCACAACGCTCCCTACCGGCAGTTCTGCAAATACCAAAAAACGCCCGCCGAGCTGACCGCCTGGCGCAAGATCCCCGCCGTCCCCGCCGGCGCGTTCCGGCAGGCCAAATTGCTCTCCTTCCCAGCGGCGGAAACGGTGACTTCTTTCCGCACCAGCGGCACCACGGGGGAAGGCTACGGGAGCCACCATTTCCACTCGCTGCGGCTTTATGAAACCTCCATCCTGGCCGCCTGGAAAGCCTTGGAATTGCCCTCGCTCCCCCAAATCCTCCTGACCCAGCGCCCCGGCGACGCCCCCCACTCCTCCCTTTGCCACATGATGGGAACGCTCGGCGCACTGGGAGCCCAGACGTGGTGCATCGACGCATCAGGCCGGCTCGACCTCGCGGCGCTGCGCCGGGCGTCCGCCGTGGGCCCCGTCCTCCTCCTCGGCACGGCGCTCGCCTTCCTGCACCTCTTTGAGCGGCTTGAGGAGGAACGCCTGGAACTGGCGCCCGGCAGCCTGGCCATGGAAACCGGCGGGTACAAAGGGACCGGACGAACGCTAGCCAAGCCGGAACTCTACGCGCGCTTTGGCCGCACGCTCGGGCTGGAACCGGATGCGATTCTCAACGAATACAGCATGACGGAACTTAGCTCCCAATGGTACACGCGGGGCCTGGGGCGGCCCCATCATGGCCCGGCCTGGACGCGCGCCCTGGTGATCGATCCCGAAACCGGCCGCGAAGCGCCCGAGGGCGGCCACGGCGTGCTGCGTCTGTTTGACCTGGCCAATCTCGGCTCCGTCCTCGCCATCCAGACGCAGGATCTGGCCATCCGGCGCGGCGCGGGGTTTGAACTGCTCGGGCGCGATCCCACGGCGCTCCCGCGCGGCTGCTCCCGCTCTGCCGACGAACTCTTGAGCAGGGAACGCTAGTGTGGTGAAAGATAAATTCGCTAAATAAGTCCGAGACAATTTTTCGATTTTTCAAGGCGCGAATGAGGGCGGTATCTGAAGATACCGACCGATTGAGCAACGCCGAAAAATTCAAAAAGGGGCCGGAATTATGACGCGAATTTATCTTTCACCACACTAGAGCGGTTTCGGTTTATTTTGTCGTATGCTCTTCGGCGGCGAGAGTCGCTGTGCGTCTTTTTGCGCTTGGGCTGTATTTACAAATACAGCCGCTGCGCTCAAAAAGCCCCGCATCAACCCTCGGCGCTCTCAGATCATTGCGACAAAATAACCCAAAAACGCTCTAGCCTCAACCCGCGTGGGCCTCCAGCGCCTCCGCGTGGGGCGCTAGCAGGGAGCGGTAGCACGTCCACATCCCCTCCGCCATCCGCTGCGGCGTCTGTTCCAGGGCGCGGGCTCTTGCGCGCGCCGCCATCGTTTCGCGCAAAGGGGCGTCCTCCACCATCCTGCGCAGCGCGGTTCCAAACGCGGGCGTCTCCTCCGGCGAGGCGTACATTGCCGCGTCGCCCCACGTCTCGCGCAAGCTGGGGATGTCGCCCAAGACCAGCGCGCAACCGGCCAAGGCGGCGTGGAGCGGCGCGAACCCGAACGGCTCGTAGCGGCTCGGCAACGCAAACACCGCCGCCCGCCCGAAGGGGGGCTCCATCCCGGCCCCGTCCGCCCGCGCGTCCAAGAGTTGAAGATGCTTCCAAGCGCCGGAGGGCTCCCCCTCCACAGCCCAGACCACCGGCCAGGGGAGTTCCGCGGCCACCGCGTCGAGCAAATCGCCATTGCACGCCCCCTCCCCTGCGTTCCCGGCGCACAGAATCCAGGGGCATTTTGCCAACGGCCGAAACCGGGCCGCGTCGGCCCCGTGCGGAACGACCTGGAACTCCGGGAACCGCGGCGCGCTCTGGCTGTGAAGCAGCCGGGGAATCGGCGCGTACAGCCGGGCCAGCCCCTCCAGCATCACCTGCGTGGAAGCCGTCACCAAGTTCGCTCCCCGCAGGCCGGCGGCGACCTCCGCATGATAGCGCGTCCACGACTGCGGCGATCCCTCGCCATGGACCGCCTGCCACCACGAAAGCACGCACCCGTGCGCCGCAATCAAGACCGGCGCGTTCCACGGCAGCGAGCCGTAGCAGTAGTGGTTGAGATGGATGACGCCGGGAGCGAACCGCGCCTCCAGCTCCAGCAGCCAATCCCCGGCGCGCGTCACATCGCGCCACGGGTCGGCCATCCACTCCAGCGCCAACGGTTTTTCCCGCACCTGCACGTGCCCCAGCCGGGCCGCCTCCGCCCGCTGCGCCGGGGAGAGCGCCGGCCCCATCACCGCGAGCAGAATCTGCCCCCCGCCGGGTTGCAGCGCCCGCGCCAGCTCCATCGTGTATGTCCAGACGCCGGCGCTCGCGTCCGCCGTCATCAAAATCCGCACCGGCGCGGCAGCGTCGCCAGCGAGACAACCGGGGGAAAAGGGACCGTTCATCGGCGTTTAAAAATAAACCAGCGCCTTCATCAATCCGGGAGGGCGCTGCGCCGCCAGCCGCAGCGCGTCGTCCAGCCGCTCCAGCGAAAACCGATGGGTATAGAGCGGCCCGGGCCGTAGCAACCCGCAATCCACCGCCGCCGCCGCTTCCCGCATCCCCTCGCGCAAAATCTCCGGGGAAGACTCGTGCGCATTCACCACGTCGAAGCCCCGCCGGTTCCAAAGCCCCATATCCACCGAGCGCAATCCGCCACGGTGCGTCCCCGCCACCACCAGGCGGCCGCGCCGCCGGGTCAGCCCCGAGGCAAGATCCAGCCCCGCCTGGGTGCCGCTTGCCTCAAGAACCACGTCGCAGCGGCGCCCACCGTTCCCCTCGCGGACCGTCTCCGCCACCCGACCCTCCTCGCCGTCCTTCCATAGAACCGCCGCCGAAGCGCCGAGCTGCTTGGCAATCCGCAGCGCATAAGGCCGCCGCCCCACCGCCACCACCCGCGCTTCCGCCAGCACCGCCAGTTGGGTCAGCAACGCCCCGAGAAATCCAAAGCCCACCACCGCCACCGTCTCCCCCTTGTCGATAAAACTGCGCCGGAACACATTCACCGCCCCGCCCAAGGCCCTGGCGGGAAACGGCTCCGTGTCGAGCGACTCCGGCAACACCACCAGGCGCCCGGCATCCACCACGGCGTATTCGGCAAAACCGGCCTCCGTGAGAACCCCCACGCGGTCTCCGGGAAATATCCCGTTCACCTCCGCCCCCACAGCGTCCACCCGGCCCCACGCCTCCCCGCCCGGAGCCCCCGGCTCGCGGGGAAACTCCCCCTCTCCCTGCCACGCCGCCACGCTTGCCGGGCACACCCCGCACCCCTCCAGCCGCACCCGCACCTCGCGCGGCCCAGGCGCGGGCAGCGGCACCTTGCGGAACACGACAGAGCCGGGCTCCAGAAATACCGCCGCGGCCATGGCCGTGCGGCCGGTGCGACCCGAGGAAAGAGCAGACAGGGGATAAGATGTGCTCATATAGACCTATCCCCCAATCGCGCCTCAGCTTCTCCTCTGTCGTAAAATTGCCACATTCGCTCCATTTTTTCAGGTTTTGGGTCCCAAAAAGAGAAGGAGGGGCCCAGGCGAGGATGGATCTTTTCGATACGCGCTCTCCTCCAGAAGGAAAAACGATATTCCAAAGCGATGAACAGGCAGGTTGATCCATGGTACGGTTGATCCATGGTACACCCGCCGCCGGTTTCTGAGTCGGCTCGGGGTATGGCGCACCGCAATCCCCCCCGGCCCGATCCGGGGCGAGAATGCCCGGTACGGGTCCAGCACGTCGCAGCCCCGGAGCGGGCCGGAAAATGGGGATTGTGGGGAAGTCGCGGTTTGAGGGCGGGCGTCGCCTCTAAATGCGCTTGCGTTTTCCCCCTCCCTCCCTCGGCGGTAAATCGGAATAATGGGAGCCGTATATCCAAAAGTATAGACGATTGTATTGACGCCGGGATACCTTGGCGTAGATTGCTTCCGTGATCTTCGAATGGGACAGCAACAAAGAAGCCCAAAACTTCCTCATGCACGGGGTGGACTTCACCGTTGCCAAGCTCGCCTTTGAGGACGTCCAGAAAATCATCATCAGCGACACCAAACACAGCCGGAACGAGCCTCGTTACTTTTGCCTTGGGATGGTCGAAGGCAAAGTGCTGACGGTTCGCTTCACCGTTCGGAACGGCGTGTTCCGAATTATCGGGGCGGGGTTCTGGCGCGGAGGCAAAGGGATTTATGAAAAAACAAACGGCAAAAATTAGGGCGACGGAAGCCCGGTTTGACAAAGAAGGCTATCAACTCGGGAAACCGAACATCCAGGGGGAGCCTATCGACTTTTCCGCGCTGGCAAAAGGGAAGCCTCTTTCGCGCAAAGAAGTGGCCGCCTTGGGGCTTCCAACCCCGGAACAACTGGCTGGCAAGACCGATACCGTCAAAATTTCGCTGGCGGTTGACCGGGAAGCGCTGGCGTTTTTCAAGTTTGAAGCCAAGCGCCTTGGCACCAGCTACCAGCGGATGATGCGCAACCTTCTGACGTCTTACTCGCATGCGCGCCGGTAAGCCGCAATTTCTTCCCGCCTTGGCGTAATCAGCCGCAAATTCTGCCGCTAACCCCGTTTCTCCAAACCCCATCAAGACGGAATTTCATAAAATATTGGGGTGATTGTGTGCGCTTGCGTCGTCTCATGTCATCACGAGTCACAATCTGGCACGCACGCCCTGGCCGCCTGCCCTGAACGCTCAAAAACGTGTGCTGTAACTCATGCATACGCATGAACGAACCGGCACGCTATCCAACTCCCGCAGTTGCTTGGCATCACCAAGCGCGGCGTCGAGGAGTTGATGCGTGCCCACAAGATTCCGTTCCTCGCCCCAGGCCACCGCACCGTGCGGTTTTACTGGCCCGTCGTCGAAAGGGCGCTGGGGAAGTTCGAGCACAAGGCCGCATCGCGGATGGCGGTCAGCAGCTTTTTTGTATCGTAGGGCTTGCGCAGGATCACATCAACGCCAAGTGCATGGAGTTCCGATTGGCTGGCATCCGAAGCCTGCCCGGTGGAAGCGAGGATTTTTACCTGCGGATTGATCGCCTTTAACGCACGGGAGAGCGCCACGCCGTCCATTCCCGGCATGATAACGTCGGTGAACACGAGATCGATCTCGTTGGCGTGTTTCTTATACAGCGCCAACGCCGCGGTTCCCTCGGGGGCGGTGAAGACTTTGAAGCCATTGTTTTTGAGCGCCATCGCAATGGTCGCGGCAATGGATGCCTCGTCATCAACGACAAGGATGGTTGCCCCGTTGCCTTGCAGAATCTCCGTGGGGGGTAAATGCGCTGGCTCCGCTGTGCAATTCCTTTTGCCGGGCAGAAACACTTTGAACGTGCTGCCCCGGCCTTCTTGGGATTCTACCGTGATAAAGCCGCCGTGGCTCCTGACGATGCCGATGACGGTGGAAAGGCCGATGCCGGTGCCTTTGCCGACTTCTTTGGTCGTGAAAAACGGGTCGAAGATTTTTACGATGTATTTGCGCGGAATTCCCGTGCCAGTGTCGGACACCGCAAGCATGGCGTAGTTCCCCGCTTTGGCCTCCGGCACCATCGCGGCGAAGTTCTCGTCAATCTCTGCGTTTTCTGCGGAGAGGTGCAGGGTGCCGCCATCGGGCATGGCGTCCCGGGCGTTGATGCAAAGGTTGAGCAGCACTTGGTGGATCTGCGTAGCGTCGCCGTTGACCGTCCAGAGGCCGGACGGGATAGAGCTTGAAATGGTGATGTTCTTGGGAAAGGTCTCGCCCGCGATTTTTGCCATGTCCTCGACGAGTCGATTTAATTGCAGGGCCGTGTAATCTCCCCTGGTGCCGCGAGCGAAGAGCAGCACTTGGTTTACCACAGCGGCTCCGCGCTGCGCGCATTCCTCGATAGAGGAGAGCAAGCACTCACGGCTCTCGGGTTCTTCCACGGCGCGCAGCATTTCGGCGGAGAGGATGATGGGAGTGATGATGTTGTTGAGATCGTGCGCGATGCCGGAGGCCAGTGTGCCGATGCTCTCGATCCGCTGGGTCCGCATCAGGTTCTCCTCCATTTGCTTGCGCTCGGTGATGTCCTGCTTGACGGCAATAAAGTGTGTGACCCTGCCACGGTGGTCCTTCATCGGGGTGATAGTCATTTCCTCCGAATAAAGGCTGCCGTCCTTGCGCCGGTTGATCATTTCACCTTGCCACACTTCCCCCGCGAGAACCGTTTTCCAGAGGTTTTGGTAGAATGCAGGAGCATGCTTGCCTGACTTGAGCAGGCTGGGCGTTTTGCCAATGGTTTCCGCGAGGCTGTAGCCGGTGTAGGTGGTGTAGGCGGTGTTGGCCCATTCAACCACGCCCCTGTTATTGGTAATGGCAATGGCATTCGCCGCGGCTTCGAGAGCCCCGCTTGTCAATCGCAGGCGCGCTTCCGCCTGCTTGCGAGTAGTGATGTCCTGAATCGTGCCGAGCATTCTCAGGGGGCGTCCCTGGCCGTCGAATTCCAGTTTTCCCATTCCATGCACCCAGCGTTCGGCTTGGTCGTCATGGCGGATAATGCGGTATTCCTTGTTGAAAGTCCGGCCTTGGCCAAGAACTTCGCTGCTGAAGTAGTCAACCATCTTTTGGCGGTCGTCGGGATGAAGCAGGGCCTCCCACCCCTCTACCGAGTGGTCGTAGGCTTGGTCTATCCCAAACACCTTATCCAGCGCATCCGAACTCCGCCACAAGCCCGTGGGTATATTCAAAACGTAACAGCCCAAGTCGGCGACGGTCTGTGCTTCTCTAAGTAACATTTCGCTTTCACGTAGCGCCTCCTCCGCCTGCTTGTGCGTGGTGAGGTCGCGGGAAATGCCCAAAAGCCCGACGATCTTTTCTTCCGCGTCGATCAGCGGCGCTTTCGTGGTGGAAACCCAGGTCACGCGACCGTTGGGCCAAACCACCTTCTCTTCCTGATCCACAACCGGTTGGCCTGTGGCGATAATTTCCTGTTCGATAGCGTATGAGGCCTGGGAGTGTTCGGGGGAAAAGAAGTCGAAATCGCTTTTGCCGATCACTGCTTCGGAGTCGCTGCAGCCAAGAAGCCGGGCCTTCGCATCGTTGACCCACAGGAAACGTCCATTCCGGTCCTTGACGTAAACGGTATCTGGAATGTTCATTTTGAGGCTCGTGAGCAGTAGTCGCTCGCGCGCCAGCAACTGTTCCGACCGCTTGATCGCGGTAATGTCATGGATGGTTCCGAGAGAAAGGACCGGCTTGCCTTCCGGGCTGTAGGTGGTCTCGCAATACTCTTGCACATGCTTGATCCGTCCATCCGGCAGGAGCAGCCGGTGGGTGATTTCGCAAGGTTTGCGGGTTTCCAGGGACTGTGTGTAGGCGGCATGGACCGCGGCGCGATCCTCCGGGTGGACGGCTGCCAGAAAAGCCTCGTAAGATGTTCCGAGACGCTCCCTGTCGATCTCGAAAAGCTGAAAAACCTCGCCAGACCAGATGAACGTATTTGTCAGAAGATCGAGTTCCCAGTTTCCATGCCGGGCAATGCGCTGGGCTTGATGGAGCCGGGACTCGCTCGCCCGCAGCGCCTTCTCCACCCTCATCGATTGCTCCAGCGACTCCTCCAAGCGGTCGTTGGTTTTCTGGATCTGCTCGGCCTGCTGCTTGAGCGAGTTCATCATCCCCGCGAGTTGCGAGAGCGAGGGGCGGAACACGAGCAGGAATTCCAGCAGCAGCACCAGCAATCCCACCAACAAGATGCCCCACTCCAGGGTCTGCATCGCGCCAATCCGCTCCCTGGCCTCCTTATCGAACTGGAAGGCGACCTTGTCCATCAACTCCAGAAAGCGCGACTCGTTGCGCAGCAACACCTCTGCCGTGGCGTGAACGGCGCCCGGGGCAGGGCCTCCCTCCTTTACCTGCGCCATCAGAAATTCCAATGCATGGACCATGGCGGCGTGAACCGGCTCCATCTCTGCGAATAGCGCCGTGATCTCCGGGGAGTTTCTCCCCGCTGGCAAGCCCAGTTTCTTGTCGCCATGTTGCAACCCCCAATGAACCTCCTTCCACGAGGCAAACGATTCGGAAACCTCACTAAGCCGTTTCGTCCGCTCCCCGCCATCGGCCATGTTCTCCAGGTCCTGGACGCACTTTGTCAAGTGCTGGCTCAACATCCGCTGCCGACCGGAGAGATTGATGACCCGCGAAGCGCAGCCGCTTTGCTGGATGGCGAACTGCATCAAGCAGGAGGAGGAGAGCAGAGTCAGGGCAATGAAGGTCAGAGCAAGTCCATAGAGCACCTGCAATTGCTTTAAACAATTTGCTTTCATGGATTCATCAGGAAGTTTCCATTCGTTGTTACCCCCCCGTTAAGTTCAAGCTATGGAGACGTGGCGGGAAGGTGGTCAACGTCGTCACGGCACTTCGTTGAGCTTATAAGATAATCCTCGATAAAAAAACAATCCAATCTTTGTCGCCTCGTTTTTCGAAGAAACGTCGACAGCCCTCATATTCTGGGCGATCCGAGGGAATGTGACAGCCTATCGCTCCAGAGTTCCTGCTCACCACTTCCGCTGGTTTTCTTCTCCCGGCTGACAGGGGCCACATCTGCCGCAAGCGCCGCAAAAACAGAGAATGTGGCCCACAAAACGCCGGAATGGAGGTTCAAGCGTTGACGCTGACAGCAATCACGGGCGGTAGCGATAGCCGACGCCGCGCACGGTTTCGATTAACTCGGGATCTGCGGGGTCCACTTCAATGCGTTTGCGCAACTTGGAGATATGCTGGTCCAAGGTGCGGGACTCGGGAAAGTAGTCAATTCCCCAGCAGTGGTTCAACAACTCATCCCGGTTGACGACCTGCCCGGCGCGTTCATGCAGCAGTTCGAGGATGGAAGCCTCGCGTGGCGACAAGTCGATCTCGACGCCGGCGCGCATGGCGCGCAGTTCGAGAGGATAGATCACCAGATGGCGCATGCTGAAGCTTCGCCGGGTTACCCCGGCCTTTTGCGAACGGCGCAGCGCCACCCGGATACGTGCGATGAATTCATGTTTCCCGAACGGTTTTCGGATGAAATCGTCCGCGCCGATCTGCAAGCCAACGACCACGTCGATCTCTTCGTTTTTCGCCGAAACGAAAAGCACGGGCACGGCGGGGTCGGTTGCGCGCACGCGCCGGCAAACGTCGTATCCGCTGATCTGCGGCATCATGATGTCGAGGCACAATACATCGGGCAGATGCTTTTCCCAAAGCTCCAGCGCCTTTTGTCCGTCGCGCGCAGCGAGCACCTCAAATCCTTCCTCCTGCAAGCAAGCCTGAAGGGAATCGAGGGTGATGGGATCGTCGTCGGCAATCAGGATTTTCATTGGGAGATGGCGTCTGGGGAATGTGCCGGGGGAGCCGGGAGGAGCAGATGAAAACTGGCGCCCGCAACGCTCGGCGCGAGATGCAGCGATCCGCCCGCGCTCCTGGCAAGCTCGCGGGCAATGAAGAGGCCGAGCCCCGTGCCGCTGGCTCCCTCGTTGATGCGGCTATTGAGGCACAGGAACGGCCGAAAAATCCGTTCGGCGGCACGCGCCGGAATTCCGGGGCCCTGATCGGTTACGGTGAGGGAAAGCATGTCGTTTTCGAGTTTCGTGGCGATTTCGATAATCCCACTGGGAACGTATTTTTCCACGTTCGACAACAGATTGGCAAGGATCTGGGCGAAGGCATCCGCATCCAGCAGGCGGGTCGTGGCGGCTTCGCCGGTTACCCGGACGGAGAGATTTCGGCGCGCGAACGAAGGGTTGAATTGTTCGACGATGGCCGCAACGATGCTGTCGGGAATGCAGGCGCTGGGTCTGGAGCGCTGATGCCCGCGCTCCCCGCGCGAAAAGGCGAGCACGTTTTCGACCAGGCGGCATAGGCGCCGGGCCTCCTCCGCCACCAACGCAAGCCGGCGCGCCGGTTCGCGGACAGGCGGTTCGTCGCCAAGCGCCTCGTTTACAAGATCGAGGTTGAGCAGAATATTGGTCAGCGGCGTGCGCAGTTCGTGGGAAACACTGTTGACAAAACTGACGCGTTGCGCAGCAACGGCCAGCATCCGGCGTTGCTGGACAAACCCGAAGATGCCCAGGAGGGCAACGAGCACCGCCAGCGCCAGAGTTGATGACTGGATGTCAGGGTCATAAACAGTGCGCGACTCCACGCGGTCCCACACGGCGACCTGCCAGGTTCCGAACCGCGAGTGGAGCGGAAGCAGGAAATCCGGACCGGCATTTGGCGTCGTCCCCGCAATGGCGAGGGTCCGGCCGGATGGGCTTTTAATCACGACCGGCTCTTTTGAGGCGCGGACTGCCGCAAGGGCGTTGACGGCCCATTGCGTGAACCACGGATCAAGCGTCGCAAGAATTGGCGCGGGATCTATGAGCAGAACCACGGCGGCATCTTCGTCCGTGCGCCGCCAAAAGAGCAATGGTTTGCCCGGCTCGTCAATCCAGCCGGAGGTATCTCCTCCGGGCTGGAACAGTTCGTCTTCGGACAGAAGCACCTTCTCATGGGGCAATCCCTCATCGTTCGTGCGGAGGGAGGGCTCCGGCAAGTTGTGCGACCGCGCAGAATCGATGCGCAGATGGATGTCCGGCCCGCCTCTTGCCTGCGGGTGAATGAGCGAGCATTGGCTCACTCCGACAATGCCATGGCAAAGCTGCCACACACCCTGGCGATCGTTGTCCAGGGACGCCGCAGTCTTTGCAATTCGGCCAAGATGGCTTTCGTACATTCGCTCAAGGCGTCCAAGTTCCTTCTCCATTCCCCTGGCAAGGTCCTGGACCGAGGCATGACCACCCGCCACATGCACCCGTTCGGTGCGCTTTGCCAACCGCCCGCCGCCGATGAAAATGGCGGCGGCGACGGGAAGGAGCAGCAGGAGTGTCCCGTAGGCGAAAAATGAGCGTATTGGATTCGGCGCTGCCAGCATCAGCTTGAGATTGGCGGAACTCCGGCCGGTTTGCGAGTGTGCAGTTCCAGTTAGGGTTTTACGAGATTGACTCGAATAAAGCCCAGCCAGACACGCCCCGTATCTTTTTGCCCGTTGACGCCGGTATCCGTCGGTTGGCTGAAAGTCCCGATGAAGGCTTGCTCACCCAGGGCGGCAGAAAGCGAAGTCGTCACTTTGCGGGTTTCAAAGACGGGCTGCGATTGATATTTTTCGGCGATGCCGTCGAAGTGCAGATCTCCATTCAGCTTCACCATTTGAGGAACCATGTCGATGTCCACGATAGAGGCGTTGGCTGCGCGCACCGGTTCGATTTCCAAGATGAGCCCGGTGTTGCGTGTTGCAATACCTTCTGCCTCGCCTGCATCATAGCGTATTTCGTCGGTTTCTTCAGTCATCCCCCGCTGCCCGGATTGCGTTTTCAATACCAGAAGCCGCTCCAGTTTTGCTTCATGGCGATCCAGATGCGGTTGAAGGGCGGCGAAAACCGCACCGGGGCTTGCGATTTCTCCCAGAACCGTGCGAGCGGTTTCCCGATCCAGAGAATAGAAGCTGAGCTGCTCTTCGAGATTCCCCTCTTGATCTTCTTGCGGCAGGGGCTTTCGTGGGATGCGAACAACGTCCACCCGGCCGAATAGCAGCCTTACTTGAAGAGAGTGACTCTTGTCGGCTTCGGCATCGGGGGCATCTGCCGTCTTAAAATCGGGTGCGGCGCTTAAAGTGCCCAAAAACTGCATTGCACCCACTCTTACGGTCTGCCTGGTGGTGATTTTTCGTGTTTCAAACCGGGGTGGCCCGAATGCCATTTTCTTCTTGGTTACGTGCAGGTCAGCAAACCCGCTGAAATGAACCTCGGAAATGACGAAGCTGAGGTCGCATGTCCGATTATCAGGCGCAAGCGACGGTTCCCACTCGAAGGAGTCGCCCGTATTGCGTGACTCATAATCGGTTGGAATAGGCAACTTATTCGCATCGTCGCCATCACGCAAGTAAGTGGGGTAGTGAAGCTCGTCAGTTTGTTCCAGAAACGCTTTCTTGCCGGACTTCGCCACATTGCTGAGAACCGTTTCCAGCCTGGCATTGCCTTTTTTCACAAGTTCCAGCACCCGGTCATGCAGCACCGGCCCGCCGGAGTTTTCGCCGATTAACTTTGCGGCATCCGCTTGGCTCAACGCGTAGATTTCGAGGGTCGCACCCACATTGCAAACCGATTCCGTCTCTTCGGTTGCGGTGCTGCCGACTTCCTTTTTAATGAAGGGATCGCCTTGCGGCTGCGGGGGCGCCGGTTTGGCTGGAGCGGGCGTCTGGGCGGAAAGCGCCGCCGCCATGACAGTGAGCGCCACGGTCAGGATGCCTGCGGCTCGGATGGATGAAAAAAACGGAGGTGTTTTCATAAGGTCCACATCCTATCAGCACGGCTCCGGTCTGTGTCAGCGCTCTGTCTGCCCAATGTAAAAATTTTGTAAAAACTACGCCAACTGCAATTGGCCCGGTCAAAAACGGAATTTACAGAAAGTCTGTAACACCGGCCCGGCGGGTTTGCCGGAGAGCAATCCTCTCGATGGCCGTGTTGCTTAATGCGCGTTCCGCGACGGGAAGAAGACTTTCCAGGCGGTGCGGAAGATGATCTCGACGTCCAGGAGCAGGGACCAGTTTTCCAGGTAATCCAGATCGCTGCGGATCCGTTGGATCACATCCTGGTCGGTCAGAATCTCCCCCCGCAGGTCGCGCACCTGGGCCAGGCCGGTAATCCCCGGTTTGATGAAGGTGCGTACGCCGTAGGAGATCATCTTTTGCCGAAACAAGTCGTCGTGCTTGCGCATGTGGGGCCGCGGCCCGACGACGCTCATTTCTCCCTTGAGGACGTTAATAAACTGCGGCATCTCGTCGAGGCTCATTTTTCGCAGCCAATGGCCGGCGGGGAAAATCCGATCATCGTGCTCCTTGGCCTGCTGGGCTTCGTCCGGGTTGTTGGGGTGCATGGTGCGGAATTTGAAGAGGAGAAAATCCTGCCCCTGCTTCCCCGTGCGCAACTGGTAGAAAAAGAGCGGGCCGGGTGATTGCCATCGGTGCAGCAGCCAGACGACGGCGCTCAACACCGGCAGGACAAACACGACGACGGGAAGCGCAACCAGCATGTCCACAAACCGCTTGAGCAAACGGTTGAAGGGGGACTCCAGCGGTTCCTTGTGAAAGCTGATGAAGTAGATGCCGTCCTCCTCGGTCATGGAGATTCGCCTCCCGAGCATCAGTTCGTAATCGTTGGCCAGCAGCAGACGGACGCCCATCCGCTGGCAGGTGTTTGCCAAATGGTTCACCACCACCGGCGAGTGGGGCACGTCCACGGCGATCACCTGCGTGGCCATCACGCACCGGATATGATCGTCCAACTGCGCGATGGAGCCCAGATGCGGCAGGCCGCCCACCGGCGCCTCTGTCGAGCCTTCCGTGACGACGCCCACCAGTTTCACGCCATAAAGCACTTTGGTGGAGAGCCACTCCGTCAGCCGGGCCACTCCCCGGCGGGAGCCAAGGAGAATGGTGTTTTGCACATAATTGCCGGAGAAGACCAGCCGCGCCAGCCACAACGGAAAAAGCCAGTTGCTCACCAGCGCCAGCACAAAGAAAACCGGGATGAAGCTGAAGATAAACTCCCGCGACATCCCCTGGTGTTTGAAGGCCACCAGGGAAAAGAGCATCAGGAGCAACACGCTGAAGGTTTGCCGGAGGCTGATTCCGAAGTTCTCCACAAACGGCAGATTCAAGAAATCCGTTTTGTACTTGGCCGTGCGCAGGTGATCCACCACCACGCCGAGGGCCACCAAAAGGCTGTAATTCAAGAAAAATGCCGGAGAGCCCAAAAGCTGGTGGTTGGGCAAGAGATGGTCAAAGACCAAGACCCACACCCAAAACGCCCCCGCCGCCGCGATTGCCTGGAAGATGCAATGAAGACCATGAAGTCCACGCGCACGGTAAAGAATCATGAATCAGCACTTTAGCGTATCCGGCCGTATCACGAAGCTTTTTTTCTCAAAAAACAGTTGCCCGTCTCTTCAGGTCTTTTGCTGTGCTTGCTGTTGTTCAAAAAGCGACCGCCAGTAGTCCAACCGTTCTTTGACGCGCCGTTCGTGACCGTTTTCCGTCGGTTGATAATAGCGTTTCCCCTCCGGCAGATAGGCCTGGGGGACGTAGCCGCCTTCGTAATCGTGCGCATATTGGTAGCCTTCGCCATGGCCGAGTTTCTGCGCGCCCTTATAATGAGTATCCCGCAAATGCAGGGGGACGGGGAGCGTCACCCCCTCTTTCACGTCGGCCAGGGCGGCGTCCACGGCTAGGTAGGCTTTGTTGCTCTTGGGGGAGCTGGCGATGGTGATGGCCGCGTGGGCAAGCGGGATGCGCGCCTCGGGCATCCCGATAAACTCCACGGCCTGCTGGGCCGCGACGGCAACGAGCAACGCCTCGGGGTTGGCCAGGCCGACGTCCTCGCTGGCGCAAATGACGATCCGCCGCGCGATGAACCGGATGTCCTCCCCGGCATAGAGCATTTTGGCCAGCCAATAGACGGCGGCGTCGGGATCGCTCCCGCGCATGCTCTTGATAAAGGCACTGATGGTGTCGTAATGCTGGTCCCCGTCGGCGTCGTACACGACCGCCTTGCGCTGGATGCTCTCTTCGGCCGCCGGCAGGGTGAGCGGGATGACGCCCTCGGCATCGGGCGGCGTTGTCAGCACGCCCAGTTCCAGGGCGTTGAGGCACTTGCGGGCGTCGCCATCGGCGGTGACGGCCAGGTGCAGCAAAGCGTCGTTGTCCGCCTTTACTTTCCATTGCCCCAGGCCCCGCTCGGTATCGGCGAGAGCCCGGCGCATGAGCAAACAGAGTTCCTCCGGCGCAATCGGCTCCAACTGGAAAACCTGGGAGCGGGAAACCAGCGGGCTGTTGACGTAAAAGAAAGGATTGTGCGTCGTCGCGCCAATGAGCCGGATCACCCCGCTTTCCACGTCGGGGAGCAGCACGTCTTGCTGGGCTTTGTTGAAGCGGTGGATCTCGTCCACGAACAGAATGGTCTTCTTCCCGGAGGTCTTCTGGCGATTGGACGCCTCGGCGACCACCCGGCGGATGTCGGCCACCGAACTTTCCACCCCGCTGAGGCGCTCAAATTTCGAGCGCGTGGAAAGGGCGATCACCTGGGCCAGGCTGGTTTTCCCGACGCCGGGGGGGCCGTAGAAAAGGACGGAGGAGATCCGGTCCGCCTCAATGGCCCGGCGAAGCAGTTTACCCGGCCCCAGGATGTGCTGCTGGCCCACCACCTCGTCGAGGTTGCGGGGGCGCATCCGGGCGGCCAGCGGCGCGGAAGCCGAAACGGGTTTTACAATCGCTTGGGCTTCCTCACTCCCGGTTTCAAACAAATCTGCCATGGAAAGTACCCTAATCGCTCGGAGCGTAGGGAGCAAGAGAGGGGTTTCAGGGCTCACGCATCTCATACCAAATTTTTGAAATGGCTGGATTGTCAGGTGCCACCAGTGAAACTGGTGGCGTGGGCCGAGGAGCCGAGCGCAGTGGCCTGTATTCGCGGGATACAGGCCAAGCGAGCGCCGCCGCCCACGGCAAAAAGATGCTACCGCGCCATTGGCGCTTTGGATTTTACCGATTGATCCGTGAAACTGGTATCAGGGAGCGGGCGTTGGGCTCGGCGTGGCCGAAGGCTCGCTCCCGGCCAGCGCCGGGTTCTCCATGACTGGCGGCACCCCGACATCGAGCGCAGATTGCACTTGCGACGCGCTGGCAGGCGAGGCTTCTTCCAGGGGAAGCTTCAGGATTTGCGCCTCCTCGGGGAGGAGAGTTGCGCCGCGCGCCCGTTCCAGGTAGGTCTTGGCTTCTTTCTCCCGGCCCGCCGCGGCGAGAATGCCGCTGTAGTAGGCGGCGATGGAAGGCTCCTGCAAAGCCTCCGGCTTGAGGGCCTGCATCACTTCGAGCGCGCGCGCCGTCTGCCCCGCGCTGTAAAGCCCCAACGCATAGGTGGAAGCATAGACGGGGCTCGCGGGCTCTTTCTCATACAATTCGCGGGCCACGCTGAGCGCGTGGTCTTTGTTCTTGTCCAGGAGCAGGCAGAAGATGGCAAAGTTGTTCCGCACGCCGGGATCGCCTGGATTGCGGTCTACCATGAGGGCATACGCCCGGTAAAGCCCCTGCGTATCCCGTTTCACATAATAATACTGACACAGGGCCTTTAGGGCCTCGTTGGAGCGGTTGGATTTCGAGACAGCCTGCCACAGGGCGTCCGTAGCCTCGTTCTCCCAGCCCCATCGCAGGGTCATGCGGGCGAGGGTGAGGAGCGCTTCGCCGTTGGCGGAGGCAGCGTTGAGGGCTTCCATCCACGAGTTTTTCGCCCGGATATCGCTGGCTTCCAGTTCCCGGTTGCAGCGGGCCAGATAGGCCAGGCGCATGAAATCAAACTCGTTCCATTTCTCATTGGCCAGGTAGAAGCGCAACCGCTTCCAGTCGCCAAAGGCGGCGTAGGAACGGGCGATCTCCAGCCGGATGGGGACGGATGCTGTTTTGTCGGCGGGGAGCTTCTCCGCCCAGTCCTTGGCCAGGAGGGCCAGGTTGTTGCCGTTCATCCAATAGAGCAGCGGGAGGACGCAATCAGGCTTCTCCGCGGCCTCCTGCTCGGTTTCGGCGAGGCGCGCCTGGAAATCGGCGGAGCCAAGCAGGTGGAGCATTTCCAAATAGATCAGCCGGTCGCTGAATACCCGCGCCGGCAGGGTGTCCAGTTCCGCCGCCATCGCAAGGGCATGGTCGGCATGCATGCTTTTGGCGGCGTCTACGATGAGGGCCCGCAGGGCGACGGCGCGGGAGGCGGGGTCTTTGGAAAGGCGCTCGACGTCGCCGCGCGCGGCGTCCCTTACGGCGGCATCCTTGGAGGTGAGGCGGGTGATGCCGAGGTGCAGCCGGTAGGTGGAATTCCCCGGATCGAGCCGCACGGCTTCGGTGTAACAGCTCTTGGCTTCGTCAAGTTTGCCCTGGCTCTGGAGGACGCGCCCGGCAAGGTCTTGGAAATCGGCGCGCCCGCGCGCCAGCGGCTCCATGTCGCGCACGATTTTTTCGGCATCCTTGTTGCCCGCCCCGGCCGCGCCGCTGTAGATGAGCAGGGAGGCATCGGCCAGGGCGATCTGGTCGT
The DNA here is from genome assembly GCA_037143855.1 of Verrucomicrobiota bacterium. Classification (GTDB taxonomy): domain Bacteria; phylum Verrucomicrobiota; class Verrucomicrobiia; order Chthoniobacterales; family Chthoniobacteraceae; genus UBA695. Next base: position 42,289 of record JBAWXX010000002.1, on the reverse strand, counting down.
CCACATGCGTGGGAGCCAGTTCGGCCGCCTTACGCAGCCATGGAAGGGCAGCCCGGGGGTTCCCTTGCTTGAGGTAAGACTGGGCGGAAATCCGAAAGGCTTCGGCGTTGTTGGGGTTGAGCGTGAGGACGTTCTCCAAAACCAGGCGAAGCTCGGCCTGTTTGTCCTGGTCCAGATACATCCGTGCCACCCGGATGAGCCGCCGTTCCTTCCACCCGAGGTAAACATGGCGGCCCACGCCCAGCGCCGTCAAGGCCAGGAGGCAAAGGCTGACGATCACCGCCCACTTGGGAATGCGGCGGCGGGCGACGGGCGGTTCGGAAGAAGAAGGGGCGCTATTGGGGGGATGTTTCATAAATTCCGGCGATCCAGTTGCGTGAAAATACGCAGCATGCGATCCACTTGCGAGAGCAAATCGGCGGTTTCCTAAAGAAGGGACGCGAAATCATCGAGATACTGCCCGGCGACACCCTCCAGGGAAAACGCTTCCGCCGTCCGCAGGGCGCGCGCCCCCGCCCGCTCCCGGCCCGGCGCGTCGTTCATCAATGCCGCCAAGAGCCCGGCAAGCGCCCGCACGGGATCGGCGGCGCGGTGGTCGAAGACGAAGCCGTTGACGCCGGGCTCGATAAAGTCGCGGAAGCACGCCAGAGCGGAAACGAGGGCGGGACACCCCTGGGCCATGGCCTCCAGCGGGGCGAGCCCGAATGTCTCCCCCTTTTCCGCCAGCGATGGGTAGGCAAACAGCGCGGCCCGCCGGTAATGGGCGTGCAGGGAGGCGGGATCGAAGACGGGGCCGGCCCATTCCACCTGGCCGCCCAGGGGCGCGGCCTGGCGTTGCAGCCCGGCCAGATACGCTTCTCCGCCGCCGCCGTATTTCGCCGCCGCCGGCCCGACGAACACCAATTTCCAGCCCTCGCGGCTCTCCGGGGGAAGCGCGGCAAAGGCGTCGAGGAGGAGAGAAAGACCCTTCTCGGGATGGATCCTCCCGACGTACAGGAGGATTTTCTCGCGCGGCGCTTCCGGCCCGGGCACAAGATCCGGCGCGGCTTCGGGGAGCGGATTGGGGATGCAGCAGACCTTGGCGGCGAGTTGCGGGACTTCGTGAATGATAGCGTCGCGGATCGGGCGGGAAACGGTCTGGAGCCGCGCGGCGTGGCCGTAAAAGCGCATCTGCCCCTTGGGATAGCGGGCGGCGTGGACATAGAGTTTCCCAAAGCGTTCGCCGCGCACGAGCATGGGGAGCCAGAAGGTGTGGGTGACGAGGATGTCGGCGGGGGGCAGGATGCGCCGGACCCGCAGGGAGTAGAGGAGATCACGGGCCTTGAGCGCCACGAGCGAGCCGGGGGCGTCGGATCCGGGCACCCGCAGATGGCGCACGCCCTCCAGCGTCTCCTCGGCCGGGAGCCCAAGGCAACGCCGTGAAATATGGACCACTTCATGCCCGCGCCGGGCGAATTCGCGCCCCAGGGCGTCCCATATCTTTTCCACCGCGCCTCCCATGCGCGGCGGGACGGGGAGAAAGGCTCCCTGGGCAATGGTGATCTTCATGCCCGCGCCTCCCCGGGTGCGGCCAGTTGCCGGTAGACGGCCAGGTACTCTCCGATCATCTTTTCGGAGGTGAACCGCGCGGCGTTGGCGCGGCCTGCGGCGATGCGGGCGGCGCGTTCGGCTTCCGGCTGGCGCAGCACGCGCTCGAGCATCGCGGCGGCTCCGTCCGGGTCGGCGGGATCGATGTAAAATGCAGCCTCGCCGCCGACTTCGGTCATCGGCGGGCGGCCGGTGGTGACGACGCGGCAGCCGCACGCCTGGGCCTCCAGGATGGGCCAGCCGAAGCCTTCGTCCCACGAGGGGAAAAGCAGGCACTCGGCCAGGGAATACAAGGCGCGCAGGTCTTCGTTGGCGGCTCCCTGGATGACGATCACCTCGCGGGCCATCGCCGGGTCTTCGGCCAGGAAGGGGGCCAGCTCCCGCCGCAGGGGCGGACCCGCGCAGACCAGCTTGGGCGCGGGAAGGCCCTGCGCCCGCAGCCGCCGCCGCAGGGCGGCGTACATGGTGAGCATCCCCGCCCGGTTTTTATACCAGGCGTCGCCGCCGATATGGAGCAGGAAGGGCGTGGCTTCCTCTCCCGTCAGGCGCTCAAAACGCTCGCGCGCCTCCGCCCCGGGCATGGGGCTGTAGGGATAGTTGAGGCCGTTGAAGATGACGCGCGTTCGCTCGGGAGAAATTTGAGCGATGCGCAGGAGGTGCGCCTGGGTGGCCGTGGAGACGCAGACGATGTACCGGGCCTTGCGCAATCCGCCGAGGATGAGCCGCTGAAAAAGTTTTCCCGTCCGGGAGGTGGGGTTCTGGGGAATTTCGCCCAGGGCGGAACGGATTGGCATGACGTCGTGGCAGGTCACGAGATGGGGGACACGCAGGACGCGGGAAACGTACATGGCGTTGGAGTGGTCGCAGATGTGGGCGACAACGGTCCCCCCTTCGCGCCGCAGCCGCCAACTCAAAGCCACGGGGAAGAGGAGGAATTTGTCGATGTAAAAGAGCCATTTCCCCAGGCGGCCGGCCCACGGGGCGAGCTTCCCAAACACGGTTTTCGGACGCAGCAGTTCGGCCGGTATCCCCTGCTCCCGCAGATGGCGCAGGAGCATCTCCGGGAACAATTTCATGCTGTACTGAAATTCCTCGGAATTGCCGATGAGAAGGACTTTGAAGGACATAGGGTTTATCGCCGAAGGATGCTCACACGAAGGCACGAAGAAACGCATACCGCACGCAAAAGAAAGACAAAACCTCCTCTTCTTTGCGCGTTGGTGTTTTGTTCCGACGCTTCGTAAGCCTTTCTTTCTGTGGCTCTTGTGTCGTGCATCTCGCAAAGACGTTCGCATAAAAACGAAGGGAGGGGAAGGGTTTTGTCACGCCTATTTTATAGACGCAGGCCCTGTTTGCCTTCAACGCGTTCTCCTCTTCCTCTTTGTCTCTCTTCACGCCTTCGTGGCTTGGTGTTAAAAACATACTGCCGGAGCGACGGGTTTCAGAGTCCTCCGTCCTCTCACTCCCCGCCAAAGGGAAAACGCGCGGAATCTAAAATCCCACGTTTTCTCTGCTGCTACCCTTTGAATGTTTCACACGAAGGCACGAAGCCACGAAGTTTTTTGTTCTTTGATTTCACTCTTCTCCCCGCCTTCTCCTCCCATGGCCGCTCTATCACTCAAACTCTGGGAGCCTCCCCGGCAAAGCCCGGGGATCTCCTATTGGACTTTAGGGCGTCTTGTTCAAGAGCAACCAGTACAAGCCGAGTTGCCGGGCCATCTCCATGAACCTTTCGAAGTCCACCGGCTTGACGAGGTAGCTGTTGACGCCCAGCCGGTAGGATTCCACCACGTCCCGCTCCTGTTGGGAGCTGGTCAGCACCACTACGGGGATCATCTGCGTGCGCGGGTCGGTTTTGATCCGCCGCAGCACCTCAAGGCCATTCACCTTCGGCAACTTCAGATCGAGCAGGATCAGCTTGGGATGCGGGCCTCCTGGCGCAGGCGTTGTATCGCCGAAGAGATAGTTCAGCGCCGCCTCGCCATCGCGCGCCACCTCCACCTGATTCGCCAGATGGTGCTTTCTCAAGGCGTGCAGCGTCATTACCACATCGGCAGGATTGTCTTCCACCAGCAGGATGTCCACGGGATTCATTATTGCACGCCTGTTCCAATGGTGAAGAAAAAGGTCGCTCCGCGATCCACCTGCGCTTCGCCCCAGATCCGCCCGCCGTGGCGATGGATGATGCGCTGAACCGTCGCCAGGCCGATGCCGGTCCCCTCGAACTTCTCGGCGCTGTGCAGGCGTTGAAAAACGACAAAAAGCTTTTCGTAATAGCGCATATCAAAGCCCACGCCATTGTCCTTGATGAAATATACAACTTCGCCCGCCTCGCGCTTTGATCCGATCTCGATCACGGCGGGGTCGCGCCCCCGGCTGAATTTCATCGCATTGGAGAGCAGGTTCTGCCAGACCACCCGCAGCAGGCCGAGGTCGGCCACGCATGGGGGCAGTTCGCCAATTTGCACCTGCACATTGCGCCCCTCCCGCTCCGGCGCAAGCGCATTGACCAACTCGTGCACGATTGCGTCCATGGCAAGGGGCTGAAGCTGCATCGATTGATGTCCCAAACGGGAGAAAGCCAGCAGATCGTCGATGAGCCGGCCCATTTGCCGGGCTCCGTCGCCCACAAACCGCAGATACGCCTGCGCCTTGGCGGGCAACTGCGGCAGGTAATCTTGAAGCAGGATGTGCGAGAAGGCATCGATGCTCCGCAGCGGAGCGCGCAGGTCGTGGGAGACGCTGTAGGAGAAAGCCTCCATTTCCTTGTTGGCTGCCTCCAGTTGGCGGGCATGGGACTCGGCGATTTGTTTGGCGGCGGCGAGGTTCTCCTCCATGCGCTTGCGCTCGGTGATGTCGGTGAACATGCGCACCGCGCCGATGACTCTGCCTTGTTCGTCGCGCAAAGGGGTGCCGCTGACCAGCAGGTCGTAGTAGCTGCCGTCCGGGCGCAGCATGCGGCATTCGAGTGCCACCGTGCGCTCCCCGCGCAAGGCGCGCTCCAACGCGTGTTCCTCCGGCGGCAGGGGGCGGTTGTCGGGGTAGCGTTGACTGCCCCAAGCAGCTTCCCCAATATCCAGATTGATTCCGGCTGGATCCAGTCCGGCAAGGCGGCGCGCGGCGCTGTTGGCGAAGGCGAGCCGGCTCTTGGTGTCAAACACCATGATCGCCCCCTCCGCCTGGCCAAGGATCGCCCAGGCAAACTTTGCGCTGGCCAACACCTGCTCGGTTTGTTTCCTCTCGCTGAGGTTCGTCACGATCATCATGTAGATGTCCCCCGCAACGGTCTTCCCCACCCGTGACAAGCTCAGCAGGGCGGGGAAGCCGCTGCCAGACTCGACGCACAGGCCCACCTCCCCTTGGGCACCGCCGGGGCCGCACTCGCCCAGCATCGCTGCGAAGGCGGCACGGTCCGCCTCCTGGATGTAAGGCTCCATGCGCGTGCCGATGAGGGTTTCCAGCGGACGTTTCAACATATCGGCAAAGGCGCGATTGGCGTAGTGGATCGCCCCGTCTTGGCTGAGCGTGGCGGCTCCCTGCTGCATCTGCTCGATCAACGCCCGGTAGGGGCGCTCTGCGCCTTCCAGCGTAAAGAGGCGCTCCCCCTGTGGGGTGTTGACCACGAGGGCGTCCACCTCGCCTCGCCGGATCGCACCCAGCGTCTGTTCCGCCTTCTCCACCTGTGCGCGCAATGCCTGGTTTTGCACCTCCAACTGCTTCAAGCGCCGCTCCCACCCCGCATTGGAAGGCGTGCGGCTCATCGCGGGCCTCCCTTCGGCTCAACACCCAATCCAAGCAGGATGCGCCCGGGATCGCTCATTTCACCCACGAATTTGCGCAGCGGCAGGGGCAGCTTCTTGACCAGCGTGGGGGCAGCGATAATCTGCTGCTCCCTGGCCAGCTCGGGCTGCTGGTAGATGTCGATGATTTGCAGCTCGTAGCGCCCCGCCAGATGCTCCTCGCAGAGCCGCTGGATGTTGTCGATGGCTCGGGTGGAACGGGGCGTCATGCCGCTGACGTAGAGCCGCAGGACAAAGCGTGCGCCCGAGGTGTCCGCGAGGGCCCGATCGAAGGCCAGCGCCCCCCGGCCCAGCGCCTTGAGGGTGTTTTTTGTGCTGCGTGGCATGTTCGCCTCCGTTTTTAAGCCATTACTCTCCGGCGGGTGGGCGCTCCCGCAGGTTTAGCCCGACCAGGACCCGCTCCGTCTGGGAGAGGTCGCCGATGATTTTCTTGATCGGCTCGGGCAGCTTGCGCACCAGCGTGGGGACGGCCAGGATCTGGTCGCCCTTGGCCAATTGCGGGTTCTCCATCAGATCCACCACCTCGATGTGGTAACGCCCTGCAAGGTGCTCCTCGCAGAGCTTCTTGAGGTTGGCAAAGGCAACCACCGAGCGCGGCGTCTGCCCGGCCACGTAGAGCCACAAGTCCCACTCGGCCGTGGGCTCGCCTTTTGCCATCGGCTTTTTGGTTTGGCGTTTGGGCTGCGTCTTCACTTTTGGCCGCCTTTCTTCGTGGGGATGCGCAGGCTGGAAACCGTGTGCGTGAGCCCCACGGAGGTGATGGGCACGACGCTGATGCCGCGTTCCGTAATGAGGAAGGGATACTCGTTGGTGCCGTGGGTGGAGCCGCGGTATTTGACGATGTGCAAGCGGCGGGTAAAAAGCTGGTCGCTCACGCGGTGGTCGAGAATGATGACGCAGTCCGAGACATATTCCTCGATCCCCTGGCGGGTCAGTTGCGCTCCTTCTCCCTTCTCGCCGGTGATGATGGCAGTGACGCCCTTCTCTTTGAGCCAGCGGAAGAGCCGCCGCAGTTCCGCCCGCAGGATGCCCGTGTTGGTGAAGCCGGAGAAGAGCGACTCGACGGTGTCGAGCACAACGCGCCTGGCCTTGACGGTTTCAATGGCCTGGTTGAGGCGGACGAACAGGCCGTCCAGGTTGTAATCGCCGGTTTCCTCGATCTCTCTGCGCTCGACCCGCACAAAATCCATCGCCAGCTTTCTGTGGGCGACGAGGTCCTTCAAATCGAAGCCGAGCGAGCGCACATTTTTGGCCAGTTCCTCCTCGGTTTCCTCAAAGCTCATGAACACGCCGGGCTCGTTGTACTGCATCGCTCCGCGCACAATGAACTCCATGGCCAGCAGCGTCTTGCCGCAGCCCGCGCTCCCGCACACCAACGTGGGCCGGCCTCGCGGGAACCCACCGCCGGTGATCTGATCCAGCCCGGGGATGCCCGTGGGGCATTTCTCCAATTCGCCCTTGTAATCGCCCGCCGTATTCCTCTTCTGGTACATCGCAGTTTGGTTCAAGAACGGCCCGGCGGATGGAGGGGCACAGCGTTTGCAATGCGATAGATCGCCTCCCACAGGCGATCCATTTCGATCGGTTTGATCAGGTGTTCCGCAAAGCCCGCCTCATAGCTCTGGCGGATGTCCTCCTCGGTGCCGTAGCCGCTGAGGGCAATGCCGGGAATCTCTGGGCGGAGGGAGCGCAGTTGGCGCATGAGATCGAGCCCGGTGCCATCCGGTAGCCCGAGGTCGCTGATCAACAGGTCGAACTCCCACTGCCGACACCACTCCAAGGCCTTTTGCAGGTCTGCGGCGGTCCGCACCTCGTGCCCCTGATTTCTGAGCAGGCGACCCAAGACGCGCGCCGTATCCCCGTGGTCTTCCACCAGCAAAATCCGCAACACGGGCGAGCTGGCAAGGGGGAGTGGAACGGCGGGGCCGGCGACCACCGGAGCCACGGTCTCGGCCAAGGGAAGGGACACGCAAAAGGTCGCCCCCAGCCCCAATCCCTCGCTCTTCGCCTCAATCGTTCCCTCGTGCATTTCGACCACCCCCTTCGATATCGCCAAACCAAGCCCGAGTCCCCCGCGCGCGCCGCTTTCGCTTCGCTCAATCTGCTCGAAGGGGTTGAAGATGCGGCCCAAATCCTCCGCAGCAATGCCTTTGCCGCTGTCTTTGACCTCGACCACCACACTCTGCCTGGCGCGGCGGCACTGGATGCCGATACACCCATCCTCCGGGGTGAACTTCAGTGCGTTCTTGAGCAGGTTCCAGAAGACCTGCTGGAGGCGCGTGGCATCCGCCAGGATCGGATAAGGCTCCCCTTCGGTCTTCACTCCAAAATGAATCCGGCGGACCTTGATATCTTCCCGGCAGACCTCCACGACGCGCCGGATGACCTCGCACAGATCGACGGGGCGTTTGTCCAGATTGATTTTCCCGTGGACAATCCGCGTCACATCAAGCAGATCGTCGATCAAATGTGCCTCCAATTCCACGTTGCGCTCAATGATCTGCAAATCCCCGCGCACCGCATCGCCAAGGCTCGCATCCTCCGCCAAGGTCGAAGTAAGAGCGAGGATCGGCGTCAGCGGGGTGCGCAGTTCGTGGGAGAGGACTGCCAGAAAGCGGTCCTTGGCGCGCGAAGCCTCCTCGGCAGCTTCCTTGGCCCGTTCCAGGGAAATCTTGGCGGCCTGGAGCTTTTCCTCTGCACGCTTGCGCTCGGTGATGTCCACGAACGCCCCGACAGCTCCGCGCGGCTTGCCATTCTCATCCCGCAGCGTGGACGCATTGCCAATAATCGTCACGATGGATCCATCAGAAAACACCAGATCCATTTCGTAATCGCGGATCTCCCGGCCCTTCGCTGCCTGTTGCAAAGGCAGTTCCTCCGGCAGAATGGGCGTGCCGTTCTTCATGGCCTGAAAACCCATGGGCACTTCACCGGGCGGGGCGGTTTTCGAGAGGTTGGCATCGGCGGGGAGGCGAAGCACTTTGCGGCCCAGACGGTTTCCGGCCATGCGCCGACACTCCCGGTCATGGGAGATAAAGACGATGGAAGGCACCGCTTCCATCAGCGCTTCCATATCCGCCAGGCGGTGCTCGGCCAGAGCTCTTGCCAGGGCAATGGCTTCGTCCGCCGCGGTCTTCTGGCGACGGTAATTCCTTAACGTGATGGCCTGTTTCACCGCCTCGCCCAGCCGAGCAAGGCGATCCTTCAAGAGATAGTCCGCCGCCCCTGCGCGCACCAGCTTCATGGCCACTTCCTCGCCGACGCTCCCCGTGACCACAATAAACGGCACATCCAGGCGTTGCTCGCTTAACAGGCGCAAAGCCTCCCAAGCGTTGAATACGGGCATGTGGAAATCCGACAGAATCAAATCCAGGCTGGGATTGAGCTGCGCAAGATATTCCGCTTCGTTCTCCGCCAGCTTCCACTGCGGATCAAACCCAGCCTTTTTCAACTCATGCACCATCAACTGGGCATCGCTGGCCCGGTCTTCCACAATCAGCACGTTGAGAGGGGCTGCCGCAGCTTTCCCCTGTGTGTCCGGGTGTTCGCGGGCAGTGGCCTGTTGCCCATGGCGCTCCACGCCTCTCCCCTCCTGCAACCCAGGCAGAGTCGTTTCGGGCTGGCTCAAGATCTTCTCGCTTTGCATCCAGGAATCTTCCCCCTCCTCACCGTTACACTATGCTTTCTTCGGCATCAATCAACCCGCACACGCATCAAGGAAACCCTGTCCTTCTCTCGATGCTGGCAGATTCGCCGCAGTGGAACGGCGCTTCACCAACGGTAGATGCACCACGAAGCGGTCAAGCCCCCCGACTGTTTGTGCATTTTTTCAAATCTGGAAATCCAGCCCCAGAAAATCCTGCACAAAGGCGTTGGCGGGCTCGCGCTGGATGAGTCCCGGCGCGCCGATTTGCTGGATGTGGCCGTGGTTGAGGATCACCACTTCGTCGGCCACCTCGAACGCTTCCTCCTGGTCGTGGGTGACAAAGAGGCTCGTGTTGTGGGTCTCGTCGTGGAAGCGGCGTATCCACGCACGAAGCTCTTTGCGGACCTTGGCGTCCAGCGCACCGAAGGGCTCATCCAGGAGAAGCACGCGCGGCTCGATAGCCAGCGCGCGGGCGAGAGCAACGCGCTGGCGCTGGCCGCCGGAAAGCTGCGAGGGAAAGCGTTTTGCGAACGCTTCGAGTTGCACCAGCTTTAGAAGGCAGTGGACCCGCTCGCGGATTTCGGCTTTGGGAGGGCGCGTCGCGCAAGGCCGCACCTCCAGACCGAACGCGACATTATCAAACACGCTCAGATGCTGGAAGAGAGCGTAGTGTTGGAACACGAACCCCGCCCGGCGCTCGTAGGCGCTTTTCTCCGTCACCTCCTCACCGTGGAAGAAGACCCGCCCTGCATCAGGGAACTCCAAGCCTGCTATCAGGCGCAAGAGCGTCGTTTTGCCGGAACCACTCGGCCCCAGCAGGGCGACGAGTTTGCCGGTCCCGACCTCGATAGAGGCTCTCTCCACAGCAACATGGCCTGCGAATTTCTTGCTCAAGCCTTCAACGCGAATACTCATAATTTGGATGTCTTGAATCTTAACGCTGCGATTGTTCGAGTTGCTGGCGGGCGCGCCATTCGACGTAGGTCTTGACGCCCAGCGTCACCAAGGCCAGCAGCGAAAGCAGGGAGGCCAGTGCGAAGGCTGCCGCAAATGAGTATTCGTTGTAGAGAATCTCGATCTGAAGCGGCACGGTGTTGGTGAGCCCCCTTATATGACCAGACACCACCGAGACCGCGCCAAACTCGCCCATGGCGCGGGCATTGGCCAGGATGACGCCGTAGAGCAACCCCCACTTGATCTTGGGCAAGGTGACACGAAGAAACACCTGCCAGCCGCGCGCGCCCAACGTAAGCGCCGCCTCTTCTTCGGCAACCCCCTGCGCCTCCATCAAGGGAATCAACCCTCGCGCGACGAATGGAAACGTGACAAAAACCGTGGCAATGACGATCCCGGGCGTCGCGTAAATGATTTTCCAATGGTGCGCTTGCAGCCACGGTCCCAGCACCCCTTGCGAGCCGAAGAGCAGTACGTAGACCAACCCGCCAATAACGGGGGAGACCCAGAGCGGCAGCTCAATGAGCGTCGAGAAGAACTGTTTTCCGCGAAACTCAAACCGCGTGATCGCCCACGCCGCCGCCACCCCGAAGATGGTGTTGGAGGGAACGGCAATGGCCGCCGTGACCAAGGTTAGCTTGATCGCATCCAGCGTCACGGGATCTGCGAACGTCTTGAAATAGAGCCCCGCCCCGCGCCGGAACCCTTCTGCAAACACCGCCACCAGCGGAAGCAGCAAAAACGCGGCAAAGAAACCGACGCTGAGGACGATGAGCGTCCAGCGGATCAGAGGCCCTTCTTCAGTTGCGCGCCGGGGGGGCGTTGCGTGCCGCGCTGTGGTTAAATCTTGGATTGCGCCTGCCATAAGAAGGTCAGTGGCTTGGGTTGATCCGCCGGGTGTTCCACCATTGTAGGGCGTTGACCACCGCCAAAATGCCGAACGAAGCCAGGAGCATCACGAGCCCGATCCCCGCCGCGCCCTGGTAGTCATACTGTTCGAGCTTGGCCACGATGAGCAGCGGCGTGATCTCTGTTTTGAACGGGATGTTGCCGGAGATGAACACAATCGAGCCGTACTCCCCCACAGCGCGCCCGAAGGAGAGCGTGATGCCGGTGAACAATGCCGGAAGCGCTGCGGGAAAGATGACGCGCCGGAATGTCTGAAAGCGGGTGGCCCCGAGCATCGCTGCCGCTTCCTCCACCTCTTCCGACAGCGAAACCAGCACCGGTTGCAGCGTCCGCACCACGAAGGGAAATCCGATGAACACTAGTGCGATCAGGATTCCCAGTCGATTGAACGCGGCGGCGACGCCGATCTTCGCCAGAAGCGCCCCCGCCCAACCGTTGGGAGCATAAAGGGCCGTCAATGCAATCCCCGCTACGGCGGTGGGTAGCGCGAAGGGCAAATCGATCAGCCCGTCCATTACGCGACGGCCCGGAAATCGGTAGCGCGTCAACACCCAAGCGGTGATGAATCCAAAGAAACCGTTCATCAGCGAGGCCGCCAGCGACACCCCAAAGCTCAACTTGTAAGAAGCGACCATGCGGGGCGAAGTCACGACCTCCCAGAGATGCTGCCATGAGCCGCTGAACGCCTTGGCGGCAAGCGCGGCAAAGGGGATCAGGACGATCAGCGTCAGATAGACCACCGAAAATCCGAGGGTAAGTGGAAAACCGGGGAGGATGCGTCTCATGCGGCTGGCTGCTCGCCTATTTGGCGGAGGGCGTGTAGATCTGATCAAAGACTCCGCCATCCACGAAATGCGCCGGTTGGGCTTTCTTCCAGCCGCCGAAGACGTCGTCAATCGTCACCAGCGTGACTTTGCCGAATTGGCTGGCGTATTTCGCCGCGACTTTGGGATCGCGTGGGCGATAGAAGTTCTTCCCGGCGATGTTCTGCCCTTCCTCCGAGTAAAGGTACGTCAGATACGCTTTGGCCAGTTCCGTTGTCCCATGACGGGCCGTGACGGTATCGACCACCGCAACGGGCGGCTCAGCGAGAATGCTCAGTGAGGGCGTCACGATCTCAAACTTGTCGGCACCAAATTCCTTGAGCGCCAGGTAGGCTTCGTTTTCCCAGGCGATGAGCACATCGCCGATGCCCCGCTGCACGAAAGTCGTCGTGGAACCGCGCGCGCCGGAGTCCAGCACCGGCACGTTTTTGTAGAGCCTGCCGATGAAATCTTTTACCTTCGCCTCGTCTTTGCCCAACGCCCGTTCGGCATAGGCCCATGCGGCCAGGTAATTCCAGCGCGCCCCGCCCGAGGTCTTCGGATTGGGCGTAATGACTGAGATGCCGGGTTTCACGAGGTCGTTCCAATCCTTGATCGCCTTGGGGTTTCCCTTGCGCACAAGGAAGACAATGGTCGAGGTGTACGGGGCGCTGTTGTTGGGGAACTTTGCCTGCCAATCCGCCGGGAGAAGGCCCTTTTGCGCCATGACGTCGATGTCGTAAGCCAGCGCGAGCGTCACCACGTCCGCCTCCAGGCCGTCGATGACGGCGCGCGCCTGCTTGCCCGAGCCGCCGTGGGACTGCTTCGCCTCGATATCCTGCCCCGTCTTGGACTTCCAAGACTTGGCAAAAGCCGCGTTGTATTCCGTGTAAAATTCGCGCGTCGGGTCATACGAAACGTTGAGGAGTTCCGTCGCGCTGGCGGCGCTGCCCAGCGCAAAAAGCGCGGCGGCAAGAACGATATTTCGTAAGGGCGCGGTGAGAAAACGTAGTTTTTCCATAGTCGAAATTTCAGATTGGTTTTGGGATGCCCCGAAAAAGAAAACATAATCTCTATCGGGTTTGTGGTGTTTGTTATTTATCGGGCCGCGCCCTTTTTGCAACAAGTTTCTCAAAAAATATCATAATCCCGATTGACATGGAGTAGTATCTCCTTATTCTCAGCTTTTCCACCACCTCATTCCGTCCGCATCGTCCCACTACCACATGACGTCACCTCTCTCCTCCGCCCCGCCTTCCGCCAACGAATTGCTCAAGCTCGCCCACCCCACATTGGACGGCACCATCACTCAGGCGTTGGCTGACACGCAATCGGACCGCTTTTCCGATGACGACAACCAGTTTCTGAAATTCCACGGCATCTACCAAGAGGACGACCGGGACCTCCGCAAGACAGGCAAGAAATACATCATGATGATCCGCGTCCGGGTGCCGGGCGGAGTGATCACGCCTTGGCAATACCTGGCACTCGACCGACTCTCGGACCAATACGCGAACCACACCCTGCGCATCACCTCCCGCCAGACCCTTCAATTTCATGGCGTCCTCAAATCCAGCCTGGCGACGGTCATCCGCGAAATCAACGGGAGCCTGCTCACGACGCTGGCCACCTGCGGCGATGTGGTGCGCAACATCACCGTGCCGCCTTCCCCCGGTGAGGCGGTGGGCGCGGAGCTGCAACTCCAGGCACGCAAACTCTCCGAGTTCTTTTCGCCAATCACCCCCGCCTACCACGGCATCTGGCTCGACGGCAAGGAACTCAATCTGAACGACGGCTTCATCGACCCGCTTTACGGCAAGACCTACCTGCCGCGTAAATTCAAGATTGGCTTCGCCATTCCGCCGGTGAACGACACCGACGTATTCACCAACGACGTGGGTCTGATTGCCATCGTGGAGGAGGGAAAGGTCGCCGGCTACAACCTCGCCGCGGGCGGCGGCATGGGGCGCAGCCACGGGAATGAAGCGACCTTTGCGCGTCTGGGCGATGTGATCGGCTTCATTACGCCGGAGCAATTGGAGCAGACGATCCTCGCGGCGGTCACCATCCATCGTGATTTCGGCGACCGCTCCAACCGCAAGCACGCCCGGCTCAAATATGTTATTGCCGAACGTGGCGCCGACTGGTTCCGCGCCGAACTGGAGCGGCGCGCAGGCATTCGCATTCATCCGGCCCAACCCTTCGTGTTCACCCGCCAGGGAGACCCCTTCGGCTGGCACACGCAACCCGACGGCAAGCGCTTCCTCGGCCTGTTCATCGAAACCGGACGCATTCAGGATACCGATCGGCACCGGACCAAGACAGCACTACAAACCATCGTGGAACGGTTCCAGCCGGAAGTCCGCTTTACGCCCGGCAACAACCTCATCCTGGCGAATATCCAGCCCGCAGACATAGACGCCATTACCAAAATCTTGGACGAACATGGCGTTCCGCGGCCAGAACAAATCCCTGCCGTTCGCCGCGCCTCCACGGCATGCGTCGCCCTGCCTACCTGCGGCCTGGCGCTGGCAGAGAGCGAACGCGCCTTTCCTGGATTGCTTGGGCGGATCGAGTCGGCGCTCGGCGAAGTCGGCCTGGCGGACCAGCCGATTATCGTGCGCATCACCGGCTGCCCCAACGGTTGTTCGCGCCCCTACGTGGCGGAGATCGGCCTCGTGGGGAAAGCTCCGGGAAAATACCAGCTCTACCTGGGCGGCAACGAAGCCGCCACGCGCCTGGCCCGCGTCTGGAAAGAGGTTGTCAAAGACGAGGATATCCTCGGCGAACTGCGCCCGCTCTTTGCGCGCTATGCGCAGGAGCGGCTGGATGGCGAACACTTCGGCGACTGGGTCGCGCGCGTCCTGTGGAACGAACAACCCGCACAATCTTGAGATGACACCGGATCAAATCTCCCAATGGAACGCCGAGCTGCGCTCCAAGTCTCCGCTCGCAATCACCCGCTGGGCCATTGCCCAGGCTGGCGGACGCGCCATCGTCTCCACCAACTTCCGGCCCTACGAGGCGGCCATTCTGCACCTCGCCACCCAGGCGCAACCGGAAATTCCCGTGCTCTGGGTGGACCACGGGTTCAACCGTCCCGCCACCTATCGCCATGCGGAGCAACTCCGCGCGCTGCTCAAGCTAAATATCCACGCATGCCTTCCCCGGATCACCGCCGCCCATTACAAGGCGATCAACGGGGCGCTTCCCGACCTTGATGACGAGGAGAGCTTGAAGCGATTTAGCACATTGATAAAGCTCGAACCGTTTCAGCGGGGGATGCGGGAACTGGCCCCCACGGTCTGGATCACCGCCCTGCGCAAAGTGCAAAACCCAAACCGGGCCGGGCTCGACATCGTATCGCTCGACCAGAACTTCCACACGCTCAAAGTCAGCCCCTTCTTTTATCACACCGACGCCGAACTCGAATCCTATCTCGCGCAACACAATCTGCCCAACGAGTGGGACTACTTCGATCCCGCCAAGGCCGACGAAAAACGCGAGTGCGGACTGCACGCGGCATGGGGCGGCAGCGCCGTGCAGGGCTGAATTGGGAAGACATTCGTGATGCGCAGCTACCACATCGACCACCTCCAATTCCTCGAAGCCGAAGCCATCCACGTCCTGCGTGAGGTGGCGGCGGAATTCGAACGGCCCGCATTGCTCTTCTCCGGGGGCAAAGACTCCATTTGTTTGCTTCGGCTTGCGGAGAAAGCCTTCCGCCCGTCCGCCATCCCGATGCCGTTCCTAAACATCGACACGGGGCACCACTTCCCCGAGTTGAATGAATTCCGGGATCGCCGCGCAAAAGAACTCGGCGCGAAATTGATCATCCGCACCGTGGAAGACGCCATCACACAGGGGATCGCCGTGCCCGCACCGGGCGAGGTAAGCCGCAATCGCCTTCAAATCCCCACGCTGCTTGCCGCCATCGACGAATTCCAGTTCGACTGCTGCATCGGCGGCGCGCGGCGCGACGAGGAGAAAGCCCGCGCCAAGGAGCGTTTCTTCAGCTTCCGCGACGGCTTCGGCCAGTGGGATCCCAAGAACCAGCGCCCGGAAATCTGGAACCTCTACAACACCCGCGTCAATCCGGGCGAAAGCATGCGCGCGTTTCCGCTGAGCAACTGGACGGAGATGGACGTGTGGGAATACATCCGCAAAGAGCGCCTTGAAGTGCCCAGCATCTACTTCAGTCACCCACGCTGCTGCGTGCGCCGCCACGGCCAGTGGCTTCCCGTCAACGAACTGGTGCCGCCCAAGCGCGGCGAAGAAATTGCTGAACTCATCGTCCGGGTGCGCACCATTGGCGACATCATCAGCACCGGCTGCGTCGAATCGCCCGCCGCCACCGTGGACGATATTCTCGCTGAAATCGCCGCCGCCCGCGTCACCGAACGGGGATCGCGAGCCGACGACAAGTCCTCCGAAGCCGCCATGGAGGACCGCAAAAAAGCCGGGTATTTCTAATTTAAAAAGGCTTTCAAGCATGCCACATTCCACACCTCATCCCGTCGATCTCCTGCGCCTGAACACGTGCGGCAGCGTTGATGACGGCAAATCCACGCTCATCGGACGGCTCCTCTTCGACTCCAAGTCGCTCATGGAAGACCAGATCGAAGCTCTGGAACGCTCCGCCGACATCACCGGCGGCGGGCAGATTAACCTGGCCAATCTCACCGACGGCCTGCGCGCCGAGCGCGAACAGGGCATCACCATCGACGTGGCCTACCGTTACTTTGCCACGCCGCGCCGCAAATTCATCATCGCGGACACACCCGGTCATATCCAATACACGCGCAACATGGTCACGGGAGCCTCCACGTCCAACCTTTCCATCGTGCTGGTGGATGCGCGCTTGGGAGTCATTGAACAGAGTCGGCGGCATACCAGCATCGCCTCGCTCCTGCGCATCCCGCACCTCGTCGTAGCCGTTAACAAAATGGACCTTGTGGACTGGAGCAAAGAGCGCTTCCTGGAAATCCGCGACCAGTTTGAAGAGTTTCTGCCGCGCCTGGACATGAAGGATGTCAAATTCATCCCCATCAGCGCGCTCGGCGGAGACAACGTCGTGACGCCCTCTGCCAGCATGCCGTGGTATGGCGGTCCGACCTTGCTTGCCCACCTCGAAACCATCCATATCGGCAGCGACCGAACCTTGGACGGCTTCCGCCTTCCAGTCCAATGGGTCAACCGCCCAGCCAGTCCCACCGACCCACACTTGCATGACTTCCGAGGCTTCAGCGGCCAGATCGCCGGGGGTATCGTCCGCGTGGGCAAGAAAGTCATCGTGCTGCCGAGCCGCCTATGCACCACCGTGAAGGAAATCCATACCGCCGAAGGGCCGGCGACTGAAGCCTTCAGCCCGCAGTCCGTCACGCTCGTCTTGGAAGACGACATCGACATCAGCCGGGGCGACCTGATCGCCGGGCTTAACACCCCCCCGGGTTCCAGCACGGAACTTCAGGCGAATATCTGCTGGATGCACCCGCGCCCACTCCAACGCGGCCGCAAATACTTGCTCAAACACACCACGCAAACCGTGCAAGCCATCGTCACATCCATCGAACACCGGCTCAACTTCACTGATCTCGAACCGGAGTCCACCCCCTCCGAACTCGCCCTCAATGACATCGGCGAAATCCGGCTCAGGACTTCCAAACCGCTTCACTTCGACGGCTACGCCACCAATCGCCTCACCGGGGCATTCATCCTCATCGAACAAGGCACCAACGCCACGGCGGGAGCCGGAATGCTCTTTCCCCCCACGGAACTCGTGAAACCGGAATACGCCGACTTCGCAATCTGACCTGGTGGCGTCGTGTTCGCTCAAAGAAACTCCAGCCGCCTGCGGGCGATCCAACCGACGCCGAGCACGTGGGTTTCCCCGAACATCCGACTCATTGAAGATACGGACGATTTTCTTGTTGGATGGAGACTTTCTCATAATTATTTGACCAATCTTTTTAGGCTTCGTTGTCAGTTTTCTGACAGTGAAGGGAAATGCTTCGCTGTCATTGGACGCCAAAAACGAATGAAAAGGGCTGATAATAAAATTTAAAGTCCTTCTCCGGCGGTGCGGCTAACCCTCTGAAAGCGAGCTACTTTTAGAAGCGCGCCCGGCGTGACTCGAACACGCGACCCACGGATTAGAAATCCGTTGCTCTATCCGGCTGAGCTACGGGCGCTTTAGACTTTGCACTCCTAAAGGTTCGCGGTGCGCAAATCAAGCGCTGTCTTAATAAGAGGCGCGCCTGCGCACGGGATAATGCCGAAATGGTTCTACAAAATGCATCGTGATCTTTACATTTCCCCCGCAGCTGGCATCTGTAGCTTTCAAGCTGGGTTGTGGGCTTCTGGAATGCCCCCTTTCAGCGAAACCATGATGATGGCCAAGCGCTTCCTTTTTTTGCTGCCGGCGGTTTTCCTTTTTGTCATGGTGTCGGGCATGGCAGCTTCTCCAACTTCCAATGGAATGACGGTGACCAGCACGGGCATCGTGAATGGAATCATCGCTCTGAAATACGGCAAACACGGATCGCATTTCCTGAAAGGGATGCCCGATTATTCCTTGCCCATCGAGATTCACAATGCCCCGCGCGGGACGCAATCGTTCGCCATTTTCCTCGAAGACAGGGACGCGATCCCCGTGGCGCGGTTTTCGTGGATTCACTGGGTGGCCGCCAATTTGACAGAGCCCCGGCTGGAGGAAAACGCGAGCGCCAACCCGAAGGGGCGGTTTGTGCAGGGCGTCAACAGTTGGGCCTCGCGGCTGCTGGGCGACGCGAAGCTGTCCGACGCCGAAGCCTCGCGCTATGGCGGGATGGCCCCGCCCGACAAGGCGCATGTCTACGAGATGCACGTGTATGCGCTCGACGCCAAACTGGATCTCAAGGACGGCTTCTTCGCCAATGAACTTTTCAAGGCGATGAAAGGGCACGTCCTGGCGGAATATACGCTGGCGGGCAGCTATCCCGCGTCGCGTTAACAGCCTGTTAAGCGGCACCCGGGACGGTTTCCGGCGCGGGGGGCCTCGTTCTCCAGCCGTCGGATGCATTCGCCGATGAGGGCGATTTGAACGCGCACGCGCTGGTCCAGGGCCAATTCGCTGGGGGTCTCAAAGGTAAAGGTGCGCTCGGCGTGGTGCAGGTGCAGGTAGACGGCTTCGGGGAGCGCGGGGAAGCGCCGCAAGTCGATCTTGCGCCGCACCAGGCCCGCGCGGGAAGTGCGCCGCCCATCAATGGTGGCGCGGCCCTCGATGGGGATCAGCGGCCGGGCGATGTCCACGAGGTCTTCACCCCAAAAAGGGGTCCGGCGCTCCAGTTCGTACAGGTAGAGCCCACGGCCGTCGTAGTCTTCGTGCAGCGTGAGGGCGAGCCGGAACCGGCGGGATTTCAGAAAGGCCTTCAACGCCCGGATGTGCGGGACGCCGTCGTGTTGAAACGTCCGGTTGAGGTCCCGCCCTTCGGCGTCGGTGCGCGAGTTGTGGGCGAGACCCCATGGATTGAGGCACGGGAAAAGGAGGCACGGCTGGCGGCGCAGGCAATCGAGGTTCGCCTCAGCCCAACCAATGAGCGCTTCGGTGCCGGCCGGTTCGTCGCCGTGAATCCCCGCCGACAAGTAAATGCCCCCCTCGCCCGGCCCTCCGCTTTCCCGAGGGGCGAGCCTCCAGACGGTATACCCGTCGGCCTCGGCGAAAGCGGTCATTTCCAACCGGGCGGCGCGGGCCACTTTGCGCCAGCGCCGGACGAGGAAGGGGTAGTCGTGGCAGCGCAGCAGCATCAGACGGCCCATTTTTTGGCGATGGCCGCATCGGCGGACCATTTGCCGCCGCCCCGGATCATGAGCGCCACGGCGATGCCGATGGCGAGCAGGTGATACTCAAAGCCCTCCCCTTTTTGCGCGCCGGACCAGTTCATGAAGAACCCGTTGGCGGAGTGGACCATCGCTATCGCAACCGCCATATTGGCGGCGATGCCGAGAGCGGCAACGCGGGTGAACAGCCCGAGAATGAGACCGATGGCTCCGGCAAACTCGGCGGCAATCGCCAGGAAGGCAAAGAGCGCCGGAATGTGCATCTGCCCGGTAAAGAAGGCCATGGTGGCGGAATAACCGTAGCCGCCAAACCAACCGAGGACTTTCTGCGCGCCGTGCGGCAGGAAAACCACGCCCAACGTCAGGCGTAGGATCAGCGTGGAGATGGCGGCGTCGGTTTTGAAGAGAGGAAGCAATGTTTTCATGGATGGTTTTTTTGGGTTGAATGTCCCATTGGGAACGAAACAGAGCGTAATCCCGCGCGGGTGGAATGCCTAATGTCCATTCGTTATTGCAGTTATGCTGTTTTTGCATAACATCGGCTCATGTTTGGCTTGCTCCGCTCCTTTTTGGCCGTGGTGGAGGACGGCAGCCTCAACCGCGCCGCCGCCCGGTTGAGGATATCGCAACCGGCGCTTACGCGGCAGATGCAGGCGCTGGAACAGGAGCTTGGCGGGCGGCTCCTGGAGAGAACATCCTCGGGGGCTCGCCCCACGGACGCAGGCTACGCGCTGGCCATCGCCATGGAACCCATCCTGGCACAGTACGAAGCGGCCCTCGGGCGCGTCCGCACGCTGGCGCGGGGCCAGAGCGACCAATTGCGGATCGGCTACCTCATCTCCATGGCGCAGGTCTATTTAAACCCGGCGCTGGCCGAGGTCCGCCGCGCGCACCCGGAGGTCAAAGTGACCTTGCTGGATCTCTCGCCCGGCGAGCAGATCGCCGCGCTGCGGCGCGGGGAGATCGACGTCGCGGTGATCGGCCAGGAAGGGGACATCCTGGGACGCGAATTTTACACCAAAAAGTTGGCGAATCTGCCCGTCCTCGCCGTCCTTCCCGCGGGGCATCCGCTGGCCGCGCGGCCGCGAATTTTCCTCAAGGCGCTGCGCGGCGAGCCCTTTATCAGCTCCCCGGAAGCCGACATGCCGGGCCGCAACCGCTGGATTGCGCAACTTTGCCGCGCGGCCGCCGGGTTTCGTCCCCAGTTCGTGCAGGAGGCCGAGAGCGTCAGCCACCTGCTCTCGCTCATCCTCAGCGAACGGGCCGTCACGCTCGTGCCCGCGTACATGCACGACTTCCCCGCCGCCGGCATCGCCATGGTTCCGGTAGCGGACCCGCAGGCGCGCTGGGACTTCCTGGTCGTCTGGCATCGCGGCCGGACCGCCTGCCCTCTGCGCGTCTTCCTTGACGCCCTCTCCGCCGCCGCCGGGAAAGACGGCGCTTAACAGCCTGTGGAAAAATGAACAAAGGCCATTTTTCCACAGGCTGTTAGCGTTTTAAGTTGAGATGTAGCCGATGATTTGCGAGCGCCGCGGGCCGATGCGCGGCTACAGAAAAATAGAGCAACCGTCAAAAGACGAGCCGATTCCAGCAATCCGGCAGATGGAAATCCACCTTGGGAAAAGCAGCCGTGGAGGAGAGCACCGGCTTTTCCTCGCCCCGGGTGTAGTCGTAGCGGCAGACGGCGGCGCGCCACGCCGCGCGGGGTTCGGGAAAGGCTTCCGCCAGGGCGAACGGGATCTCCAGGAACGCGGACCACCCGCCCGGGGTCCGGCGCGTCAGCACCTTCGCCACCGGCGAAGCAACCAGGCGGTCCCGGAAATCAAGCGGCGCTCCCGGAATGCACCGCGCCCTCCATCCCACGGTACAGCGGAGTTGGAACACGCCGCCGGTGGGCGTGGCGTGGATCTCGATGTAGCGGTCGATTCCCGCCGGGAGGAGAAAAACCTCGACCACGTCGCCCTGCATAAAAGCCGGTTCATTGAACACCGAAACCGGGTTGAAAACATCCACGTCTTCCAACTCCACCTCCACCAGCAACGCCTCCGCCGTATGGGCCATCCTCGCCACCGCACTGCGGAACCGGGGCTCCGCGCTCTCCCGCCAAGCCTGGCGCAAAGGCAGCCCGGGGATCCCGGCAAACGCGGCGTCAATCGCCGCCCAGTCCCCCGGGGCCCGCTCCCAGCGCGGGCAGCCAAAGGAGGGGGCTTCCGATGGTCCTGTGGTCTTTTGCATCCGCCTTTCTTTCCACAATCCCCGGAATCTGTGGAGCATTTCCCGAAAAGAATTTCCAAAATGCGGGGGCTCGTCCAACGCATCCCCGGAATAAGGGGATTGACACCGGCAAATAGTTCCGGGAACAATGCGCGCGGTTCTTTGACAGCCATGGGCCTTCCAACCATCGGTCCATGGCGCTCAATCATCAGTTGATTAACGCGAAAAGTGCCCTCGGCCGCAAGGCCTGTGGAGAATAGGGAAACGGGTGCGAATCCCGTGCGGTAGCGCCGCTGTAACGAGTGACAAAAGCTTCCTAACGCGCCTTGACAAGGCGCAGCCACTGTTTCTTGCAAAAGAAATGGAAAGGCGGAGCGAGCCGGACGATCTCGGAGCCAGAAGACCTGCTTTTTCGACGCTCATCATGCCGTGTTTCACCAATGGAACGCGGCGTTCTGCCTCGCCGAAGGCAGGATGAGGGATGGAAGCATCTCCAAGCATCTCTCTTTTTGAGAAATGCAAGTTCGCCTCCGCACCCTCTTCGGGGCTGCGGAGGTTTTTTTATGCCTCCACGTTCCCGAGAAAGCCTCCCTCGCTCAACACGCAGGCGGTCGGCAACCGCAAAAAACAACCATCCATCCAAATCAATGACCTCACATTCCACCGCTTCCGGCTTGTTCCGAAAGCCCCTGCAAACCCGCATCTTCCCGGCGCTCCTCACCACCGCCGCCTTCTGCCTGGCCGCCCCGGGCGTTCGCGCCCAGCAGGCCGCCCCCTCACCCACGCCCGCCACCTCCGGCACGAACGCCGCCAACCCGACGCTTCTCCAGGAAGTCGTCGTCACGGCCACGCGCTCCGATGAAACCGCTGAATATATCACCAGCTCCTACACCAAGCTGGATGCCAACGAAATCAAGCGCGACCAGATTCCAGACGTCAAGCGAGCCGTGAACCTCTCGCCCGGCGTCGTCGCCCGCGAGCAAGGAGCCGAGGGCGGCCTCACCAACATTTCCATCCGGGGCAACCGGTCGGTGGATACCCTCACCCTTGTGGACGGCGTGAAAGCCGACTCGGTGATGTTTGGCAACGGCGGTTCGCCCTTGCTGAGCTTCGCCTCCAACCTCAACCTTGCGGACGTGGAGATCGTGCGCGGGCCGCACAGCTCGCTCTTCGGCCCCGAAGCCATGGGAGGCGTAGTGGCGTTGGAAACCAAGCGCGGATCGGGCACCCCCACCGCGACCCTCTTTTTTGAAGGCGGCAGCTTCGACACCTTCCGCGAAGGCCTCTTGAGCAGCGGCTCCCTCGGGCCGCTCGACTACTCTTTCCATTACGCCCGCGAAGACACGAACAATGACCGCCTCAACAATGATCTGGGAGTCAACAGCGGCTCGCTGCGGCTCGATTACACCGTTTCGGACCAACTCACGGTAGGCCTCGCCGTCCGCACACAGGAAGGCATCTACCACGAGCCGGGAAGCAACCGCCCCATTGACTGGGGATTCAACGATCCCAACGAACGCTGCGACCAGGAAGCCACGACCGTCTCCACGTATGCTCAATTAAAAGTCTCGGACATCTGGACGACCAAGCTCACGCTGGGGACCTACCAGGAACGTTACGTGCTCAACAACCCCTACAACCCGGCCAGCTACCTGGGAACCTACACGCCCATCAACTGGAACCCGGTCGACTGGACATGGACAAATCCCTACATCGGGTCCTTCCTCCCCCCCTCGCCGGATTACAGCAACACGTCGGAACACAACGTAATGGAGTCGGCCAACTGGAGCGCCGACTGGAAAAACACGCTGGAGTTGACCGACCGCAACCGGCTGGTCGCGGGCGCTTCCCTCCTCTACCAGACGGGGCACTACGAGTACAACTCGGATTACACCATGAGCAATCCCTATGCTTATGATTCCAACATCCACAATATCGCCTACGGCTCGGCCACGGATCTTGGAGTCTATGCCGAAGACCAGTGGGAGGTCATCGACCATCTCACCCTGACGGGGAGCCTCCGGTATGATCACGACCAGCTGGATGGCGACGGCAGCAAACTCAGCACCAACCCGTACTCCACCCAGCTTCTCAAGACGCCTTACAATCTCAACGCCGATGTGCTGACCTACCGCGTGGGCGCCGCCTACCTGGTGGAGCCGACCCACACCAAGTTCCACGCCAGTCTCGGCACGGGCTTCAAGGAACCGACGGTGTATCAATTGAGCACCACCTCGTTTGCGAATGGAAACAACCTGGAGCCGGAGCGCTCCCAGAGCTGGGACGCGGGCGTCGATCAATACTTCCTGGGCGACAGGATCTCGCTGGGCGCGACGTTCTTCCAGAGTCACATCAACAACCTGATCACGTATCTCTCGCAGACGTCTCCCAAACAGGGCTACTACATCAACTCCGACGAAGCCAACAGCCACGGCATCGAAACAGCGGCCACGGCAAAAATCAACGACCACTGGCAGGCTCGCCTTTCCTACACCTGGACGGAAAGCGAGCAGTCCAAATATTGCTGGAACAATGTGGACGAGATTCAGCTCAGCGGCATGCAGCGGGCATTGCGCATCCCGCGGCATCTCTTCAGCGCCGAAACCAACTACACCTTCGACCTGCCGGTGGGCAAACTGACGCTCGGCGTCGGAGCCTCCCTGGCCGCGCAACGTCAGGACGTAGACTGGGGCTACTCCAAACCGGTTGTGCTCGACGGGCAAATGACCTACGCTGGGAAAATCGTGAATCTGAAAGACTATATGACCGCCCGCGTCTATGGCCGGTATGCCTTGAACGAGCGCGTCGCGTTCACCGCCCGCGTGGAAAACGTCACCAATGAAGATTATCAACCGGTGCTCGGCTATCCCGCCCTCGGCCGCGCTTACTACGGCGGCGTCGAAGTGACGTTCTAACGCCTGATGAACCTCGAAGCCAGGAAGCAACCCAGCCGCGCCCGTATCCGCAGGCTGGGCTGTGCCCTGGCGGCGCTTGGGCTGATCACGCTGCCCCCCGTTCCGGCGGGGGGCGGCGAACCGCCCCAGCCGGCGCCCAAGCCGCACCGCATCGTCTCCATCTGCGTGCAGGGGGACCAGCTCGCGCTCCAACTTCTTCCCCGGGAGCGAATCGCGGCATTAAGCCAATTTGCCGCCGACCCCGATATTTCCGCCCACGCCAACCTGGCCCAGGGCATCCCCACCACGCAGAGCAGCGCCGAGGCGCTCGCGCGGCTCAAGCCGGATCTCGTCCTCATCACCGCCCACGCCACGCAATTCACCGCCGCGGCGCTCCGGCAGATCGGCGTCCGCGTGCTGGAACTCGGCATCCCCAACGATTTTGACGAACTCCGCGCCCAGATCCGCCAGGCGGGATGCGCCTTTGGCGAACCGGAGCGGGCGGAAACGCTCATCCGCTCCATGGACGCCCGGCTGGAACGGCTGGAAGCCCGCCGCCCCCCGCCCGCCCAACGGCCCACGGCGCTCTTTTACTTCCAGGACGGCTTCACCCCCGGCGGGCACACCTTCGCCAACGCGCTGCTGGAGGCGGCCGGGTTTCGCAACCTCGGCGCGCGGTTCAGCGCGGGCGTGGGAGCGTCGGCTCCGCTCGAAGCCGTGATCATGACCCACCCCCAACTCCTCATCCTCACCCGCTACCGCGAAACCAGCCCGACGCAAACCCAGGTCAACGCCACCCAACCGCTCTTCCGCCGCCTGGGCGCGGGATGCCGGATCCTCTCCGTCTCCTTCCGGCACGTCGCCTCGCCCGACCCGAGCAACCTGGAGTTCGCCGAGATGTTGCAAAATTCCCTTTCCCGATGAACCCAAACCGCGCCCCGCTGAGCCCGCTGGTGGCCTTGACCGCCGCGTTGGCCCTTTCCGCCCTTTTCTCCCTCAGCATCGGCAGCACCTCCATCCCGTTGCGCGCCCTCTGGGAGGCCGCTTGCGGCCAGGGCGACCCGCTCCTGCGGCTCGTCCTCCTGGAAATCCGCCTTCCGCGCCTGCTGCTGGCCCTGCTGGTCGGCGGCAGCCTCGGCCTGGCCGGAGCCGCCATGCAGGGCCTGCTGCGCAACCCGCTCGTGGAACCGGGGCTGCTCGGCGTCTCCGCCGGAGCAGGGCTGGGTGCGGTGCTCGCCTTTTACTCGGGCCTGAGCGCCATGTTCGCCTACGCCGTGCCGCTGGGGGGCATCCTCGGAGCCTTCGCCTCCGTCCTCCTGGTCTGCGCGCTGGCCGGACGCGACGGTTCCATCCAAAACCTGATCCTCGCGGGCGTCACCGTCTCCGCCATCTGCGGCGCGTTCACCTCGCTCATCCTGAACTTCTCGCCCAACCCGTATGCCGGGATGGAAATCGTCTTCTGGCTGCTCGGCTCCCTCTCCGACCGGAGCTTTGACCACGTGCTCCTCGCCGCGCCGCTCATCGCCCTGGGCGGCGCTCTCCTGCTGGGCTGCGGCAACGCCCTGCGGGCCTTCAGCCTGGGAGAACAAACCGCGCGCAGCCTCGGCTTCCGCACCGGGCGCGTGCGGATGCAGATCATCGCCGGAGCGGCGCTCGCCGTCGGGGCCGCCGTCTCCGTCACCGGCTGCATCGGGTTTGTCGGCCTCATGATTCCCCATTTATTGCGCCCGCTGGTCAAGGGAGACCCGGCCCGGCTGCTGCCCGTCAGCGCGCTGGGCGGCGCGCTCCTTCTCCTGTGGGCGGACCTGCTCGTGCGGCTGCTCCCCACCGGCCAGGAGTTGAAAGTGGGCGTCGTCACCGCGCTCGTCGGCGCGCCGGTCTTCCTCTTCCTGCTCATCCGCACCCGCAAAAGCCTTTTCTAAGCCATGCTCGAAGCCCAACATCTTTCCATCGCCCTCGGCGGGCGGCGCATTGTGGAGCCGCTGGATCTGACCCTCTGCCCGGGCGAACTGGTGGGGCTTATCGGCGCGAACGGTTCGGGAAAATCGACCCTCCTGCGGGCGCTGGCGGGGCTGCTGCCGCCGGAACACGGCGAGGTGTGCCTGGATGGCAAACCGTTGCGGAAAATCGCACCCCGCACCGTCGCGCAAACCCTGGCCTACCTGCCCCAGGCGGCGGAATGCCACTGGCCGCTCACCGCCGACCGGGTCGTGGCCCTCGGGCGGCTGCCCTTCCGCGGCAGCTCCAGCGAACTCAACGCGGAGCACATCACCCGGGCGCTGCAAGCCGTGGACGCGCTCCACCTGCGGGAACGGGGGATCCACGAACTCTCCGGCGGCGAACGGGCGCGCGTCTTTCTGGCCCGGGCGCTGGCGGGCGACCCCGCGCTCCTCCTCATCGACGAACCGGGCGCGGGGCTCGACCCGTTCCACCAACTCCAACTCATGGAAACGCTCCAGGCCCTCGCCGGGCAGGGAACCGGGGTTCTCGTCGTCATGCACGACCTGGGGCTCGCCGCGCGCTTCTGCCACCGCCTGCTGGCGCTCCACCAGGGCCGGCTCGTCGCCTCCGGCGCGCCGGGATCGGTCCTCACCGATGGCCTGCTGGCCGAGGCCCACGGCGTCACCGCCTTCCGCAGCCGCTGCCAGGACGCCCCCGTGCTCGTCCCGTGGAACCGGATCGCGCCCAAGAGCGGCAACGCATAACGCCGCATCACACCGGGGCTTTTTGAGGATTGCACCCGGCTTTTTCTTGGGCAAAATGGAATGCAACGCCCTTCCATTCTTATGGCCAAGAATTTCAAAGAACTCACCGAACCGGAGATCCTCGCGCTGGCAATCTCCCTTGAAGAAACCGACGGACGGATTTACGCCGACTTCGCCCAGGGCCTGAAAACCGATTTCCCCGCCACGGCGAAAATCTTTTTGGACATGGCGGCCGAGGAAAACGGCCACCGCCGCTTCCTGACCGACGAATACCGCCGCCGCTTTGGCGAACATATCCCGCTCATCCGGCGAGAAGACGTGCGCGGGTTCGTCAGCCGGAAACCGGTGTGGCTCGTCCGGCCGCTCGGCATCAAGACCGTCCGCCGCCAGGCCGAGATCATGGAAATGGAGACCCGGCTCTTTTACGAGCGGGCCGCCCAGTACGTCACCGACGCCTCCACCCGCAAGCTGCTCATGGACCTGGCCGAAGCCGAGCGCGTCCACGAGACCCTGGCCGAGAACATCGAGAAAGAGCACCTCACCCCCGATGCCGCGACCGAGGAAGAGCACGTCAACCGCCGGCTGTTCGTCCTCCAGATCATCCAGCCCGGCCTCGCCGGGTTGATGGACGGCTCCGTCTCCACGCTCGCCCCGGTTTTTGCCGCCGCCTTTGCCACGCAAAACACGCGGGACGCCTTCCTCGTCGGCATGGCCGCCAGCGTCGGCGCGGGCATTTCCATGGGCTTTGCCGAGGCGCTTTCCGACGACGGCAGCATGACCGGCCGGGGAAAACCTTACCTGCGGGGCGTCGTCTGCGGGCTCATGACGACGGCCGGCGGTATCGGCCACACCCTCCCCTACTTGATCCGCAACTTCTACTCCGCCACCGCCATCGCCGTGGCGGTCGTCATCCTGGAACTGCTCGCCATCAGCTACATCCGCAAGCGCTACATGGACACGCCGTTCCTCGCGGCCGCCTTCCAGGTGGTCGTCGGCGGGCTGCTCGTCTTCCTGGCCGGAATCCTGATCGGCAGCGCCTAACAGCCTGTTGAAATAAGGAACGATGGACCGTTTGCAGGAGATTTTTGGCGTGGGCAAGGAGCCGAGCGCGCGACGCCGCCCACGGCAAAAAGATGCGCAAAATGGCCTTGGATATGGACGCTGCGAACGGGGGCGGCTGACGACAAAAATCTCCCGCAGATGCCCCTTGGCATTATTCAGCGGTCCCCAAGTGCGGCCCCTTTCCTGGTGAAATCCCCACTTTTTTCTCCTTGCCTCGCATCCCTTATTGATTCCGCGCCCGTCTCGGGATAGCAAATGCGGTGATGCAAACATCGTATGCTCCAGGGCGGGTCGAGCTTCTCGGCAATCACACAGACTATAACGACGGCGTGGTGCTCTCCGCGGCCATTGACCGGGGTGTCACCCTCACGGGCGACCGGACGGGTTCCTCCCGCATTACCCTGTGCGATCCGAAACTGGGGCTGACCTACGAAGCCGACGCCACAGCGCTCGCACCCAGCAAGGAGCACGAGTGGTCCAACTATCTCCTGGGCGTCGTGGACGTTTTCCAAAAGAACGGCATCGCCGTGGGCGGCTTCAGCGCCGAAATCCAGAGCAACCTCCCCTTGGGCGCGGGCCTCTCCAGTTCCGCCGCGCTGGAAGTCTCCACCGCCATGCTCCTCCAGAAACTCTTCGGGCTGAACCTCGACCGGCTCCAGATCGCCAAGATGTGCCGCCGCGCCGAAAACGAATTC
The DNA here is from genome assembly GCA_037143855.1 of Verrucomicrobiota bacterium. Taxonomy (GTDB): domain Bacteria; phylum Verrucomicrobiota; class Verrucomicrobiia; order Chthoniobacterales; family Chthoniobacteraceae; genus UBA695. The sequence continues at coordinate 13,202 of JBAWXX010000002.1, read as the reverse complement.
GTGGGCGTCAACTGCGGCCTGCTCGACCAGGCTTCCAGCGCCTTCGGCAAAGCCGGGCACGCCATCTTCCTGGACTGTCGCGCCGAAACCGTGGAAACCATCCCCTTCCCCAAAGGCGTGGAACTTCTCATTACCCAGTGCGGCGTCCCCCACCGGCTTTCCGGCGGCGAATACAACGAGCGCCGGTTGCAATGCTTTGACGCCGCCGCGCGTCTCGGGGCCAAGGCCCTGCGCGACGTCACCAGCGCCCAACTGGAAGCGGGCAAAGCGACTCTCCCCGAGCTTTCCTACCGGCGCGCCGCCCACGTCGTCGGCGAAAACGAGCGCGTATTGGAGGGGATCGAACACCTTCGCAACGGCGACGTATGCGGCTTCGGCGCGCTCATGTTCGCCAGCCATGAAAGCTCGCGCCACAACTTCGAAAACAGCGCGCCGGAACTCGACGCCCTGGTGGAGATCGCGCGAGAGCTGCCGGGCGTGCTCGGCTCGCGGCTCACCGGCGGCGGCTTTGGCGGAGCGACCGTCACGCTGCTGGAACGCGACCAGGCGGCGGCCGTCAAGGAAGCCCTCGTGGCCCAATACCACGCGAAGACCGGCAACACCGCCATCGCCCATCTCTGCGAGATCGCCGACGGAGCGCATTAGTTTTTAGCGCGCAAAAGCCGGGCCGCATCCGATTGCGGGGTGACTCTCCTGCCCCACATGAAAAAGCTTCCCCTTTTTGCCGCCGGCCTCGTCCTTTGGCTGGGCGCGGCCCTCGCTCCCGCCGAGGAGGAAAGCAGCGCGCTGCTGGACCTCCTGGTCGCCAAAAAAGTCCTCACCTGCCAGGAGGCGGAAACCCTCCGGGCCGACCTTGTCAAAGAGAAAGCAGCCTCCAGCGCCGAGAAGCTCAAGCTCAGCGGCCCCGTCACGCAGCTCTCCCTCTACGGCGACGCCCGCCTGCGCTTCCAGTATGACAACGTGGACCAGCAATTGCAGCGCTGGAACACGGCGGACCAGCGGTGGGAGGACCCGGGCCACGGCGACCAGCGCGACCGCTGGCGCTTCCGCCTGCGCCTGAGCGCCGACTTCCAGCTCAAGGACGACTGGTTCGGCGGCGTCCAGCTCCAAAGCAGCCAGTATTCCGACAGCGGCAACCAGACCTTCGATGGCGGGTTTCAGAACTACGGCATCTACATCAGCCGGGTCTACGCCGGTTGGCGCGGCCTCGACTGGCTCACCCTCATCGCGGGCAAACAGCCAAACCCGTTTTACACGACCGACTTGCTCTGGGACCCGGACATCAACCCCTCCGGCGTGGTGGAGACCATCGCTTTCCACAAGCTCTTGGGCTGCGGCGGGGAAGAGGAGACGATCCAATACGCCCCCGACGGCAAAACCGTCCGCTCCGTCCAACGCGCCCCCGTGGAGTGCCCCTGGACGCTCACGCTCATCACCGGGCAGTTCTTCTTTGACGACAACCAGGAATTCAATCCCCCGGGCCGCAATACGGACGCCTATCTGTTTGAAGAACAACTTCTTTTTACCCTCCGGTTTTGCAACCAGATGAAATTCACTCTCGCCCCCGCTTACCTGACCTACAACTCGGCCCAGGTAAACACCGTCTGGAACCAGCAGGGCTTCGCCCAGACAATCAACGGCACCGGGACCGACGGCCTCCCGGCCGGTTGGGGTGAAACGCGCGATCTGTCCCTCTTCCAGCTCCCCGGCGACCTCTCCTTCCGGCTCTGCGGCTGGAAAATGAAGCTCTTCTGGGACGCCGTCTACAACGCCGACGGGGCCAAGCGGGTCAACGACATCTACGTCTTGCCGGAATACGACAAAGCCGGGGACATCGTGGAGTTCGACCATGTCAAAAATCACGCGGGCAAAGACGACTTCGCCTGGCTCGCGGGCCTTCAGATCGGCGAGAACGTGAAAAAGGGGGATTGGTCCCTCTACGTCAACTACCGGGTGGTGGGGCTCGGCTCCCTCGACCCGAACCTGAACGATTCGGACTGGGGGCTTAGCCGCCTGAACCTCCGGGGGTGGAAAACGAGCCTCGGCTACAACTTCACCGACGCGATCATCGCCCAGTTAAGCCTCTGCACCGCCGACAATCTCCGCAAAAACCTGATCGGCGGACAGGCCACCGGCGGGGCGAAGCTCGCCGACGCCAACTCCGTGCAGGTCGTGCAGTTCGATCTGAACGTGAAGTTCTGATTGCCTCCTCAGCGGTCCCCCACCCCCGCGACCGATGAGGGCAGCAGTTGCGCCGGAGCCGGTTTGACCAGTCTTTCCAGGAAGCGCCTTGTCTTCAAACAAATGCTCTTTTCGATGTAAAGGTGGACCAAAAGCCCGCCAACAATCGCAATGACAACGTAGGCCACGAGCTTCACGCCATCCCCCACTCCCACAAAAAGCTTCTGCAGGGCCTTCAAGGAGAGCGGCTGGATCAGATAGATGGAATACGAGGCGTCTCCAAGGAGCACAAGCCACCTTGGGAAATTCACCTTCCCCGATTGATCCAAACAAATCACGCACCCAACAAGGCAAACCGCAAAACCGCCCCAGATGCCCGCCCGCTGATAACCGAGCGTCACACTTTCCAGAACCCCAAAATGATCCCCTAACCGCTCGTGAAGGACGGAGCCATAGGCAAAGGCGGGCAAGGCGCATAACAAGATCCAAACCACCGCCCCCTTCAACCGATGCCGGAAATGGAACAGCAAACAGCCACTGCAAAACTCCAGCACCAGGGGATGGAATGCGAAGTGAGGCATATACCACGCCCCGCTATAATTTGGGAAGATGAGCAAGGCTCCCACTGCCAGAAAGATGGGCATGGCCAACCGCACCCGATTGGGCCTTAAAAAGGAAAGGCACGCCGCAAACACCACATAAAACCACATCTCGTAAGAGAGCGTCCAACCGAAGTTGTGCACCCCGCGGCCATAGCGATGGAGATCAAAAAGCGGGACGAAAAAGAAGGTGTTCCACCAATAGGAGCCGCCATCAAACTCGTAATGGCCCAGAGCCTTGATCAGCACCGTGGCCCCAATAAAAAAGTAATAGACGGGCACAATGCGCGCGACCCGCTGCGCAAGGAAAAGCCGCCAATTCATGCCGGGCTTCTCCGCGGTCAATGCGATGACGAACCCGCTAATCACAAAGAAAATATCCACCCCGATCGCCCCAAAAGAGGTGCTCATAAAGGGGTTCTTCATGAGGGGACTCGAGTTCGTCTCAATCGCGAACTTGGCATGAGCCCATAGCACCAGAGCCGCGGCAACAAAACGCAAGACCTGCAGGCCGGCCAGCCTCTGTTTCTTGATCGGATCGGGTTCCATTTTTTCTAGTTGCTATCAAACAGGCCGCCCGATTGCGCAAGCAAAACGGGGTTGGAGGCGAGGATCTTGCGCAACGCCGTTTCCTTAAAAACCCGCAGGGCGTCGGCGCAGACGGCGCGCAGGTCGCGGCTGGCGTCGATGCGCACGGAGGGCCGGTCGCCCCGCTCGTGCAGGGCCGTGAAGATGGCGCGCGCTTGCTCCAGCGATTCGTGCCCCTCGAAGTCGTTCGGAGCATCCCCTCGCCCACGAATGCGTCCGATGCCGCTGCCAACCTCCACATCCAGAAAGAGATATAAATCCGGGATCGGAGCGATGCCCTCGTTGTCGGCCACAATGCGGCCCGGATCGACTCCGCGCGCCCCCTGGTAAGCAGCGTTACTCCAGTAATAGCGGTCGAGAATGACGATCTGGTTCTCCGCGAGAGCGGGCCCGATGCTCCGTTCAACGTGTTCCTTGCGGTCAAGCCGGAAAAGCTCCAATTCCTCCTCAATGGAAAGCCGTCCGGTCTTTGCTGATTCCCGGAGCTTCTGCCCGTAAGTAAGACTCGTCGGCTCCTTGGAAAAAACGCATGCAAGGCCCCGTTCGCCGCACCATTGGGCGAGCATCCCGGCCACCGTCGTTTTGCCTGCGCCGTCAATGCCCTCAACAGCAACTAAAAGACCGCCTGGAATCGGGGTTTTCATGGGAATAGGGAATCCTCTTTCCTTTGCGTTCTTTGCGCTCTTTGCGCGAGCTTTATTTCATTTTTATACCGTCTATTTGACGAGCCAGGAAAGGATGGCTTTCTGGGCGTGGAGGCGGTTCTCGGCTTGGGTGAAGATGGTGTCGGCGTGGGCTTCCATCACTTCATCGGTGATTTCCTTGCCCCGGTAGGCGGGCAGGCAGTGCATGGCCAGCGCTCCGGGAGCGGCCCGCTTGAGGAGGGGGGCGCTGATCTGGTAGCCCGCGAGCTGGGCGAGCCGGTATTCGGTTTCCTTTTCCATGCCCATGCTCACCCATACGTCGCTGTAGAGGACGTCGGCGCCGACGACGGCGGCTTCAATGTCGTCGGTGACGACGATGTCGCCGCCCGCCTGGGCGATCAGTTCGGGCGCGGGCTGGAACGGTTTCGGCGCGGCGATGCGGAGCTGGAAGTCGAGCTTGGACGCCGCCCAAATCCACGAGCGCGGGACATTGCACGCGCCGTCGCCGATGAAGGTGACGGTCTTGCCTTCGTAGCGGCCGAGTTTCTCCTGGATGGTGAAAAGGTCGGCGAGGATCTGGCACGGGTGTTCGTCGTCGGTGAGGGCGTTGATGGTGGGGATGGCGCCGTAGTGGGCGAAGTCCTCCACATCCTGCTGGGCGAAGGTGCGGATGACGGCTCCGTGGAGCATCCGGCCCATGACGCGCGCGGTGTCCTTGATCGGTTCACCGCGGCCAAGCTGGATGTCGTTGGCGCTCAGGAAGAGGGCGTCGCCGCCGAGTTCCCGGATGCCGACTTCGAAGCTGACGCGGGTGCGCGTGGAGGATTTGCTGAAGATCAGCCCCCAACACTGGTTTTTGAGGGGGTGCTCGGCATGGCGGCCCCGGGTGGCCTTGAGGGTCTTGGCCAGGGCGAGGATTTCGGCGATGTCGGCGGCCGGGAGGGCTTCGAGGGAAAGCAGGTGCTTCATGGCTGGTAGGGGTGTTAGGACAATGCAGACCGCAGGATGCCGACGGCCCGGTCGATTTCGGCCCGGGTGACGTTGAGCGGCGGCAGCCACCGGAGGCTGTGGGTGCCCGAGGGGATGCTGAGCAGCCCGGCGGCGTGGAGCCGGGCAAGGAGGGCCTGGCTGGGAGCCCGCGTGTCGCCAATGCGTTCGGAGAAATCCGGGGCCAGCTCGAAGGCGATCATGAGGCCGACGCCGCGCACGGACCGGATCAGCGGGGAGCCGAGGGCTTCGATGGCGGCTTTGGCATACGCCCCCATCTCGCGGGCGTTGGCCAGGAGGCCCTCTTCGTCGATGATGGAGAGGACCTCGTTGGCGACGGTGCAGGCAAGCGGCGTGCCGCCGAAGGTGGAGCCGTGGGAGCCCGGGCCAAGGAGATTGGCCAGGCTGATTTCGCCGCCGTCTTTCAAGGCGATCTGGCGGTCGCGCACCCAGAAGGCTCCCATCGGGTAGCCGCCCGCGATGCCTTTGGCCCAACTGATGGCGTCGGGGACGACCTCGCCACCGGTGAGGGTCTGCCAGGCGCACCAATCGCCGGTCCGGCCGAGGCCGCACTGGATTTCGTCAAACATGAGGAGCAGGCCGTGCTCGTTGCAGAGGGCCCGGACGGCTTTCAAGAAGGCGACCGTGGCGGGAAGAACGCCGATTTCCCCCTGGATGGGCTCCATGAGGATGGCGACGGTTTCGGGCCCGATGGCGCGGACGAGTTCGGGGACGTCGTTGAAGGGGACGTGCCGGAACCCGACGGGGATCGGTTCAAAGCCCTTTTTGACTTTCTCCTGCCCGGTGGCGGCGATGCCTCCCAGGGTGCGGCCGTGGAAGGAGCCGTCGAAGGTGATGATCTCGAACCGGTTGGGAGCGTATTCGAGCCTTTCCCCGGCGGCGTGCCGGGAATGGGGCGAGCGGGCTTCGTTGCCGTATTTGCGGGCGAGTTTGTAGAGGCCGTCGTTGGCTTCCGCGCCGGAGTTGCCAAAGAAGACCTTCCCCGCATGGCCCACGTAGCCGACGAGCCGCCGGGCAAGTTCGCCCTGGGGGCGGGTATAATAAAGGTTGGAGGTGTGGACGAGCTTGCGGGCCTGGCGCGCGGTGGCTTCGGCCACGCGCGGGTGGCAGTGGCCTACGGAGCAGACGGCGATGCCGGCTCCAAAGTCGAGGTATTCCTTCCCCGCTTCGTCCCAGACGCGGCAGCCTTCCCCTCGCTCAAGGACTAGGGGGAAACGCCCGTAGGTCGGGATGACGTTTTGTTCGAATAATTCTGGCGTGCTTTCCATTCTCTGTCTCCTTGACTATGCCACGATCTCGGTGCCAACGCCGGTGTTGGTGAAGATTTCCAGCAAGAGGGAATGCTGGATGCGGCCGTCGATGAAGTGGACTTTTTTGACGCCTTGCTCGATGGCGCTCATGGCGGAGGCGACTTTGGGGATCATGCCGCCCGCGATGATTCCCTCCTCGATCAAGCCCTGGACGCCCGAGACGGAGAGCGTGGGGATAAGGGAATCTTTCTGCTTCGGATCGCGCATGATGCCGGGGACGTCGCTCAAATAGATCATTTTCTCGGCGCCGAGGGCGGCTGCCGCGGCTCCGGCGGCGGTGTCGGCGTTGATGTTAAAGACGTGCCCCTCGCCATCGCGCCCGATGGGCGAGATGACGGGCACCACTTCTTCGTCCACGGCTTTCCGGATCTGGTCCAGGGTGCAGCCGATGACTTCGCCCACAAAGCCGAGATCGGCTTCCTCCCCTTTCTCATCGACCTGGGTGGGGAGTTTCTGGACCCGGAAGACTTCCTTGCCGGAGATGCCAAGGGCGCGGCCGCCGAATTCGTTGAGGGTGCCGACGATGGCGGGGTTGATGACGCCGCTCAAGACTTCCTCGACGATGCGGATGGACTCTTCGCAGGTGACGCGCAGGCCGTTGACGAAGCGGGTCTTGATGCCGGCTTCCCGCAACCGGGAGGTGATGGCTTTGCCGCCGCCGTGGATGAGGACGGGGTTGATGCCGACGGCTTCCAGGAAGACGATGTCGCGCAACAGGCGGTCCACGGTGTGTTCGTCTTCCATGGCGCTGCCGCCGTATTTGATGACGAAAAGCTGCCCCCGGTATTTTTGGATGAACGGGAGGGCTTCAATAAGGGATTCCGTGCGGGCGAGTTGCGAAATATTGGGCATGTGGGAAAACGGAGGGGAGTCGGTTAAGGAAAAACGTCCATTGGATCGCCCCGGAGCCGTTTGGGCAATCCAAAAAATGGTCACTCGCCCATGTTAAACTCGACGTAGGCGGTGGTCAGGTCTGTCGTAAAGACGGTGTATTCGGCTTCGCCCATATGGAGATCGACGGTGATGGTGAAGCGCGGGTTGGCGACCACTTCCTTGAGCTTGGAGAAGGGGGTGGCGGCGGCGGTGCCGTTCTGGACGGCAATCAGGCCGTCGTAGTAAATATCGACGGTTTCCTCGTGGACGCGCGCGCCGGAGTAGCCGATGGCGTCCATGACCCGGCCCCAGTTCGGGTCGCCGCCAAACCAGCAGCATTTGGTGAGGGTGGAGTTGGCGACGGCTTCGGAAGCCTTGCGGGCGTCCTGGCGGCTCTTGGCGCCGCGCACCTGGATGGTGACGAATTTGCTGACGCCCTCGCCGTCCTCGACGATCATCCGCGCCAGGGCGCAGCAGACGTGGTTCAAGGCGTTCTGGAAGCGGTCGAACTCGGGCTCGCCGTCGCGCAGGGGGGGATTGCCCGCCGCGCCGTTGGCCAGGACGAGCACCGTGTCGTTGGTGCTCATGTCGCCATCGATGGTGATCCGGTTGAAGGATTGCTCGACCGCGTCGGAGACCGCCTGCTGGAGGAGCTTTTTGCTGACCGCGGCGTCGGTGGTGACGAAGCAGAGCATGGTGGCCATGTTGGGGTCGATCATGCCGGCCCCCTTGGCGATGCCGCCGATGCGGACGGTCTTGCCGTGGAGTTCCATTTCGACGGCGATTTCCTTGGCCTTCGTGTCGCTGGTCATGATGGCCTGCGCGGCCAGGTGGCTGCCGTCGGGGGCGATGACTTGCGGGGATAGGGCAATGGCTTTCTCCATCGCCGCGATGGGGAGCGGGACGCCAATGCGGCCGGTGGAGCAGACGAGCACCTGGCGCTCTTTGAGGCCCAGGGCCTTGGCGGTGGCCTTGGTCATCCGCTTGGCGTGGTCGATGCCGATGACGCCGGTGCAGGCGTTGGCGTTGCCGCTGTTGGCGACGATGGCGCGCGTTTCGGCGGAGCGGATGTTGGCCTGCGAGACGCGCACGGGGGCGGCCTTCATTTTGTTGGTCGTGAACGTGCCCGCCGCGACGGCCGGGATGGCGGAGACGACAAACGCCATGTCGGGCTTGGACGTGTTCGCCGGCTTGATGCCCGCGAAGATGCTGCCCGCGAGGAAGGAGGACGGGGCGGTGACGCCGCCGGGGATCTCAGTAAAGCTATTCATGAAAAAGGGGGTGCGTGGAAGGAGGAGGGAGGGTGGAGATTTACAGGCCCTCGGTTTCGGGCCAGCCGCAGAGGATATTCAGACTTTGGACGGCCTGGCCGGAGGCTCCTTTAACCAGGTTGTCTTCGGCGCTCAGGAGGACGGCGCGGCCGGTGCGGGGGTCGTGCCGCCAGGCAATGTCGATAAAATTGGTGAAGGTGACGTTTTTCAAGTCGGCCGTTCCGGCGGGGCCCTGGAGGCGCACAAACGGTTCGTCCTTGTAGGCGGCTTCCAGCGCCGCCGTGATTTCCGCCACGCCCGCGCCGGGAACGAGGGGGGCGTAGGTGGTGCTCACAATCCCCCGGTTCACCGGGATGAGGTGGGGGGTGAAGCTGATCACGACCGGCGTTCCGGCGGCGGCGGATAACTCCTGCTCGATCTCGGAGAGGTGCCGGTGCTTGGGGACGCCGTAGGCGCGCACGCTCTCGTTGCATTCGCAAAAGAGGTAGTCCACCGAGGCTTTGCGCCCCGCGCCGCTGACGCCGCTCATGCTGGCGATGGCGATTCCCGAGGGCTCGACGATCTTCGCCCGCAGGAGCGGGATCAAGGGAAGCAGGATGCTGGTGGGGTAGCAACCGGGAGAGGCGATCAGGTCCGAAGTGCGGATTTGCTCCCGGTAGACTTCCGGCAGGCCATAGATGCTGCGGCAGAGGAGTTCGGGCGCGGGGTGTTCCTGGCCGTAAAATTCCTGGAACACCGCCGGATCTTTAATGCGGAAATCGGCGCTCAGGTCGATGACTTTGAGCCCGTGCCCGAGCAGCGGTTTGGCGTATTCATGCGCCAGCCCGTGCGGGAGGGCGAGGAAGGCGATGGTCGCGCCCGAGGCGGCGACGGCATCGGCATCCGAAGCACTGAAGCGGACCCCGGCGAAGCGGTGGTGCTGGAAGCGCGGGTAGACCTCGGCGATCGTCTTGCCCGCAAGCTGCCGCGAGGTGACGCAAACGAGGTCCACCCCCGGATGCCGCATCAGAATGCGGATCAGTTCCTGGCCGGAATAACCCGACGCTCCCACTACGGCTACTTTGACTGGATTCATGGAGAAAGGGGGGAAAGCATACGCCTCCCCCGCCTTCTTTGAAAACAGGAAAATCAAGCGTGCCGCTTGATCTTCTTCGCGCTACCGCGCGACAGCGGCGACTGACGCCCGCCGCTTCCGATAGGCTCGCACGGTGGATACAAAATCGCGTCGGAAGAAATTCCTTTGCTTTCTTTGTACGCCCCCCTCCCCGGCCCTACGCTGCCCCGCAGACAATGCTCTGGTAAAGCTCGGCGGTCTGGCGGGCGATGGCGGCCCAACTGAAGTGTTCCTCGGCCCGGCGGCGCCCGGCCTGCCCCATTTTTGCGCGCAAGGCGGGGTCGGCCATCAGTTCGTTGATCCGCGCGGCGAGGTCGCGGGAGAACTGGTCGGGGTGCAGGGGCTCAAACGGGCTCTCCTTCATCTGTTCGAGGGGGACGAGGAAGCCGGTCTCGCCGTCCACAACCACTTCTTTGATGCCGCCCACGGCGCTGGCGACGACGGCGGTTTCGCACGCCATGGCCTCCAGGTTGATGATGCCGAAAGGCTCATAAATGGAGGGGCAGCAGAAGACGGCGGCGTGGGAGTAGAGTTGGTAGACGGTCGCTTTATCGACCATTTCCCGGATCCAGACGACGCCCGGCCGCTGGACGGCTTGGACGGCGGTCTGCATTTCGGCGGCGATCTCCGGGGTGTCCGGGGCTCCGGCGCAGAGGACGACCTGGATGCCTGGGTGCAGGTATTGGATGGCGTTGACAAGGTGGATGATCCCCTTCTGCCGGGTGATGCGCCCGACGAAGAGGACGTAGGGGAGCGCCGGATCGACGCCGTAGCGCACGAGGGCGTCGGTGGCGGAAACGGCGCGGTATTCCTCCAAGTCGATGCCGTTGTAGAGGATGTGGATTTTCCGCTCGTCCACGTCAAAGAGCCGCAGGATGTCCGCTTTCGTTTCGCGCGAGACGGCGATGATGGCGTCGGCCATTTCGAGGGCGGTTTTCTCGACCCAAAGGGAGAAATCGTAGCCGCCGCCGAGCTGTTCGCGCTTCCACGGGCGCAGCGGCTCCAGGGAGTGGACGGTCAACACGAGCGGGATGCCGTAGTTGAGTTTGGCGAGGATGCCGCCGAAATGGGTGTACCACGTGTGGCAATGGACGACCTGGGCGTCGATCCCGGCGCTGGCAAAGGCGGTGCAGCGCTCCACGGCGCCGAAGATGGATTGGAGGGGCTTGGGTTCCGTGTGGCGGGCGGGATCGATCCCAAACCCGCGCACGCGCAGATGGGCGTCTGCCGCGTCCTGGGCTCCGAAAGCGCGGACTTCGACGTCCATCAAGCGGGCCAGTTCCCGGCTCAGGTAGTCCACATGGACTCCCGCGCCGCCATACACGTTGGGGGGATACTCGTTCGTCAGCAAGAGGGCTTTCATAAGGAAAAAACCAAGGGTTCCATTACCTTCGAAAAGCAAACGCGGGTTGGCCCTGCGAAGCAAGGCTGGAATGGAACGCGGCGTTTTTTTTAGCAACCGCGCACCGCGGCGGCTGCGTTTTGGAGGGAGAACACAAAACGGCGCGCGGTCTTCCCCACGTTCTCCCTCCGGTACGCCCTCCAAAAGGAACCCGACACATGGACTACGAAACATTGCAAGACCTCTATTTCTACGAACTCAAGGATCTCTACAGCGCGGAGAAGCAGATTCTGCGCGCGGCACCCAAGATCATCCGGCACGCCTCCGCGGCAGCGCTCCGCGACAGCCTGGAGCAGCACCGGGAGGAAACGCGCATCCAGATGGAGCGGCTGGAGCAGATCTTTGAACGCCACGGCAAATCGACCCGCGGAGCAAAGTGCAAAGGCGCGGAAGGCATCCTGGAGGAGGCCGAAGACTGGATCATGGAAGAATCCCAGCCGGAGGTAATGGACGCGGGCATTATCGCCATGATGCAGCGGATGGAACATTACGAAATCGCCGGTTACGGCTGCGCCCGGGCGTTCGCCGCGCAACTGGGGCTCCACGACGATGAATCGCTCTTAAACCTCACGCTCCAGGAGGAGGGGGAGGAAGACAAGAAGCTCACGCAAGTCGCGGAGCGTATCAACAAGTCGGCCCAGATGCCGGAGCACGCGCACCACGTGTAAAACGGCGCGTCATCCCGAGCTTGCGAGGGATCTCTCCATACCCCCAGGGCCCTGAGAAAGGGAGCGCGTGGAGACGTGCGAGGGGTCCCTCACTGGCGTTCGGGATGACAAACACACTTCAGGGAACCCGGAAGGTCCGCCCGGAATAGGGGTCTTTGGCAAGGCAGCCGGGCGACATCCCCCGGACATCAATGTACCCCAGGGTGCGCGCGTAAGGACTGTAAACAAAACCGGGCTTGCCGGGAACAGGCGTGGCGATGAGCACGTGTTCCCCCACGGCGGGCGGCGCGCCACGGAACCCGCCCAAAACCGTGCGCGGCGTAGCGACCCGGGGGCCGGGATAAGGCGGAGCGGGCGGCGGACAGCCCGTCCCGCTTTCAAAGACGCCCGCCCCTTCGGTTTCGCCAAAGATCACGGTGCCGGTGGAAGAGGGCTGCACGATGGGGGTGGACGCGGCGAGCATCTCTTTTTCAAAACGGACATTGGCGCGCTGCCGCAGAATGGCGGTCCGCCGGATGGCGAGCGCCTGCGGGGTATTGCCGACCTGCACCAGATCCGACGGAGTGGGGCAAAGCCGGGGATAGTCGATCCGGTAGGGCTCGCGGTAAGCGTCGTAGCAGCAGGAGACATTGACCCCTTTGAGCGGGGGGGGGACGTAGGAGTCATCGCAAGGGGGGGGATAGGCGCATCCGACAGGGCGGGCTGGCCTGGCACAAGAATCCTGTGGCGATTGAGGGCAGGTGCATCCGGCAATCAGGGCCAAGGCGCACACGGAAGGCATGATCTGGTTCATAAAATCTCCTCTACCAAGGGATTCGGAAATGCGGCATTTTTGGCCCGATTGCGGGCATCAATCCGACGGAGCCCAGGTGGAACCGGCGCGGCGGTGTTTGGCGGAACGGGATCGTACGGCTTTGGACTGCGGCGTGGCCGAGGGGGCGGCAATCGCCGGAGGCGGGGAGGCCGGGATCGGCAGGCGGCGCTCGGCGACCGGCTCGGGCCGTGGCGTTTCGGCCAGTTCGCGCAGGATCTCACGGTCCGCGGCCGTTAGCGCCCCGGAGGGGGGCGGCGCAGGGGCGAGCATGGCGTGCAGCGTGCCGGGGTCCAACCGGCCCGTGGCGCGCATCCCGTGCAAAATCTGGTAGCGGCGGATGGCGGCGGCGGTCGCCGCGCCGGGCGCGCCGTCCACCGGGCCGGTATAGAGGCGTTCCCGGCGCAGCAACGCCTGGACGGCGGCGAGAGGGGCCTCGTCATTTTCCTCGTTGGCAGCGGCCTCTTTGCCCGGTCCGCGCACGCCACAAGCAGCGGCGGCCAAAGCCGCCACAACCACCAATCCCCTGATGATCCCCCTCCCCCGGTCCATTTCTATAAGAGGTATCGGCGGCAATCCCTTCCGTGCGCGACGCGCAGCGCGGGGCGAACATTCCGGGGCATTTTGAGGGCTCACACATCTAGATAGTGTCGTCACGAGATTGGCAAAGGAGGGGGGAAAATCATAAAAAACATGGAAAACCATGAAAAATCCCCAAGAGCCCCCTCCCATC
>JBAWXX010000001.1:0-136581 GCA_037143855.1 Verrucomicrobiota bacterium | reverse complement strand
ATAAACCGTAGAGATGGTATGACGCGTAATACCAATGACACAGTTGGATTGGTCTGATGGATTGGCCTTATTGTCCCAAAGGGACAACCCGAAAGTAGCCCGGCGTTTTAACGCCGGGTCTGCGGGAAACAATGCTTCGTCCCGGAGGGACGTTTGATGGGGAAAAATGACGCTCATTTTCAACCGTCCCTGCCGGGACGAAAGGCTTCGCACTCCCTACCCGGCGTTAAAACGCCGGGCTACTCTCAGAGCGTCCCCATGGGACGCGAAAGCGAAGCCCTCCGCCGTAAAGCCCTCTGCCAATTCTACCAAATAAACCGTAGAGATGGTATGAGCTTTTGGACGCGGCAAAGCCGAAGCGGGCGCATAGAGCGTTTTTGCTTTCCTTGTGTCCCGAGCTGCTTGCTTCACGGCAATAGCGACATTCGGCGGCATGCGCAGTGCATGCTGCCGAGGATGGCCTTTTGCCCGGCGCAGGCGGGTGAGCCGAAAGTGGCCCTCAACGAGGGCGATTTCCTATTTCCTTCAGCCCGTTCATTGGGTTGTTTTTGACGGGCAGTTTATTTGATTTCGATGTCGCCTGCGGCGCCCGGGCCTTTGCGGGCAACGGCCGCCCAACCTTTCATTACTTTGCCGCCGAGATGAAGTTGATCGCGCCATTCCCACGCGATGCCGACTTCGTCGATGCGCCCGTCGGGTAGGGTGACCTTGCATTTAACGACCATCGGATTGGACGGCTTAATGTATTCAATTTTCGGCGCCGCTGATCGTCCACTATAAAAAACCGAGGCGAAGGGAGCTGGCAGCGAGAGTCTATAAGTCTCCGACAAAGAACTGAACCCCGCTGAACTTGTGATGGTGGGATCAGCCGAAGGTGCAGAAGATCCCAGGTATTGCACGATAAAATCCTTGCCGCTGCCCAGGTTGAATCGATGGACTCCTCCCTCCGCTTTTAGCTCGCCGGCGGGCAATGCCACCACGCAGGAAACCTCATGGCAACTCTTCCAACCGTATAGATGATCCACCACCACCCCGTAATCAGGTTTCACGATCAGGACTTCTCGCTGGTGGGCAACGTTGCCTTGTGCGTCTTTCCAGACGCCTGCGATAAAGTCAGCATCGCTGGCAAACTTTTGAAATAGAATTTGCGGTGCATCATAAGGCAACGGCTGATGATCGATACTGACAACAAAGTTCGCCACGCCAGCTGGCGGTGCGACAAAAGCGCTTTCAGGATGGGTGAGCAACAATGTAGCGGCGGCGCTGACTGTTTCTTGCTGCCCGTTAGCCGCCTGGATGTCCGCGCTGAAGGTGGATAAGACGCACAAAATCAGGGCTGGGAGTGATGCTATATATTTCATGTTCAACTTTTTTCCCGTCCGGTTGGGGATTCACAAAGATCGGTGGATGATTTCGGGATGCATTGCCCCCCCCGGATGCACGTTGCCAACCGGCCCTGTTTGCCGGGATGTCCGCCTATGGCGCGGAGGGGGTTGCGCCTCGTCTATCGATGAATGCAGATTAAGCGAGCGACGCCGCCCACGGCAAAAAGATGTGTAAAATGACCTTTGTTCATTTTTCAACAGGCTGCTAATGCAGGCGGATTTTCAAGACGACTTTGACAATCGCCTCAGGCTGGCCGACGAGGCAGCCCGGTTTGTGGCCGTCCTGGGGCAGGTAGATGGCGAATTGCCCGGCGCTCAGCACGGTGGCCAGGGCGTTCGGGAGGGTGCCGGTTCCGTATTTTTGGACGTCCTTGGCCTCGTTGTAGGGGGCACCCGCGGGGAGGGATTCCGCCGGAGCGTAGAAGATTTTTTCCTGGCCGGAGACGATGTATTGGATGTCGGCGTAAACCTGGTGGGTTTCCCACGCTTTGGTTTCCTCGGGGGCGGTCGTGTAGCGCTGGACGGCGGCGTAGAGGCGGTCGCCCTCAATGGGATACTTGCCGTCCGGGGTGGCGGGATCGAACGCTTTCAGGTAAGCGAACGCCGCGGGAAAGAGGGGATGCAGGGCGAGATAGCTGCCGCAATGGGTGAGGGAGTCAAGAACCATAGAGAGTGTTACTTTTCGCGGAAGGTGATGCGGGCCTTGGAGAGGTCGTAGGGGGAGAGTTCGACGGTGACTTTGTCGCCGGGGACGATGCGAATAAAATTTTTGCGCATTTTGCCGGAGATATGCGCCAGTACATCGGCACCGTTGGGAAGTTTGACACGAAACATGGTTCCCGGCAGCACATCCACCACGGTTCCCTCAGTTTGGATTCCCTCTTCTTTGGGCATTTGGCCGGATGATGCCGCTCCTTCGGCTGGAGTCAACTAAGAAAAAGGGGGGCTTCCTCCGTTCTTTTCGCCCCGTTTGCGTTTCTTTTTCCAGGCGTTACGAGCCCGGGTGCGCCAGCGCAGGCTGGTGATGTGGGGGTCGATGCGGGCGACCAGGAAGTAGGCGGCTTTTTCCAGAAGGCGGGTCAGCAAGCTGCGCGAGGCTTTCCAGCGCCGCGGATCGACGGCGCGGCTGTGGAGCAGGTCGCGCTCAAAAATCGCGCGCGCCTCGGCGGCGGTTTGCGCGTCGCCCACCCGGATCATAAGCTCGTGGTTGATGTTGAGGCTGCGCGCGTCGAGGTTGGCGGAACCGGCATAGACGGCGTCGTCGATGACGACGAGTTTGGCGTGGAGGATCTGCGGCTGGTATTCGTAGATTTCCACTCCGGCGCCCATGAGTTTGGCATAGAGGCTGTGGCTGGCGAGCCGCGCCGCCTCGATGTCGGTCCGGCCGGCCAGCAGGAGCTGCACGCGCCCGCCGCGCCGCGCCACGCCCATCAATGCCCGCCGTAGCCGCCAGGTGGGGACGAAGTAGGCGCAGGTGATCTGGACCAGCCGCGCGGAGGCGAGATCGCCGAGCAGCGCGCGTTTGAACGCCCGGTGCCCGCGGCCCGGTTCGCTTAAAAGAAGCGTCCAGGGGCACCCTTCCACGGCGGTTTCGGGCCGCAGGCGCAGCCGAGGGAGGCGCAGGCGCGGCAGGCGGAGGAGGGGTGGGGATGCCGCTTTGGCGAAAATCCGGGTGAAGCTGGTTTCCAGCGCGGCGGCGAGCGGGCCCGCGATGTGCAGCCCGAGATCGCGCCAGCCGCGGGTGACGCCGTCGCCACGATACTCCTCGCTCACGTTGAAGCCGCCCACGATGGCTTCCGCGCCGTCGATGACGAGCAGTTTGCGGTGGTTGCGCCGCCCGTAGCGTTCGGAGGCGCGGAAAGCGTTGAACCAGCGGAACTCGCCGCCGAGCTGGATGAGCGGGTCCCAGAAATGGGCGGGCAGCCCGAGCGAACCGAAGGCATCCAGGAGCACCTGGACGCGGACCCCGCGCCGCCGCGCCCGGAGAAGCGCCTCCCGGAAGCTCTTTCCCAGCGGGCCCGGCGTGAAAATATACATTTCAAAGCAAATCGTGCGGGTGGCCCGGCCCATGGCGGCGAGCATCGCGGCGAGGCCGTCCGCGCCGGTGGGCAGCCACCGGAAAGTGGAGGGGGCCGGCGGTTCCGCTCCGGCGTTTTGTTTCTGGGAGTTCAATTTCAGCATTGCAATGGCAACGCGGGGGCGTTTACTGGAAAGCAGCGCGGCCCCTCTTGGCCGCCGGTTGGACTGCTCATCTTATGAAAACGTCCGCGTCTCCTATGAAATCGGCGCTCGAAGAAGTGACTGCGCTTCGTCGGGTTTTCCGGGCCACTTTGAAGCAATTTGGCGCGAGGGTCGAGTCCGATTTGGACCGCCTGGACGCCGCCGTTCAGAAAGCGGCCGGGAAGAAAGGGGCTCTCTCCGCCGAGCAGGCCCACGAGGCCCGCGATCTGGTGACGCTCGTGCGCACGCTGGAAGTGAAGCCGGAGAAAGGCCGCCGCCGTGATTTGAAGAAGATCGAGGGCGTGCTGGAGGACTCGCTGGATCTCGTCAAAAAGTGGTGACGAGGGCGTGAGGCTTTCTCAGGTTTCCCCGATGGTGACTTCCGTCCCCGATTTTACGAGGTCGAAGAGGGCTATTATATCGGCATTGCGCATCCGCACGCAGCCGTGGCTGCACGGTTCGCCGATCCGCTCTTCGTGGTTGGTGCCGTGGAGGTAAATGTAACGGTCTTTGGTGTTGGCGTTGCCAGGTTCCAGGCCCTCCAGCCAGAGGATGCGGGTGAGGACGAGGTCGCGGGGATCGCCGGGGCTGTGCGGCGGGGCCTGCTCGCCGGTCGGTTCCCGGCTGGAAAAGACGGCTCCCAGCGGAGCGTCCGCGCCGATTTTCTCGCTGATGGCGAACCGGCCCAGCGGCGTTTTGTTGCTGCCCGGCTCCGAGCCAAGCCCAAACCCGGAGGTGGAGACGGGGAAGCTGGCCACAAGGCGTTCGCCCGTTGTGGGAGCGGGTTCCAGGAGGTCGAGCCGCTGGGCGGCGATGGAAATGCGGATTTTGCGTGGGAAAGATTGCATGGCGTGCTCCACCTTGTATATCGTTGCGAACTTTTCAGCAAAGTCCATCACCATGAGCCGTAAATCCACTGTCGCAGTCGTCGGAGCCACGGGCGCCGTCGGCATCGAAATGATCAAAGTCCTCGAACGCCGCCAATTCCCGGTAGAAAAATTGGTGCTGCTCGCATCCGCCCGTTCGGCGGGGAAAACCCTCCCTTTTCGCGGGGAGACGGTGACGGTCCAGGAGCTGACGGAAGATTCCTTCCATGGGGTGGACATCGCCCTCTTTAGCGCGGGCGGCGGGATTTCGCGCAAGTTCGCGCCCTTCGCCGTGAAGGCGGGGGCCGTCGTGGTGGATAATTCTTCCGAGTTCCGCATGAACCCGGACGTGCCGCTCATCGTCCCGGAGATCAACGGCGCGGACGTGAAGCTCCACAAGGGGATCCTCGCCAACCCGAACTGCACCACCGCGATCACGCTGATGGCGCTGTATCCGTTGCACAAGGCGTTTGGCGTCAAGCGCGTCATCGCGTCGAGCTACCAGGCCGTCTCCGGCACCGGCGCGCAGGCGATTGCCGAGCTGCGCCAGCAGGTGGAGGACATCACCGCGGGCCGCCCCGTGGAACCCCGCGTCTACCCGCACCAGATCGCCTTCAACGTCCTGCCGCACGTTGATGTATTCCTCGACACCGGCTACACGAAGGAGGAGATGAAGATGCAGAACGAGGCCCGGCGCATCATGCACCTGCCCGAGTTCAAGGCATCCGTGACTTGCGTGCGCGTCCCGGTTTACCGCGCCCATTCGATTTCCGTGAACGCGGAGTTTGAGCGCCCGGTTTCCGTGGAAGAAGCCCGCAAAGTGCTCACCGGGGTCCCCGGGCTCCAGTTGGTGGACGACCCCTCCCAAAACCGCTACCCCCTTCCGCTCTACGTGGCCGAGAAGGACGACTGCCAGGTGGGACGCATCCGGCGCGACTGCGCGCTGGAGAACGCGCTCGCTTTCTGGGTCGCCGGAGATCAGCTCCTCAAAGGCGCGGCCCTGAACGCCGTGCAGATTGCGGAGTTGCTGTAACGCCCTATTTGAGCACCATGTCCGCGACCTGCGACACGTCTTTGTCGCCGCGGCCCGAGAGGTTCACGATGAGGATCTGATCCTTGCCCATCGCCGGCGCGACCTTGAGGGCGTGGGCCACGGCGTGGGAGGATTCCAGCGCGGGGATGATCCCCTCGGTGCGCGAAAGCACCTGGAAGGCGTGGAGCGCCTCGTCGTCCGTGGCATAGGTATATTCGGCCCGGCCAACGTCACGCAGGTAGGCGTGTTCGGGCCCCACCGCCGCGTAGTCGAGCCCGGCAGAGACGGAGTGGGTGAGCTGGATCTGCCCGTCGGCGTCGGCGAGGACGTACGTTTTGGCTCCTTGCAGGACGCCCAGTTTGCCCCCCTGGAAGCGCGCCGCGTGCCGCCCCTCAATGATCCCTTCGCCGCCCGCCTCCACGCCCACCATGCGCACGGACGCATCGCCGAGGAACGGGTGAAAGAGGCCGATGGCGTTGCTGCCGCCGCCGACGCAGGCGATGAGCAGATCGGGGAGCCTGCCTTCCTTTTCAAGGATCTGGCGCCGGGCTTCGACGCCGATGACGCGCTGAAAATCGCGCACCATCATCGGGTAGGGATGGGAACCGTAGGCGGTGCCCAGGATATAGTGGGTGGTGCGGACGTTGGTGACCCAGTCGCGCATGGCTTCGTTGATGGCTTCCTTGAGGGTGGCCTGCCCGGCGGTGACGGGAACGACGGTGGCCCCCAGGAAACGCATCCGGGCGACGTTGAGCGCCTGCCGTTCCATATCGACGGCCCCCATGTAGATGACGCATTCAAAGCCGAAGCGGGCGGCAACGGTGGCCGTGGCGACGCCGTGCTGGCCCGCGCCGGTTTCCGCGATGACGCGCTTTTTGCCCAGGCGGCGGGTCAGGATCGCCTGGCCGATGGCGTTGTTGATCTTGTGCGCGCCGGTGTGGTTGAGGTCCTCGCGCTTGAGGTAAATTTTGGCGCCGCCCAGCTCTTGCGTCAGGCGCTCGGCGAAATAAAGGGGGGAGGGGCGGCCGACATAGTTGGCCATTAAATCGTCGAATTCCCGCTGAAACGCCGGGTCCTTGCGCGCCTTTTCATACTCCAGGGTGAGGTCGTTGAGGGCCGTCATGAGCGTCTCGGGGACGAACATGCCGCCAAAGGGACCAAAGTGGCCGTGGAGATCGGGAAGCGTTTCAGGATTCATGGGAAGCCCGACAACTTAGCGGGAAAGCCTCCGGGAGAAAAGCGCGAATAGATCGGCAATGAAGTTGCCAGCGCAGGTGAGATCCCCAATTGAATTTACGCGAGGAGTTTTTGAAGGGCGCGCCGGTGGGGAGCGGGCATCGGGGTGGCTTCGAGTTCGGCGGGGGAGAACCAACGCTGGTTTTCAGCCAGGAAAAGCGGGGTGGTGCCGGGATAGACGGCCAGGTGTACCCGGTGGTGGGTGAACGGGTAGTGGAGGGAGGCCAGCGGCTGGCCGCAGTGAGGTTCCGTCAGCAACGGGAGCCGCCAAAGGCCCCGCCAGCGTTTGCCGGTTTGTTGCTCCAGGAGCACGCAGCCCTCGCGGAGGATCCACCCGCAATGCTCATCAAGCTCCACGGTTTTGGGCCGGGGGCGCTTGAGGGGGAGCGTTTCCGGCTCCTCCGCCTGGCAGAAGAGGCGCACGGGGCAGGCATGGCAACGGGGGGCGCGCGGGGTGCAGACGAGCGCCCCGAGTTCCATGAGGCCCTCGTTGAACATGCCCGCGCCGCCTTCTTCCAGGCTCGGCTGCCACGCTTCCGCGGCGGCTCGGAGCGTCTTCATTCCCACGGCGTCGTCGGCGGGTTTGCGGTAGGAGAGAAGCCGCGCGGCGACGCGGACGATATTGGCATCCACGGGGGGCGTCGGCTGGTCGAAGGCGAAGGTGGCGACGGCGGCCGCCGTGTAGGGCCCGATGCCGGGGAGTGTGCGGAGGGTTTCGGCGTTGTGCGGGAAACCGCCGCCGTGGTCCCGGACGATGGCGCGCGCCGCGGCGTGCAGGTTGCGCGCCCGGGAGTAGTAGCCGAGGCCCTGCCAGGCATGGAGGACGTCGTTTTCCTGCGCGGCTGCCAGCGCCCGGACGTTGGGGAAACGCTCCATCCAGCGCTGATAGTAGGCGATGACGGTCGATACCTGGGTCTGCTGGAGCATCATTTCGGAGACGAGGACGCCGTAGGGATCGCGCGGAGCGGGCGTCCGCCAGGGGAGCGGCCGGCCGTTCTCCAGGAACCAGTCGGTGAGCGCGCAACGAAATTCCCGCACATCGCCGTGAAACGGATTTTTCTCGGCCAGCGCCGTGCGGTTGTGTTTGATGGAGGACGTCATGCCGGAAACTGGCCCCACTCTCTATACCGCCCCTCTCTCCGCCGCCCAAGCCGCGAAATTACGCAAATTGCTGGAGGAGGAGGGATGGGATTTCGAGCCGAAGCCATACACTCTCTATTACGGCAGGAAGGGGAAGGTCAACGTGGCGGTTTATGAAAAAGGCCCCAAGGTGGTCGTGCAAGGGAAGGGGACGGGCGAATTTGTGACGTTTCGGCTGGAGCCGGAGATTCTCGGGGAAGCGCGGCTGGGCTATGAGGAGGTCCATTCCCCGGAGATGTTCGCGCCGCATTTCGGCGTGGACGAGAGCGGCAAAGGCGATTTCTTCGGCCCGCTGGTGATTGCCGGGGCGTATGTGGACCGGGACATTGCCCGCGCCTTCCAGGAGGCGGGCATCCAGGATTCCAAGCGGATCGGCTCGGATTCCCGCATCCGCGCGCTGGCGGAGACGATCCGCAGGACGCCGGGCGTGGCGCTCAGCGTGGTGGAGATCCCGCCGCGGAAATACAACGAGCTGTACACGAAGATCGGAAATTTGAACCGCCTGCTGGCGTGGGGCCACGCGCGGGTGATCGAGAATTTGCTGGAGCAGCGGCCCAACTGCCCCCGGGCGCTGTCCGACCAGTTCGCCAACCCGGCGCTGATCGAACGGGCGCTGATGGCGAAGGGGCGGCAAATTCAGCTCGAACAGCGGACGAAGGCGGAGTCGGACCTGGCCGTTGCCGCCGCGTCCATCATCGCGCGCGAACGGTTCATTGGCTGGCTGGAGCGGGCGGGCCGCAATTACGGGATGGCGACGCTGCCGCGCGGGGTTTCGGCCCAGGTAAAAAGCGTGGCGCGCGAACTGGTGGCGAAGGGCGGCCCCGGGGTTCTGCACGAAACCGCCAAGACGCATTTCAAGACGGCGCAGGAGCTGGAGTAGAAGACGCGGAGATGCAGGTGGAAACCCCGCGCTCTATTTGACCTTGGATTGCGCGACGCGCTCTTTTTGGAAGGCTGCTTCGGCGCGCTTCAAGTCGCGCAGGGCGATTTGGTAATCGTAGACTTGGTTGGTGAGCAAGGTCCGGGAGTTGTTCAAATCGCGCAGGGCGGTTTGCGCGTCGAGGCTGGTGGCGGCCCCGGCCTGGTATTGGGCCTGGAGGTCGGTGTAGTTTTGGGTGGCGGCTTCCACTTCGGCGCTCAGGGCTTTGAGGGCTTCGCGCCCGGTTTGCACGCTCACCCAGGCGCTCTTGACTTCCGATTCGATGGATTTGCTGGTTTTTTCCAGGCTCAGCCGGGCCTGGGCGATGGTCTGGTTCGCGTTGATTAAATCGATCTCGCGCTGGCCGCCGGTGAGGAAGGGCATGGTGACGGCGATGACGGCGGCTTCGTCGTGGGTGCGGCTGGCTCCGTCGCCGGAAGTGCTGCTCCACTGGGTGCTGGCTTGCGCGGTGATTTTGGGGCCGTATTCGGCGAGGACTTCGCCGCGCAACGCGATTTGCTGCTCGACGCCGATGGCGCTTACCTTGAAGTCCTCACGGTCTTCGTAGGCGTTTTTCAAGGAATCTTCAAACGGCACGCCGAGGTCGGCTTCGTCGGGCGGTTCGGCGAGCGTGAAGGTGGTTTTGCCGCCGAGGTTGAGGATGTTGCTCAAGGTGTCTTTGGCGGTGTCGAGGGTTCCCTGCGACTGGATCAGCGTATTGCGTGCGCCTTCCAGGGTCGATTTGGCCCGCAGGACGTCGATGCGCGCGACGGCCCCGGCGTCGAACCGGGCTTGCGCGGTGGCGAGTTGCTCGTTGGCGAGATCCACCGTTTGCTGGTTGACGGCGACGAGCTTCTGCTGTTTGAGGACGTTGTAATACGCCTGGGCCACGCCAAAGAGGGTCTGGCGGACGGTGTATTGGTATTGCAGCCGGGCCGCCTTGGCGGAGAGTTTGCCGTAGCGGTAGGCGGGGAAGACGCTGGGGTCGAAGATCGGCTGGGTGTAGGTAAAGCCGCTGAAGCGGGTGTCGTAGATGCTTTGACCGGAAGTGGCGGTTGTGGTGACGGTGTCGAGATGGCTGGTGTTGCGGCTGTTGGTGTAGCTGGCGTTGCCGGTCAGTTGCGGCCCCAGCTTGGCCAGCGCGCTCCAGGGGAGGAGGTTGGCTTTGCGGATTTCGTAATACGCCGTGCGGATGGTCTGATCGCTGGTGAGCGTCATGTCGTAGGCTTGCTCCAGCGTGATGAGGCGGGAGGCGGCGGTCGGTTCCGCCGGTTTGGCGGCGGATTTCTTGGCCGCCGGAGACGGGCTGGCCGTTGGGCTGGCGGCGTTTGGGGCGGCCGACGCTGCCGCGCAAACCAGCAGGAGGAGAGAAATTAGGAGGTGTTGTTTCATGGAAGCGTGCATTCTCCGGGGCTGAATTTCACAAAAATCGGCCGCAGCGCTCGGAGGGCTTCCATGAGCTTGGCGCGGTCGATTTCGGAAAGGGGAGCAAGCAAGTTGGCCAGATGATTGTGTGTGATAGCGCGGGTGGCAAGCAGTTCGTTGCGTCCGACGGTGCTGATTTCCAGCAATACCCGGCGGCGGTCGGACGGATCGCCCCGGCGGGTGACGGAGCCCGAGGTGACGAGCCCGTCGATGATTTTCGAGGTTGCCGGAAGCCCCAACCCGAGAAAGTCGGCGATCTTGGAAACCGAGGCGGTGCCGTAGCGGTTCAAAAAGGCGAGCGTGCGGAACTGCGCCATTGTCAGCGTGGTCGCGGCATCACGGCGCAACTCGCAGTGAAGCGATCCCATGATGAGCGGGAGCACTTCCAGAAATTCCACGGCACATTCGAGCGCGGGTTCCGGTTTTTGGGGTTGTTCCATGGGCGATTCGCCTGGCGAATAGTGTGGAGCCGTATAGTTCACCGGGCGAAGTAATGTTTTTCCAGCCCGGTGACAAGCGGAAAATGACCGGCGGAAAAATTGGAAGCCCAGGGTTGAAATTCTTGCCCTGTGCGACTAAAGCTTCCCGGACTTATGGGACGCCAATGGTTACAAGCCAAACGTGAAGTTGCCGGCCTGAAAAAAGGGAGGGCCAACAGCAAATTACTGAAAGAAATCTCCGTCGCCGCAAAACTCGGCGGGCCGGACCCGGATGCCAACGCCCGGTTGTTCGCCG
The DNA here is from genome assembly GCA_037143855.1 of Verrucomicrobiota bacterium. GTDB lineage: Bacteria > Verrucomicrobiota > Verrucomicrobiia > Chthoniobacterales > Chthoniobacteraceae > UBA695. Next base: position 125,622 of record JBAWXX010000001.1, on the reverse strand, counting down.
CCGTGGCCAAGGCGCGGCGCGAGAGCGTGACGCGCGAGGCGATCGAGCGCGCCATCCGCAAAGGAGCGGGCATTGGCGAGGAAAAACTGGTCATGGAGCACGTGGTTTACGAGGGCTACGCGCCGCACAAGGTGCCGATCATCGTCGAAGTGCTCACCGACAACAACAACCGGACGGCCCCGGAAATCCGCGTCCTTTTCAAGCGGGGCCAGCTCGGCGCGCCCGGCAGTAACAAGTTCCTCTTCGACCACGTGGGCCTCGTGGAGGCGCATCGGCCGGGCGAGGGGATCGATCTTGAGGAAGCCGCCATCGAGGCCGGCGCCAACGAGGTGGAGCCGCTTTCGTCCGAACAGAACGACGACATTCCCGAAGGCTCGACGGGAGCCCGCTTCATTGCCGACCGGACGGCGGTGCACGCCGTTTCGGAGTGGCTTTCAAAGAATGGCTGGACGGTGGTGACGAGCGAACTGGGCTATATCGCCAAAAATTACCCGGAACTGACCGGCGAAGACCGCGCCGACGTGGGTGAGTTCCTCCAAATGCTGGACGACCACGACGACGTGCACCGCATCTGGGCGGCGATGCGGTAAGCCATCGCTGGCTCTCGACGCCCCCCGATCCTGAATCAAGCGCCCGGCAGCAGCGCGCTTTTCGGCAGGGAGATCCAGAAAGACGCCCCCTCTCCAGGCGCGGATTCCACCCAAGCTTTTCCGCCGTGGAGATGCGCGATGCGGGTGACGATGGCGAGGCCGACGCCGGTGCCTGCCTCGGGGGAAGGCAAGCGTTGGAAGACCTCGAAAATGCTGAGCTGGGCCTCCTTGGGAATCCCTTCCCCATTGTCCGCGACGCAAAAGCGGACGTCTTTCGGCGTTTCTTCCCAGAATAGCCGGATGAGCGGTTTGGCCGCTCCGGTCCCGTATTTGAGGGCATTGACGAGGAGGTTCTGGAAGACTTGCCGGAGACGGACGGGGTCGGCCATGAGGAGAGGGAAATCGGGCGAGGCCTTGATGCGCGCCCCTTTCGCGGCCGCAAGCGGGGCCACCGTTTGCAGGATTTCCCGCAGGAGTTGGTTCAGATCGACCCGTTCCGGCTTCAACGCCATGCCGCCCGCGCGGCTCAGCTTGAGAAGATCCTCGATAAGCTCGCGCATCTGTTCATGCGCGCGGCCGAGCCCCTCCAGCGCTTCGGTTACTTCGGCCAGGCGTCCGGCGGCGATGTCTTCGCGCAGGAACTCCGCAAACCCCATGGCCGCCTCCAGCGGCGAGCGCAAGTCGTGGGAGATCGTGTAAATCAGGCGTTCCATTTCCTGGTTCCTGCGCTCGGCCTCCTTAGACGCCTCGCGCATGCGGACTTCGGTGTGTTTGCGTTCCGTGATGTCCACCACCGAGGCGATGACGAGCATGCCGCGCCCGGTGTCCAGCGGGTTGAGGCCGATTTCCACGGGAAACTCGGAGCCATCCTTGCGCAGCCCCGTGAGGTCGCGCCCGACCCCCATCTGGCGTTTGGCGGGGTGCTCCCTGAACTGCGCGCACAGGACCGGGTGTTCCTGGCGGAAGCCGTCGGGAACCAGCATCTCCACGCTTTTGCCGAGCAGTTCTCCCGGTTCGTAGCCGAACATTCTTTCCGCCTCCGCGTTGCAAAGGAAGAGATCGCCCGCCGCGTCCGTTCCCAGGATGCCGTTGGGCACGGCTTCGAGCACCGCGCCGAGCCGTTGTTCTTTTTCGTGAGGAAGGGGCGCCATGACTGGTTTCATGTTCGCCTCCGTGGAGGGGGTTGGGCGGGTCATTTTCTCCTTGTGCGCATGGTTTTTTGCAATTTTCCCGAAATTGCGGGTTGCAGAAATGGCCCGGGCACTCTGTAATCTCCCGCCCCGCTTGTGGAGCTTTTTTAATCAACCATCCTCGAAAACAGTCATGAACGTCCAACTTGAGAACCTGCCCAACTGCATTACCACGCTCCGCGTTGAAGTGCCGTCCGACAAAGTGTCCAAAGCCCGCGAGGCTATTGTCCGCGAATACTCCCAATACGCGAAAATGCCCGGCTTCCGGCCCGGCAAAGCGCCCCGCGCGCTGGTGGAGGCCAAGTTCAAGAACGACATCAAAGAGGAACTCCAGAAGCGTCTCCTTTCCGACTCCGTCCGCGAGGCGATCCGGGAGAACAAGCTGCGCGTGCTGACGGTCTCGAACGTCGAGGACGTGGAGTTCGCCCCCGACCATGCCCTCAGTTTCACAGCCACCGTCGTTACGGCTCCCGCGTTCGAACTGCCCGAATACAAAGGGCTCAAAGTCGAGATTCCCGCCGTGGAGGTGACCGACAAGGACGTCGAGGAAGGGATTGACAGGCTCCGCGACCAGGCCGCCGACTTCAAGGACGTCACGGACCGCGCGCTCGCCATGGACGACTTCGCCGTCATCACCTACACCGGCACCATCGACGGCAAACCGGCGGACGAAGTCGCCCCTTCCGCCAAGATCCTCGCCCACAACACCGATTTCTGGCTCAAGCTGACCCCGGAGACCTTCCTGCCCGGCTTTAGCGAGCAGATCATCGGGGCGGCCGTGGGAGAAACCCGCGAATTTGACCTCGCCATTCCGGCCGACTTCGCCGTGAAAGATCTCGCCTCCAAGACGATGCATTATGCCGTGACCCTCGGCTCCATCAAAACCAAGGTGTTGCCGGAAGCCGACGACGCCTTTGCCGCCACCGTCGCCCCGGGCAAGACCCTCGCCGAAGTGCGCGATCTGCTGCGCGGGGAGCTCCTCCGCCAGAAGCAGGCCGAGCAGGAAGGCGCCAAGCGCAACCAGGTGATGAAACAACTCCTCGCCAAGGTGGAGTGCGAACTCCCCGAAGGGATGCTGCAAAACGAAACCCATCGCCTGCTTGAGGAAGTGATCCGCGAAAACCAAAACCGGGGCGTGCCCGACGACGTGATCCGCGAAAACCAGCAGGAGTTGCAAACCACGGCCGGAGAAAACGCTCGTGAACGCCTCAAGGGGAGCTTTGTGCTGCTGCGCATCGCCGAAGCGGAGAAAATCACCGTGACCCGCGAGGACATCGACCGCCACATCGCCCTGATGGCCATGCGCTACCAGATGCCGGTCGCCAAGCTCCAAAAAGAGTTGGAGAAACGGCAAGCCCTCGATTCCGTCAACGAGGAAATCCTGACCGGCAAGGTCCTTGATTTCCTTGTGTCCAATGCTAGCGTGGAAACCGCCACCTCCGCGGCCTAGGCTTGCGGGGACGGGCCAAACGCGGGGCCGCCCAGCCCCGCAAAGCGAACTTTTTCCCAATTTTCCTACTATGCTGATACCGATGGTGATCGAACAAACCGGCCGCGGCGAGCGGAGCTATGACATCTACTCGCGCCTCCTCAAGGACCGGATCATTTTTATCGGAACGGCCATCGACGACCACGTCGCCAACCTCGTGATCGCCCAGCTCCTCTTCCTCCAGATGGAAGACGGCAAGAAGGACATCAACATCTACATCAACTCGCCGGGCGGGTCCGTGACCGCCGGGCTCGCGATTTACGATACGATGCAGTTCGTGACGTGCGACGTGAACACCTACTGCCTGGGCATGGCCGCCAGCATGGGGGCCGTGTTGCTCGCCGCCGGGACAAAAGGCAAACGCTTTGCGCTGCCCAACTCCGACATCATGATCCACCAGGTTTCGGGCGGCGCGCAGGGGCAGGCCAGCGACGTCGAGCGGCAGGTCGATTTCATGTTCAAGCTCAAGAAGCGGCTGACCCGCATCCTTGCTTACCACACCGGCAAGCCCGAGGAGCAAATCAAGAATGACTCCGACCGCGACTACTACATGACGGCCGCCGAGGCCGCCGAGTATGGGCTGGTCGATCACGTGGTCGAGTCCCGCAAGCAAATCAAGACAGAAGCCACCGAGCCGAAGCCGGAAGCGTAACATGGCGCGATCTTCCAACATGACGATGTGTTCCTTCTGCGGGAAGAACCATGCAGAGGTGCGGAAACTGATCGCGGGCCCCGGCGTCTACATTTGCGATTCCTGCATCAACGTGTGCAAGGGGATCCTGGACAAAGAACTGCATGACGAGGTCCAGCGGCGCGCCCCGGAGCTTCGCGTGCCCAAGCCGATGGAGATCCGCCGGGCGCTTGACCAGCACGTGATCGGGCAAGACCGGGCAAAGAAAGTCCTCTCCGTCGCCGTCCACAACCACTACAAACGCATTCTCCAGGCTCCCGCCGCCAACGATCCGCTAGCCGACGTGGAGATCGAGAAAAGCAATATTCTGCTCATCGGCCCCACCGGCAGCGGCAAGACCCTCCTTGCCAAGACATTGGCCCGCATTCTCGACGTCCCTTTCTGCATCGCCGACGCCACCACGCTCACCGAAGCGGGCTATGTGGGCGAGGACGTGGAAAACATCGTCCTGCGGCTCCTGCAAAACGCCGATTACGACGTCAAACGGGCCGAAATCGGCATCGTTTACATTGACGAAATCGACAAGATCGGCCGCAAAACCGACAACGTCTCCATCACCCGGGATGTTTCCGGCGAAGGGGTGCAGCAGGCGCTCTTGAAGATCCTGGAAGGGACGACCTGCAACGTGCCGCCCCAGGGCGGACGCAAGCACCCGCACCAAGAGTACATCCAGGTGAACACGGACAAGATTCTCTTCATCTGCGGCGGGGCTTTCGTCGGGCTCGACAAAATTGTTCAGCGCCGCCTGAGCAAGCGCGTGCTCGGGTTTGGGGCGACATCCGCCGCCCTGGACGAGGAGAAAACCGCCAGGGAGGCGCTTGGCCTCGCCGAGCCCGAAGACCTCCTTAGCTTCGGCATGATCCCCGAGTTCATCGGGCGTCTGCCGGTGGTCACCGCCCTTTCCGCCTTGAGCGAGGAGGAACTCGTCGCCATCCTCACCGACACCAAGAACGCCATGGTCAAGCAGTATGTGAAGCTGATGGCCATGGAAGGGGTCAACCTGACCCTCACCAAAGACGCCTTGAAGGCGCTCGCGGCGCAAGCCGTCAGCAAAGGAACCGGTGCCCGGGCGTTGCGCTCCATGCTGGAGCGGATCATGCTCGACCTGATGTATGAAGTCCCCAGCCGCGAGGACGTGGCGGATGTCACCATCAACCGGGCGGTGGTGGAGGGGAAAAAGCTGCCGCTCATCCGCAAAAAGCAGGATAAAGACGCCGCCTGACCCGGCGGAACGCGCCGTTTCTTCGCCCAATGAAAATCCGGCTTCTCCTGACAGCGCTGATCCTCCTCCTGGGGCTCAACCTCCTGGTGGGGCTGCGCGTCCTGGGGGCCGGGAACGCGAATGCCGACGGGGCGGATAACGGCTATGACAACATCGCCGTCCTCACCCGGGCGATGCAGTTGATCCGCCAGGATTACGTGGACGAAAAGAAGACGGACTACCGGGCGCTGACGTATGCGGCGCTGCGCGGGATGTTCAATTCGCTCGATCCCCACAGCCGGTTCATGGAGCCGCGCGAGTTGAAAGGGATGGAGGACGACACCAAGAGCGAGTTTGGCGGGCTGGGCGTCACCGTCACCACGCGGGACGGGATGCTGACCATCGTTTCGCCGATGGAAGACACCCCGGGGTTCCGCGCCGGCCTGCTTCCCGGCGACCAGATCCTCAAAATCAACGGGGAAGCCACCGAGCAGATGGAACTCTCCGGGGCCATCGACCGCCTGCGCGGCGAGCCGGGCCAGAAAGTGACCTTGACCATCCTGCGCCCTTCCAACCGGCAAATCAAAGACTACACCATCGAGCGCGCGATCATCAAAGTAGCCAGCGTGAAGGACGCCAAATTCCTGGACCCGAAAGGGACCGCGGGGGTCAAGATCGGCTACGTCCGGATCACGCAGTTCAACGAGCCGACGGCCGCCGAACTCGGTGGAAAACTCGACACCCTGGAGGCGCAGGGGATGCAGGCGCTCGTCCTCGACCTGCGCGACAACCCGGGCGGCATTCTGGAAGGGGCCGTCGATGTTTGCGGGCAGTTTGTCGGCCCAAACACCATGGTCGTTTCCACCGAGGGGCGCGTCGCTTCCTCCAGGAAAGTCTATAAAACGTCGGCGGAAGCCAAACAGCGCCCCCGTTACCCGCTGGCGATCCTGATCAACGGCGGCAGCGCCAGCGCCTCCGAAATCGTGGCCGGGGCTTTGCGGGACTTGAAGCGGGCCATTCTCGTGGGCGAAACCAGCTTCGGCAAGGGGAGCGTGCAAAGCGTGATCGAGCTGCAGGACGGCGCGGGCGTCCGGCTGACCACGGCCAAATACTACACCCCGAGCAAACAGGTGATCCATGAAAAGGGGATAGCGCCCGCCATCCGGGCCACGATGACGCCGGCCGAGGAGAATTTGCTGATTTTGCAGCGCCGCGAGACCGAGCTCAATGAAACCGAGAAAAAGCAGCTCGAAGGATTCCGCGACACCCAGCTTGAACGGGCGGCCGACGCCCTCAAAGGGGTTCTCCTTTACGCTTCCGCCCCGACGAAGTAGGCGGCAAGCCCGCACCCCGGCGGGAGTGCCGCCGGGTAGCCTATATCCCAGGGTTGCGTGGGGTTGCCCCTTTTCGGTAAGCGCCGAACCCAAACTCCCGCATAAGGTGGTTCAGATGCCACCGGACAGGCGTCCCGCGGGGTAACTTCCTTGCAATGCATGCAAGATGTAAGAAACACCGGTTTACCTTGTTCATGGTCTGCCTCCCTATCCTTAGTTTCGTGCGCCGTGGGTGGGGAGATTGCTTCCTGGTTTTTAACGCCAAGGCACGAAGCCACGAAGGAAGACAAAGAGGAAGAGGAGCACGCGTTGAAGGCAAACAGGGCCTGCGTCTATCAATAGGCCGCTTTGAGCGGCTCCTCGTCCGCGCCACCAGTTTCCCTGGTGGTACCTGACGGATGCGGCGATCACGGCATCCGCGACCCAGAGCGCTCAGTTCGATTTCAGCGATATTGAGCCAACTGCCGTGCTTGGGGGTGAAGTGGATTTCAAAGCGCGTGAGCAAGTGCCGCGCTTCGGCGGGTGGGAAGGCTTCGTAAAGTAAGGCCGGGCTGTGGGTGTTGAGGTTGTCTTGCACGCGCACGATTCGTTTGGCTTCCGGGAAGTGATCGTGCCGGCGGGGAAGCATACCTCCATGCGGAGCCCAGTGGCCGGACGATGCCGAGAGCGGGCCGCGTATTGTTGGGCGGTATCGCAATCTCCCTGAAACCTTGAACTGAATCGCTAAAACCGATTCACTCGCTTGCGTTATCTCCGAAACAGATTCAACAGCCACCCGAAACAAACCATGAAACGCACGCAACTTCCCATCCTCCTGCTCTTGTTGGTCGCCGCCGCCATTCTAGCTGCCACTGTAAAAAAGGAAAAAGCAAAGCAACCAGCCGCTGTAACCGCGGTGAGCACGTCCACGCCCCAGCCCGCGACCCCGCCTGTGAGCGCACCAGCGCCCTCGGCGAATGCCAACCCCGTATTCGCCAAGCTCCAGGGAAAATGGATGCGCTCCGATGGCGATTACACCATTGAAATCAAGAGCGTGGGCCCCAGCGGAGCGATGGACGCCGGTTATTTCAATCCCCAGCCGATCCACGTGGCGAAAGCCCAGGCGACGCAAGAGGGCGGGGTCGCAAAGGTGTTTATTGAACTGCGCGACGTGAATTACCCTGGCTCATCGTACACCTTGCTGTATGCCGCTGCCAATGACCAGCTCAAGGGCACCTATTTCCAGGCCGTCTCGCAGGAGAGTTATGACATTTATTTCGAACGGGTGAAGTAATCCCGAGGGCAAATTGCTTTTACTGGAATTTGATCGGCTCGGGAGCGTCGAGTTTCGTCGAGGGGTCGTCTTCCTGGGTGGTATCCAGCGGGCGGACGGGCTGGGGGATGGCGATGATGGGGCCGGTGGGCTTCGGTGGGGGGGTGGGCTCGGGCGCGTTGTTCTGGGATGCGGCGGTGAGGGAATGGAAGGGGTCGTCGCCCACGACGGCGGGGGTTTTGATGTGCACGGGCTGGAAGGTGCTCGGGTCAATCGCCGATACGGGGCGGACGGCAGTGGGCTCGCTGGGGGGGAGGTCCTTGGGGTGTTTGATGCCGGTGTGGAGTTCGCACGCGACTTTGGGGGCCTGCTCGGGAGTCCCCCATTCATAGATGGCGGTGGAGCGTTCCAGCGGGGCCCCGCCCGCCGGGTTGGGCCGGGAGTCGGTGCACTGGGGGGTGGCGAGCTGGCCCGTGACGCTGCAAATCTCGTATTTTTGCAAGCCGTCCGGGCGCGGGATTTCCAGGGCGGGGAAGGTGGGGAAGGTGGCGTTCATGAAGTCCACCCAGATGGGGAGCGCGATTTCGTTGGAAAAGGCGCCGTTGTAGATGGGGGTGGGGCTGTCAAAGCCGGTCCAGACGCCGCAGGTGACGGCGCTGGAGTAGCCGATAAACCAGGCGTCGGTGAAGTTGTAGGCTGTGCCGGTTTTCCCGGCGAGGGGGAGTTTTTTTAAGCCGCAGCGGGTGTATGCCTTGTCGGCGCTGCCCCGTTCGAGGGATTCGGCCAGCGCGGAGTGGACTTCGTAGGCGGTGGTGGCGGCGATGACGGGGATGGTCTTCATCGGCGGCTGGGCGTAGACGAGTTTGCCGTCTTTGCGCTCGACGCGTTGGACGATGAACGGCTTGTCGGGCCGCTCGCCGTGGCCGGGGAAGATGGTGTAGGCGAGGGTCAGGTCTTCCAGGGTGACTTCGCTGCTGCCCAGGTAGGTGGAGGGGAAGCGGCGCAGGTCGCTGTCGATGCGGGCTTTCTTGGAGAGGGCGATGACGGCGTCCAGCCCGGTCGCCAAGCCGAGCCGCACGGTGGCGGCGTTTTTCGATTTGACGAGCGCGTTGTGGGCGGTGATCGGGCCTTCGTACTGGTTGTCGGCGCTCTCCGGCCCCCATTCGCCCAGGATGCCGGTCATGCCGCCGATCATGACGAGCCGGTTGTCCAGCGGGGCGTCCTGGAAGACGCTCCCGGGGAAGATCCCTTTTTCAAACGCGGCGGCGTAGACGATGGGCAGGAAGCCGGTCCCGGCGGGGCGGTTGGATTGCAGCGCGCGGTTGTATTGGTTGTGGTTGAAGTCGCGGCCGCCGACGAGGGCCAGTACGCCGCCGGTGGCGTTGTCGATGGCGAAGAGGGCCCCTTGCAGGTAGGCGGGCGCGGGCAGGGGATCGTTCTCGGGCCGCCTGCGCCGGGCGCGGTAGAGGGCGTCGTATTGGGCGTAGGTGGGGTGGGCAAACCCGCTCCGGCGCTCGATTTCCTCCAGGCGCGTTTTGAGGGCGTCTTCGGCGGTCCTCTGGAGCTTGGCGTCCAGGGTGGTGTAGATGCGGAAGCCGTCGCCATACACGCTTTCGTCATCACCGAGCACCCCGGCCACTTGCTGGCGGACGTATTCCACGGCGTAGGATTCGGTGGTGCTGGTGCTCCGGTTTTTGACCGCGAGGGTTTCGGCCAGGGCGCTCTCGTAGGCGGGCTGTTTGATCCAGCCGAGTTCCAGCATTCGCCCCAGGACGAAGGCGCGCGCCTCCAGGCACGCCTTGCGGTCCTTCCACGGAGAGAGACGGTTGGGGCTGCGCAGCATCCCGGCCAGGGTGGCGCATTCGGAGAGGGTCAACTGACGGGCCGGTTTGCCGAAGTAGCCGCGCGCGGCGGCCTCGATCCCGTAAAAGCCGGAGCCGAAGTAGACGCGGTTGAGGTAGGATTCTAGGATTTTCTCCTTCGGGAAGTTTTTCTCGATCCGCTGGGCCACGAAGACTTCGAAAATTTTCCGCTGAAAGCTCCGGTCGCTGCTGGGCAGGGCGTCGGGAAAACTGTTGCGGGCGAGCTGCTGGGTGACGGTGGATGCGCCCTGGCGGATTCTGCCCGCCCGCCAGTTGATGATCGAGGCGCGCAGCATGCCGATGTAGTCGATGCCGTGGTGCTGCCAGAAGCGGTTGTCTTCGGCGGAGACGAGCGCCGGGACGATGGAGGCGGGCATGTCGGCCAGCGAGACGGTTTCGCGGTTCTGGATGTAGATTTTGCCGAGCTGCTGGCCGTTGCGGTCAAAGACGATGCTGGCCGTCTCCATGTCCTGGAGCTTGGTGAGGTCGAGCGCGTCGGCCTTGGGGCCGTATTCGTGCTGGAGGTAGAGGAGACCGCCCAGGGCGCCAAGGCCCGAGATAAGGAGACACGCCGCCGGGAGGAGAAACCAGGCGCGGAGATAGAAAGGTTTTCTAGGAGGCGGTTCGAGCCACATTCCGGCTATTAGAACACTCCCCGGGGTGAAGTTCCATGAAAACGTGCGTCAAAAGCCGCCCAAGGCGGCTCTATCGTGCCACAAAATCCCGGACATATTCGGCGATAGCCTCCTGCCAGGGGCGGGGGACGATGCCGGTTTGCGCGGTGAAGCTTGCGGTGTCGAGAACGGTGTAGACGGGGCGGGGCGCCAGGAAGGCGGTCATGCTGGCCAAGGCCTGGAAACCGACGGTGCGCCCCTTGAGCGGCATCCCGGCGGCGGCCGCGCAGTCGAGGGCGTATTGCCCGTATTCCTGCCACGTGCACGCGCTGCCGCCCTGGGTGAGGTGGAGGAGCCCACCGAGGGGCCGCTCGCGCAGGAGGGGGATGATCCATTCCGCGAGATCGCGCGTGAAGGTGGGCAGCGACCACTTGTCGCCGATGGCTTGCAAATCCGCCGTTTCCCGGGCGCGCCGGAGGATCTGGTCCACGAAGCTGGGGCGGTCAGGCCCGAAGACCCAGGAGACGCGCGCGGCGAGGAAGGATGCATTGACATCAAGCAGCTCGATTTCCCCCTGGCGCTTGGATTCCCCGTAGACGCTTAGCGGGCGGGCGGGGTCGGTCTCCGCGTAGGGCGTCCGCTGCGTGCCGTCGAAGACGTAGTCGGTGCTGATGTGGATGCAGCGGGCGCGTTTGCGGTCGCAAATCTCGGCGATCTGCCGGACGGCGCGGGCGTTGACGGCAAAGGCTTCGTCGGGGTGGGTCTGGCAGAAATCGACGTTGGTGAGGGCGGCGCAGTTGACCAGGACGTCAAAGGAGAGGGGGCGCAGGGCTTGGTCGAGCGCTTCCGGGCAGGCGAGGTCGAGGTCCTGGTGGGAAAAGCCGAGAACGCGCGCGCCGTGGGCCGCGGCTCCGCGTGCCAGGGCCGCGCCGAGGCGGCCGCCGCTGCCAAGGAGGACGAGGGTAAGGGGGCTCATGCCGGTTGCTGCTGCTGGAGGAGCGGTTCCCACCATGCCTGGTTGGCGAGATACCAGTCCACGGTTTTGGCGATGCCCTCTTCGAGGTTGTGGATCGGCTTCCAGCCGAGCGTGGCCTGGATTTTGGCCGAGTCGATGGCATAGCGCCGGTCGTGTCCGGGGCGGTCCGGCACGTAGCGGATGAGGCTTTCGGGCTTGCCGAGCCGGGTCAGGATGGCTTTCACGATGGAGAGATTTTCCCGTTCGCCGCCGCCGCCGATGTTGTAGACTTCGCCCGGTTGACCTTCCAGGAGGACGGCGAAGACGGCGCGGCAATGGTCTTCCACGTGGATCCAGTCGCGGACGTTCCTGCCGTCGCCGTAGACGGGCAGCGGCTGGTCGCGCAGGGCGTTGAGGAGCATGAGGGGGATCAATTTCTCCGGGAACTGATAGGGGCCGTAGTTGTTGGAACAGCGGGTGACGAGCACTTCCATGCCGTAGGTTTTCTGGAAGGCCAGCGCGAGGAGGTCAGCCCCGGCCTTGCTGGCGGAGTAGGGGGAACTCGGGTCCAGCGGGCTGGTTTCGGTGAAGCTCCCCTGGGGCCCCAGCGATCCGTAGACTTCGTCGGTGGAGATTTGCACAAAGCGCCGGACGCCGTGGCGGCGGGCGCAGTCCAGGAGGATGGAGGTCCCCAGCACGTTCGTATGGACGAAGTTCTGCGGCGAGTCGATGGAGCGGTCCACATGGCTCTCGGCCGCGAAGTTGATGACGGCGTAGAAGGGGTGTTTCTCCATCAGCGCCTCCATCTGCTGCGCGTTGGCGATGTCGGCGTGGAAGAACTCGTAGCGTTCCCCATACGTCTGGGCCAGCCCGGCTACGTTGGTGAGCGAGCCCGCGTAAGTCAGCGCGTCCACGTTGGTCACGCTGGCGGGGCTATAATGTTCGAGGATGTACCGGATGAAGTTGGAACCAATGAAGCCGCAGCCTCCTGTGATAAGCAGTCGCATTTGGCCGGGATGCTAGCAATTCGTTGACGGTGCGCCAGACGAATTTTCCCCGCTGCCCGGGGCCGGGAACCCCGGAAGGCTCCGCGCGCGGTCAATCCCGCAGATTCAGGTTCCCGATGATCCGCAGGCCCTCCAGCGTCAGGTTGGGGTGCACCTGCTGCACTTCGGGCAAGCGCTCGGCGATCAACTCCGCATAGCCGCCCGTGGCGACGGTGTGGAGCCGACGGCCGATTTTGAGTTCCCGCCGGATCTCCTCCAAAATCTGCCGCACCAGTCCCCGGTAGCCATACACCGCCCCGGCCAGCATCGCGTCCACGGTCGATTTGCCGATGGCTTTGACCGGTTCACGCAGGTCGATGCGGGGCAGGAGCGCCGTGCGTTGGTAGAGGTAATCGGTCATCACTTCCAGGCCCGGCGCGATCACGCCGCCCACGTAGGTGGGGACGCGCCGGGGCGCCGCCAGCACGTCAAACGTCACGGCGGTGCCGAAATCGATCACAATCGCCGGGGCTCCGCAGAATGCCACGGCCCCAGCCGCGTTGGCCAGGCGGTCCGCGCCGATGGAGGCCGGTTTGGGATAATCGACCGCCACGCCGAGCTTGATCTTGTGGCTCACCTGCAGGAGCCGGGGCGTCTTCCCTCGCGGAGCCTCGGCCCGCAGGCTTTCGGCGAACGCCTCCACGGCGGCCTCGGCCCCCGGCACAACGCTGGAAAGCACGACCCCTCTGCGGAAGGATGCCTTGCCCACGGCATGGCGAATGGCGGCGGCGGTGAGCTTGGGGGTGGGGATGCGCGCGGGTTCGCCCAGGAGCCCGTCCTTGGTGGCCGGGATGAGCTTGGTGAACGAATTGCTGATATCGATGAGCAGATAGTCTGGGACAGCGGCGGCCATGGCCCCGATAAGAGCCCGGAGGCGGCTCGCGGTCAATGCCGGAACGGGCCCACCCTCAAAAGAGCCAAAATTTTTGGATTGCCCAAAAAGAAAAACCAAAGCAGACTTAATTCTCCTGCGTTTTTGAGGGGGTGTAGCTCAGTTGGTAGAGCACGTCGTTCGCAATGACGGGGTCAGGGGTTCGAATCCCCTCACCTCCACCAAAAACGGGAAATTCGCTTTTTCGCGGGGGAGGGGGCCAGGTTATGGTTGGCCGATTGCCGCGAGGATGTACTGGGCGGCCCGGAGGCTTGCGCCGCCGTTGCCGAGCCCCGCGATCACCTGCCGAAATTCTGTTTGCTGCATGGCCCGTTTTTCCGGGTTGTTGAGCATACTGAGTAATTCATCCGCCATCGCTTGCGGATCGGCGCCGTGCTGGAGAAATTCGCGGACGATTTCGCGCCCGGCCAGGATGTTCGAAATGCCGAGGAAGGGAACCCGCACGAGCCGCTTGCCGATGATCCAGGTGACGGGCGCGACGCTGTAAACGAGGACGAAGGGGAGGCCGAAGAAGGTGGCTTCCAGGGTGGCGGTGCCGGAGGTGACCATCCCCACGGCCGCGCGGTTCATGAGGCTGTGCGCCCTGCCCACCCTGATGTCGATGCCGGCTCCGGCGGCCATGCCGCGCATGGTGGCGGCGAGGGACTCGGTCGCGGCCGCCGCCTCGAAGCGGAGTTCGGGCCGGGATTCGCGCAGGAGGGCCGCGGTTTGCAGCATGAGGGGGAAGATGCGCGCGACCTCCTTTTTCCGGCTGCCGGGGAAGAGCCCGACGAGGGCTTCCTGGCGTTCCGCCGCCTGCTGTTTTTCCGGGGCGAGGGCATCGAGCACCGGGTGGCCGACGAACTCGGTTTTGAGGCCGGACTGTTCGTAGAGCGCTTTTTCAAACGGGAAGATGCAGAGCATCAGGTCGAGCGTGCGGGCCATTTGCGGGATGCGCCGCCGGTTCCACGCCCAGACTTGCGGGCTGATGTAGTAGATGACGCGCTGCCCGGGATGCCGCCTTTTTACGGCCTTGGCCATGCGGAGGTTGAAGCCGGGGTAATCCACGAGGATCACCGCGTCGGGCTTGCGCTCGCCGATCTCCCGGAGCATGGCGTCGAATTTCCGGCGGAAGTATGGGTATTTTTTAAGCACGTCCCACAGGCCCAGCACGGCCTCGCCGCTCCAGTCCTGGATCGCCGGGCCAAGCGCTCGCATCTTGGGGCCCCCCGCGCCGTAAAAATGCGCCGCCTCGCCGCGCGCCCGCGCCCGCGCCGCCAGATGCCGCATCACTTCGGCGGCGCGGGCGTCGCCGCTGGCCTCGCCCGCGATCAGGTAGAAGTTCATATCATGCCTAAGGCTTCATCCCGGCGGCTTCGATCTGCTGGGTGATGCGGATGGCCAGGTCGAGGGCGGCCGCTCCTTCGTAGCCGGTGACTTCCGGTTTGGCTCCGGCCCGGGCGCACTCCACGAAGGAGGCGATTTCGCGCTTGAGCGGCTCGTCTTTTTCGATCTCTACGGTTTCGCGCAGGATCCGGCCCCCTTCGAGCTTGTGGATTTCTCCGGTCTGGTTCTGGTAGTCCAGCGAGAGGTAGGCGTCGTGCTGGAAGACGCGGATTTTGCGCATTTTCTCCGGGCTGATCCGGCTGGCGGTGAGGTTCGCCACGCACCCGTTTTCAAACCGGATGCGGGCGTTGGCGATGTCCTCCCCCTTGCTCAGGACGGGGATGCCGACGGCGTCGATGGATTGGACGGGGGAGCGGACGAGGTGAAGGACGATCTCCAAATCATGGATCATGAGGTCGAGCACGACGCCGATTTCGATGCTCCGGTTCGGGTAGGGGGAGAGGCGGTGCGATTCGATGAAACGGGCCTGGGTGAGTCGGGATTCCAGGGCCTTGAGCACCGGGTTGAAGCGCTCGATGTGCCCCACTTGCAGAACGAGCCCGGAGCGCTGGGCCAGATCGGCGAGCGCCTTGGCGTCGCAGGTCGCCTCGGTGATCGGTTTTTCGACCAGGCAATGCTTGCCTGCTTCGAGCAGCGTCTTGGCGATGGGGTAGTGGGTGGGCGTGGGCGTGGCGATGGTGGCGGCGTCCACCAGCGAGGCAAACTCGTCCAGCGAACTGACGGCCTTGACGCCCAGCCGCGCGCCGATTTCCGCCGCCGTGGCGGGGTTCGCGTCATAGATCGCCGCGAACTCGACATCAGGAATCTCCGACATGACGCGCGCATGGTTTTTCCCGATGGACCCTGTGCCGACAACACCAACTCTGATTTTTTGCATACGAAGGGGAGATTATCCCGGAGCCGCCGGGCAAGGGAAAGGCAAAAAACGCCCGGCCTCTCTCAACCGGGGAACGCGGTTGCTCTTGCTGGCTCGCCCGTCTCCGCGTCTTCTCTTACGGGACGGGGGACTCCGGGTAGCGGCTTTGCAGTTCGTTCAGGGTTTTGGCCGCTTGCGCGGTGTCCCCGGCCTTGCGGTAGGCGACGATGGCCTGGGAGAGAGCTTTTGGGGTGATTTCGGGGTCGTCGCCAAAGACGACGGAGACGCTGTAATAAAGCTTCGCGGCGGGGAGGTAATCGCCCCGGGCCATGGCGATGTCGCCCGAGAGCATGCGCCCCTGGGCGTTGAGGCGGCCTTCGGGCTGGAGGGAAAGGGCGGCATCGGCGGATTTCTGTGCTTCTTCGAGCTGGTTGCCGCCGAGTTCGGCTTCGCCCAAGGCAAGGTAGCCGGTGGCTTGCTGGCTAGGTTCGCTGACTTTGCCCAGGTAGGTTTGGAGGGCTTTTCCCGCCTCGGCCCATTTGCTCTGTTTGGCGCGGGCGCTTCCCAGGATCAGCCAGTCTTCGGGCTGCAATTCGGCAGGGCTGGCCTGGGCGGTCAGTTTGGCGAGGTATTTTTCGGCATGCGCGGCGTCGCCTGCCTGGAAATATTCGGTGCCGAGCCAGCGGAGGAAGTCGGCGGGAACTTTGGTTTTGGTGCCCTCGGCTTGGTCCACTTCCCGGGCGAGCGCATCGTGGTCTTCCAGGATGCGGTGGGACTGGAGCAGCCGGAGGGTGGCTTTCTCCCCATAGTGCTCCTTGTCGAGTTTGCGCGCGGCTTCCAGCGAGGGGATGGCGTCCTTGTAGTTCTTGGTTTCGCCTGCGGCGCAGCCGATCCAGTAGTTGGCTTTGCCGGCGGCTGCGCTGTTGGGGAATTTGCGCAGGAGGGTCTTAAATGTTTCGGCCATGGCCAGTTTCTCGTCCTGCTGGCCAAGGATGAGGGCTTTTTGTTCGAGGGCGAGCTCCTGTTCCTTGGACGCCTGGGGGTAGCGGGAGAGGAGTTGGTCAAAGTCGGCCAGGGCCAACTTGAGGCTGCCTCTCTGCTGGTAGCTTAACGCCCGTTGGGCCAGGGCGGTGGGGGCCAGCTTGTGCGCGGGGTATTGTTTGAGGAAGGAGGAGAAGTCCTGGATGACGGCGGCGTTATCGCGGGGCTGGGCCTGGGTGTGGCACCAGCCGAGCTTGAAGAGGGCTTCTGCCTTGAGGGAGGAGCTTAGGCGGGAATCGTCCAGCGAGGCGTAGAGGGGGGCGGCGGCGGCGTATTGCTTGGCTTTGTAGAGGGACTCCGCCTTGAGGAGGGTGAGTTGGTCGCGCTTCTCGTTGTCTTCCGGGTTTTGGGACAGGTAGGCGTCCACTTCCGTCAACAACTCGGGGGCGTTGAGGTTGTAGAGGGAAATAAGACGATAGTATTGGGCGTCCTTGGCGTAGGTGCTGGAGGGGTAGTCGCGGACGATCTGCTCGTAAAGGGGGCGAGCCGCCTTGTCCCGGCCAAGCTGCCGGTTGGAGTTGGCGGCGATGAGGAGGGCTTCGGGCTGGGTGCCGGGGGAAAAATCCGCCGCCGATTTCCGGTAGGTTTCGAGGACTTGCTGGTAGTTCTGGCTGTTGTAGGCGGCCCGCAGGAGGCTGACTTCGGCGACTTCCTTCCAGCTTCCCACTTCGGGCATTTGCAGGGCGCGGTTGAAGGCGGCAACGGCTTTTTCCCCATTGCCCGCTTCCTGGAGGAGGAGGCCCTGGCGCACGGTGGCTTCGGCTTTGAGGGCCGGTTTGCTGGTTTCCTTGATGAGGGCGTCGTATTGCGCGGCGGCTTCGTTCTTGCGCCCGGAGTCGGCGAGAAGGAGGGCGAGGCCGAGGCGGCTGGCTTCGCGGAAGGGGTTGTTGTCGGTGAAAGTCAGCAATTCCTCGTAGCTCTCGATGGCTTCGGAGGTTGCCTTGAGGGCTTCCTGGCAGCGCGCGGCGTTGTATTTGGCGGAGAGGAGAAGGGTCGGGTCTTTCAGGCGGACGGAGGCTTTCCGGTAGTAGGCCAGCGCGTCGGGGTAGTTTTTATCCTCGAAGCAGAGGTCGGCCATGCGGTAGGCGGCGGGGCCCACAAAGTCGCCGTCGGTGAAGCCCAGGAGGAGGGCCTCGTAGCCTTTGCGCGCGGCGTTGAAGTTGTGTAACTGCCGGTGCGACTCGGCCATGCGGAAGAAGGCGGCCTGGCGGTCGGCGCCGCTCGGGTAGAGGCTCAGGTAGCGTTCGTATTCGGCGGCCGCACGGTCGTATTCCTTCCGCGCATAGTAGGCGTTGGCGTATTGGAACTGGCCGACGTCGGCGGGAAGCGGCTTGTTGGAGGGGGCGATGCGGATGATGTCGGCGTTCGGGTCCATGCCGTCGGCGGGGGGGGCTGCCTCCGTTGCCGCTGTTGCCGGTTCGGGAGCCGTGGGGCTGGGTTCGGCGGGCTGCGGCGGCGGGGGGGGCGGCTTGATGGTGACGACGCGCGAGGGGGGGGGCTGTGGCGTTGGGGCCGGGGTGGCGGGGATGATGGGCGTGGCCGCCGGGGTGGCGAGCGGTTCGAGGACGCTCGGGGGCGGGGTGGCGGCGAGGCTGGGGGCGACCGGTTCGGCGACACGAACGGGCTCCACGGTCTCGGGAGAGGGGGCTTCGGGGGTGACGGGCTCGGCTTTGCGAATGGGGAGCGCTGATCCGTCGGGAGCGAGGGCGAAGGAGTCGCCGGAGGGCGGGAGTGTCGGATCGGCAGGGTTGACCGGCTCGGCTCGGCGAATTTCTTCCCCGGGAGTTTCAGCGGTGCTCAGGGCTTTTTCGGCTTCGGCGGCTTTTTTCGCTTCTTCCTTGGCGTGGCGTTCCCGCAGGTAGCGCTGGAGCCAGATTTGGGAATAAGCTGGTTCGGCGGCGAGGGAAAGGGCTATCGCAAAAAGGAGGAGACGCCGGAAAAGCATAAGGTGCAAATCGTTGCGGGAGGCGAAATGGCCGCCGGTTATTGCGGAGAAATCGCGGTGGCGAAGGCCACGTTCCAGATATTGGCCTGGCGGCAGACGTCCATGACGGCCATCAGGTTTTCAAAAGGAAGCTGTTTGTCGCCCCGGACGATGATGGCGTAGTCGGGATAGAGCCCGGAGAGGGCCTCGAGTTTTTTGCGCAGTTCGTCGAGGGTCAGTTCCTTGCGGTTCATGACGACGGTGCCGTTTTTGCGGACGTTGAGGACGGTCTGGTTGGCGACGGGTTGCTGCTCTTTGGCGGCGGAGGCGGTGGGGACTTTGACGTCGAGTTCGTTCTCCGTCAGCGCGAAGTTCCACGTGACGATGAAGAAGACGAGGAGGACAAGCAGGATGTCCACCATTGGGGCAATCTGGAAGCCAAGCAGTTGGGGCTGGGCGCGTTTTCGGAAGTTCATGGGTTTTTATCCGCAGATTTAAAACTCGTCCTCGACGGAGATGGGGGGGCGTTGCGGGTCGGGGTTGCGCCGCCGGGGTTCAATGTGGAAGTCCCGGGGGCGGGACTCCTGGCGGGACTCCTGGCGGGACTCCGGTTCGGGCCGCGCCGCCGGTTCTTCGCGGCGAGGTCCCCTCGCTTCGAATTGCAGCGAGAGGAGCCCCAACAGGTGGGCGGAGGCGCGCTCCAGTTCGGAAAGGAGGTTCTGCACTTTGTTGCGGAAGAAGCCGTAGAAGGCCATGGCGGTGATGCCGATGACGAGGCCGGTGCCGGTGGCGACGAGCGCTTCGGAGACGCCTTGGGCGAGGAGGATGGGGCGGCTTGCCTGGGTGGTGGTGGCGTTGGCGAGGACGCCGAAGGACTGGATGATGCCGAAGACGGTGCCGAGCAGGCCGACCATGGGGGAGAGGACGGCGATGTCGGCCAGGTAGGCGATCCGGTTTTGCAGGGAGGCGGCCTGGGTGGCCCCTTCGGTCTGGGCGATCTCGCGCACGACTTCAAAGGGGGCGCCGGGGTTTTTGGAGGCGAAGTCGAGCATCCGGTGGACGATCCGGGCGACGGCCTCGGTGTGCCGGTGGGCGATGGCGAGGAGCCCGGCGTAGTCCTGTTTTTTGAGCAGGACTTCCGCGGTGTTCATGAACTGGTGGGAGAGGATGGCTCCGCGCCGCAGGGTGATGACATAGACAAAGAGGAGCATGACCGTGAGGACGGACATCACCCCCAGCGGGATCATGGCCCAGCCGCCCGAGGCAAAGAGGTTCCAGAGGGTCACGGAGGAACTGCTTTGGGAGACGGCGGCGGTGGCGGCGGCCGTGGCGGCGCTTCCCTCCTGGGCGAAAAGGGACGTTGCCAGGACCGGGGGGAGCGTAATAGCGATCAAAAGAGAGCGTTTCATTGGAATAGGTTGTGTATATTAGGCCGCGTCGGGACGCTTTCAACTGCCTTCGCGAATCCAACATCTATGACGCCGCCTCTTCCCAAAGACAAGCCTGACCTGCGCAAGAAATTGCATGATTTGCCGCATCAGCCCGGGGTTTACCTGATGAGGGACCGCCTGAAACGGGTCATTTACGTGGGCAAGGCGCGGGATTTGCGCAAGCGGGTGAGCCAATATTTCATGGAGTCGAAGAAGCGGACGGCGGATTTGAAGACGCGGGCGCTGCTGGAAAGCGTCTGGGAGCTGGAGTGGCACACGGTCCACAGTGAGCCGGAGGCGCTCTTGATGGAGGGGAAGCTCATTAAAGAGTTCCGGCCCAAATACAATATCTCTTTCCGCGACGACAAACGCTTTCTGATGGTGAAGGTGGACATGGCCGAGGAGTGGCCGCGCTTCCGGCTGGCCCGGTTCAAGCGCGACGACAACGCCCGCTATTTCGGCCCGTTTGCCGACGCGGGAGCGCTGCGGCAGACGCTCCATTTCCTGCGGAAACGCTTTGGCATCCTGACGTTCGGGCGGGGAGCGCCCACCGAGAGGGAATTGAAGTCGTCGGCGTTTCAGGTGCTCGTCAAGCTGAGCGGGCTGAACGCGGAGAGCTACCGCCAGCGGGTGGAGGAGGCGTGCGAGTTTATCAACGGCCAGTCCAAGGAGTTGCTGGGGCAACTGGAGGAGGAGATGCGCAAGGCGGCCGCGAAGCTCGATTTTGAAAAGGCGGCGGAGCTGCGCAATATGATCGAGGACTTGCGCCGGACGACGGCTCCCACGCGCCGTTTCACGCGCCTGACCCGCCACTCGCTGCCCAGCACCGTGGTTCCCGAGGCGGACCTGGCGGCGCTGCGGGACGCGCTGCAGCTTGCGGCCCCGCCGCGCGTGATGGAGTGCTTCGATATAGCGAATATTTCTTCCACGCACATTGTCGCCTCGATGGTCTGCTTCCGCGACGGCGCCGCCGATCCTTCGAGTTACCGCCGCTACCGGATCAAGACGGTGGAGGGGCAGAACGACTTTGCCAGCATGGCGGAGGTGATCCGGCGGCGTTATTCCCGGGTGTTGCTGGAGGCGAGGGAAGAGGATGCCGCGGGCGCGGCGGAGTTCTCCCAGGAACCGCCCGCCGAAGCGCTGGCCCGGCTTCGCCGGCAGGGAGCGCTTCGGGTGCGGCTCCCCGACCTGGTGGTGGTGGATGGCGGCAAAGGCCAGCTCTCCAGCGCGTGCAAGGAGTTGCAGCGGCTGGGGTTGTATGATCTGCCGATCATCGGCCTGGCCAAGGAGTTTGAGGAAATCTACCGCCCGGGCCGCCCGGAGCCGCTCCGACTGCCGGAGGATTCCGGGGCGCTGCGGCTCTTGCAGCGGATCCGGGACGAGGCGCACCGGTTTGCGAACGGCTACCACCAGTTGCTCATGAAGCGGCGTATTGCCGAGAGTCTCCTTGATGACTGCCCGGGGGTGAGCCGGGCGCGCAAGGAGGCGCTCTTGAAGCGATTTGGCTCCGTGGCG
This sequence comes from Verrucomicrobiota bacterium, assembly GCA_037143855.1. Classification (GTDB taxonomy): domain Bacteria; phylum Verrucomicrobiota; class Verrucomicrobiia; order Chthoniobacterales; family Chthoniobacteraceae; genus UBA695. Next base: position 104,354 of record JBAWXX010000001.1, on the reverse strand, counting down.
CGCTTGCGGCGGACCCCGGTTGAGGAGATCGCGGCATTTCCCGGCATCGGCCCCAAGCTGGCGGAGCAGATTGTGGAATTCCTGCGCCAGCACTGAGCGAGGGCAGCTACTGGACGTCGAAGCCGGTTTCCAGCGGAAGCTCGACTTGTTTGACGCGGTTGCGGACGAGGATCTGCACGGTGTAATCGGACGGGCGCTTCCTTGCCCGTGGCCGGGAAGAAGCCCCAAAGCATATCGAGGGTTCCCGGGGTGGCGATTTACTGGAACCGCGCGGCCGTGGCGCGCATCCGGGCGACGGTTCGCTCTTTGCCCAAGACCTCCATCATGTGGTAGAGGCTGGGGCCGACCGAGCGGCCGCTCACGGCGATGCGCGCGGGGTGAATGAGATCCTTGTTCTTCCAGCCCTGCTCGGCAGCGGTGGCTTTGAGGGTGGCTTCGAGGGTTTCCGGGGTCCATGCCGCGCTCGCTTCGTAGCGTTCGGCCAGGAGGAGGAGTTTCTCCACCGCGCCGGGGACGCGGAGCGTTTTTTCCACGGCCTCTTCCTCATACGGGTAGTCTTCCGTGAAGAAGAAGCTGATGCGGCCGGGGACTTCGTCGAGTTGCTTGGTCTTTTCCTTGACGATGGCGAGCACGGGCCTCAGCGCGTCTTCGCTGCCGTAGGGAATGCCGGCTTTTTGGATGAAGGGGAGGCTCAACTGCATGAAGCGCTCCAGGCTCATTTGCAGGAGATACTGGACGTTCATCCAGTGGCATTTTTCCAGGTCGAAGGAGGCGTTGTGGCGGTTGAGATGGGGAATGTCGAACTTGGCGGCGATTTCCTCGATGGGGATGATCTCCCGGTTTTCCTTGGGGGACCAGCCGAGCAGGCAGAGGTAGTTACGGACGGCTTCGGGGGCGTAGCCTTGCTCGATGTATCCGGCGATGGAGGCTCCCTGGTCGCGCTTGCTCATTTTGGAGCCGTCGCGGTTGAGAATCAGCGGGATGTGGGCGAAGCGGGGGGGCTCCGCGCCGAGGGCGGCGTAGAGCTCGAGGTGTTTGGGGGTGTTGGAGAGGTGGTCTTCGCCCCGGAAGACGTGGGTCATTTTCATCTCGATGTCGTCCACGACGTTGACGAAGTGGAAGATCCAGCCGCCGTCGGGCCGCCGGATGGTGATGTCGGGATGCGTTTCCGGGTTGGTGAGGTCAAACTCAATGTGCCCGCAAACGAGGTCGTCCAGGACGACCACCCGGCGCTGGGAGCGGAACCGCCACGCGCCGTTGGCTTCCTGGTAGAGATGCCCGCCGTCTTTGAGCTGGTTGAAGTAGCGCAGGTAGATCTCCTCGCGCTCGCTTTGGAAATAGGGGCCGTAATTGCCGCCTTTGAAAGGGCCTTCGTCCCAGTCCAGCCCCAGCCAGTTGAGGCCGTCGTAGATGGCCTGGGTGGCTTCGGCGGTGTTGCGGGCTTTGTCCGTATCTTCAATGCGCAGGATGAAGGTGCCCCCGGTGTTGCGGGCATAGAGCCAGTTGAAAAGCGCGGTGCGGGCGCCGCCGACATGCAGGTAGCCGGTGGGCGAGGGGGCAAAACGGACACGGACGTTGGAACTCATAGGAACCGGCGATCTTGCACCGCTTAGCGGGGAAATTCAATGAGATGATGGAGGGGTAAGCGAATAGGTGCTAGGGCGGGGCTTCTTCCACGTCTCCGTTCTTCCCCTCCCATCACCGTTTTTAAGGATAATCTCTTTCCTACCGCTCATACAGCCAGCCGGGCTGGTTGGCTTCGGGAGTGCATCCCTTGGCGGCGGCCCGTTCCCAGAGGAGGGCGAGGCGGGGGCAGGCTCCCTCGGGGCGGAAGGTGTGCGGGCCGGGGGAGAGGAACCGCGCGCCGTCGCAGGGCTGGCCGTCCAGAAGCCCTCGTGCCGGTTCTCCTCCGGCCCAAAGGACGTAGGGGGCGGGGATGGCGACGGGGAAGGAGATCGTTTCCCCCGGGGAGGCGGCGGGGAGGAGGCGGCCCGCCACGCGCACCTGACCGGCGGCCAGGTAGTTTTCGCTGAGGAATTGGAAGGTTTTCCTGTCGTACCAGCGTTGCCGGTTGACGACGACGCAGACGCCCTTTTCAGCGAGATCCCGCGGTATGGTGTCTTCGATCAGGCCGCGTTTGATCCGGCAACTGGTGAGCGGTTCGATGACGTAATAGAAGGCGCGCCGCCGGAAGACCGACTGGCCTTTGAAGTCCATGACCCACTCCCCCGGCCGCGTGAGTTGCAGGACTTGACCCAGCAGTTCCCGTTGGTCGCGGGTGCCGTCGATCTCCGGGGGACGCCCGCCCAGGATGAGGAGGATTTCGGCGCACCCGAGCACGGCCAGCAGGGCCGCGCCGCGAGACGTGCCCGCGCGGGCGTTGTTGGCCAGCCACAGGACGGCGGGGGCGGCGAGCACGGCCGCCAGGGGGTAGAAAGGGAGGTAATCCTGGCGCGTGAGCAGGGCCCAAAAACTGTCCAGCGAGACGTAATAAAAACCCGCGAAGAGAAAGAGGAAGCTCCACCGCAAGGCCTGCGCCGGGCTGGCGGCGCGCCGGGCGATTTGCACGGCCAGGAAGGTCAGGAAGGGGAACGCGACGGGGAAGGCAAGCCGCTGATACCAAGGGTGGAGCTTGGCATCCACGTCAAGGAGGGTGTTGTGCTGGATGACGCAGTAATAGAAGTCGGCCCAGCACCCTTTGGCGGCGAAGAAGGCGCAGAGGGCGGCGGGGGCGAGGAGCGTTCCGGCGGCGAGGGCGAGCGTGGCTTTTGCCCCGTGGCCCAGCGTGGCGCGGTCGAAGCGCCGGGCGCAGAGGAGGGCCATCACGGCGGCCAGGGCGGAGACGCCGAGCAGCAGGCTCGTTTTCATCGAGACGCAGGCGGCAAATCCGAGGATCACCCCCCCCGCAAAGGCGCGCCGCCCCGTCAGGCGGCCCGTGAGCACCACCACCAGGGCGCAGAGCCAGAGGGGCGTCCAGAGGTTGTCGGTCCGGTATTCCAGCGCCGGGAAGAACCACCACGGCAGGAGTGCGATGAAGACGGCCCCCCAGAGCCCGGCGCGCCGGGAGAAAAGGCGGCACCCCAGTTTCCACACCGCCCACAGCGACACGGCCCAGAGCGGCACCATCGCAAAGCGCATGAACGTCAGAATATCGGGCGTTTCCCCGATGGCCGCCACGAGTGGGGAAAAGAGGAGGTGAAAGAGCGGGGTGTGGTTGTCGAAGAAGTCCCGGTATTGCAGCAGCCCTTGCGTCCAGCCCCAGGTGGTGTGGAGGTGCTGCGGCTCGTCGCTGTCGTAGCGGAAGCGAAAGATGTAGAAGCAGCGCAGGACGAAGGCGGCCAGAAAAAGGAGGGCGGCGGTCCAGCGTTCGGAGCGGGGAATCGGTGGCGAAAGAAGGGGGACGGCGGCGGCCTGTTCGGCGGAGCAATCGGGCTGGTTTGGCATGGGAAAGAGGCGGAACATAGGGAAGTTTGAGGTGGAAATCCAGTACGCAGGAGGATCATCCTGGGAAAATCTGCATTGGCTGGCCCGCCGAATCCGCGTGTTTCCTGCATCGGATTTTCTTTTCCTGAAACACTTTGCGGTATATTCCTGGCGTCATGAAACTTGGTTTTCTCGGTTGTGGCAAAATGGCGACGGCGCTTTCCGGTGGCGTGGTGAACGCGGGCGTGTTTTCCGCCGAATCAATCTGGGCCTGCGATTGCGTGCCCGCGGCGGTGGAGGCGCTGACACGCAAGACGGGGGCGCACGCGGCTGCGGACGGTGCGGAACTGGCCCGGGCCGTGGATGCCGTGGTGCTTTGCGTGAAACCGTCGGACGCGCTGGCGGCGGTGCGCGGCATGGGCGACGCGCTGGCCGGGAAGCTCCTCATTTCGATTGTGGCCGGGCTTTCGCTTGCGAAACTGGAAGCCGCTGCGGGGGCTGGCGTGCGCGTGGTGCGGGTGATGCCCAACACTCCGGCGCTGATCGGGCAGGGGGCCGCTGCGTTCGCCATGGGAGCCGCAGCCACGCCGGAGGATGCGGCGTTGGTGGCGAAGTTGCTTTCCGCCGTGGGCCGCGCGGTGCAGGTGAAGGAAGCGCTCCTTGATGCGGTGACGGGCTTGAGCGGCAGCGGACCGGCGTATGTTTATCTTGTGATCGAAGCGCTTGCCGACGGCGGCGTGCTGATGGGCCTCCCGCGCGATCTCGCGCTGCAACTGGCGGCGCAAACGGTCGCGGGTGCGGCGGCCATGGTGCTCCAGACCGGGCAGCATCCGGCGGCCCTCAAGGACCAGGTGACGAGCCCCGGCGGAACGACCATCGCGGGGGTGGAGGAACTCGAAAACGCGGCGGTGCGCGCGGCGTTCATCAGCGCGGTGCGCGCGGCCACGCAACGCTCCCGGGAGCTGGGGGCGTAAAAAAACGCATGCAAGCTAAAATCCGTTTTCTCGTGCCGGTCATGCTGTTTCTGGCCTGTGGCGCCGGGGCTCTCGCGGCGGACGATGCCGATGCGGTGGCGCGCGCCCGGTTGACGCGGATTTTGGATGCCGAGCCCCGGAACACGGCGGCGTTGATCGAATTGGGGATGCTGGAAGCCCGGTCCAAGCGCCCGGAGGAGGCGATCACGCTGCTCCAACGGGCTTGCCGCGCCGACCCGGACTCCGTGGCGGCGTGGCTGGCGCTGGGGGTGAGCGCGTGTGAAAGCGGCAAGCTCGATGTGGCGCTCGCCGCGCTTTCCCAAGCCGTCCTGCTGGAACCCCGCAACGCGAGGGCGCACAGTTATCTGGGGGTGACGGTGGGGCGCAAGGGGTGGCTGGACGGGGCCGAGGCGGAGTTGCAGCGGGCGCTGGAACTGGACGACAGCCTTGCGGAGGCGCATTTTAACCTTGCCGTGGTCTATCTTCAGGAAAATCCGCCGATGGTGGAGCTCTCCCGCCGCCATTACTACCGGGCGCGCGACCTCGGGGCCGCTCCCGATTCGTTGGTTGAAAAACAGCTCAAGCGGAGTAAAGAATAGGAGCCATACGCCGGGAAGGCGATTTTTGCCGCCCGCCCGAAGGCTTCTTTTTTGCTCATGATCCGTAAATGCATTCCATTGGTTGCCGCCGCCCTGCTGGCGGTGCTGGCGCTGCCCGCGGGCGCGGCTGTCACGAAAAAAAAATCCGGGAGTTCCGCCGCCCCGGCGGCCCCGGATTCCACCCCATCCGTCGAGCCGGTGCTGGATCCCTCGGGGGGCACGCCCCGGACGCGCGCCGAGTCCGTCGTGGTCGCCGACGCCATGACCGGCCAGGTGCTGTATGAGAAAAACGCGAACCAGATGCGGCCGCCTGCCAGCACGCAGAAGCTCTTAACCGCGCTTCTCATCGTGGAAAGCGGCGATTTGGATCGCAATGTGCGCGTGCAACTCAGCGACACCCAGGTGGAGGAGGTCAAGCTGGGGATTCGCCCCGGCGAGGTCTATACGCGCCGCGATTTGTTGCAAGTCCTGCTCGTGCACAGTGTCAACGACGTTGCCAGGACGCTCGCGCGCGACAACGCCGGGAGCCTCGAGGCGTTCGCGGCGAAGATGAACGCCAAGGCGCAGGAACTCGGGATGCGCCATTCCCATTTCGTCAACCCGAACGGGCTTCCCGCGCCCGACCAGTATTCCACCGCGCGCGACATGGCGCGGCTGGCGCTGGCCGCCTATCGCAGCCCGACAATCCGGGCCATCGTCTCCACCAAGAGCCTTGCCTTTCATTTCGCCAGCGGGCGGGTGCGGGAGTTTAATAACACCAACCTCGTCCTGCGCGGCTACCCGTATTGCACGGGCATGAAAACCGGGTATACCCAGGCCGCCGGGCATTGCCTGATCTCCAGCGGCTCACGGAACGGACGGGAAGTGATCGTCGTGGCGCTCGGGGACAAGAACCGTTCCTGGCTCTGGCAGGACTCCTGCTCGCTCCTCGCCTGGGGGCTCTCTCTTTAGAGGATAGATGAAAGATGATAGGCTATAGAGATAGAGAGAAGCTGCGCCGAAGCCTTGTCTCCATCATTGTCTCTCCTCTCACCCCTCTATAATCTTTCCCCAAATGTCCCGCCCTTTTGAAGAAGAACTCGACGCGCTCAAGCAACAGTCGCTGCTGCGGCGGTTGCGCGAGATCGAATCGCAGCCCGGCACCGCGATGACGTACGCGGGCCGCCGACTCATCAATTTTTCTTCCAACGATTACCTGGGCCTCGCGGGCGAGCCGTTCCTGCGCGACGCCGCCAAGGAGGCGATTGATGTCTACGGCATCGGCGCGACCGCTTCGCGGCTGGTCTGCGGGACGCTCTCGCCCCACGTGGCGCTGGAGGAGAAACTGGCCGCCTTCAAGCGGGCGGAAGCGGCGCTCTGTTTTTCCAGCGGCTATGCGACGGCGCTGGGGACGCTCGGCGCGCTGGCGGGGAAGGGGGACGTCATCATCCTGGACAAGCTGGCCCACGCCTCGCTCATCGACGGAGCGCGGCTCTCCGGCGCGGTGTTGCGGGTCTTCCCCCACAACCAGGTGGACAAGCTGGAAGACCACTTGCAATGGGCGCGCAAGGAGCACGCCGACGCGCGTGTGATCGTCGTCACCGAATCGGTTTTTAGCATGGACGGCGACCGCGCTCCGCTGGCGGAGTTGGTGGAAGTGAAGGACCGTTACGGTGCGTTGCTGCTGCTGGACGAGGCGCACGCCGTGGGGGTCGTCGGCCCGAACGGGCGGGGTCTGGCGGAGCGCCTGGGGCTCTCGGATCGCGTGGATGTCCAAATGGGGACGCTCAGCAAGGCGCTGGGCGTCAGCGGCGGCTACGTTTGCGGCCGCCGGGCGCTGATCGACTGGCTCATCAACCGGGCCCGCTCCTTTGTCTATTCCACCGCGCCCCCTCCGGCCCTGGCGGCGGCGGCCTGCGCGGCGGTGGAGTTTCTGGAAAGCCCGGCGGGCGAAGCGCGGCGGCGGCGGCTGTGGAATAATTTGAAAGTCCTGGCCGCCGGGTTGCCGCCGGGCCTGACGCCGGACAAGCTCCAAAGCGCCATCGTGCCGGTGATGCTGGGGGACGAAGCGGCGGCGCTCAAGGCCTCCAAGATGTTCTACGATAGCGGGTTTTTCATCCCCGCCATCCGCTACCCCACTGTGGCACGCGGCACCGCGCGGCTGCGCCTGACGCTTTCGGCCGCCCACTACCCGGAGGAGATCCAGGCCGTGACGGAGGCGCTCTGGGAGTTAGAGTAGGGAACTGGCAGGGTTTTTTTGCGCGGTGCGGGCCTTTCCTTTCGCGGTTGCAACGAACCGCTGGATTTGCGAAAGCCACATCAACTTTTGGACTGGCGTCCATTGTTGAAAATGGGTGCGTCCGCTGAAGTCTTCGGAGGTCACTTGATCCCACCAGTCCGACTTGTTCATGCGATTAGGAGTGGATGTCCCGGTTTCCATCGGCTGCTATTTTTTCCAAGGCGTCGATATCCTCGTGATCTTTTGCCCTCATCGGTTGGACGCGGCGTTTCATTGCGATGAGCTGTTGTGCGGAAACGACCCGGATGGTGATGTCCCCCAGGGAAATATCTTGGGTGAAATCTTTAAGAGCACTGAAGGACGCATCCCGAGACAAAAAGACATCTACCTGCAACCACGGCATGAGCGGGTGATAAAAGGCCAGAACCAATGCCCCCTTTTCCTCCACAAGGCAGTCCAACGCCGGACGATCCAGCAAAATCTGCGGAGGCACAGGGGCGCGGGGGGTCAGCCCGATAGCGGTCATCGCAGCCAGAAAACGCCGCACATTTTCCGGGGTTTCCTCGATGGCAAGATCCACATCCATCGTCATCCGTTCCACGCCGTGCAAAACGGCGGCAACCCCTCCCGCTACGATAAAGCGCACGCCGGAGTGGACGAGTTGCGTGAGGAGTTCGAGAAGGTGGTTGGATGGACTTTGCGGGTTTTCGTTCATTTTCCCTGGCTCGTTGGCGCGCCTGAAACCCCTAACTATTTGAGGAGCATTCCGGTGAAGGTTCTTGCTCGCAAATGGAATCAAGGCGCCTGGCTGTTATGAAACATAACCATACTTCCCGGCGGAATGGCAATCAAGCGGGCTTTCCGCTCAGGGAAAAACGCATTTTCATCAAAGACGGGGAGGAAATCCGGGCCATAACAGATATCTTCTGGGGATTTCTTGTGCGTGCGGATACCAATCGCGTTCTCGCTTCGTACGATGCGATGGCGCGCGCCATTGAAGTTTACTGGAGCCCCGATAGTCGATTGGTGGCGGTCAATGAGGATATCAGCCATGCCACTGGGCACCTCAGTGTCTGGCGATTGGTTACAAATCATTGGAAACGGGTGCAATTGCCGGAATTGTTACAGGACCGCTTCGTCATCGACGATCCCAAGGCGAAAGAGGGACATACCGAGGAGGTCATTGGCCGTTTTGTTCGGAAGGAGGATGCGCCGATGGTGAAGTTCTGGTGGGGGGCGCATCAACCTTGGGCTCACCGCTGGCTGAATGACACGGATTTGGAGATCGGTCTCGGGGGCGAGGCTTCCCTGAGAAACGGGCGGATTCTTGGGCTTGATTTATTGTTTGTCGTCCGGTTTGAGGACGATAAATCGAAGATTTTAAGCCAGAAACAGGTTCATTACGAGGTCAAGGAGGAGTAGCAGTAATCCAAAATCGTGCGCCTATTTCCACTCCAAAATGCCCTTGGCCCACGCCCAGACGAGCCCTTCAAGCAGGAGGAACAGGAAGACGAGGATGGCCAGGAAGCTGGCGGGCGAGATTTGGACAAACCCCATGGCCGCGAAGGGGAGCAGGAAGACGGTTTCCACGTCAAAGACCAGGAAGACGAGGGCGTAGAGGTAATACTGGGCGCGGAACTGGATGCGCGCGGGGCCCTTGCTTTCAAGGCCGCACTCGTAGATGGCCTGCTTGTCGTGGCCGGGTTTTGCTGGCGAGAAGAAGCGGGCCCAGAGCCACGCCATCACGAGCGGGACGACCGGGAAGACGAGGGCGATGGCCAGGAAGAGGGTCAGAATGAGGTAATCGTGGGACATGGCAAAGCTCCTAGGGTTGAACGCTGGCGGCTTTTGCTGCGGCCCTCGCCGCGCCGTGAATGGCGGAATAGATCGGGTTGAGCAGGAGCGGCGGGTAGAGGCCGAGGCCGAGGATTGCCACGGCGAGGAGGCCGACGCAGAACCCGGCGGCGCTGCGCGGCTGCGGCACGGCGGTTGCGGCGTCCGGGGCCGGAACGACGAAGACGTGCTTGAGGACGATGAGGTAGTAGTAGAGGGAGACGGCGTTGAAGGCGACGGCGATGAGGAGGACCCAGAGCAGGCCAAGGCTGCCATCCAGCGAACTGACAGAGCCAAGGGCTCCGGCGAAGAGGTAGAATTTGCCGAAGAACCCGGCCAGCGGCGGGATGCCCGCCAGCGAGATCATGAAGACGCCCATGCAAAGGGCCAGGCCGGGCGCGCTCCGGTGCAGCCCATCGAAGTGGTGGAGTTGCGCGCCGCCCCGCCGCGCTTCGACGATCCCCACGACGCCGAATGCGCCGAGCGTGGTGAGCGCGTAAACGATGACGTAGAAGAGGACGGCGGAGAGGCCTTTGTTGCCCGTGGCCAGGAGCCCGAGGAGCATGTAGCCGGATTGGGCGATGGCGGAGTAGGCGAGGATGCGCTTGACGTTGCTCTGGCTCAAGGCGGCGAGGTTGCCGACGATGACGGAGGCCGCGGCGATGACCGCCAGCAACGGCAGCCATCCGGGTTGCAGCAAGCTCCAGATGGCGCTGCCGCCTGCTTTGGCGAAGCCGAGGGTGAGGAACTTCGCCAGGATGAGGAACCCGGCGACTTTGGAGCCGGAGGCGATGAGCGCGGCGGACGGCGTGGGCGCGCCTTCGTACACGTCCGGAGCCCACAGGTGGAACGGGGCGGCGGCGACTTTGAAGCCGAACCCGGCCAGCGCGAGGGCGACGCCGGTGAGGAAGAGGGGATCGCTTGCCGTGCTGCGCGGCATCTGGGCGAGGGCTTGGAGGGAGGTGGACCCGGTGACGCCGTAGATCAAGCTCAGGCCAAAGAGAAGGAAGGCTGCGGCGACGCTGCCAAAGAGGAAATACTTCAAGGCGGCTTCCGCGGAGGCGGCACTGCGTTTGAGGTAGCCGGTGAGGAGGTAGAGGGGGATGCTGGTCATCTCCAGGCCGATGAAGATCATGAGCAGGTCTTCGGCGCTTACGAGCAGCATCATGCCGATGGTGGAGAAGAGGATCAGCGCGAGGTATTCGGCAAGGTGCTCGCGGACGTTGGATGAGGCGGCATAGACGCAGGCGACGAGGCTCAAGGCCACGATGACGATTTTGACGAACCGGGTGAGCGGGTCGATGACGGCCATGCCGTGGCAGATGTTGATGCTCTCCGGGTGGATCCAGATCCACGCGATGGAAGCGAGACCGCCCAGGAGGGTCAGGCTCAGCAGCATTGTGCGCCGGGACGCCGTGGCCCGGACGAGCCCCGCGATGAGGACAAAGAAGGCGGTTTCGGCCAGGAAGGATTCCGGCGTCAGGTATTTGAAAAGTTGGAAGGCGGGGTTCATTGCGCCACCCCCTGGATCAAATGGTGCATAAGCGATTGCGGGCTTTCGAAGCTGCGCAGGATGGGGTCAATCAAGATCTTCGGAAAGAGACCGATGCCGACCGTGGCGGCCATGAGGATCACGGCTCCCAGGCGTTCGGGCAGGGTGATGGGCGGCAGCGGCGTGTCATGGTGCGCTTCGGGCGCAGCGGCGGCAGCGGCGGCGAGCGACGGGAAGAAGCTCCGTTGCAGGGCCCGCAAGGTGAAGGCGACGGTGATGCCGACGCCCAGCATGGCGAAGACGAGCAGGACGGGGAAGGCTTTCCAAGCGCCGAGCAGGATGGAGATTTCCGCGATGAATCCGCTGAACCCTGGCAGCCCCATGGAGGCCGCCGAGGCGAGGGTGAAGGTGAAGGCGGCGAACGGCAGCGCCTTGGCAAGCCCCATGCCGCCGAGGGTGCTGATGTCACGGGTGTGGGTCCGGTCGTAGAGCATCCGCCCGACGACGGCGAACAGGAGGCCGCCGATGAGTCCGTGCGAGAACATCTGTAGCACCGCGCCGGTCAGCCCCAGGCTGTTGAGGGTCAGGAGGCCCAGCAGGACGAAGCCCATGTGGTTGATGCTGGAGTAGCCGACGACGAATTTAAGATCCTTCTGCGCGAGGGCGACGAGCGCGCCGTAGACGAGGCCGATGGTGGCGAGGATGGCGAGGGGCATTCGCCATGCGGCGAGGCCCTCGGGGAAGAGCGTCATGGCCACGCGCAGCGCGCCGTAGGAGCCGAGCTTCATGACGACGCCCGCCAGCAGCATGGAGACGGCGGTGGGGGCGGCGACGTGGCCGGTGGGTGCCCACGTGTGGAAGGGCCAGAGGCCCGCCAGGACGCCGAAGCCGATGAACAGGACCGGGAAGGCCCATAATTGGAAGGCGTGCGGGAAATGGAATTTCGCCAGCGACTGGAGGTTTAAGGTCACGTCAGGGGCGAGGACGTAGATGCCCAGGATGCCCAGCAGGATGAGCGCGCTTCCGGCCACGGAGTAGATGGTCAGTTTCATCGCCCCGTATTCCCGGTTGGTGGAGCCCCAGTTGGAAATCAGAAAATATTTCGGGATGATGACGATCTCGTAGAAGACGAAGAGGAGGAAGAGGTCCAGGCTCTGGAAGACGCCGTAGACGCCGCCGATGATCGTCAGGAAAAGAGCGAAGAAGGCGCGCGGCTGCTGGGTGACGTTCCAGGAGAAGAGGACGCCGGTGATGGCGATGATGCCGGTGAGCAGTAAAAGGACCAGGCTCACGCCGTCCACGCCGGTGGCGAAGCTGATGCCGAGGCTTTCCACCCATGCGACGTTGATCCGGAACTGCATTGGATACGCGCCGGGCGCCATGTTGTAGGCGCGGAAGGCGGCCACGGCGAAGCCGAAGCCGGTGAGGCCGGACAGGAGCGCGATCCATTTGGCCGCGCCGCCGAAGCGGGGCGGCAGCAGCAGAATCAGGACGATGCCCAGCAGGGCGGAGAGGAGCGTGGCGGTGGGGAAAAAATCGGTCGGCATTATGGCAGAAGGTGGAGGACCGTTTGGTTGAAGAGAGCGATGAGGATCTGCGGGCAGATGCCCAGCACGAACATTAGCGCGATGGCGGGGGCTACGGTGAAGCGTTCGCCCACCGTGAGGTCGGGGAAGGTGAGCCAACCGGCGTCCAGCGGGCCGGTGAAGACCCGCTCAATGAGCGTGAGCAGGAAGACGGCGGTAACGAAAAGCCCGATGGCGGCGAGCGCAGAGGGCAGCGGCGCGAGGGCGAAGGCTCCCTTGAAGATCAGGAATTCGCCCGCGAAACCGTTCAGGCCGGGCAGGCCGAGCGAGGAGAAAAGGGCGATGCCCATCAGTCCGGCGAGCACGGGGGCCGCGTCGCGCAGCCCGCCGAAGTCGTTCAAGCCGCGCAGGCCGCCGCTGCGCCGCTCGATGAAGCCGATGAAGCAGAAGAGGGCGGCGGCGGTGAGGCCGTGGTTGAAGATTTGGAGGAGCACGCCGTTCATCGCGGCGGCCCGGTCGTTGACGGGGCCGTGCAGCGTGGCGGTGACGGCGAAGAGGCCGAGCAGGCAGTAGCCGAGGTGGTTGATGGAGGAGTAGGCGACGATTCGCTTAAGATCCTTCTGCCCGAGCGCGGCGAGCGCGGAGTAGATGATGGTGACGAGCGCGAAGCCGAAGAGGGGGAGTTGCAGGTGCTGCATCAGCCCCGGGAAAAGGGGTATGAGCAGCCGCAGGAACCCGTAGACGCCCATTTTGGAAAGGAGGCCGGTGAGCAGCATCGAAACGGGCGCGGGAGCTTCGGCATACGCGTCGGGCAGCCAGGTGTGGAAGGGGACGACGGGGACTTTGACGGCGAGCCCGGCGAAGATCCCGCCAAATACAAGGAGGTTGATCCATGGCAGGCCGGGGAAGGCGGCGCTGAGGGCATGCCCGAGTTTGGCTTTGTGGGCGAGCCCGGCAAGCTCGCTCAAATTGAAGGTCCCCGTGGCCTGGTGGATGGCCAGGAAGCCGAGCAGCATGGCGAACCCGGCGAAGAGGGTGTAGATGAAGAACTGCGTGGCGGCGGCGGTGGCCTTCGCGCTTCCGCCCATGCGGATCAAGAGGAAGGCCGGGACGAGGCTCAGTTCGTAGTAGAGGAACCAGTGGATGAAGTTGAGCGCCGTGAATGTGCCGAAGAGGGTGGTTTCCAGCGCCAGGATGAGGCCGACGCCGAGCTTGGTGGAGCGGTCGCCCAGCGCGAAGAGGGCGAAGGGGGTCACTAACGCGGCGAGGACGAGCAGGAGGAGGCTCAGGCCGTCGGCGGCCAGGTAATACTCGATGTGCAGCGAGGGAATCCAGGCGCGCTGCTCCAGGTATTGCAGCCCGCCCGCTGCCCGGTCGTATTGGAAGGCGAGGCCGAGGGCGAAGGCCAGGGCGGCGAGGGTGATCACTATCCCCACGGCGCGGAGGAGGACGGTCTTTCGCGCGGGGATAAGCACCACGAGAAGCGCCCCGAGGAGCGGCAGAAAGGTCAGGATGGTGAGAGAATTGCTCATGCAGGTTACGCTAAAAGCCAGCCAACGAGGGCGAGGAGGGCGACGATCCCGATGCATAGCACGCGCAGATAGCCTTGCACGCGCCCGCCCTCGCACGAGGCGATGCCGCCGCCGTATTCGCGCAGGGCATCGCAGGAAGAATCGAAGCCGAAGTTGATGAGGAAGCGGTCCATGCCGTTGCTGATGGCCGAGACCAGGAAGGAAACCCACGCGACGGCGCGAACGATGCCCGCGAGGATTTGACGGTCCACCCAGGCCATCACGTAGCCGACGCCGCGCAGAGGGCGCACCAGCGTGGCGTGGTAAAGTTCGTCCACGTAGAGACGGTTGGCCAGGGCGCGGTAGAGCGGCGCGGCGGCGGCTTGCAGCGGATCGACGTCTCCCAGCGCGCGGCGTCCGTAGACGAGCCAGCCCAGGCCGATGCCGAAGAAGACAATCGCCAGGGAGGTTGTGGCGATGTGGAGGAAGCCGGGCTCCCACAGGGCGGCGAGTTCGAGCGCGGGCGTTTTCCCGGCCAGGAATTCCTCATACCACGGCCAGGCGGGCGTGGCGGGGAGCGACATCAGGAGGGCCGCGGCGGCCAGGAGCACGAGCGGGATCGTCATGACGTCCGGGCTTTCGTGCGGATGGGCGGCGTTGCCCCGGTAGTCGCCAAAGAAAACGTAGGCCATTTGGCGCGTCATGTAGAAGGCTGTCAGGAACGCGGCGGCGACGGCCATGTAGAAGGGGGCCTGCGAGACGGGCCACAGGTGCGCGGCGTGCAGGATGGCGTCTTTGCTCCAGAACCCCGAGAAGAGGACCGGGAACCCGGCCAGCGCCAGCATGCCGACGGTGTAGGTCATGAACGTCACCGGCATCTTGCGCCAGAGGCCGCCCATGTTGCGGATGTCCTGTTCTTCGTGGATGCCGTGGATGACGGAGCCCGCGCCGAGGAAGAGGAGGGCTTTGAAAAAGGCGTGGGCAAGGAGGTGGAGCATTGCGGCCCCGACGCTGCCGACGCCGAGCGCCAGCATCATGAAGCCAAGCTGCGAGACAGTGGAGTAGGCGAGGATGCGCTTGATGTCCACCTGGGCGACGGCGATCAGCGCGGCGAAGAGGGCGGTGAACGCGCCGATGCCCGCGACGGCAAGCAGGGACGCCGAGTGCGGCCCGGTGGCGGTGAAGATCGGGAAGACGCGCGCGACGAGGTAGACGCCCGCGGCGACCATCGTGGCGGCATGGATCAAGGCGCTGACAGGTGTGGGGCCTTCCATGGCGTCCGGCAGCCAGACATGCAGCGGGAACTGGCCCGATTTGCCCGCCGCGCCGCAGAAGATCAGGAGCGCGATGACGTTGGAAAGCGCCATGCCGCAGAAGCCGATTTTCGCCATCGAGGCGAGCGCCGTTTGTTCCAGGCAGCCCGCGCCGTGATCGTAAAAGAGGAGTGTGCCGCTGGCTTTGTAGAGCCAGAACATGCCGATGAGCAGACCCATGTCGCCCACGCGCGTGGTGATGAAGGCTTTCTTGGCGGCAGCCGCCGCTTCCGGCTTGTGGAACCAGAAGCCGATGAGCAAGTAGGACGCAAGGCCCACCAGTTCCCACGCGACGAACGTCAGGAGCAGGCTGTTGGAGAGAACGACCCCGAGCATCGCGCCGGAGAAGAGGCCAAGGAAGGTGAAAAAGCGGGTGAAATTCCGGTCTTCATGCATGTAGCCGAGGCTGTAGATGAAGATGAGCAGCGAAACAAAGCTGACCATTGCGGCCATCCCGGCGCTCAGAGGATCAAGCAGCAGACCGAGTTGGAGTGTTTCGTGGCCGAAGGTGAGCCAACTAAAATTAAAGAACGAGCGCACAATGCCCGGCTCGCCCTTATCTTCAACCATCGCAAAGAGAAGCAAATAAAAGCTGATTGCACACGCAATGGCTTGGGCTCCGATCACTAGTGAAGCGGAAAGTCCACGTTGCTCCCGTTTCAGAAACGCGGTTAGCCCCGCAGCAAGCAAGGGTAGTAACGGAACAAGCACGGCCGCAATAATGACGATATTTTCCATCTTGGTCGTTTACCCTTTCAACTGGTTGGCTTGGTCCACATCCACGCTGTGCAGGCGGCGGTGGACCTGGATGATGATGGCGAGCCCCACGGCGGCTTCGGCGGCGGCAATCGCAATGGAGAAGATGGCGAACATGATGCCGGTGAGGTTTTCCGGGTGGGCGCTGAATTTCCAGAAGGAGATGAAGTTCAGGTTGCCCGCGCCGAGCATCAGTTCGATGCCGATCAGGATCATGATGGCGTTGCGGCGGGTGAGCGCGGCCAGCAGGCCGAGCGCGAAGAGCGCGGCGGAAAGGGCGAGCAGGATTTGGAGCATCATGATTGCGAGTCCTCCTTGGCGATGAGGGCGGCTCCGACGAGGGCGGCGGTGAGCAGAACGGCGATGCCGAGCAGCGGGAGCAGCGTGTGGGTTAAGAGGTTCTCGCCGATCAGCGCGACCGGCGCGGCGGCGGCCTGGGCGGGAAGCACGGCGCTCGCAGCGCGCGGGCTGAACGCAATGGCGGCGAGCAGCCCCACCAGGACGAGGAAGGCGACGGCGGCTCCGGCGGCGGCGTGGAGCGCGCTGGAAAGGCGGAAGTTGCGCAGCGGGTTGTTGCTGGCCAGGACTTCGCCCGCCGGGGTGAGCAGGATGGCGAAGAGGATCAGCATGGCGACCGCGCCGACGTAGACAAGGAGCTGGACGAAGCCGACGAACTCCGCGCCCAGCGCCATGAAGAGGACGCCCAACGCGATGAAGCTGGCGACGAGGCAGAGCGCGCTGTGGACCAGGTTGCGCAGGCAGACGGCGGCGGCAGCAGCCAGCAGCATGAGCAGGCCGGGGATCAGAAAGAGCCACTGAGGGAGTTGCTCCCACGGCAGCGAGGCGATTTTTTGGAAAAGCGCGTGCATGTTACTCGGAGTAATAATACCGGCGGTTGGTGGCGGAATGCTGCCGGGTGAAGCAAAAATGGCCCAAGAGGAGATAGGGGATGAGGATGACCAGCGCGGAAATCCCCCAGGCCGCGGGCCCCCGCCCGGCGTAGTGCCAGGCCGCCGCCGCGAGCAGCGCGACGAAGCTCATCGGGAGCATGAATTTCCAGGCGAATTGCATCATCTGGTCGATGCGGAAGCGGGGGAGCGTGGTGCGCACCCAGACCATGGAGAGCGCGACGGCCCAGAGCTTCGCAAAGAACCAGCACCAGGAGGGGATCCATTCCAGGAAGGGGAACGGCGCTTGATAGCCGCCCAGGAAGAGCGTTACCAGCAGGCCGTTGATGGCGAACATGCCGACGTATTCCGCCATGAAGAAGATGGCGTATTTGAACCCGGAATACTCGGTAAGATGGCCCGCGATGATTTCGGATTCGCCTTCAGGCAGGTCGAACGGGCAGCGGTTGGACTCGGCCAGCGCGCCGAGGTAAAAGAGGAGGCAGGCGGCGAAGCCCCACGGGGTGCAGACGAACCAGTGGGGCACGAAGCCGTAGCTGTAGCCCCTTTGGGCTTCGACGATCACGGCGGGCGAAAGCGTGCCCGCCACGAGCGCCACGACCACGGCGGAAGTGACCAGCGGCAGTTCGTAGCTGATCATCTGGGCGATGGCGCGCATGGCTCCCAGGATGGAGTATTTGTTGTTGCTGGCCCACCCGGCCATGAAGACGGCCAACTCGCTTCCCGCGCCGAGGGCGAAGAAGAAGAGGATGCCGACGGGCAGATCCACGGCGACCATATCGCGCCCGTAAGGGAGGATCACCGGCAGCATCAGGGCCGGGGCGACCATGGCGATGGGGGCCAGGTAGTGGACGACCTTGTCGGCGCTGCGCGGTACGAGATCCTCCTTGGTCAGCATTTTGATGCCGTCGGCGACGGGCTGGAAGAGGCCGCAAGGGCCGACGCGGTTGGGGCCGTAGCGGTTCTGCGCCCGGGCGAGCAGTTTGCGCTCAAAGACGGACATCAGCGCGAAGAGGATGAGGAAGGTGGCCAGGATGGTGACGATGATGACCAGGGCCGAAACGAGGCCGAGCAGCCATTCGGGCAGCGTCAGCCCCACCTTGGCGGAGCACCATTGGAGGGCGTCCAGGAGGGCCTGTTTGGAGGCGATGGGTAGATTTTCCAGGTTCATCACGCGTTTTGCTCCGGCTGGCAGGGGACGGCTTTTTCCGCCTTGGCGGCGGCCGCTGCTTTGGCTGCGGCTACTTTGGCGGCCGCGGCCTTTGCGGCGGCTTCTTTGCGGATGCGGGCGGCCTCGATGCGGGCATCGGTGGCGTCGGCTTCGGAGGGGTGAACGCCGTGGTAGTAGGCGTTGGACTTGAGGAGTTGCGGCTTGTGGAGGACCAGCGGGGCGAAGCGGTCGTAGCTGCTCATCTCGTAGATGCTGTCCATGCGGATCGATTCGAACGGGCACACCTCAACGCAGATCTGGCAGCCCATGCAGACGGAGATGTCGATGTTGAAGACTTTGGGCCGCCGCAGCGGCTTGCCGTTGGCGTCGCGGTCCTGCTCGATGTAGATGCACTGGGGCGGGCATTCCTTTTCGCAAATTTTGCACGCCACGCAGCGCATCCCGGCTTCCGGGTCCGCTCCGTCAAAGACGAGGAAGGGGAAACTGCGAGACGCTTCCGCGAGGGTGGGGCGCTCTTCGGGATATTGCTCGGTAATAAGGCGTTTGGCGTGGGCGCGGTCGAAGTAGCTCCCAATCGTGTTGAGGGCGGTGACCGCCATGCCTTTGAGAATGCCTGAGCCGGGAAAATTCATCGTATTCTTAATCTGCGAAAATCTGCGGATAACTCTTAACGGTCCACTTCGCCCAGAACGATGTCGATGGAGCCGAGGATCACCATGACGTCGGCGATCTTGGTTCCCAGGCACATTTCTTCGAGCAGGGTGAGGTTGATGAGGCTGGGCGGGCGGACGTGATAGCGGTAGGGCTTGTCGCTCCCGTCGCTAACGAGGTGGAACCCGAGTTCGCCCTTGGGTCCTTCGATGCGCCCGTAGGCTTCGCCCGCCGGGGGCTTGAAGCCGCGCTGTTTGACGGCGGGGTTGACGATGGGGCCTTCGGGGATCTGGTCGAAGGCTTGTTGCAGGATTTTGAGGGATTCGCGCGCTTCCAGCAGGCGGAGCATGAAGCGGTCGAAACAGTCGCCCACTTCGCCGCGCGGGATGCGGAATTTCAGGCGCGGATAGATGCCGTAGCCGTCCACTTTACGGATGTCGTAATCGACGCCGGAGGCCCGCAGGACGGGGCCGGAGAGGCCTCCGTTGATAGCGCGTTCAGCGCTCAGGACGCCGACGCCCTGGAGCCGGGCGAGGAGGATCTCGTTGCCGGTGAGGAAGCGCTCCATTTCGTCCAGGAAGGCGGGATAGGTGGCGAGGTAGGCGCGGGCTTTTGCAAGCCAGCCTGTGGGGAGGTCGCAGCGGACGCCGCCAAAGCGCGCGTAGTTGAGCATCATGCGCGCGCCGGTGAGTTCCTCAAAGAGGTCGAGGATTTTTTCCCGCTCGCGGAAGGCATACATGAGGGCCGAGCCCCACGCGCCCATGTCTCCGAGGATGAATCCGAGGAAGGCGGTGTGGTTCTGGAGCCGGGTCATTTCGCCGACGATCACGCGCAGGTATTCGGCGCGCTCCGGGACTTCGATGCCCGCGAGCTTCTCGACCGCCACGGCGTAGGCCCAGTTGTTGGTGCCGGAGCAGATGTAGTCGAGCCGGTCGGTGTACGGCATGGCGGCCAGCCAGCTATTCTTTTCGGCGATCTTCTCGTGGTTGCGGTGCAGATAGCCAAAGACCGGTTGCAGTTTGACCACCGTTTCGCCTTCCATGCGGACGTTCATGCGGAAGACGCCGTGGGTGGAAGGGTGTTGCGGCCCGAGCGAGACTTCCAGGGCGCCCGCGTCGGCCGTCCCGGAGAAGAAGGTGGAAGAGGGGCTCATGCTTGGGTGGTGGCGGCGGCTTTTTGGACGATGTCGCCGTGCGGCGTCGGCTCGTATTCGTAGTCTGCGGGAGCGGCGTAATCTTTGCGCAGGGGAAAATCGGCAAATTCTTCCCACATCAGCAGGCGGCGCAGGTCGGGGTGGCCCTCAAAGCGGATGCCGAAAAGGTCGTAGGCTTCGCGCTCCTGGAAGTCGGCGCTTTTCCACACCGGCGTGAGCGAGGGGACGGTGGCGTCGGCGCCGCGGTCGCCCGTGCGCGTTTTGAGCACGATGGGCCCGTGCTTTTGGGC
Organism: Verrucomicrobiota bacterium; assembly: GCA_037143855.1. Lineage (GTDB taxonomy): Bacteria > Verrucomicrobiota > Verrucomicrobiia > Chthoniobacterales > Chthoniobacteraceae > UBA695. The sequence continues at coordinate 84,536 of JBAWXX010000001.1, read as the reverse complement.
GATGGAGAAGAGGTGGTAGACGGCTTCCAGGTATTCCGGATAATCGGCGCCGCTGACATTGGAGGCGTAATCCAGGAGGAGTTCGGGGTCGTTTTTGAGAAATTCGGCGACTTGGCGCGCGTCTTCGCGGTGCACCAGCAGGGCGTGCTGGCCCGACGGGCCCGGGTTGTTCACCAGTTCCACCCGGGCTTGCGGCAGCCCCGCGTGGATGCGGTCCAAAACGGATTGGGGCGGGAGGACGTTCATTCGGCGAGGGAAGGGGCTTTCGGATGGAAAATGGCCGGGTTGGACGGCGGAACCAGGTCGTGGGGGCCGTAGGCGGGCACGGGATACTCGGCGGGAGCTTCCGGGTTGGCATGCCGGGGAAGGTCTTTCCCAAAGAGGCGCTGGCCGGCGATTTTTTTCTGGAGGGCGATCAAGCCTTCCAGGAGCGCTTCGGGCCGGGGCGGGCAGCCGGGAACGTAGACGTCCACCGGGATGTAGCGGTCGATCCCCTTGAGCACGTTGTAGCCCTCTTTGAAGGGGCCGCCGGAGATGGCGCACGCGCCCATGGCCAGGACGTATTTGGGCTCCGGCATCTGGTTGTAGAGGCGGACGACGAGCGGGGCCATTTTTTTGGTGACCGTGCCCGCAATGATCATAAAGTCGGCTTGCCGGGGGGAGGGGCGGAAGACTTCCGCGCCGAACCGGGCGATGTCGAAGCGGGCGGCGGCGGCGGCGATCATCTCGATGGCGCAGCAGGCGAGGCCGAACTGGAGCGGCCAGAGGGAGTTTTTCCGGCCCCAGTTATACAAATCCTCAAACGAAGCCACGAAAACACCTCGTTTTTGAAGTTCAACTCTGAGCGCATCGTCAGTCATGAGCCAAGTAGTTTGGCTGGAATCAGAGGGGGCAGCAAGACCCAGTTTTGCCGGGTTCCCCTCACAAATTGTCCATTCCCATGGTTTTTTCCGGTAAGTTCTTCTGGATTTTCCCTGGGTTTGCCCCTTTTCTAAAGGGACGCCGATGTCGGACATCCTTTTCATTCTTGCCGCAGCGCTCCTGAGCATGGGATTGCGGACGTTTTCCAACCCGATCCTCTTCAAGCTCGGCTCTTTCTGTATTTTGGGGACCTCCTTCCTGGTGGGCTACTTTGCCACGGGCCGTTGGGAGACGGGGGGTCTTTTTGCCGCAAGCTGGCTGATGCTGCCGTGGCTGGAGATTCTGACCCGCGTGCGCAAGGCCCGGTTGCCGATGGTCAAGCCCCTGCGCCCCCAATTCCCCCCCGCGCGCTCGATCTTCCCCGACCTTGGCGCGTTGACGGAGGAGATGGAGGAGGAGGGGTTCGAGCAGGTGGATGACGCCGGATGGGATTGGGGGGACCACCGCCAGTTCTTCCGCCTCTTTTACAAAGGGGACGAGCATTTGCAGGGGACGATCTGTTTGGTGGACCAGGAGGACATGGCGTTTTATTACCTCTGCTTCTCCTCCCGGAGCGCGGATGGGACCTCCTGGACGACCTGGAATTACCCTTTCGCCTACGCGATGAAGTTCGCCCCCCAGTTCCGCACCAACCGGCTGCGGGGCGACCGCTCGGTGCGCGAGATGATCGAGAGCCACCGGATATTTTTAGAGAAGTCGGGGGTGACGGCCGCGATGTTGCTCCCCGCCACTCCGGAGGAAATGCAGCTTGCCATGCAGCGCGACCTGGAGCGCCAGATCGCCCACAATGTTTCCGCCGGGCTGCTCCAGCCGATGGGCGAGGGGATGGTCCGGTATTCCTGGCGCGGCATGTTTTTCGTCTGGGTGCAGTTTTTGCGCGATTTTGTGCGGCTGTCGTAGACTGCGCGGTTAACGCAAAGGGGGGACTGAGCTTCTCCTGGCGTCATCCCGGGCGGAGCGAGGGATCTCTCCGAAATCCCAGTGCGTGGTAAAAAGGCAAAGCGTGGAGCCGTTTGGGGGTTCCCTCACATGCGTTCGGGATGACAGGCTCGATGGCCGCTTTCTGTCATTCATTTCGTATCAGGCGGTTTTTGGGGGCGTGCGCCGATTCTGAGGTATGCGTTCCTTTGCGCCTTTGCGGCTTTGCGTGAGGCTCCTCCCGGTTCTGCTTCTCGCGGCGGCGCCCGCCTGCCGCAAGCCGCAGGGGCCGGAGCGGCGCGCGCCGCCGGAGGTGCTGGTGGTAGAGGTGGCGCGGCGTGACGTGCCGGTGTACCGGGAATGGCTTGGGAACCTGGACGGCTGGGTGAATGCCCAGGTGCGGGCGCGCGTCGCCGGATATCTGGTCGCGCAGCATTACAAGGAGGGGGCGCGGGTGAAAGCGGGGGATCTCCTCTTTCAGATCGACCCCCGCCCGCTCCGGGCGGCCCTGGACCAGGCGCGCGGGGATCTCGCCCGCGCGGAGGCTTCGGAGAAGCTCGCGGCGCTCAACCTCCAGCGGGCGGCGGCGCTGTTCGAGGGCAAGGTCATCAGCGCCCAGGAGCGCGATACGGCCGTTGCCAACCAAGGCACGGCCCGGGCGGATGTGAAGGCCCAGCAGGCGGCGGTGGAAACGGCGGCGCTGAACCTGGAGTTTGCCCAAATCAGCGCGCCGGTGGAGGGGATCGCCGGGATTGCCAACGGCCAGGTTGGGGATTTGGTGGGGCCCGGTTCTCCCCAGTCCGATCCGTTGACCACCATTTCCACGGTGGACCCGATCAAGGCCGGGTTTACCATCACGGAGCAGGATTACATCGCCTTTGCCTCGCGGCTGGCGCAGTCGGCGGAGGGCCGCGAGGGGTGGGAGTTGCAGATCGTGCTGGCCGACGGTTCCGTTTACCCCCGCAAGGGGAAGCTCGATTTCGCCAACCGGCAGGTGGACCCGGCCACGGGGTCGATGCGCGTGACCGCCTTGTTCCCCAACCCCGGCTATCTCTTGCGGCCGGGTCTTTTTTGCCGGGTGCGCGTGCGGACGGGCGTGCTGGCGGGGGCGCTGCTGGTGCCAGACCGGGCGATTGCGGAAGTGCAGGGGAGTTTCCAGGTGGTGGTGGTCGATTCCGGCCACAAGGCGTCGATCCGCCCCGTGGAACCGGGGGAACGTGTGAAGGGGTGGCGCGTGCTCAACAGAGGCGTCCGGGCCGGGGAGACCGTGGTGGTGGAGGGCTTGCAAAAAGTGCGCGACGGGGAGCCGGTGGAGCCGAAGCCGTGGCAGGAGCCGCCCGTCTCCCCATCGTCTTAGGGCCTGTTCACACAAACCATTTCCAGCAATAAAAAGGGCCTTTTTGGCCCAAAATGCCCCTCTTCGGGTCGCTGAATCTCGATTCAGCTCACCTCATCAGGTCATTTTCGACTCAAAAATCCCTCTTTTTCTCGCAAAAAGCGTTTGTGTGAGCAGGCCCTAATATGTACCGCTTTTTCATCGATCGGCCCATTGTCGCCATGGTGATCGCCATTTTGATGGTGCTTATCGGGGGCATTGCCGCGTTCTTTTTGCCGATTGCGCAGTTCCCGAAGCTTGCGCCGCCGGAGATCCAGGTCAAGGCGACCTACGTTGGAGCGGACGCCGAGACCGTCGAGCAGGCGGTGGCCGCCCCCATCGAGCAGCAGGTGAGCGGCGTGGACAACATGGATTACATGATCTCCACCAACGCGAGCAACGGCCAGATGACGCTGCGCGTGACGTTTGACGTGGCGACCGACCCGAACACCGACCAGGTGCTCTCGCAACTGCGCGTTTCGCAAGCCGTCTCTCAGTTGCCCGCGGAGGTGAATGCCTACGGCGTGACGATCCAGAAATCCCCCTCCGCGCCGCTGATGCTGGTGGCGCTCTACTCGCCCAAGGGCACGTATGACAACATCTTTCTGGCCAACTACGCCAACATCAACCTGATCGATCCGCTGGTGCGCAGCCCCGGCATCTCGAACATCAACATTTTCGGCGCCGGGCAGTACGCGATGCGCCTCTGGGTGAAGCCCGACCAGCTTTCCAGGCTCGGGCTCACGATTCCCGAGATCATCGCGGCGATCCGGGCTCAGAACGCGCCGAATCCCGGCGGGCAGATCGGCTCGGAGCCGGTGCCGCCGGGCCAGGAGTTTACGTTCACCGTGCGCACGCAGGGACGGCTGCTCACGGCGGAGGAGTTCGGTAATATCGTGCTGCGCGCCAGCCCGGACGGCGGCGTGGTCCGCGTGAAGGACGTGGGCCGCATTGAACTCGGCGCGCAGACCTACAACCTCGTGGGCCGCTTCAACGGGGAGCCCTCGGCGATTCTCGCCTTTTACCAGCTCCCCGGCACGAATGCGCTGGAGGCCGCCGCCGGGGTGAAGGCGAAAATGGCCGAGCTGGCGCGGCGGTTCCCGCCCGATATGCAATACAAAGTCTCACTCGACACCACGCTCGCGGTGCAGGAGGGGATGCGCGAGATTGTTCAGACGCTCTTCGAGGCGCTGGCGCTGGTGGTCGTCGTGGTGTTCGTTTTTCTGCAAGGGTGGCGGGCGACGCTGATCCCGCTTTGCGCGGTGCCGGTTTCGCTCGTCGGCACGTTCGTTTTTTTTCCCCTCTGCGGGTTCTCGATCAACACGCTGGCCATGTTTGGGATGGTGCTGGCCATCGGGGTGGTGGTGGACGACGCCATCGTGGTGGTGGAGGCGGTGGAGCGGCAGATGGAGCATGGGCTGCCTCCCCGCGAGGCGACGCTCAAGGCGATGGAACTGGTTTCCGGCCCGATCATCGGCACCACGCTGGTGCTCGCGGCGGTTTTTGTGCCGACGGCTTTTGTGCCCGGCATTACCGGGCGCCTCTACCAACAATTCGCGCTGACGATTGCGATCTCTGTGACGATCTCCGCTTTCAACGCGCTGTCGCTGAGCCCCGCGCTTTCCGCGCTCTTGTTGCGTCCGCGCAAAGCGGGGCGCGGGCCGCTGGGTTGGTTTTACGAGCGGTTCAACCGGGCGTTCGAGGCAGGGACGAACACGTATATCCGTCTGAGCCGCGTGGCGATTCACAAGAGCGCCTTGAGTCTCCTGTTCCTGGCGCTGTTTGCCGTGGGGGCGTGGATTTTGGCGGGGAAAATCCCGGCGAGCTTCCTGCCGGAGGAGGACCAGGGCTATCTGTACGCGGCGATCCAACTCCCCAACGCCGCCTCATTGCAGCGCACGGAGGAGGCCTGCCGCAAGGTGGAGGCGGCGTTGCGCGCCACGCCGGGCGTCCGCTACTTCAGCACGGTGGTCGGGTTCAATCTCTTAAGCGGCGTGCAGGCCACCTACAACGGCTTTTTCTTTGTGAGCCTGGAGCCTTGGAGCCAACGCACGAAGCCGGAGGAGCAGATCGGGGCTATCCGTGCGCATCTGGGGCGCGAACTGGGCAGGATTCCCGAAGGGGTTGCCTACACCTTCCCGCCGCCCGCCATCCCCGGTGTCGGCACCGTCGGCGGGTTCACGTTTGCGCTGGAGGACCGGGCGGGAAAAGAGGCCCGTTTTCTGGCCGACAACGTGGAGAAATTCATGGCTGCCGCCCGGAAACGGCCGGAAATCACGGGGCTCAGCACGACGATCCTTCCCGCCGTGCCCCAGGTTTTCGCCCGGGTGGACCAGGACAAGGCGCTCAAGCAGGGGGCTGATCTCGCGCAGGTTTACCAGGCGCTGCAGACATACATGGGCGGTTTTTTTGTGAACTACTTCAACCGGTTTGGCCGCCAATGGCAGGTCTATGTCCAGGCCGAGGGGGAATACCGCAAGGACGCCCAGTCGCTCGACCTCTTTTACGTCCGCAACGCCACCAACCAGATGGTGCCGCTCGGGGCGGTGACGCGGGTCGAGCCCTCCGAGGGGCCGGAATTTACGACGCGCTACAACCTCTATCGGTTCGCCCAGATCAATGGAGCCGCCGCACCGGGCTACAGCTCCTCGCAGGCGATGCGGGCGCTGGAGGAGACGTTCGCGCAGACGATGCCCCGGGAGATGGGGTTCGACTACATCGGCATGTCGTTCCAGGAAAAGAAGGCTGCCGCCGGCATCCCCGCGGCGGCCATTTTCGGGGTCTCGCTGGTCTTTGTTTTTCTGATTCTGGCGGCGCTGTACGAGAGCTGGTCGCTGCCCTTCAGCGTGCTGCTGGGGGTGCCCGTCGCGGTGGCGGGCGCGCTGGCGGCGCTCGCGGCGCGGCATCTCGAAAACGACGTCTACGCGCAGATCGGCCTGGTGATGCTGATCGGGCTTTCGGCGAAGAACGCCATTCTCATCGTCGAATACGCCAAGCACGGCCACGAGCAGGGCCAGCCGCTCCTCGATGCCGCGCTGGAGGCGGCGCGGCTGCGGTTGCGGCCGATTTTGATGACCTCCTTTGCGTTCATCCTCGGCTGCGTGCCGCTCTGGACGGCCAGCGGCTCGGGTGCGGTTTCCCGCCAGATCATTGGGACGTGCGTGATCGGCGGGATGCTCGCGGCCAGCGCGCTCGCCATTTTCCTGATCCCCGTGACGTTCTGCGTGGTGGAACGGATTGCCGGAGGGAAAGAAGACTATAGAGAATAGACTATAGTCTCTTCTTCAGCCCTCCAGCTCCGTGTGAATCCGGAGGTAGTGCAGCAAATCGTGGCGGGTGAGGATACCCACCAGCTGCCCGGCTTCATCTACCACGCCCAGGCGGCCTTGGCCTGCCACCAGCAGGATGCGCAAGGCGTTCTCGGCGGTGGAGGTGGCCGGGATGGCGAGGCGGCTGTCCTGGGCTTCGGCCACCGCGCCGACGAGGGTGTAGGGCCATTTCTCGCGCGGGACGGTTTTGAGATGTTCCAGCCGCAGGAGCCCCCGGAAGCGTCCGCCGTCTTCCACGACCGGGAAGGCGACGTGGTGGTTGGTCAGGAAATAATCGTCCACGGCGAGGTTGAGCGGGAGGCTGGCGGGGATGCAGATGGCGGGGTGCGTCATGAGGTCGCTGGCGCGCAGGCCGCCCAGGATTTCCTTGGAAAGGGCTTGTGTGTACCCGCTTTCGGCCGCGCTTTTTAAGAAGATGCCGATGATCAGGAAGAGGAGGCCCTGGCCCCATTCTCCGCCCATGATGACGAAGATGCCGAGGGCGATGAGCATCCAACTAAAGAAGACGCCGATGCGCGAGGTGATGAACGTGGCTTGCCGGAACCCGCCACTGCGCATCCAGAGAAGCGCGCGCAGGATGCGGCCGCCGTCGAGCGGATAACCGGGGATGGCGTTGAAGATCACCAGGAAGAGGTTGACGCTGGCCAGCCATTGGAAGACGAGCCCTCCCTCCACGAAACCGGCCAGGGCGCAGCCCCAGGCGATGAAGGCGTACAGCGCCGCGAGCAGGATCGAGACGATGGGGCCCGCGACGGCGATTTTGAGTTCTGTGCGGGGGTCGTCCGGCTCGCGGGAGATTTCCGCGATGCCGCCGATGAAAAGGAGGGTGATGCTCGGGACGGGGATGCCGCACCGCTGGCTCACGATGCTGTGGCCCAGCTCGTGCAGGAGGATGGAGAGAAAGAAGAGGAGCGTCGCAATCGTCCCCATGGCGATGTAAACCGCCGGGTCGCGGCCCGACAGTTGGTGGGGGAAGAAGTAGGTGGCCAGGGAATAGATGACCAGCGCGGCGATGAAAAACCAGGAGTAGTCGAGGTAAAACCGGATGCTGCAAAACGTCCCGAGAAAGACGCCGGGGCGGGAGCGTTCCTCCTCCCGGCCCGAGGGCGGGTCGCCGGGAATGGGAGGTCTGTCGTCCGGGTTCATGGCATGGCGTTGGACGGCGAGGGAGAGGGTGCCGGTTGGGGTGCCGGTTGGGGTGCCGGTTGGGGTGCCGGTTGGGGTGCCGGTTGGGATGCCGGTTGGGATGCCGGTTGGGATGCCGGTTGGGATGCCGGTTGGGCCTCGTTTGCGGCGGGAGGTTGCGGCGGGGTGTAGAAATCCAGGAGGGTTGTGTCCACCGGCAGCTTGGCGGTGTCAGGCGGGAGCGGCTGCGCGCCGGGAGTAAGCGCCGTTTGGATCAAGGCGTCGTCGGCCGGATCGTTGCCCCAGAAAGCGGAGGAGATCTGCTGGGGCGTCCCGAAGTAAATCCCCTCGTATATGGGGGTCGAGGATTGGCCCAGGAGCCGCCCGTTGACCCGGGCCACGACATAGCCGGGATCGTCCGCGCCCTGGGGGAGGTACCACGTCCCGGTTTCCAATTTGCCAAGGGCGAAGGTGGTGGTGGCGGAGAGCCCGGTGAAGGTGACGCTCCCGGTGGCCGTGAGCGGGGTTCCCGAGCCGGTGAAGCGCAGGTTGGCGCTAAGGGCGCCCTCTTTGAGCTTGATCGGCTCGGCGGTGGCGGCGGTGACGCGGTAGGTCCAGCGGTCGAAAGGCGGGCTGAGGGTGATGGCAGGCGCGGGCACACGGATTGTTTCGGGATTGCCGGTGACGATGAGCGCACCGAAGGCGGGCTTCGGCGTGGTTTCCAGCGCGGTGATCTGGGCCGCCCCGGTGACGGATGCGAGAGCCCGCGTGCCGGTTACGGCCACGTCCATGGCGGCGCTGCCAGCCCACTGCGGCCCGGCCTGGAAGCGGAGCTTCTCCCCGTGAAGGAGGAGGTCGAAGACGGGGGCGTCGAATTGGGAAAAGTCGAGCGAGCCGGTGGCCGAGAGATCGCCCCACACGGGATGGGCGGCCAGTTTGCTGAAGCGCAGGACGTTGCCGTCGATTTCCGCCTCGGCTTCCAGCCTTTCCAGCGCGGGGAACCATTCGGTGGCCGGGATCTGCCCGTTGGCGAGCTTGAGGGAGCCGGTCATGAAGAGGGACCTTAAGGTGCTTTCGGTTTTGAGCGTGCCGGTGAGGAGCCCTCGGACGGGGAGGGGACGGCCGGTGAGGTGGGCGACTTCCTCCAGTTGCACGCCTTTGGCGGTGAGTTGCGCTTTGAGGGGGGCGTCCGGGTTGAGCGCCGAGGCCCCCGGCTGCACCCACCACTGGAAGAGGTTGAAGGGGAGGATCGCTTCGCCTTCCAGCCACGGAACCTTGGCTTGCGTGAGCCTGACGCCTTCGAGTTTGACCGATGCGTTATCCGCCACCAGCCGCCCTTCCAGCCGGGTGTCGTCGTTGGCCAGGATGCACTTGTTGAGCGCGAGGCCGCCGGGGGCGTAGGTTCCCTCCAGGTCCGCGTCGATGGGGAGCGTGGCGGGGATCTCCTGGGTCCCCGGCGTGCGCAGTTTGCGGCAATGGGCCCTGAACGCGCCGGAGTGGGCTCCGGGGGAGCCGTCGCCGGACCAGTTGACGACCACCCCGCCCACCAGGGGCGCGGGCACGATCGGCTTTTGCAGCATCGGCGCGTAAACGGCCAGTTCTTCAATGGAGGCGTTTACTTCTCCCTGGTAGCGCTGCTGGCCAAGAATGTTCAAGGAACCGCTTCCGCGCACGAAGTCCGTGCCCCGGGTCGCTTCCAGGTTGACGATTTGGAGTTCGTTGCCGTCCAGTTTGATCCCGGCGTTGAGCATGTCAAAGGGGACGCCGCGCCAGGAGAGTTTGTTCCCGGCGACGAGCAGTTGGCCCGTGTAGGATTTGCCTTCGCCACGGATGGAGCCGTCGATGGTGGCTTTCCCGGCGGCGTCGGCGAATTGCGGGCCGAAGAGGGCGGAGAGTTCGCTTAAGTTCTGGATGCGGGCGGCGATGTCAAAGCTGAAATCGGAGAGCCACCAGGGCGTTCCCTCCGCTGGAAGCGCCAGGTCCCCCTTCAGTTGCAGGGTGTTGTGGGCTTGCTGGAGCTGGAGTTCGGGGATCTGCACCCGGCGGTTGACGACGGTGGCGCCGAGGATGAGCGAGTTCCACTGGCGTTTGCCCCAGCGGAAGTCGGTGGCTTCAAAGCGGGTGGAGAGGGTGGCGTTTTCCAGGTCGTGGAGCGAGCCCCGGAAGGAAAACCGGCCTTCTTTGATGATGCCGCCGGTTTGCTCCGGCGCGCGGAGGAACTTGCCGAGCGCCTCCACGGAAAGGGTGGAGAACTGCCCCGCGGCTTCATACAGGGGACGGCCCGCGTCGGAAGTGTTCAGGATTTCGCCCCGCAGGGAGCCGCCGAAGGCCGCGAAGTCGAACTCGACCTGCAAGACCCCGCGGGCCAGGTCGTCGAGATCGCAGGAGAGGCTGTTGAGGACCACGCCGTCGCTCAAATTCAGGTCGGCCACGCGCCAGCGCGCTCCCTGGAGGGCGGTGGTGCCGCGCAGGACGGTGAAGGTCCGGCTGAAGCGGACCCCGTCCAGGGTCAGCTTCTCGACGGCGATGACGCCGGGTTGGAGGGAGCTGACGGTGAAGCGGACATCCTCAAACGTGACGGTCCGCTTGCCCAGGTGAAAGACGAAGCCGGAGTTGAACACCTCTGCATGGGAGGGCGTCGGCAGCCAGGGCTGGAATTCCAGTTCCCGCTGGGAGGGCGTCGTCGCGGGCTCCGCTTCGTGGGCGTAGGGCTGGAAGGTGACGTCCGCGCGGACGCCGTCGAGCGTGAGGCGGTCAAAAAATCCGTGCCCCCGCTGGAGCATCAGCGCCCGCCAGGAAAAACCGGCCGTGGCCGAGTGGATGCTGACTTTGGAGACGACCGCCGCCCGCGAGGTGGTGAAGCGGACGTCCCGGAAGACCAGCGGCTGGAATAAGCGCCCCCCCACCGCGTCGATGTGTAGCGAGACGCCGTGGCGCGCCGCCTCCAAGAGGACCGTTTCTTTGACCGCCAGGCAGAACAGGTGCGGTTCCAGCAAAACCAGAAGAAGAAAGCCTGTGACAAGGAGGAGCGCGAGACGCACGCGCCGGAAAAAGGAAGATTTGGATGGAACGCCCACGGGATAAAAAGCCTTTGGAAACCAGCAAGTTTCCTCAAGAAGCGCTGCCGGTGCAAGCTCAACATCGGTCCGCACCCGGTTTCCGTTTTGGGAAGGAGTCTCCCTTCCGGGCTTTACATTGCCGCGAAATTTGCTCCATTGGATGGGCCTGCTTTCCTCCTCCCTTCTGTTATGAAAAAGCATTCCCTCCCTTGCATGCTGTGTGCGGTGTCTCTTTTGGCTTTTGCCGGCGCCGCCTGGGCGGAGGACGCCGCGCCAGTCGATCTGAAAGCGTTGGCGCAAACCCTCAAGGAGATCAAAGCCAAGCGGGCCGTCGCGGAAAAGAACTTCGAAGCCAGAGTCCAGCAGGATTTCCGCACCGCCGCATCCAGCAATGCCGCCGCCATCGCCTTTTACGACCGCGCTGTCCAAGCCATCCAGCCTGACAAACCCCGTGCCGACCTCCAGGAGTGGGAGAAAAGCGAAGCCGCGCAGAACGCCACCCGGCTCCATCTCAGCTACCTTTTGCTCACCCTCCAGCGGTCGGCCGGAGCCACCACCCAGCAACTGGAGCCGGCATTGCTGGCCCACATCGCCGCGCTGACCGACGCCGGTGCAAAGGATGACACCATTCAATACCGGCGCGATCGGGAGCAGGAGTTAAAGGACGCTGGCTATCGCCTCCCTAAAGGGAAGGTCCCGCCCGCCCGCATCCCCCTCTTTTGGGAGCAGGAGCTCATCAAGCAGAGCGTGAAAAGCAGCATCTTTGTGCAGTGGTATGGGGCCGCCTCCCTGCTCGAAGGCGCCAAAGAATGGGAGTTTTCCCCGGGCAATGCCGATGGCATGTACCAGAGCACCCTCCTCCCTTACTACCGGCAAACCAAAAACCCGCGGCTCCTTGCCTATTGGGATCATAAAATCCAGCAGGAAACCCAGGATGCCAACAAATCCGGAGTCGCCTTCAAAATCGATCAATTCAACACCGTGCGCCGTCCGCAGCTCGTTTGGCAACGGGCTCTGGACATGATAGCCATCGGCCTGCGCAACCGCGCCATGACCGACATGCTCACCCTCGTCAAGACCTACCCGGACCACCCCGACCTGGCCAATTGGATTACCCAGCTCGAAGGGATGCTTCCCGGAGCCGCCGCGCCTCAAGCTCCCGTTCCTAGCGCCTCTCCCACGCCGGGCAGCGCCGCCCCCGGGGCCAACTGACAGCAGTGCGCCGGAAGCAGCGGAAAAAACCGTCCTTCCGTCCGGCCCGCTCCGCCGCCGCGAAATGGGGGAGCATGAAAATCTACCGGGATAGAACCGAGGCGGGCCGCCTCCTGGGCGAAGCCGTCAAAGCCATTATAACGCCGGGCCACGACGGCCTCCTCGTCCTGGCCATCCCGCGCGGCGGCGTGGTCACGGGGGCCGAGGTGGCCCGCGCCCTCCGAGCCCCCCTGGATGTCTGGCTGGCGCGGAAAATCGGCGCGCCCGGCAACCCCGAACTGGCCGTCGGCTCCGTCTCCTCCCATGGCGAATGTTTCCTGGATACCCGCGTCATCGAGGCCCTGGGCGTCAGCCAGGCCTACCTGGAAGCCGCCGCGCGGCGCGAACGGGAGGAACTGGAGCGCCGCATGATCCTCTTCCGGGGCAGCGGCGCTCCCATCCGGGTGCAGGGCCGCCACGTCGTGCTGGTGGACGACGGCGTCGCCACCGGCTCCACCGCTCTCTCCGCCCTCGCGGCGCTGCGGCGGGGCGGGGCGGCCCAGCGGATCCTGGCCGTGCCAGTGGCCCCCGCCGAAATTCTCCCCACGCTGGAGCAGGCGGCCGACCAGGTCGTCGTCTTGAACCGCGCCCCCGAATTTTACGCCGTCGGGCAGTTTTACGAGCAGTTCGACCCGGTGAGCGACGCCGAGGTCATCCGCATCCTCGCGGAGTTTAGGTAGAACAAACTTGCCACTTCCGCGTTCGGTTGCACTATCCTCCAGCGCAACCATGAATCCCGCCGACCCCGCCGCCGCCCCGTTGATCCACCCCACCGCCCTCATCCATCCCGGCGCCCGGCTGGGCGCGGGCGTCCGCGTGGGCCCCTATGCCGTCATTGAAGGCCCGGCGGAGATTGGCGAGGGGTGCGTCATCCAGGCCCACGCCGTCGTCACCGGCTGGGTCCGCATGGGCGCGCACAACACCATCGGCTACGGCGCCATCGTCGGGGCCGATCCCCAGGATTACGCCTTCAACCCCGCGACGGAAAGTTGGGTCGTCCTGGGCGCCCACAACCGCATCCGCGAATATTCCACCCTCCACCGGGGCACCGGCGAGGGGACCCAGACGCGCGTTGGTGACCATTGCTTTCTCATGACCGGCGCCCACGTCGGGCACAACGCCCAAGTCGCCGACCGCGTGGTGATCGCCAACAATGTGCTCCTTGCCGGGCACGTCCATATCGGCACCGGCGTTTTCCTCGGCGGCGGCTCCGTTTTCCACCAGTTCGTTCATGTCGGGCGGCAGGCCATCATCCAGGGCAACGCCGCCATCAGCAAAAACGTCCCTCCCTTTGTTATCGCGGCAAAACTCAACGGCATCGTGGGGATCAACGTCGTCGGCCTTCGCCGCAGCGGCATGGACGCCGCGCAGCGCCAGGAAGTCAAGGACGCCTTCAAGCTCCTTTACAAAAGCGGCCTCAACACCGCCCAGGCCCTCGCAGCGTCCCGGGAGCGCGCCTGGAGCGAGGCGGGCCGGGATTTCTTCGACTTCGTGGCCGGGTCCAAGAAACGGGGCATCTGCGATTTCCTCAACCTGCGCGCCGGGATGGGCCGCGCCGAAGAGGCCGAATAACAGCGCCATGCAAGACACCATCGCCGCTCTCTCCACCGCCTTTGGCGAAGGGGCCATCGCGCTCCTGCGGATGAGCGGTCCCCGGGCCGTCGCGATTGCCGAGGGTCTCTTCCGGTCCAAGCGGCGCGTGGCCGAGCTGCCCCCGCGCCTCCAGCAATTCGGGGCGATTGTCCAGGAGGGGCGGGTTCTCGACGAAGTCCTCTTAACGGTCTTCCGCGCCCCGGCCAGCTACACCGGCGAGGAAATGGTCGAGATCGCCTGCCATGGCGGCATCCTCGTCACGCGCCGTTTATTGGCGCTCCTTCTGGAGCATGGGGCGCGGGCCGCCGGCCCCGGCGAATTTACCCAGCGTGCCTTCCTCAACGGCAAAATGGACCTCACGCAGGCCGAAGCCGTCATGGACCTCATCCGGGCGCAGACCGACCTGGGCCTGCGGGCCGCCACCGAACAGCTTGAGGGGCGCCTGGGCGGGCGCATCCGGGATTTGCGCGAGACGTTGACGGAGATTCTCGCCCACGTGGAGGCGTATATCGACTTCCCCGAAGAAGAGATCACCCCGGATACCGGCGCGGTCCTTCAGGCGCGGCTGGAAGGCGTCGCCGACGCCCTTGCCGGGCTCTTGCGGACGGCGGACCAGGGGAGGCTCCTGCGCGAGGGCGTGCGGACCGTCCTGTATGGCGCGCCCAACGTCGGCAAATCGAGCCTGCTCAACAGGCTGCTGGGCTTCGAGCGCGCCATCGTCAGCGAACTCCCCGGGACCACGCGAGATACCATCGAGGAAGTCATCAACCTGCGCGGCATCCCCCTGCGGCTCATCGACACCGCCGGAGTGCGCACCGCCCACGACGCCGTGGAGCGCGAGGGAATCGCCCGGACCCTGCGGCACCTGGAGCGGGCCGACCTCGTCCTGCACATCGTGGACGCCAGCCAGCCGTGCGCGGAGCCGCCCGATCCCTCCCGGCTCCTCGTCCTGAACAAGATCGACCTGGGAGAGCACCCCTCGTGGGCGGGCGTCCCGGGCGTCCGCGTTTCGTGCCTGGAGAGCGCCGGGCCGCGCGGCATCGACCCCCTGGCCGCGGCCATCGGGGAGCGCGCCCTCGGCGGCGGCATCACGGGCGGCGACGTTTCCATCGCCATCAACGCCCGGCACCAGGCCTGCCTCCAGAGCGCCGCGCGGTTCGTGCAGGCGGCGCGTCAAGCGTTGAAAGACGGGCTCTCCGCCGAATTCATCGCCCTGGAACTCCACAGCGCCCTCGATGCCGTTGGCGACGTCGTGGGGCGGGTCGATACCGAGGATCTCCTCGGCAAAATATTTACCACCTTCTGCGTCGGGAAATAGAGCGGTTTAAATTTGGTTGTTTACACGCTGCTCGGCGGGGCGGGCCGATGCGCGGTCTTTCAAGCTCCGGCAGTATTGAAAAATACAGCCGCTTCGCTTGAAGAGCCCGCGCAACAACCCACGGCGCTCTCGCATCATTGTAAACACTTCATAGTTTTTAACACCAAGGCACGAAGAGAGACAAAGAGGAAGAGGAGAACGCGTTGAAGGCAAACAGGGCCTGCGTCTATCAATAGGCCGCTTTGAGCGGCTCCTCGTCCACGCCACCAGTTTCACTGGTGGTGCCTGACGCTGGGAATGTTCGCGGAGCCGTCCTTTCCTACCTCGGCAGCGGGTATTGCCGGGTCAGTTCCCGGACGTGGGCGCGCACTTTGGCCAGCGCGTCGTCGTCGTCCTTGTGGGTGAGGGCTTCGTGGATGAAATCAGCGATCTGCATCATCTGCTCTTCCTTCATGCCGCGCGTGGTGACGGCCGGGGTGCCGATGCGGATGCCGCCGGTGAGGGTGATTTTCTCGGTGTCGAAGGGGATGCCGTTTTTGTTGACGGTGATCCCGGCTTTGTCGAGCGTCTCGCTGGCGAGCTTGCCGTTGAGGCCCTTGGGCCGCAGGTCGACGAGCATGAGATGGTTGTCGGTGCCGCCGGAAACGAGCCGGTATCCGTGCCGTTGGAGTTGGGCGGCCAGGGCCTTGGCGTTGCTGACGATCTGCTGGGCATAGACTTTGAAGCCCGGCTGCAAGGCTTCGTAGAGGCAGACGGCTTTGCCCGCGACGACGTGCATGAGCGGCCCGCCCTGGATGCCGGGGAAGACTTGGGAATCGACGGCCTTGGCGTATTGCGCCTTGCACAGGATGATGCCGCCCCGGGGGCCGCGCAGGCTCTTGTGGGTGGTGGTGGTGACGAAGTCGGCCAGCGGGACGGGGCTCGGGTGCATGCCGCCCGCGACGAGGCCCGCGACGTGGGCCATGTCGACGAAAAGATACGCGCCCACGGAGTCGGCGATTTCGCGCAGCCGCTGGAAGTCGATGATGCGCGGGTAGGCGGAAGCGCCCGCGACGAGCATCCTGGGCTTGAACTCGGTGGCCTGGGTGGCCAGGGCGTCGTAGTCGATGGCTTCGGTTTCCGGGCTGACGCCGTAGGCGCCGACTTCAAAGAAGCGGCCGGAGAAATTCGCCTTGTGCCCGTGGGTGAGGTGGCCGCCGTGGGCCAGGTTCATGGCCAGGATGCGGTCGCCGGGGGTGAGGACGGAGAAGTAGACGGCCATGTTGGCCTGGCTGCCGGAGTGGGGCTGGACGTTGGCGTGCTCCGCGCCGAAGAGGGCTTTGGCCCGGTCGATGGCCAGTTGCTCCACGACATCGACGTGTTCGCAGCCGCCATACCACCGTTTGCCCGGGTAGCCTTCGGCGTATTTGTTGGTGAGGCAGGAGCCTTGCGCCTCCATGACGGCGCGGCTGGTGAAGTTCTCCGAGGCGATCAGCTCGATGTTCTCAAACTGGCGTTCGCCTTCGGCGGTGATGGCCTGGGCCAGTTCGGGGTCCACCTTGGCGATGCAGCCGCCGGGCTGGAATTCCTCGCCCACGTGGCCGAGCTTGCAGACGCGCCGTTCGTGCCGGTTGCCCCCGTCGAACGGGGTGGCGAGGAAGGCGTCGAGGGTCTTCTTGACGTTCTCGAGCGCGGCTCCCCTGGCCCCCATGCAGAGAATGTTGGCGTTATTGTGCTGGCGGGTGAGGACGGCGTCCTCGGGGGTGGTGACGAGCGCGGCGCGGATCTGCGGGTAGCGGTTGGCGGCGATGCTCATGCCGATGCCGCTGGTGCAGATGAGGATGCCGAAATCGGCCTTACCCGCGATCACTTCGTTGCAGACCAGCGCGGCAAAGTCTGGGTAATCGACCGATTCGGGGGTGAAAACGCCGAAATCCGCCACCAGCAGCCCTTTGCCGGAAAGGTAGGCGTGGACGGTTTTTTTCAATTCAAAGCCGCCATGGTCGGCGGCGATGGCAATGTGGAGAGACTTACTGCTTGCGGTGGGAGTGGTCATGGGCTGGTGCTTGGGCTTGTTATGGTTGAGGAACTTTAAAATGCTGGAAAGAGCCGTTCGAATCCGGTCGCGGCATTTGACGTAAACATCCAGCCCCTGGCCGATGGGGTCGGGAATGTCCGAGCGTTTGTCCGGGCCGGGCAGGAATTCCGTCAAAAGAAAGGTTTTCTCCGAGGCTTCGGGAAAGAACGTCAGGATGACATCCAGGTGCCCGTGCGTCATGGCGAAGATGTAATCGGCCTCCGCGACGAGCGCTTCCGTCAGCGGCTGGCTGCGGAAATGGGAGAGATCCGCCCCCAAGGGGCGCAGGGCCGCAACCGCATGCGCGCTGGCCGGGAAGCCGTTGGCGGCGCTGATCCCGGCGGAGGCCGCTTCGATGGCGTCGCCGCTGCGGATCATTTTGCGAAGGAGCCCCTCTGCCATGGGGCTGCGGCAGATATTCCCAGTACAAACAAAGAGGATATGCAGAACGGGTTTCACGGTTGGGCGTAGGCTCGCCTAAGTTTGTGAGCGAGACGCATAGGATTCCATGGATTTTTGAGCGTGTCGAGGGTCAACCATCTCTTGTTTGCGCACCGGGGAAAGAAAATGGACCGGGGAAACGCCGAGAGCAAATGCCTTGCGGTTTCAACCGCCCTTCCCTAGCTTGAAGTCTTGTGGAGAGTTCCCTTCCCAACCAGCCAGCCCAGCCCCCTGAGCCCCATCAGCACTCCCCGCAGCAGCCTTCCACGCCCGCGCCGGAACCCGATGGCGGGTGGTACCGCCTCGCGTTGTTGCTGACGGGGGAGGCCGCGGCAGCCGCCACGATTTTGGAGAAAATTTTGGCCATTGCGCCGGACGAATTGGCCCAGCTCCGCAGCCGGGAACGCCGGAAAATGTGGCTCCTGCGCCAAATCCGCACCCAGGCTCTCCAGTGGCGGCAGAGCAACGATCCGGCGAACATTTCTTCCTTTCCCAGGCGCGTTTCCGCCTTGCCGGAACCGGCCCGGAGCGCCTTCGCCCTTTTCCATTGCGCCGATAGCAGCCTGGACGATCTGGCGGAACTGCTGGTGCTTTCACGGGCCGGCTTCGCCAAGGCGCTGGCGGCGGCACGGCAGGCCCTCGCCCCCGAGGGCTCCGTTTTCCCCGAAAACGCCCTCTTGCGCGTCCATCGGCCGTGGGGAGGGGACCGCGCCAAAGTTGCCAAAGCCGTCCGCGCCGCCGAGGCTTCCCCCGAACCGGCGGCGACGGCGCCGCTCGAGGCCCAGGCGGCCGCCGACCGCCAATGGCACGCGGCCATCGAAGCCGTCGCCATTCCCCCGGAATTGGCGCTTCTCTACCAGGCGGTGCCGCCGCGCCCCGGCCTGCGCATGGTGCTCTTCCAACCGGCGGTGTTGGCCATCGCCCTGGCGCTGGTCGTCGTCGTGGGCGTCCTGGTCTATATGGCCAAAACCCGGATGGGGAATTTCTCCGGCAGAGAGGCCATTGAAACCCTTGTGGCTGCGGAAACCGAACTGACCGAGCCGGAGTTCGAAGCCGTCAGTCCCACGGAAGCGGGCAAGCTCGACGATTGGTTTGTCCTGAAGGGCTTTGAAGGATACGCCCTCCCGCCGCCCGTGGACAAAGCGCAAGCCATCGGGTGCCGCGTCTGGAAGCAGGGGAACCTCCCCGTGGCGGAAGTCGCCCTGCGCAAGACGGCCGGCATCGACAGGGCGCGCCTGCTGGTTTTTCGGACCGCCGACCTCCAAGTGGGGATCGAACCGGGAGGCTGGCGCACCTTCCAGCAGGAGGAATGGGCCTTGGCGGTCTGGAGCAACCGCGAAACCGTCTGCGTCGTCATTATCGAGGGGGATTCCGACGACATGGCCCGCTTTTTCCACGCCGTGGGCCGCTGAGGCCGTGTTTGCGAATTTCAGAGAAGCGTCTCCCCATGCACGCCTCTCTTTGGAAAGTTTTTCTGTAGCCGCGCTTTGCGGCGGCGCAGACCGTTGCGCGTCCCTTCAAGCTCGGGCAGCATCGAAAATACAGCCGCTTCGCTTGAAAAGCCGCGCACCGGCCTGCGGCGCTCGCAAATCATCGGCTACATCTCAACTTAAAACGCTTTAGATTGAAGGTTCCGCACTTTTCGACCGCCCTTTTCACTGTCCCCCCAATCCGGCTTTGCCCGGCATTTTTTGGATTGAAAACGGCTCCCTTTGGCGTTATTCCGCTTGGCCATATGAAACAGCGGATATTCCTTTCTTTTCTAACATCCCTTTTGGCGCTTTTTGTTTTTGCCGGATGCGCTTCCATTGACCGCACCGAGCGTAACACTTTGGCAGCCCACAATGTATCTCCGGTTATTTACGATAAAATGATGCATGGGGAAGTATTGGTTTTGAATGATATTATTGAACTATCCCAGCGGCAAGTTCCGCCGCCTCTTATCATCCGCTATCTCTATTCCACACAGGCCATTTATTCTTTGGATAAACCGGCGCTCGCTCGTTTGAATCAAGGCAAGGTAGGCCAGGAAGTGATCAATTATCTGCTTGAAACGCCCTCTCTTTTTGGCCCGAGGCCCTATCCCGGTCCCTATTATGGCCCGCGCCCCTGGTATCCTTACGGCGCTTATGATCCCTATTATCCGTATTATTACGGGCCATCCGTTGTGGTAGTGGGAGGGCGCTGGCATCGTTAGGAAATCGCTGATTCAATCGCCACGGGCCATCTGCAAGCGATTTTTCGCCGTCTGCCATCGCCGCTCCCGACTTCGGCATCCAGCAAAACTTGCTTGCACCTGTCTCCGCGTCGGTTGAGTGGTTTCCTATTTATCTTCTATTGACATTTCCACGGTGGGCGGCCTTTATAGTTAGATATGATTAACTCTACAACGAATGCCTCTGGGGCAACAGAACAGATTGAAACCCTCCAGCGGCAAATTGAACAATTGCGCCATCGGGCCATTTTGGAATTAAAGGTAAAACTTGCCGAGGCGCGCGCTTTGGTGGTGGACCTGCAAAGCCAGATTGAAAAAATGACCAGCGAGCCGGCTCCCGCAAAAGCCATCGGCCGCAAAGCCCGAACCAGCGTGACCATCGCCCAAGTCGTCGAGGCGATCAAAGGCGGCGCCACCAACTACCGGAGCGTGGCCGCCAAGCTCGGCTCCTCCTCGGCCACCGTGGCCAAGAAAATCAAGGCCGAAGGCAAAGCCGCCGGCATCAGCAGCACCGGCCAGAAGGCCTCCTTCAAGCTGATCGTCAAATAGGGCTCCCGGTTGCAATCCTCTACTTTGAGCCCGGCCGAGGCGATCCGCTATGCGCGGCATCTTGCGTTGCCGGAGATCGGGCTCGAAGGGCAGGCGCGGTTCCAGGCGGCGAGTGTTCTCTGCATTGGCGCGGGGGGATTGGGTTCGTCCGCCGCCCTCTACCTGGCCGCCGCGGGCATCGGGCGGCTCGGGTTGGTCGATGCCGACAGCGTCGACGCCACCAATCTCCAGCGGCAGATCCTCCACGGCACCAAGGACATCGGCCGCAAGAAACTCGCCTCCGCGCGCGACCGGCTGCACGACGTGAACCCGCACGTCCAGGTCGACCTGCACGACACCCTTTTCCAGGCCGGGAACGCGATGGAAATCGCCCGGGACTATGACATCGTGCTCGACGGGACCGATAATTTCCCCACCCGCTACCTTTCCAACGACGTCAGCGTTTTCCTGAAAAAACCGAACATCTACGGCTCCATTCTCCGGTTCGAGGGCCAGTGTTCCGTCTTCGCGCCCCATCTCGGCGGCCCGTGTTACCGCTGCATGCTCCCCGAGCCGCCCCCGCCCGGCAGCGTTCCGGGCTGTGCGGAAGGGGGGGTGATGGGCGTGCTTCCGGGAGTGATCGGCACCCTGCAGGCGCTCGAAGCCCTCAAGCTGATTGCGGACATCGGCGAGCCGCTGATCGGCCGGTTGGCCCACTTCGACGCCCTCCGGTTCCGGTTCCGCGAGTTCAAACTGCGCAGGGACCCCAAATGCCCCGTCTGCGGCGAGCATCCCTCCATCACCGCGCCGGTGGATTACGCCCACTTTTGCCACGCCGGCAGCGCGGGTGCGGGCGGGGCGCACGAGCCGCCGGTCTCCGCTGCGCAAGCCGCCATTCCCACGCTTTCCGTCGGGGACTTGAAGCGGAAGCTTGATGCGCGGGAACCGTTCCTGCTGATCGACGTGCGCGAGCCATTTGAGTCGGCCATTTGCCAGATCCCCGGCGCACGGCTGATCCCGCTGGGGGATCTCCCCTCGCATCTTCCTGCCCTGGACCGCGCACAGGAGATCGTGCTGCTTTGCAAATCCGGCGTGCGCAGCGCCCAAGCCCTCCAACGGCTCCAGAAGGCCGGTTTTACCAAGCTCTGGAACGTGGAAGGCGGCATCGCAGCCTGGGCCCGCGAGATTGATCCGGCCATGCCGCTCTAGAGCGGTTTCGGTTTATTTTGTCGTATGCTCTTCGGCGGCGAGAGTCGCTGTGCGTCTTTTTGCGCTTGGGCTGTATTTACAAATACAGCCGCTGCGCTCAAAAAGCCCCGCATCAACCCTCGGCGCTCTCAGATCATTGCGACAAAATAACCCAAAAACGCTCTAGAGGCAGGAAAAAAGCCGCCGGCTGGGGCAACCGCTATCTCCTTCACCTTCTCGGCATCAATTGAGATGCGGAGGTTCTTTTTCATTATTTCCCTTTCTTGAAGTTGAGGGTTTCAACGAAGGTCGGAACTAGGCGTACCGGCCCGAGCAGGCCCGAGGGCAGCAGCGGGTCCTCCGCCTTCCAATGGCGCCAGGTTGTGAACGTCCGCCGCCCGCTGATGCGTGGAGTGTTCTTCGTCAGCCAATCCGGCCACGCTTTGAGATTTCCCTCCGGCCCATACTCGCAATCCGCTGGCAGATGCTCATCGCCAATCAGCCGGTTGGGCCAGAGATTGGTCACCCGAATTTTCACGGTGTTCTTGCCCGGCTTGATCGCATCGGTCATGTCTGCGGCGAACGGCGGTTTCCAGAGGATACCAAGGTTTTTCCCATTCACTTCCACCTCGGCGATCACCTCCACCCGCCCGAGATCCAGCCAAAGCCTGCGGCCCGTGCCCATGTAGCCCTCAGGAACTTCAAATTCCTTCTCGTAAACCGCCGTGCCCGAGAAGTACTTGATTCCCTCCTCGGGCCGTTTGCTCCAATCCTCCAGGTGCTCGAAGGTCACCGGGGTTGCCGGACCGCCCCACTTGGCGTCAAACTGCACCGCCCACGGGCCTTCGACCGCCAGCGGGCTGGGGAGATCGATGGTGGCCTCTGCTTTTTTTTCCGACGTCATCGCAAATTCATACCGTCCGGGAGTAAATGCCGTGAGATCGACCCCGGATCCTTTTTGCGTGAGGCCGAACCCAGACAAATTCCCCAGTCTATCAGCACCAGCGCCCTCCTCTTTCTTGTCGTAGGCAATCGGCTTGCCGTCACGCGCCACCGAGACGACACTATCCGCAGAGGGCGAACGGAAAACGACGAAGACCGAACCGAACGGATCGAAGCGCATCGGCACGAAGGTTTGTCCGTTCTCGATCCGATACCAGGCGACGGGTTCGATTTTCCCTGTGTCTGGATACCAGAACTCCGGCCGCTTCCCCGTGATGCGAAACGAACAGATAGCCTCAAGGGAGGACTTGTCAGCATTGGATACGAAATACCAGTCAGCCTCCTTCGACGTGCGGTGGATCGTATTGAATCGCGCACCCGGTGAAGCGGAGGTGAACGAGAAATCCGGTTGCAGCTTGGCGGACGCGAAAATCTCCGTGTACGATTGGCCCCAGATAACGCGGCCTTTGCCGTAGCGGTTTTCGGTTACCGTTTTGCCGTCGCAAGGACCCCATACCTCGTCGGCAATCTTGCGCAGTTCGGCCTCGCATGCTGGATAATTCTCCAGCGATGGAGAGAAGAGCGGTTTGGAACCAATAACCGTGCCGCCGGCAGCCACCAAGTCGCGCACTTTTTTTACCACCGGGAGCGTGAGCGCCTTCGAATCGGGCAGCACAAGAAAACGGTAGCGCATGCCGGAAGGAAATGTGAAGAGGCCGTTCTCGACCTTCATTCCTTCCAGGAGCTTCCTTCGGTCGCAAAGGTCGTAATCGTAGCCAGTCGGCAATGATGGCTGGGGTGGGATTTGGAGTCCCGCGAGATAGTCCTCACCGCCCAGGAAACAGAGATCGGCGGTGAAGGTTCCCTCCTGAAGAAGAAACTGGCAGCGGGCGAGGTAGCGCATCCAGGCGGACGACTGCTCCCACCAGGTGTTGGTCCGCTCAAAATTACTTCCCCACTGGCCCAGGGTCATGCCGGGGGCTTGATGCGTCCAAGGCTGCATCGCGTAACGGTGAAAGTGGAATCGATTGATTCCTAGGGAGAAGATATAATCTCCACCCGCCTTGCACGCAAAGGGATGAACCGGCCATTTCCCTCCCCCGGTAAAAGCCTCTGCTGCAGCAATCTTTCTGCCATAGGTGTGGGCGGAAGCCGCTGCGAGCTTACAGTAGTTTGAACCGCCGATCCCGCTAGGCGCCCAGAACTCACCCATCGGAATGTCGGCCGCTCCCCCGCTGGCCAATTCGTCAAAATTCCCCATGCCATAGGCCTCGGCGGCGAATTGCAATCCGCTGCGATGGGCCATGGTCGCGAAATGGCCGTAGTAGTTTTCAGTAAATAGATCCGCAATGGTGCGTCGAAAATCCCAGAGAAAGCGCTCGGTGATCTCCGGGCTAGCCACAATCCGATTACTCAGTACTGGCAAGAAGGAACCCAAATCATAACCGCGCCGACGCAGAAATTCCGCGCGAAAATCCGCCGTCCAGTTCTGGGAGCCGACCTCATAGCTATCAATAAGGACATTGTTGAGCGATTTTCCCGTCAGTAAACCGGCGTCCGAGATGACGGTTTGCATCATACCCGCCCAGTGGGCCTCTGCGCCAGCCTTGCTGAGTTTATCGCATTCCGGTCCCATACCGCCCGCAGCAGCCGGATGGTTAAAGGAGCGAGTCGGTGTGTGGCCCAGGCGCAAAATCGTCCACTGCCCGGGCGGCACCTCCCAGTCCAGGCGGCCATCGGGAGCCATTCGGCTGGTGAGATCGACGACCCCTTCGCGCGGCACCGCGAACTCCGGGGCGCTCTGGCCTGCGGAGAGTGCGACGTTATCGGGACGAACGCTATACTCAGGCGCGGCATTAAAACCAATTTCGCGGCAGTTAGCGACTTTAACATCGAACTTCTCCACGCTTAAACGCTCCGATAAATTGACCTCGGCAATCTGAATGCCGGGCTGCCGCGGGAATTCCACCCGATAGAAGCGAGCCCTGATCGGATCCACCGCATCGGTCAACCCCAAGTGCTGCAATGCCATTGCACCCGGAGTTACAAATTTTCGGATTGTTTTGAAGTGAGTTCCATCGTCGGAAACCTGCAGCTCGCAGGTCCAGGAAAGATTGCCCCCCAGCGTCAGCGTCCGGGCCGCAAACGGCTGAGCAAACTCGAACTGCACGTATGGATTGAGCGGGGCCGCCGGCATTGGCAGCGGTGTCTGGGTCGCGAGATCGCCATCCATGATCTTGGCCGCATCAAATTCCGGCGTGCTCGCCGTAACTTTGGGCGCACAGTCCTTCACCCGGCCGGACTCACCGCGAGGCGTCCGAAAGGCCAGGACGGCTATATCGCGGTAATAATCGATAAAAACTTTGGGCTTGGGAAGAACCGCCGAGAAATGCGCGGGACCTTGGACCGTCTGCTCGCTGGTGACGACCGTCTGCATGCTGTGTTCAGGAGTAATCCATGGGCCGCCGCTGCTGGACCAACCCGCGCAATTGTGCAGGCCGAGTTCCAGCCCCAGCCGGTCGGCTTCTGCGAGGGCATGGCGGGTCAGTTGCCGCCACGGTTCGGTCATAAATCGCGCCGATCCTTCCGGAGTTCCCTGGTCGGCATTGAAGATCTGGGCTCCGCCCAACCCGACGCGTTTCATCGCTTCCAGATCGACCGTGATTCCCTCCTTGGTGATGTTGCCATTCATCCAGTGCCACCAGACCTGCGGTTTGGCGCTCTCGGGCGGATTGCGGAACCCGCGCTCGATATCCCCGTCCGCTCCGGCAACCGAACCGATCAATAGCATGACCGCCAACATCCGTAACGCATTTCGAGTAAACATGACTTGATTAAATTAAAGAACCGTTGTGAAAAGATGACAACTCATCGGCGGCACGACATTGCCCTTGGCCGCCTTGTAGGGCATGTCGCCGAAATTGACGATCACCGCCCACCCATTCGAGAATTCCACCTGTTGCACATTGCGATCCTCCGTCAACCACCGGTGGCTCACCAGCGCGGCCCCGAATATCTTGCGGTACACCTCGCTTACCCGGGCGCAGGACTTGAGAATCTCATCCTTGTCCTTCCAGTAACCAACCGGGTCGAAAACATAGCTCGGAGCGGTGCCATACAGGATATTGAAGAGATCTTTCTTCAGCCAGCAACCCGCGACCCGGTTGTTGGCGTCAGGCCACGCCCAGGTGCTCACCCGGGCATCCCCGATCACCACGCCCGTGACTGGCACTCTTTTTCGATGGGCCATCGCGAAATCGGCGTAGTCCCGGGTCGGGGTCATGGGCTCCCACCCGGCATTCATGGCCGGTTGATAGCGTGCCTGGCTCATGAGGCCCGGCACCTCGGCACAGCGCCCCGCCAACAACCCCTGGGCGTATTCGTAACCATGGTCGGAAAACTGTACCACGTAACCATGTCGCTCCATGGCCTGCACTTGAGCGCGTTCGAACAGCTCGGGACTGCCCAGCTCGATGATGGCCCGTTGAATCCCGCTGCGATGCAGGTCATCCACCACCTTGATGGTTGCCTCGGCCGTTCCGGTACCAGGGAACCGGCTGACGATGCGGAATACCGGCGCGCCACGCAGGTTTTCAATCGCGGTATCATCCCGCCGCTGTTCGGCCAGGCTCTTGTACCAGCCGTTGTCCTGGAGAAACGCCCTGTAATTCTTCGCCAAAGCCACAGGGCCGCCCTTGGCCTGGAAGATATATTTGAACGACCGCTTGCCGGAAAACTTCCCTCTCTCGGGCAACAGGTCGATGCGCGCCACCAGCGCTTTCCGATCCCCCGTATCCGTCAACTTCAGGGCGGCCTCCACGGCATGCGGATCCTTGAAGATCAGCGCGTAGCCCGCACCGGATTTCGGCTGGACCAATCCCATCCATGCCGACAACGAACTGCCAAAGACGCCAAGCTGAAGCTCCCCGTTTACGGCCGCTTGCGGCATGGAAGGATTGTCCACGGCGTACAACATCCCGTACCCCTCCGGCACCACCCATTCGAAGCCCTGGTCCGCAACCGTAAAAGGCACGGGAAGTGGAACGGACTTGATCGCCGGGTCGGGCGGCAGATCCACGCTCACCTCAAGTTCCGGCGACTCGGGCAACAACCGGTAGGACAAGGTCGTCGGGATCCGATCGAAGGTGAAGGCAGTCTCGATCTCCCTCCCATCTTCTTTGGCCGCCAAACGGACATCGCTGATGCGGTTCAAGTCGAACGCTGGCATCTGTGTATAAACCGTCCCGGTTCTCCGGTCCGTGACCTTCGCCAACCCGGTGCTCTTATCCACCTGGAGGATCAGGTAAGGGTTCTCGAGCTTTATTGAACTGGCATCGTCACCAGCCGCCACTGGGACTGGACGAGAAAGCGGTTTTTCCTCCGTGACGCTGACGCGCACCCGCCCCAACCCTTCAAACCCCTTAAAAAACCCATCCGTCATCGCCGTGTAGTAGAGCGTGTAGGTCCCGTCCGGTTCCTCGATAAAACCGACCGGCGTGCGCATCTGTTTGCACCACAACTTGTCATCGGCCTTCAGCATTAAAAACCGGGATTCCGACCAATGGACGCCGTCCGCCGAATCGCTGTATCCCATGCCCAGATGCGAGAACATCGGGTGGGTGAACTCGACTTCCATCTTCGGGTCGGGATAGCGCATATCCTTGATGACGTTGAACAGGCACAGGTACCGCCCGCTCTTTAAACGGAACACCCTCGGAGATTCGTTGCCATAACCGCCGCTCAAGGTCAGGGGATTGAGCCGGCTCAGCCGTTTCCAAGGCCCCTGCAGGCTCTGCGCCTCGGCCAATCCGACCTGCCAGCCGCGGTGACTGCCGTACATGGCCATCCATCGGTCGCCACAGGCATAAGGAAACCACGTGCTCGTGCTGCCCCACTCGCCAATATACTGCCGCCCCTCCCACGGATCGTAAGGGCCGTGGTCGATCTCCCCGAGTTCCTTCCATGGCCCGCCGATCCCTTCCAGGCCTTTGGTCTTGGAAACGGCGCGCCAGGGCCGCCCATCCCATTTGCCCGTACCTTTTTCCCCAAGCGCCATGGCTTTCGGCCCCACCCACCGGCCGGACATATAGATGAGGTTCCAGCGTTCGGCCTTTGAATCATAAACGGGAATCGGCTCCCAGAACAACGTCCGCACGTCCTCTCCGGTGCGGTCCCGCCCGGGCGCTTGCAGCACCTTCTCCAGCCTCCATTTGATCCCGTCGGGACTTGTCCAGTATCCGTTGCCAAACGTGGAGCCGATTTGTACCGCATCCATCCATATGGATGTAAAGAAATGATATTTCCCCGCGACTTTCAGCAACAGTCCGTTCTCGACACCGGTCGTGGCCACCTCGGTTCCCGGATCGCCCTTCTTGATCAAAGCCTCGGGATACTGCTCCACAATATCCAGGGTCACGCGCCCCAATTCCGCATGAGCGGAACTTGCTGCCAGGCATGCGGCAACCAGACCCAATAGTTTCATGAATTTGAATCTGTTTTTCATCTCATCATCTCCTGTTGTTATTTGTTCGTCAGTGTGCCCGCCGGTGCCAGCACATCAGTGTGATGTCATCCGCCTTGGTCTTTTCATTGCGTCCGGCTTTTGGAACAAACCTGTCCAAAGCCTCGTGACTTGAATGGAAGGGAACTTCATTTCAGATTCTAGCGCCTTCTAAATGATTTAGCCCATTTCTGACGCTTTCGTGTAACACTTTATTCACTTTTTCTCGTGAGTGAGGGGGGGCGGGCTGTCTTGTGTCCAGCCACAATTAAAAATAATCAGTTTTAGTTACCGCACAGCGCCAGCGCCTCTTCCTGCATCAATTCCCAGAGTGTCGCCTGGATCTCCCCCGCGCAGATGCTATCGAAACACATCCTCGATTCCTTCCGGGCCAGTACGTTCTTGCAAGAGCCGCTCTTTTGCTCTTTGATTCTTTCTCATGGTTGGATGGTTGGTTGCTTCCATTTCTCGTCCCCTCCTTGTGGCAGGGACCCCGACCATCCGCCATTAACTTTTAACGCTCAGAAAAACGTCGCCGAAAATTATGCGAAATCTCAGTAACTGTTTGGTTTATGTTTGGTTGCTGCCGTCCCTGTTGGGGTTTTCCTCGGCCAACGCGCTCGAGGTTAAAAACAAATTTCTCTCCTTGAAGGTCGATGAGACCACCTCCTTGGTGGAGGTTGCCGACCTCAAAACGGGCACTGTTTACAAACAGATGCCCGGTTTCGAGTTGAATAAAATCAAAGATGTGGCGGTCGTGCCCCAAAAAGATGGGGTGAAAGTCTCCTTCTCCTCTGGCCCCTTTAAGCCGTCGCTCAATTACAGGTTGGCGCCGGACTCGCCGGTGGTCGACGTGACCCTGCAAATGGATCCGGATCAGAAGATACAAATTGTGAATTTCCTCGTGCCTTTTACCGTTTGCGGGAAGGGCTTTGAGTGGGTTATCCCGGACGGCTATGGGTTGTTGTACAAAGTGGACGATCCGGCGATGCCGCAAAGGTGCCCCAATGCCATCACCAACCCTTGCCTGGAATGGGCGGGCTTGTTCCACCCGCAGACCGGCGAGGGGTATACCCTGATAAACAACGATTTCTATCACGGTGGTTTGTCACTGAGGCTCAAGCAGGTTTCCGGCAAACCCACTTTGGTCCCGGAACTCTCGTTCGGAGCATATCTCGAGAAGTTCCAGGAACCGCGAAGCGTCAGGTATATTTTTCAGCAGAATGGCGGCTATGTGAACATTGCTTTGAACTTCCGCAAACACCTCATGGAGAGCGGCAATTATCGCAGTCTCTCAGATAAGCAGAAGGACAATCCGGCGATTGCAAAATTGAAGGGCGCGCCGTTGTTTTGGATCTATCCGGGGCGTTCCGGAGCGGATCAGGTCTTAAAAATCCTGGACGACATGGCGGCTTCGGGCATGAACAAGGGGATTTTGGGGCTGGGGTTCAATTTTTACATCAATCCCGAGGAGGCCCAAAAAATCGAAAAAAAGTTCAACGGTATTGTCGGCATCTATGACAACTACTTCGATCTCATGTCGAAGGAATGGTATCAGGCCAACGGGTATGACAAGATTTCCGTGGAGTGGATGGAGCGCTACAAGCGATTCGGCCGGATTCCCGAGCATGTCGGGCTAAACGAACGGGGCGAGCTGCGCGCCAACGTCGGACCCAAAGGGAATCGGTATGTCGACTCACCGGCCATGAGTTTTGAGGCGGCCAAGGAGCGGCTCGAAGCGGAATCGGCTGACTATCGGTTTACCTATCGGTTTTTCGATGTCACCCCCGGAGCGGCGCTGTGGCTGGACCAGGATTACAATCCCCAACATCCGGTGAACCCGAAGCAATCGATGGAAGGGCGCCTGCGAGTCTTCAAGCTCTTCTATGACCACGGCATGATCCTGGGGGGCGAAGGTGGCGCCGCATGGGGAACGCCTTACCTCACGGTCAGTGAAGGCGGGATGAGCGTCTATCACATGGAGGGGCGCTTGGACCCGGTGCCGCCCACTGAGGACTTCAAGAATTTCAATATGTCTCACGAAAAGCGAGTGCCCGCCAATGGCATCGTCTATGGGGACGCCCGGGTGGCGACCTGGGCCTGGGGCGACAACTCCCTTGTGCAGCCCGAATACATGCTCAAGAAGGACCTTTTCAATATCCTTTATGGAACGGCGCCTTCCTACCACATCGACAACCGAACCTATTGGAAAAACAAGGAGAAGATCCTGGAGTCCTATAACCGGGTTGTGCCTGTCTATGAAAAGCTCTTTGGGGCGGCGTTGGTCAATCATCGCTGGCTGACGCCCGACCGGAATGTCCAGCAAACTGATTTTTCCAATGGCTGGCATGTTGCGGTTAATTTTGGCACTACCGAGTTTGCGCTGAACAGCCAAGTGACGATTGCGCCTATGGGTTTTCATACGTGGCTCGACACGCAGTCAAAGGGCAGGTAGTTGGAAGTGCAGGCCCCGACTGGCAACGTGGGAAAACGCAACGTATTCTCAAGCCAGTGATCGATACACGCCATGTGCCCAGCCTTCTCGATTAAGCCTTCGGTTGGTGGGGCACTCAGCCTGCAATTTCGTGATCGGGTATCAAATACCACCAGTAGAACTGGTGCCTTGTTAAGGTGCGCCGCTCAAAGCGGCTTGTTAGAGCGTTTTAAGTCAGGCCGCTACTATGCCAGAGCCTTCGCGGATGGCAAAGAAACCTAGTGCCTTGTAACGCATAAAATCCGGCGCTCTATGCGCCATTTTCCTTGTTACAAGGTACTAGAAGCCGTTGAAAACTTCCAGCTTCAGCGTGGCCGAGGCACGCCTCGCCGAGTTCCTCAAGGACCGCCGGGAGCGGAAGTTGGCAGGGGCGTCTTTGGGTTTTGGCGCAGGATGGATTGACGCTTGCAAATTGTGGAACAGCTACCGCACTGCACGCATTGATAGGAAGATAGTTTCAATGTCTTTCCATCGGGCGAATGTTGAATCGCCTGCACCGGGCAGTGCTTTACGCAGCGTCCACAGTTTATGCAGGCTTCCACATCGATTTCTCGCCGCCAAAATCCCACCGCAGAAAGCAGTCCCAGTAAAACGCCATACGGGCAGACATAGCGGCAAAACACGCGTGGAATAAACCATCCGACAACCAATGCGGCCACTAAAATTGCCCAGGCCAAGCCACTCCCAGCCAGAATACGGACCGGTTCGGCATAGCCCAATGAGAGCAAAGCGGTCAGTTTCTGCATAAATGCATGACCTTGAAAAAAGAGGGGTTTGTAAGGATCGAGTAAGCAAGGCAGAAATCCGATCCCCGTCCATATTGCTCCGGCCGTTGCCAGCAACACCACTACCGGCAGCGCCAGCAGGATGCGATGTAACGGACGCGGTACTAACCGGGGCCGGTTTCCAGAAAGCAGCTGCTGCACCGCACCCAGCGGACACACCGTAGCGCAAAAAATCCGTCCGCTTGCCAAGGCCGCCATGAGCGGAACCAGAAAAAGTGCCAGCGTCGCCCGCCCGACCAATTCTGGGTGTGATACGCCGAGCGCAACATTGGCCGTTGCGCCTACCGGGCAGATGCATCCGCCCCGGATCACTCCCAAATAGAGCAGGGCCAGCGCCAGTTGGGCCGAGATCCATCGAACGGGACGATTTGTGCGTACCAGCCACATCCCGCTCAACAACAGGCCGGTCACTACGGCCACATCGGCATAGAACCACGCACGCGCTGGCGCGGGATATTCCCGGGGCACATACTGGTCCCGGTATGCTTGGATTTCCGATCCGGTGACCTTGCCGGGATCGAATGCCTCTGTCTCCTCCGCAGCGACTTCTCCCATGAGGGCTGCCATCATTGTCAAAACCAGCAAGATTGGAAAGGCGCGCCGCCATTTGATCGGCGAATCGAAAATTCCAACCATAAAATTATGACGTTTGCTCCGGTAGGTAAACGCCGCGGAAATCGTTTGCCGGATAAAGAGGCACCCGCTCGACCGCTTTGCTGGGGCAGACCCGCGCGATGGCGCAGTCGTTACAGCCGAGACAAAGATCGGGCCGGATGACCAGAAACATCGAGCGGCTGCCATGGAGATTGCACTGGCGCGCACATTGGGCGCAGCCGGTGCATTTATCTGGATCAATGAGGTAGGTATAAGCGCCGTCGAGGCCGCCCGACAAGCGGGTCCGCTGCACGGCGTCATGCGGGCAGACCAGTTTATCGGTCGTGGCAATCAAGCGGCTCGGGGTTTTCAGATCACACAGGTGACCGTAGCAGGCGACACAGTTGGAGCATTTCTTCTGGTCATTGACCGCTTTAACCGCCGAAGGCCCGCGTACGCAGGCTGTTTCGCATAAGCCACAGTAGGTGCAGGCCTCCGGGTTGATTTGCCAGCCGTAGCGATGCGGCGGCTGTGTAAACTCCGCTCCTTTATTACCGCCGCCCCATACGCGCACCGCCACACCTGCCAAGGCGCTCACGCCAAGTAGGCGCCCCGCCCGCACGAGAAATTGCCGGCGTGTGGGGTCCGGCTTCATCGCTCGATGCCAGGAACTTTCCACGAGGCCGGTTTCACAAAACCGCCGCCGCTCATCGAGGGGGGTAACTCAGTTTTCGAGAGTTCGCACAATGCCTGCTGCACACGGCACGCGTCGGCACGCGAGACGCGGCGGAGGTCGATCATGAAGCTTGTCAGGGGCATTTCCTCTGTTTTCCCGAGCACGCGAAACGCATCCGGCGTGGTGATATCCACGGCGCAGTCCGCCGTCAGCGCGTAGTTGCTGATGACGGCGGCATCCACGCTGCCTTTCATCAACAGGTCGATGCATTCCAGGCAGCTTGCTTTTTCCACAAGCTTGTCCGCCGGGATTGTGATTCCCTCGCGTTTAAAGAGCGCGAGCGCGCCCTGATGTTTTTCATAGGCGTCGGATTGCCCATAAGCAATGCGATGCCCCGCAATTTCCCCCAGGTTTTTGAGGGGGGAATCTTTGGGCACGATGACGATGCCCCACAGCCCGGTGTTGCGGTGAAGATCTTGTAAATCCGCCACGCGCACCATCCGTTGGCAGGCCTCGGGATGCCGAAAGACGAGCCACGGTTTACTTAATACCGCGTCGAATTGCTCCGCACGGAAGGCCCGGTCCAGATCGTACGGTTCGAGGAAGTATATAAATTGGAGATCGATGTTGTAAGCTTCCTTGAGCTTGCGGCAGAACTCGCCGTACTGTCGCGTGGCAATATGCTCAATACACTTGCAGGAACTGTCCTTGCAGTAGATGTCGTTGACGCCTACCACCAGTTTGAGCGGCGCATTGCCCGGCTTCAGTCGCTCCCCATCCTGGTGGCAAAAAGCGGTTTCGCTCTCTGCCGCCGGGTTGGCAGCCAAGGTTCCCCCGGTCAATAAAAGCGCCAGAGACCACGAAAGGAGGTTGGGAAAAGTCATACGGGTTCTTTTACAATTTCGGCACGTATTGTAGAATGAATCGTTCGCCCATGTCCACCCCAAGATAAACCCGTCCGCGGGAATCCACGGCGAGCGAGACCCGGTTGCAACCTTTTACGAGTTCCTGCAAATCCTTGAACTGGAAAAGCAACTGGCCTTGGGGCGTATAGAGCTTCACTTGGGAGGGGTCTTTTTGCACGACTACCAGATTGCCATCGGGCAACACCGCCGCGCTGACCGGATTACAGCAACCCTGGAACGATTCGGCGTCATCCCCGCGCTTGCCAAAGAAGGAATGGAGGTTGCCAGCGGGGCTGTAGCGTTCCAGCCGGAAAGCCCCCAGGTTGGCGACGAGCACATCCTCGTTTTTGGGGTCGACTGCAAAATCAAGAATACCGCAGCAAAGGCGCAGGTTTTTGCCAATCGAAGCCATCGCTTTGCCCGTCCTTGCATCAAAGACGCGGATCGTGCGGGTCCCGCCAAAATCGGAAACGTAAACCTTGCCGGCAACAACCTTTGCGTTGATGACATCCATCAGGTTTTCCAATTTTAATTCGCCAATCAGAGTGCCATCCCACGCGAACTTTTTGCATTGCGCCCCGATGGGGACCTCATATGTGAATTTGCGTCCGTTGAGTGCCATTTCCTTCGGTTTGGTCTTGCGCGAGAAAACGTAAATTGTCTGGCCCTCCACCGCCACGGCGCTGATTTTCGCAAAGCCCGAGTCAAAGCTGCGCACGCTCTGTTCCTTGGCCGGATCGTAGATGAATACCTTGTTCATGGCCGCCACGACCAGGAAGTCATCCTTGCCCACGGCCAGGGATGATATAGTCGGGAGGTGATCGGATTTGCCGTAAGATAGTCCAGAAACGTATTCAGGCGCATTCGCCGCATGAGTGGCTGTAGACTGGATGAGGCAAGCCATAATGGCTGCCAAGAAAAGGAGTTTCTTCATGGTTATCTTTCTATTTTTTAGGTGGGGGCAAACGGGGCGGAAAATACACAGCGGGCCGCAAAAGTTCTGAGGTTAAGGATGATTCAATCATTTAATGAGTTCATGTCAAGTGGCTGTTGAGTACGCGGCAGGCGCGAATCGGACCTTTTTTTGTAAGTTGCCGATCATCAAGGAACCCCATGGCTCATAATCCAATGAGGGAAGCGGATTCCTTGCACTGAACCAAAAATGCGGCCCTCAATGCCTATCATTGCCCTGCGGTGCAAGGTTTCCACTTGTTTGCATGGACGAATCCAGCAAATAGTTGATTGGCGAAATGCATGACCTATCGCTCCAGCACCCGGCCCCTTTTTTGGAAAAAAAGAAGCTACGGGAAAGCTTGCAGAATGATCCGCAGAGGATAGTCTCGGCCCCATGAATCC
The DNA here is from genome assembly GCA_037143855.1 of Verrucomicrobiota bacterium. GTDB lineage: Bacteria > Verrucomicrobiota > Verrucomicrobiia > Chthoniobacterales > Chthoniobacteraceae > UBA695. Next base: position 49,967 of record JBAWXX010000001.1, on the reverse strand, counting down.
GACGCTTGTGTTTCTCGCGGTGGGTGTGGGCGGAATCCTTCTGCTCGTGTTTGCGGTGGTTCTCTTCAACTTCTTCGGCATCTGGGTCCGGGCATGGTCCAACCAGGCCGATGTGGGCCTTCTGGACATGGTGGGGATGCGGCTTCAGGGTATCCCGGTGGCGCTGATCGTGGACGCCCGCATCATGGCGATCAAGGCGGGCATGGATATCGACCTCAAATCGCTCCAACTCCATTACCAGTCCGGCGGCAACGTGCCCCAGGTGATCCTGGCCCTCATCATGGCCGACCGGGCGGGCATCGTCCTGGACTACAACCGGACGTGCGCCATCGACCTGGCCACCAAGGGGACCGGCAAAACCGTCCTCGAAGCCGTGCAGACCAGCGTGAACCCCAAAGTCATCGATTGCCCCAACGCCGCCATGGGCCGCACCAGCATCGACGGCGTGGCCAAAGACGGCATCGGCGTGAAAGCCAAGGCGCGCGTCACGGTTCGCTCCCACCTCGACCGCTTTGTCGGCGGCGCGACGGAGGAAACCATCATCGCCCGCGTGGGCGAGGGGATCGTAAGCGCCATCGGTTCGGCGGATTCCTATAAAGAGGTGCTCGAAAACCCGGATCGCATTTCCAAGGCCGTGCTGGCCAAGGGCCTCGACAGCAACACGGCGTTTGAAATCCTTTCCATCGACATTGCCGACGTGGACGTAGGCGACAACATCGGCGCGAAACTGCAGGCCGAACAGGCCGAGGCCGACAAGCGCGTCGCCCAGGCCCGGGCCGAAGTCCGCCGCGCCGCCGCCGTCGCCTCGGAGCAGGAAATGCGCGCCCGCACCCAGGAAATGCGGGCCAAGGTGGTCGAAGCCGAAGCGCAGGTCCCCCAGGCCATGGCGGAAGCCTTCCGCGCCGGGAACCTCGGCATCATGGATTACATCCGCATGAAAAACGTCCAGAGCGACACCCAGATGCGCACGGCCATTGCCGGAGGCGACCGGAGTGGCGCCGACGAAGCCCGCCCCGCCCAGCAGTAGCCGGGCGGATTGGCGCAAGCCGAAAGAAAGCCGTTTTTACCCTGTAACGCATAAAATGACGCCTGCCGCTTGTCTTCTTGGCCCAGGGTTACGTAGTCAGCCCAAGGCGTTATCTACAGATAGCGCCGTGGATTTCCGCCTTGCCCTGAACCAAAAATCCGGCGCTCTATGCGCCATTTTCCTTGTTACAAGGTACTAGGGAGTTCCCATGGATCAACTCATCGTCGTGCTGATTGTCGGGGCGTTGGCCCTCGTCAAATGGCTGGTTGAAAACGGCGGGAAATTCCAGTCCGGCGGCGACGCCGGGGAGGACGCGCCTCCCGCGCCGCGCCGCCCCCTTGGCACCCCGGCGGAACCCTCCACGCACGCGGAAACCGATGAAGAGAAAATGCGGCGGTTCATGGAAGCCCTCGGCCTTCCCGCCAATGGCGTGCCTCCCCCCGCGCAGCGACCTGTTCCCCGGCCCTCGGAGTCCCAGAGCGTTGCGCCGCCCGTGCCCCGCCCCATCGTCCGGCGGGTCGAACGCCCCGCTTTCCGGCCGGTGACGTCCGCGCCCGCCGAGCCGCAACCAGAGCCCGCCCACCGGTCCATCGCCCCGCCGTTGGAAACCGGCGGGCCTCTCCCGAAAATTCCCAAGAGCCGGCCGATGAGCGAGAGCGCTCCCGCGGTTCAAGTGACCTCCTTTGCACCCGCAGCCATCGCGCGGACGCAAGCGTCCATCGCGGCGGCGGGAGCGGGCGTTACCCCGGCGAAACGGCAGGATGCGCAACCCTTTGGTCAGCCTGCCCCGGCGGTAGATTTGCAGATGGGCCTGCGGGAACAACTGGGCAGCCCCGCGGCATTGCGCCGCGCCATCCTGCTGAAGGAGATTTTAGGCGAACCAAAGGGCTTGCAATCCTTGGGCAGCCCCTCTATTTTCTCACCTCTCTAGCGCGCCGGCGTGGCGGAATTGGCAGACGCGGCGGACTCAAAATCCGTTGTCCTTTAAAGACGTGTAGGTTCGACCCCTATCGCCGGTATCTTTAAACAGCTAGAGCGTTTTTGGGTTATTTTGTCGCAATGATCTGAGAGCGCCGAGGGTTGATGCGGGGCTTTTTGAGCGCAGCGGCTGTATTTGTAAATACAGCCCAAGCGCAAAAAGACGCACAGCGACTCTCGCCGCCGAAGAGCATACGACAAAATAAACCGAAACCGCTCTAATAGACAGTGGCTTGCTGCGGGATTCAAATTTCTGAATCCCGTTTTTTGTGCAAACGAGTGACGGATCAGGTAGAGCCGCGGCCGAATCGAGAGTTTTGCCCCTTTTTGAAGGCAATCCTGGTGTCATCAATTCTCGCCACCCCATGCGTGAGCCCTGTTCACCCGCCCGCAAGGCGTTGACGGCCCCCGCGTGTGCGCCTACACTCCCTGCCGCTTTCGTCCTTTTACATGATCCATTTCACCGCCCAAGAAAAACGCCTGGCAGGCGCGCTATTGCTTTTCCTGCTGGTCGGGGTCACAGTGCAGCATTACCGGCGGCATGGGGCCGGGCCGTCCAGCGGTCCGGTCGCGGCGCATCCCGCCGGCCACCCTGCCCGCCGTTGAGAAGGACTTTTTGATTTTATGCAGAAAACTGGTTTTACCGAAGCGCTTGACCAAGTGGTCGCGGCAGACCCGCGTTATGACCGGGAGGCCTACCTCTTCTTGCAGGACGCCCTCGACTTCACCATGAAGTCCCGCAAAAAACAGAAAGCCGACCTTTCCCGGCACGTCACGGGGCAGGAATTGCTCGACGGCGTCCGCGCCTTCGCCCTGCGCGAGTACGGCCCCATGGTCCCGATGGTCTTTGAAACCTGGGGCATCGGCCGCTGCGAAGATTTCGGCGAGATGGTCTTCAACCTCATCCGCGCCGGCATCTTCGGCAAAACCGACACCGACACCATCGACGACTTCCGCAACGGCTACGACTTCCAGGAAGCCTTCGTGAAACCCTTCCTGCCCGAAACCCGGCCCCAAGCCCCCGCGCCGAGCCCCCGGGCCGATTCCCAGGACGACGCCAGCGGAGAAGCCAGCGGCGGTTCCCCACGGCAGCCCGGCAAGCCGTTGCGCCAGTCGTAAATTTGCCAGCGCTCCATGATCGACCTCCCCCCCTCCGCCGTCCGCCAATGGACCCTCCCCAACGGCCTTGGCATTTTGGTGGAGGAAGACCACGCCGCCCCCGTCGCCAGCATCCAGGCCTGGTGCGAGACGGGCTCCATTCACGAAGACCGCTGGCTCGGCTCGGGGCTCTCGCACATCCTGGAACACATGCTCTTCAAGGGGACCGCCACCCGGGGGCCCAACGTCTTTGCCCAGAGCGTCCACGCCCTCGGGGGCGTGCTCAACGCCTACACCTCCTTTGACCGGACCGTCTATTGGATCGACACCCCCAGCCCAGGCGTAGGAGCGGCCATCGACCTCCTGGCCGACGCCGTGCAACACGCCGCCCTGCCGCCCGAGGAATACGTGAAAGAGCAGGAGGTCATCCGGCGCGAGTTCGCCATGTGCCGGGACGATCCCGACCGGATGAGTTCGCAGACCCTCTTTGCCACCGCCTTCCGCCGCCATCCCTATCGCCACCCCGTCATCGGGCACCTTGACATCTACAACCGGCTCACGCGCGACGATGTCATGGCGTACTACCGGGCCCGGTACGTCCCCAACAACCTTTTCTTCGTCGTCACCGGCGACGTGGACCCGCAGGCCGTGCACGACCAGCTCGCCGCCGCCTTCGCCGAGACGCCGCGCGGTCCGCTCGCCCCCGTCTTCATCCCCCAGGAACCGCCGCAGAGCGGCCGCAGAGAGGAGCACGTCGAATTTCCATCCGCTGAGCTGACCCGGCTCGAAATCGCGTGGCACATCCCCGAACTGACCCACCCGGACGTGCCCGCGCTCGACCTCCTTGCCCTCCTCCTGGGCGACGGCCGCTCCAGCCGCCTCAACCGGCGCGTCCGCGAGGAGTGCGGGCTCGTCCACGGCATCAGCGCCTGGTGTTACACCCCGGGGCAGCCCGGCCTCTTGGGCATCGAAGCCCTCGCCGACCCCGCGCGCCGGGAAGCCGCCCTGGCGGAAATCTTTGCCGTCATCGAGCGCATCAAAGCCGGGGGCGCGTTCCCGGGCGAGTTGGAGAAAGCGCGCGCCCAGGCCCTCTCCAGCCAACTGAGCAGCCTCGCCACCACGCGGGGGCGCGCCTCGGACATCGGCTCCAACTGGCAACTGACCCGCAACCCCAACTATACCCGCGACTATTTTGCCGCCCTCCAGCGCGTCGCCCCGGCCGACATCGCCCGCGTGGCCGCCACGTATTGCACCGACGCCAACCTGACCGTCACCTCCCTCAACCCGCCCGGCTCCCTGCCGCCTCCCGCCCGGGCTGCCGCAGCCGCCCCCGCCGGGGCCGTGCAAAAATACACCCTTTCCAACGGCCTGACCCTGCTGGTCCGCGAAGACCCGCGGCTGCCGCTCGTCTCCGCCGTCGCCTGCTTCAAAGCCGGGCTGCTTGCCGAGACGCCTGAAAACAACGGCATCGGCCGCCTCCACGCGCACGTTCTTCCCAAGGGGACGGCCGCACGCTCCGCGCAAGAAATCGCCGAATCCATCGAGGCCCTGGGCGGCGGCATCGCCGCGGAAGCCGGGAACCAATCCTTCGCCGTCTCGCTGCGCACCCTGCAACCCAACCTTGCCGCCGGGCTCGAAATCTTGGGCGAGATCCTGGCCCGCCCGAGCTTTCCCGAGGCCGAGGTCGCCCGCGAAAAAGAGGCGCAACTCGCCGCCCTCAAAGCCGAGGAGGAGGAGCCCACCTCCATCGCCCGCGCCCTCCTGCGCCGCACTTTGTTCCCCGGGCACCCCTATGGCCTCCGTTCCAACGGCAACCCCGCCTCCGTCGCCGGGCTTGACCGCGCCCGGCTGGACGCCTTCCACCGGCGCTTCGCCGTCGGCCGCAACGGCGTGCTCTCCGTCTTCGGAGCCGTGAAGGCGGAAGAAGTCCGGGCGCTGGCCGAGCAAGCCTTCGGCGCTCTGCCCGCCGGGGAACCCGCCCACACCGCACCCATCCCGCCCGCTCCCTTGGACGGCTCCCGCAGCGTCGAGGAACACAAGGCGAACGAACAGGCCATCCTCATGGTGGGATTTCGCGGGATCGACCTGCACGACCCCCGGCGCTACGCCCTGGAGCTGATCGAAGAGGCATGCAGCGACCTGGGCTCGCGGTTCTTCCTGCGGATCCGGGAGAGCCTCGGGCTCGCCTATTTTGTCGGCGCGAGCCAGGTCCAGGGGCTCGTCCCCGGGCCGTTCGTCTTTTATCTTGGCACCTCCCCCGCCAAGGTCGTGCCCGTCCAGGCCGAGCTTTTGGACGAAATCCGCGCCCTGGCCGCCGACGGCCTCACCGCCGAGGAACTGGCGCGCGCCAAAGCCAAGCTGCTGGGCCAGGAAGCGCTCCACAAGCAGAGCAACGACGCCCTGGCCCACTCCTGCGCCCTCGACGAACTCTACGGCCTCGGGTTTGACGAATCCACGCACTTGCGGGAACGCGTCGAAGCCGTGACGCTGGAAGACGTGCGCGCCGTCGCCCGTGATCTCTTTGGGGAAGCCCCCCGCGTGCTTGCGGTGGTCCGGCCGGAGCCTGCGCTATAGGGGGCGGGGCGCCGCCGCCCGCTTTTGGGCTCCAGCCAGCAACCGCTCCACCGAGACGATGGCCCGCTTGTGGGTGGCCCGTCCAATTTCGCCCGCCGGGTCCGAAGCCGTCACCTTGAGGACATAGAAAGCGCCGTCGCGGCCCACGTAACGCGCGGTCGCGGTCACTTTGGCCCCCTCCAGCGTGGCGGCGGTGTGCGCCAAGTCCAGGCTGACGCCCACGGAAAGCTCGCCCGGCTCCAGAATGGGTTGCAGCAGCCGGGCGCAGGCCAGCTCCATCAAGGCCGCCAGGCGGGGCGTGGCGAAAACCGGGGGAAACGCGTCGCGGGGATCCGAGGGAAGCGAACTGGCGAGATCGGAGGCGCGGACCACCCATTCCGCGGTGGCCGTGGCGTTGAGGAGCAAGGCAGGCATGGGGGGATTGTAGTGAAATGCCTTTGCCGCGCGAGGAAAACTGGCATAAAGAAAGGCTCGCCTCATGACGTTTTCTCTTTCTTTCCTTCGCCGCGCCGTGGCCAGCCTTTGGCTCCTCGCCGCGCTGCCCGCCTCCCCGGCGCTTTCGGCCGATCGCGGCCCGTTGGACAAAGCCCTCCGGGCTCTGGACGAAGGCGTGGCGGAAGTCGCCGTCGTCAAGCTCCGCGAACAGCTCGCCCTTTCCCTCGACCCCGCTATCCGCCGCGAGGCCAAAACCAAGCTCGCCGAGGCCCTCCTCGCCGCCGGGCGCACCGACGAAGCCTTCCAGCAGGCGACCGATCCCGAAGTCCAGGCCCCGCTCCTCGAAGGCCGCATCCAGGCCGCCGTGGGGCATTGGGAAGAGGCGCTCGCTCTCTACGCTGCCGTGGCGGCAGATCCCAAAGCCCCTCAATATTCCCAGGCCCTTTTGGGCAAGGCCGAATGTCTCCATGCCCTCGGGCGGTTGCAAGAAGCCGCCTCCGTCTTGGAGCCCCTGGCCGCGAGCGGCCCCGCCGCCGTCTCCCTGCGCCTGGCCGAGTGCCGCCTGGAGCAGAATCAGATCGATTTGAGCGTCCGCATCCTCTCCGGCATCCGGGGGCCCCTCACCGAGGCCGAACGCAAGTGGAAGCAATACCTGGAAGCCCAGATGCTCCTTGCGCAGAATCAGATGGCCGAAGCCTTCGACAAGTTCGAGGCCCTGCAACGCGATCCGCGTTACCTCACCAGTTCCATGCTCGTCGGCATCGCCCTCGGCATGACCGACTCCCGCACCGAGTTGACCGGCCTTACCGCCGCCGACGATATCCTGGAGCAATTCCTCTGGAAACATCCCGAAAGCCCCTCGCTGGGCATGCTCTTCCAAAAGCTCGATGAAGTGTATGGGGGCGAGGAGAACCCGTCGCTGGGCGAATTGGAAAAATGGTCCAAGCGCGGCGAACCGGCGCTACGGGCGGGATACGCCACCTACTATTGGGCCAAGGGCCTCGTGCGCGAGGCCAAGCCCGAACGCGCCCTCGCCGTGCTCGAAAAATTTCCCACCCGCTTCCCCGGCCACCCGCTCCTGGCCCGCGCCCTTCTCTTGCAGGGGCGGCTCCTTGCCGACTGCAGCAAGGGCGACGCCGCGCAAAAAACCCTTGAGGAAGCCCTGCGCGCCGTCTCCGAGCCCCGACTTCGCGGCGAAATCGCCCTGGCCGCCGCCGAAGCCCACTTCAAAGCCGGGGAATACGTCCTCGCCGCCACCGTCTACCGCGGGGCAGGGGAGCAGACGCCCGCGTTTGCCGAAATCGCCGGGTTCAACATCGCCCTTTGCTGGCTGCACCAGGGCAATTACACCCGCTTCGCCCAGGAATACGCCGACTTCAGCCGCCTCTTCCCCGAGAGCCCGCTGCGTCCCGACCTCGTCCTCGAAGAAGGCCTGCTGCGAGCCCGGCAGCACGACCCCCAGGCCGAGCCCGCCCTGCGGCAATTCCTCGCCGATTTCCCCGCCGCTCCCCGCGCCGCCGAAGCCCGGCTTGCGCTGGCCGAGCTGCGCTATGCGGACGGCGACCCCGCCGGGTCCCGCCAATTTCTGCGCGTGGTGAACGAAAACCCCGCCCCCATCAAGACCGCCGAACAATCCGACTTCCTCGCCCTCTTCGTCGCCGATGCCGCCAATCCTCCCGACGACGAAAAAGTCCTCGCCCTCTGCCGGGAATTCATCGAGCGCCACCCCGCTTCGCCGCACCTGCCCGAAGTCCGTATGAAGCTGGGCCAAGTCTGCTTTCGCAGCGGGGACTTTGCCGGGGCGCAGACCCAGTTCGAGACCCTGGCGCTCGAAACCCCCGGCTCGCCCCTTGTCGAGCCCGCCCTCTTCCTCGCCGCGCAGGCCTCCACCAAGCGGATCGGCGCCGGGGGCATCGATCGCGCCATCGAGCTGTTTGGCGACGTCGCCGCCCGCAACGGCCCCCTCAAGCAGCACGCCCGCCTACAACTGGCCGACCTGCAAAACCGCCTCGGCAAGGAAGCTGACGCCGTCAAACTCTACGACGACATCCTCCGCTCCAATCCACCCAGCGAAGTCAAATCCGCCGCCATGTCCGGGAAAGCCGACAACATCCTCGCCCTCGGGGCCAAAGACCCGACGTTCACCGCCCAGGCGCTCGACCTCTACCAACAGCTTGCCGAAGAGCCCTGCCTTGGAGCCAGCGCCCGGCACCGGGCTCTCTATCAGCAAGGCCGGTGCCTGGAGTTGCTGGGCCGCCCCGAAGAAGCCCTCGCCGCCTACTATCAGGTCGTCGAATCCGGCTCCGCTGGCCCGCAGGAATACTTCTGGTTCTACAAAGCGGGATTTGACGCCTGCCGTTTGAGCGAAGCGCGCGAGCAATGGAAAAGCGCCATCGCCATCTACCAGAAAATGGCCGCCATCGACGGCCCGCGCGCCGAGGAAGCCAAAGCCCGGCTCACCCAACTGCGCCTGGAACACTTTATTTGGGACAAATAGAGCGAAGACGGGGAGCCCCTTTGGCGGTGACAGGGGAAGCGCCGAGAAAAAAATCAGCCATTTGATAACACTAGAGCGGTTTCGGTTTATTTTGTCGTATGCTCTTCGGCGGCGAGAGTCGCTGTGCGTCTTTTTGCGCTTGGGCTGTATTTACAAATACAGCCGCTGCGCTCAAAAAGCCCCGCATCAACCCTCGGCGCTCTCAGATCATTGCGACAAAATAACCCAAAAACGCTCTAATGCTTCGGCCGGGTGAGTTTGTCGAACTGGACAAGCATATCGCGAATTTCGGTATGACGGCCGGCCGCTATGGAGAGGCGGCAGATGGTTTTCTTTAGCACCGGATCAAGATTTTCCGGTAGGGAAAACGGGGTTTCGTGAAGGTTTTCGTTGTTTTCGGCTACGTACACCAAGCTCTCGAAACCGGCTGGTATCGCGTCCCGCAGATAAGCCGCCAAAAGGTGTGCATTATACGGCTGGGGCAATGTTGTGAGGAGCTTTACGAGCGTTTCGCTGTCCGCAGTCGCTCTGCCCCGCACATAGCGGTTGATATGGGGGCGCTGTAGTCCGGTCAATTCGGCCAAGTGGGTTTGTGACCATTCCAACTTACTGAGCGATGCTGACAGCGCATTCGCAAAATAGCTCATGTAATCACCCTAGACACTGTAACGACTTTCTTCAACATTTTTCTTGCGGGGTGTGTCGACAGCGGTAAAAGTATCCGTATGCGATACAATCTTTCTGCGGAAATTGAGGTTATCAAGTTTGAGATCGTGGTTTTGAAGGGGCTCAGCCATTCGCCTGGAACTGACATCGCCGAGGCGGCGGTGAGACGTGAACGCAAGCTCCAAGTGGAACTGTACGGTTTGGAGATGCAAGGGCGGGTGGAGACGCCTGCGGCACTAGATCCCGCTGAGGATTTTTCGGAAGTGGTTGGATCTTCGATGGCTCCTTTCCCTGTTCCGGCCACGCCAAACGCCGAAGAGGAAAAACCATGAGTGGGACTGTTATCTATGTCATTTAGCATTCACACGCTCTATTCGTGCATCTTTAAACTGTGGCGCAGGCGGCGTTTCCAGCTCTTTATGAGACTTTTGGGCCCCTCAGTTTCGGATGTTCTGCTGGATGTGGGTGGCTGTCTTGAATCCTGGGTATCGCATCCCCAGCCTGTGAAGCGCATTGATATACTCAATCTTTATGAACAGCCTTGGCCTGCCGGAGTTGCTCCCGGTTACGACATCCTGATATTGGTCGGGGACGGTTGTTCTCTTGCCCTTGCAGACAAAAGCTATGACATCGGCTTCTCCAACAGCGTCATCGAGCACGTTGGATCATGGGAGCGGCAGCAGCAATTCGCGTCGGAAATACGACGCGTTGCAAAAGGCTTATGGGTCCAGACTCCGGCGTTCGCATGTCCGATTGAACCGCATTATCTGGCCCCTTGCATTCACTATTTTCCCCGGTCATTTCAAAAGAAGATATTGCGCTGGGGCTCGTTGCGAGGATGGCTTGAGCGCCCGAATTCCGAGCAGATCGACTCCATGGTGGAGGCCACCCGGTTGCTGTGTAAATCCGAAATGCGGGAGCTTTTCCCGGACTGTGAAATTATCACGGAATATCTCCTGTGGATTATCCCGAAATCCTACATTGCCATTCGACGGAAGGCCTGAGACACATGGGAACGTCAAGGCACGGGGAGGTGGGAAAGGAAAAAGATTCGCAAACCGTGTTGAGCTAGCGGCGGTATGTGCGCTATAAGTGTTCTTTCTACCTATGGCGACACCCTTTCAATACCAGGACCCGTTCCCGCTCGGGAAAGACGACACCGAATACTATCTCTTAACCCGCGAAGGCGTTTCCGTCGGCGAATTTGAAGGCAAGGAGATCCTCAAGGTCGCGCCCGAGACGCTGACCGCTCTCTCCCGCGCCGCTTTCCGCGACTGCGCTTTCATGCTTCGGCCCAAGCACCTCGCCCAGGTGGCCGCCATTCTCGACGACCCGGAAGCGAGCGAAAACGACCGCTACGTCGCGCTGACGATGCTTCGCAACGCCGAGGTCGCCGCCAAGGGCGTGTTGCCGTTCTGCCAGGACACCGGCACGGCCAACCTGATCGGCAAGAAGGGCCAGCAGGTCTGGACCGGCGGCGGCGATGACGCCGAAGCCCTCAGCAAAGGGATTTACGAAACGTATACCCAGGAGAACTTGCGCTATTCGCAAACGGTGGCCCTCGACATGTACGAGGAAAAGAACACCGGCAACAATCTCCCGGCGCAGATCGACCTGATGGCGATCCCCGGCGCGGAATACAAATTCCTCTGCGTCGCCAAAGGGGGCGGTTCGGCCAACAAGACGTATCTTTACCAGGAGACGAAGGCGCTGCTCAACCCGAAGACTCTCGTCCCGTTCCTGGTGGCGAAAATGAAGACGCTCGGCACCGCCGCATGCCCGCCCTACCACATCGCATTCGTCATCGGTGGCACCAGCGCCGAGGCGTGCCTCAAAAACGTCAAGCTCGCCAGCGTCAAATACCTCGATGCGCTCCCCACCCAGGGCAACGCGCTCGGCCAGGCGTTCCGCGACCTGGAACTGGAAGCCACGCTGCTCAAGGAAGCCCAGAAACTCGGCCTCGGCGCCCAGTTCGGCGGCAAATACTACGCGCTCGACATCCGCGTCGTCCGGCTCCCGCGCCACGGCGCTTCCTGCCCCGTCGGCATGGGCGTATCGTGCTCGGCCGACCGGAACATCAAGGCCAAGATCAACAAAGAAGGTGTCTGGATCGAGAAACTGGAAGCCAACCCCGCCCGCTTCATCCCGGAGAAATACCGCACCGCGCAGGAAGGCAAAGTGGTCAAAATTGATCTCAACCGCCCGATGCCCGAGATCCTCGCCGAGCTGACCAAATACCCGGTCGCCACCCGTCTCTCCTTGGACGGCACCATCATCGTCGGCCGCGACATCGCCCACGCGAAGCTGAAAGAGCGCATCGACGCGGGGAGTGGCCTGCCGGATTATTTGAAAGCCCACCCAATCTACTACGCGGGCCCCGCCAAGACGCCCGCCGGAATGCCGTCCGGCTCATTCGGCCCCACCACGGCTGGGCGCATGGATAGTTATGTGGACCTCTTCCAGAGCCACGGCGGGTCGATGATCATGATCGCCAAGGGGAACCGCTCCCAGCAAGTCACCGACGCCTGCAAGAAGCATGCCGGCTTCTACCTCGGCTCCATCGGCGGCCCGGCGGCGCTGCTGGCCCAGGAGAACATCAAGAAGGTGGAAGTCCTCGAATACCCCGAACTCGGGATGGAAGCCATCTGGAAAATCGAAGTCGTCGATTTCCCGGCGTTCATCCTCGTGGACGACAAGGGCAACGACTTCTTCCAGCAGATCGGCAAGGCCGGTTGCTGCGCCTGCGCGCCTGCGGACGAGAAACACTAGAGCGTTTTTGGGTTATTTTGTCGCAATGATCTGAGAGCGCCGAGGGTTGATGCGGGGCTTTTTGAGCGCAGCGGCTGTATTTGTAAATACAGCCCAAGCGCAAAAAGACGCACAGCGACTCTCGCCGCCGAAGAGCATACGACAAAATAAACCGAAACCGCTCTAAGGCGCTAAGCGAGTCAATACGCCGAAAATTACAAAGCCGCCGGAGAAATTCGGCGGCCTTTTTCTATTGTCCATCCCAGCCACGTCCAGACGTCTCCGAACGCTTCGCGTGCCCGCGCTTCCAGGGCCGGGCCGTCCGTCTCCGCGCGTAAGACCGCGAAACACGTCGAGCCGGAGCCGCTCATCAGCGCGCCCGCCGCTTCCGGTTGCTGGAGCAGCCAGCGTTTAAGCACGGCCAGAAAGAGGTATTTCTCGAACACGGGCCGCTCCAGATCGTTGACGAGCCGCCCCCACGGGAAGGGCTGAGGCGCGTAGGAGATGCCGGGAAGCTCGCGGGAATCGCGCCACTGTTTGTAAGCCCACGGGGTCGGGACGCCAAAGGGGGGCTTCACCAAGAGCAAGGGGAGAGGCGTGGGGAAGGGGTGCGGTTCGATGATCTCGCCCCGGCCTTTGCAGATAGCGGAGCCCCCGGCGAGAAAGAACGGGACGTCGGAGCCGAGTTCCGCCGCCAGCGTGTGGAGCGTCTCGGGCGCAAGCGGCGTGCCGTGGAGTTGGTTCAAGCCGCGCAGGGTCGCCGCTGCGTCGCTGCTGCCGCCGCCCAGGCCCGCGCCGTGGGGAATCGCTTTTTCGAGGTGGATGCGCACGGCGGGGGGGAGATGCGCCGTCTCAAAGAACCGCCGGGCGGCCCGCACGACGAGGTTGGAATCGTCGCAAGGCAGCGTGGCGTCGCTGCACGTAAAGGCGATGCCGGAATCGGAGGCCGGCTCCAGGGTGAGCGTATCGGCAAGGGTGATCGCCACGAAGTGGGACTCGATGGCGTGGAATCCGTCGGGGCGTTTTCCCAAGACCGAGAGCGACAAATTGATTTTAGCCGGGGCGGTGAGAAGCATCGGGCGCAGACGATAACACGAGAAGCGGCGACCAGTCCATTTTTTGCGCGTTGCCCGAAACCTCGGCGTGGGGATGTGGCAAACGAGGCGGGGGGAGTGGATTGCGGGAAGTCTGATTGGCGGGGCGCTGGCGGTTTTTCTCGTGGCTACGGGATTCCAGACGCCGCCCCCGCCGCCGCCCGCTCCCCCCGGTGGGCTTTCGCCGCAAGCCGTTCCGGATGCAACGCCTCCGGCGGCTCCCGCATCGACGCCCGTGCCGGACCGGAACGAGATCCGCTTGCCGCTGCCGCCTCCCCGGCACAAAGCCGCGACGCTCGTGGCGGCGGACCCGGATCCGTATCAAACGGACGCCCATGGCGCGACGGCGCTCATGCAGGCGGCGGGACGCGGGGATGTGGCGGCCTTGGAACGTTGGGTGGCGCTCGGGGCGGACGTCAACCAGCCCGACCGCCTCTCGCACACGGCGCTTTCTTACGCGATCATGGCGCACTCGGCTCCGGCGGTGGAATGGCTGGTTGCGCACGGGGCGGAGGTGGACTGGAATTGCTGTGACGGGGCGTGTTCGCCGCTGCTCCACGCGCTGGAGACGCGCCAGTTCACCGTGATCGAACCGATCCTGCGGACCGAGCGCCCGGTGTGGTGGTGCCGCCCGGCGCGGGAGGCGCTTTTCGCGGCGTTGCGGATGGGGGACAAGCCGATGATCTGGGCGCTGCTGGTGAACCACCGGACGCCGCCGACGCTGGAAGGAGCCCGGCAGCCGCTGCTCGGCTACGCGATTGCCTGGGGGGACGAGGATCTGGTTTCGCTGCTCCTGGAATGCGGCGCGGACCCGAACACGGCCCTGGAGAGTCCGGTTGAACGCCAATTTGCCGCCTGCGTTGCCGACGCGCGGGTGCGCGAGGATCTGGAGACGGAGCCGGGGATGACGGTGCTGATGCTGGCGGCGGCGTTGGGGCAGGTGGACTGCGCCCAGCTCTTGCTCGATTACGGCGCAAAGCGGGGGGCCGTTACCCGGCGCAACCGGATGACGGCGCTCGACTTCGCCGCGCGGCGCGACGCCCGGCCGCAGATGTTGCAGGTGCTGCTGGGCAAGAGCCCGCGCCCGGAGGATCAGCGGATGCGCATCCATGTTTCCATCGGCGATCAGCGCGCGGTGCTTTACAAGGATGGGCAAGTCGCGCTGGTGACGCCCGTCTCAACCGGCAGGCCCGGCTTTCCGACTCCCACCGGGCAGTTCGTTGTCACCGACAAGGACCGGATGCACCGCTCCACGCTTTACCCTGCCTATATGCCGTTCTTTTTGCGGATGAGCTGCCGCGATTTTGGGATGCACGCGGGAGTTCTGCCGGGCTACCCGGACTCGCACGGCTGTATCCGGCTTCCGTCTGGAACAGCCGAGCGGCTGTTTCATGAAGTGGACGTCGGGACGCTCGTCTCGATCACACGGTAGCTACCCCATCCGCGCGGCCGCCGCTTCCCACTCGGCGTTGGCTTTTTCGAGGTCTTCCGCGACGGACATCAGCTCCCGGTTGAGTGCCATGGCGTTGCCGCCGGGGGCGTAGCTTTCCGGCTTTTCGAGTTCGGCGGTCAGTTCCTTTTGGCGGCATTCCAGGGCGAGAATCCGCGCTTCCAGGGTGTGCACGCGCTTTTCCAGCTCGCGGCGTTCTGCCGCCTGCGCCTTGCGCGCCTCGGCTTCGGCCCGTTTTTTTTCGCGCTGTTCGCGCATCCCGGGGCCGGCCGGGGCGCGTTCCGCTTCCGCCGCCTCCGCGGGCTGGTCGTTGTGGAGTTTCTCCCCGGCGGTGAGGGCGGCCCTCGCCGACTCGGCCCGGCTTTTGTCGAGGTAATAGTCGTAGTTGCCGGGGTAGGCGGTCAGTTTTCCCGCGCCGATGTGCAGGACGGATGTGGCGATGGATTTGATGAAATAGACGTCGTGGCTGATAAAAAGCAGCGTTCCCTCATACTGCTGGAGCGCGCCGATGAGCGCGTCGATGGATCCGACGTCCAGGTGCGTGGTCGGTTCGTCCATGAGGAGCAGGTTCGGCGGATTGAGCAAAATCTTGACCAGGGCGAGGCGCGTTTTCTCGCCGCCGCTCAAGACGGCCACCGGCTTGAACACGTCGTCGCCCCGGAAGAGGAACGAGCCGAGCACGGTCCGCGCCTCCTGCTCCGAAGGGGGCTTGTCCATCTCCTGCACGCTTTCCAGAACGGTGTGCCGGGGGTTGAGCATTTCCACGCGGTATTGGGAGAAATAGCCCACCTTGACGTTGTGGCCCAGTTCCCGTTCGCCGCTCTGGATGGGCAGGTTCCCGGAGAGCAGCTTGATGAGGGTCGATTTGCCCGCGCCGTTCGGGCCGACGAGCACGGTGCGCTGGCCCCGCTCGGCCTGGAAGTCGAGCCCCCGGTAGACGACGAGGTTGCCGTAGGCGAAATCGACGGCTTTGAGCGTCACGGCGCGCACGCCGCTGCGGGGCGGCTGGGGGAAGCGGAAGTGGACGGTTTTCTGCGCGGCGAGCGGGGCCTCGATTTTCTCCATCCGCTCGATCTGCTTCAATTTGCTTTGCGCCTGCGCGGCCTTGGTCGCCTTGGCGCGGAAGCGGTCGGCGAACTCCTGCAACGCAGCGATTTCCCGTTGCTGGTTTTTGTAGGCGGCCAGTTGCTGCGCCTCGCGGGCGGCTTTTTCGGCGACGTATTTGTCCCAGTTGCCCCGGTACCGGTGGAGGCGCGCGTGGGCGATCTCGACGATGGAGCCGACGAGCGCGTTCAGGAATTCGCGGTCGTGCGAAATCATCAAAATCGCGCCGGGATAGCCCGATAGATACTGCTGGAACCAGCCAAGCGATTCGAGGTCGAGGTGGTTGGTGGGTTCGTCGAGCAGGAGGAGGTCGGGCTCCATGACGAGCAGCCGGGCCAGGTGGGCGCGCATTACCCAGCCGCCGCTGAGCGTTCGGGCCGGGCGCTCGAAGTCGGACGCGCGGAACGCCAGGCCCGCCAGAATCCGCTTCGCCTTCGGCTCCAACTGCCAGCCGCTGGCTTCGTCGAAGACGCGCAGCGCCTCGTGGTATTCAGGCGAGTCCTCCGGCGTTGTGCTCATGATGCGCTGGGCCCGGGCCAGCTCCGGGGTGACGGCGCAGGCGAGTTCCAGCACCGTTTCGTCGCCCGCCGGAGCGCTCTCCTGGGGCAGGTAACCGATGGTGGCCGAGCGTTCCAGGTTCACCGAGCCTTCGTCGGCGCCCGCCTCTCCCAGGATCAGCGAAAAGAGGGTGGACTTCCCCGCGCCGTTCGGGCCCACCAGCCCCACGCGGTCGCCGCGGTTCACCTGGAGCGAGGCGTTTTCAAAAAGGACGCGGCCGCCGAAACTTTTGCTTAAGCTGGAAATCGTGAGCATGAAAGAGCCGAAGACTTTCGCGGGCTTCGCCGTTTGGTGCAAGCCTGCGATTTTTTCCGCTTTCCTGCCGGGGCGATTCGGCTCATCCTCCTGCGGTATGAGCTTGCAGCAACAGATTGACAACGATTTGAAGGAATCCATGAAGGCCAGGCAGGCCGAGCGCCTCGGGGTGCTTCGGATGCTCAAGGCGGCGCTGAAGAATGCGGCGATTGAAAAAGGGGGGCCGGCCGTGGCGCTGGAGGATGCCGACGTTATCGCGGTCATCCGCAAACAGGTCAAACAACGCCAGGATTCCATCGAAAGCTTTACCAAGGGGGGCCGCCCCGAACTGGCGGCCAAGGAGCAGGTCGAAATGGAGGTCTTGAACGCCTACCTGCCCCAGGCGCTTTCCCCGGAGGCCCTCGCCGCGCTGGTGAAAGAGGCCATTGCCGAAAGCGGCGCCACGTCCAAAGCCCAGATGGGCCTTGTGATGAAGCTCGCCAAGGAAAAGGCCGCCGGGCAGGCCGACGGCAAAGCGTTGAGCCTGGAAGTTCAGCGGCAGTTGGCGTAAGGTAACGCATGATCGCGATCATGGTGGCGGCCGGCAGCAGCCGGCGCATGGGATTCGACAAACTGACCGCCGACCTGGCGGGCAAGCCCGTCGCGGTCCATTCCCTGCTCGCCTTTGAGGCGTGCGCCAGCGTGGAGCGGATCGTGCTCGTAACGCGCGAGGAGCGGGTGGCCGAGTTCGAGGCGCTGGGGCGGGAGCACGGTGTGTCGAAGCTTGAGAGCGTTGTCCCCGGTGGCGCCGAGCGCCATCTCTCGGTCTGGAACGGCCTGCAAGCCGCCCGGGCGAAGGAGTCCGATTTTGTCGCGGTGCACGACGCCGCGCGGCCGTTGGTGACGCCCGCCGTCATCGAAGCCTGCCTGCAAACCGCGCGCCACCACGGGGCGTCCGCTTGCGCCGCGCCGGTGAGCGACACGCTGAAACGGGCCACCGTGGACGGCGCGGTGACGGGCAGCGTGGAACGGGACCATCTTTGGGCCATGCAGACGCCGCAAATCTTCCTCGTGGAACTGCTGGAGCGGGCCTACCGGCAGATCCTGCGGCGCGGGGAGGTGGTGACGGACGAAGTCTCCGCTCTCCAAGCCCTTGGCATCTCGGTGATGCTGACCCGCGTGGACGCCCCGAATTTCAAAATCACGCTTCCCGGCGATCTTGACCTCGCCCGGCTCATCTTGGAACACCGATGATCCACGTCACCAAGCTGCCCAACGGCGTCCGCATCGCTTCGGCCGAGATGCCTCACATGAAAACGGTGAGCGTCGGCATCTGGGCGGCCGTGGGCGGGCGGCACGAACCCGCTGAACTTTGCGGCGTCTCCCATTTCCTGGAACACCTCATGTTCAAGGGGACAAAGCGCCGCAGCGCCCGGCAGATCACAGAGGCCGTGGAGGGGCTCGGCGGGTATTTGAACGCGTTCACCGCCGAGGACCACACCTGTTTTTACGCCAAGGCGGGCGCGGCGCATCTGCCGGTGCTTTGCGACGTGCTGGGCGACATGATCCTCCACTCGCAGTTCGCTCCGGCGGAGATTGAGCGGGAACGGGAGGTGATCCGCGAGGAAATCCTGATGGTTCGCGACAACCCCGGCCAATACATCGAGGAACTCCTCTCCGAAGCCCTCTGGCCGGGCCACCCGCTGGGGCGTCCGCTTACCGGCACGGCGGAGTCGATCGCCGAGCTCACGCGCAAGAAATTCTTCGCCTTCAAGGAAAGCCATTACACCGGCAAAACGACGCTCGTCACCGTGGCCGGAGCGGCGGCGCACGAGCGCGTGGTGGAACTGATGCGCCCGGCCATGGAAACGCTCCCCGCGGGCAGGCTGCCCCGGTTTGAGAAGTCCAACCACGACCGGCTTCCCGGCAAGGGGGGCGTGCGGCGGCCGTGGATCAAGGCCGTCAAAGAAGAGATCGAGCAGACGCATCTGGCGCTTGGCTTCCACACGTTCGGGCGGGCGGACGAACGGCGCTATGCCCTGCGGCTCCTGAGTGTGATTTTGGGCGAAAACATGAGTTCGCGCCTGTTCCAAAAACTGCGGGAGCGCCACGGCATTTGCTATTCGGTCCAAAGCAGCGTGGTTTCGCTGGCGGACGCCGGGGCGCTGACGTTCTTCGCCGCGCTGGAGCCATCCAAGCTGGAAAAAGCGCTGAAGCTGACCATGCGGGAGCTGGAGCGGATCGCCACCCATGCCCCCCGGGCCGCCGAATTGCGCAAGGCGCAGGACTATACCATCGGCCAGACGTTAATGGGCCTGGAAAGCACGTCCAACCAGATGACCTGGATGGGCGAGTCGCTCCTGAGCTTCGGCAAAGTGATCGACCCTCTCGAAGTGGAAAAACGGCTCCTCGCCGTGACCGCGGAGGAAGTCCGCTCCGTGGCAGAATTCTGCCTGCAACGCCGCCGGTTGGGCGTGGCGGTGGCGGGACCCGCGCCGGACGCGGAGAAAATCCAAACGTGGCTGGAAAAATGAATTGCGCGCAAAGAACGCCAAGGATGCAAAGCCGCAAAGAAGAGGAAGTTTTGTTTTTGCTTTGCGCCTTTGCGCCTTTGCGTGAGGTAACATGAAAGCATGAACCCGAAACCGAAAAAAGAGCGCCTGGATGTGCTGCTGGCCGCGCGCGGGCTTTTTGAAAGCCGCGAGAAGGCCCAGCGGGCCATCATGGCCGGAGCCGTGAGGGTGGGGGACGCCCTCGCGGACAAGCCGGGGGCGCGCGTGCCGGAGGACGCGCTTCTTTCCGTGAAGGAACAATGCCGCTATGTCGGGCGAGGCGGGCTCAAGCTGGAAGCGGCGCTGAAGCATTTCCCAGTGGACCCCACCGGGAAGATTTGCCTGGACATCGGGGCTTCCACGGGCGGGTTCACCGACTGCCTCTTGCAGCATGGCGCGGCCAAGGTGCACGCCATCGATGTCGGCCACAGCCAGCTCGATTGGAAAATCCGCAGCGACGCCCGCGTGGTCGTGCGCGAAAAACTCAACGCCCGCCACCTCACGCGCGAGGATATTCCCGATCCCATCGACCTTTGCGTGGTCGACGTTTCCTTCATTTCGCTGACGCTGATCCTCCCCGCCGCCTTCCCGTTGCTGGCCCCCGGGGGGCTCCTCATCGCGCTCATCAAACCGCAGTTTGAACTGAGCAAGGAGGAGGTGGATGCCGGGCGCGGGGTTGTCCGCGACCGGGCCGCCCAGCAGCGCGCGGTGGAGAAAATCGAGCGTTTTGTGCGCGAAAACGGGTCTGGCATGAGGTGGGCGGGTGTGATCGAATCGCCGATTCTCGGCGGCGAGGGGAATCGGGAATTTCTGGCATGTTTGCGCGGGATCTGATTATTAGAAAGTGAATATGTCGCCTCAATCCAAAGGCCCGGAGGGGTCCGTCGGTCTGGTTGCCCACTGCGCGAAGCCGAATGCGGCGCAGTTGCTCCGGCAACTCGCTGATAAATTGCGCTCCTGCGGCGCGGAAGTCCTGATGGAAGCGGAAAGCGCCACGCTGGCCCGGGAGCCCGGCGGCGTCTCCTATGCCGAGTTGGGCCGCCGCTGTTCCCTCCTGCTCGTTTTGGGGGGCGACGGGACGATTTTGAAGGTGGTTCATGAGCTGGGCGAACAGCTTCGCCCGATCCTGGGCATCAACCTCGGCTCCTTGGGGTTCCTCACCTGCATCAGCTCCG
Source organism: Verrucomicrobiota bacterium (assembly GCA_037143855.1). Classification (GTDB taxonomy): domain Bacteria; phylum Verrucomicrobiota; class Verrucomicrobiia; order Chthoniobacterales; family Chthoniobacteraceae; genus UBA695. Next base: position 29,777 of record JBAWXX010000001.1, on the reverse strand, counting down.
GCAACGCGCTGGATGCCGTGGAAGCGGTCTGCACCGGCAGCTATGTACTGAGCCGCCGGTCGCTTCTGGACGTGATCCTGGAGCGCCGGGGGGAGATCATTTTCCGGCGCAATGGCCTGAACGAGGCCGTCATCAGCCGAGGCGGGCTCTCCCGGCTCATCAAGCTCGACACGTGGGTCAACGGCATCAATCTGACGCAATTCAACGCCGACGGCCTGCTGGTGGCCACCCCCACCGGCTCCACGGCCTATTCCCTTTCCGCGGGCGGGCCGGTGATTTCCCCCGATGCGCGCGTGTTTGTCATCACGCCCGTCTGCCCCCATGTGCTGACCAACCGGAGCCTGGTGGTCGGCGACGGCTCGGAGATCGTCGTGCGCCCGGTGGGGGACCAAACCGACGTGCTCCTGACGGTGGACGGCCACGGGGTGGAGAAGGTTTGCGAGGGCGACCTCATTCGGATTCGGAAAAGCACCCTGCAATTTTCCCTGGCGATGCTCCCGGAGCTGTCGTTCTGCCAAGTGCTGCGGGAGAAACTAAAATGGAGCGGCAGCGCAGTATGATCACGATCGGCGATATTCTTTCCCCCAAACACATTCTGCTCGACCTGGAGAGCCGAACGCGGGGGGCTGCCATTGCCAAGGTTGCCGAACTGCTGGAATCCGACAGCCGGGTGAAGGATTGGGAGCGCTTTGACGCGGGGCTGCTGCCGGGAAGCTCCTGCATGGCCAACGACAGCGGCTCGGGGATTTGCATCGCCCACGTGCGGACCAACGCCGTCAGCGCCATGATCATGGCGGTGGGGCGTTCGGTGGAGGGGATTCCGGTGGAGGACGGCACGCGCGTCCGGCTCGTGTTCGTGATCGGCGTTCCCGTGGCGCTCGCCTCGGATTACCTCCGCATCATCGGCGCGCTGGCGCGTATTTTTCGCACCGCGAAGGGGGAAGCCGCCTTGCTGGATGCCCAGATCCCCGAGGAGTTCCTGGAGACTCTCTGCACGTTGGAAATGGAGATGTAGCTCACCCCACGCGGAAGAGCGCGCCGAGTTTCTTCCCCAGCACGCGGCTGGCTCCATAGAGGGCGATCCCTAGGAACACCATCGCCCAGACCCCGAGGGCCGAGGCGAGGTAGCGGCCTTCGCCCAGCAGGTTGAAGAGTTCGTAAATCGCTTTCGTGATCGGGAAATCCGTCTGCCGCTGCGCGAGGATCAGCGAATCGGATACCTCCAGCATGGCGAAGGCGAAAGCCAGGAGCCCGCCCGCCAGCAGGTTGGCGGAAAGCAGGGGGAGCGTGATCTTCCGCAGCGCGCGCAGCGGCGGCGCGCCGAGGTTCTGCGCCGCCTCCTCCAGGGTCACGCTCGTTTGTTCCAACCCGGCGGCGACGGAGCGGACGACATACGGGAGCCGCCGCACGGAGTAGGCGATGATGAGGAGCGCGGCCGGGTCCCTGGCCGGGTTCAGGAACGCAAAAAGCCGCCCTTCCTGCGTCATGGCCAGGTAGCCGAAGGCAAGGACTAACCCCGGGACGGCCAGGGGTAGCATGGCAAAGGCGTCCAGGAGCCCCCGGCCGGGGAACGTCGTGCGGACCACGACATACGCGATCCCGATGCCGAGAAGAAGGTCCGCCATCGTGGCGAGCCCCGCGTATTTGACGCTGTTGAGGATGGAGGGGACCGTCAGGTCATGCCCCAGCGCGGCCTGGTAGTGGGCCAGCGTCCATTCGGAGGGGAGGATGGAGGCATACCAGTCGCGCGCCACGGAGAGGAGGACGACCCCGGCGTGCGGCAGCAGGGCAAGGGCGATCACGCCGCCAAACGCCAGTGTGCAGAGGCTTCCCGGCCAGAGGCCGAGCGGGCGCGTCTGGGCCGCGCGTGTCGCCTTGGGGAGCATGGCGAAGGCTTTTCCTCCGACGGCCCATTTGCCCAGCGCGTAGAAAAGCAGGGAGGCGAGCAACGTGACGACGACCAGCGCGTAGGGGAGCGGGTTGCCGGAGAGTTCCTTCAACCCGTGGAAAATCTGGACCGGCGTGACCCGGTTGTAGTCGAACATGAGCGGCACGCCGAGTTCCGTGAACGCCCAGATGAAGACGATCGCGCCGCCAGCGAAAAGGCCGGGCATTACCAGCGGAAGCGTGATGCGGCGGGCCTTGCGCCAGCCGGTGCAGCCGAGGTTTTCGGCCGCCTCGTCGAGGGCCGGATCAAGATTGGCTAGGGCGGCGGCGACGTTCAGGAAGAGGATCGGGTACAGGTGCAGGGTGTTCAGGAGGGCGACCCCCCAGAAGCGTCCGCGCGGGCTGCCGCCCAGCCAGTCGATGGGCGCGCCGGGGTTCGAGAGCCCCAGGTGCGAGAGCAGGGCGTTGAAGGCACCGTATTGCCCCAGGATTTGCTTCAGCCCGATGGCTCCCACAAAGGGAGGCAGCACCATCGGCACCAGGAGGAGCGCAAGGAGCGTCTTTTTGGCGGGAAAATCGAAGCGGTCCGCCGTCCATGCGAGCGGCAGCGCCAGCGCGCACGTGAGCGCCGTGCTCGTCAGCGCGAGCAGGAAGGCGTTCTGTAGGCCTTCCAGGTAGACCCGGTTTTGCACAATCTCCCGGACGTAATCGAGCGTCCACTTTCCCCCGGCGTCCACGAACGCTCCGCGCACGCTCTGCACGATCGGCCAGACGAAGAAGCAGCCGCAGAGAAGGGCGGCGGCCAACGCGACAAAGAGGGCGCAAGCGCGGGACATGGGGCTTTCTTTTTAGAGCAATTCTCAAAAATCCTTTCCGAAAGAGCTGGGGCGACACAAGCCGTCTGGCGGCGTTGCGGCGCTTGGGCTGTGGCGGAAGCCACAGCCACGGCGCTTGCGCCTTGCCAGCCAGCTCGTGGCGCTCCCATCTCTTGATTCGGAAATTCTTTTCGAGAAATGCTATAATGCCCGGCGTAGAATGAGCGAGCGCGATTATTTCAGCGCGTTCAGGATCGGGGCGGGGTAGACGCCGAACAAGAAAATGAGGAATACCAGGACGCCGATGGTGAGGTGGGTGAGGCGGCTGGCCACGACGGGTTCCGCGTTCTTGGCGACGTTCCAATACATGGCGCGCACGACTTTCAGGTAGTAATAGAATCCCGCGCCGACCGTGATGACGCCCACGCCGACAAGCCACCACTGACCGGCTGCGACGGCATCGGCGAAGACGAAGAATTTGCCAAGGAACCCGGCGGTGAAGGGGACCCCGGCCAGCGAGAGCATGGCGATGGTCATTCCGAAGGCGAGGAACGGAGCCCGCTGGCCCAGGCCGTTGAAGTGGGCGATGTTGTCGCCCCCGGTGGCTTTCTGGACGACGATCAGGACCAGGAAGGCGAGCAGGGTCATCAGCAAATAGCCGACGAGGTAGAAGGAGACGGTGGTGGGGGCGCTGGCGGACTTCCAGCTTGCCAGGGCGACGAGGAGGTAGCCGGCGTGGGCGATGCTGGAGTAGCCGAGCAGCCGCTTCAAGTTGAGCTGCGGCATGGCCGTGAGGTTGCCGTAGATCAGGGTCAAGAGCGCCATGGCGGCGAGGACGAATTGCGCCTTGCCGGAGGTGGCGGGGGCGTCGAGGAAGGGGCGCAGGACGCGGATGAGGACGACAAATCCCGCCGCTTTGGAGCCGACGGAAAGAAAGGCGGTGATGGGGGTCGGCGCGCCCTGGTAGACGTCCGGCGCCCAGAGTTGGAATGGGGCGGCGGCGATTTTGAAGCCGAGGCCGACGAACAGGAGCGCCATGGCGAAGTAGGCGGCGGTTTCGGCGGAAAGGGGCAGTGCGCGCAGGGCTTCGCCGACGCGGGCGAGGTTCGTCTGCCCGGTGACGCCAAAGATCCACGTGATGCCGTAGACAAAGAAGCCGGTGGAGAGTGCGCCGAGGATGAGATATTTGACGCCCGCTTCCAGTGAGGCCCCGTTGCGGCGCATGTAGCCGACCTGAATGTAGAAGGAGATGGTCACCAATTCCAGGGCGGCAAAAATCATGACGAAGTCGATGGCGGAGGCCATCAACATGAGCCCAAGGCAGGTGAAGACGGGGAGCGCGAAAAATTCGCCCAGGCCCGCGTTTTTGCCCGCGGCGGGGATGTATCGGCTCAGCACGGGCCGGAACTCCAGGGCCATGATGAGGACGAGGAGGGTGGTCCCGAGGGCGAAGCGCTTGAAGAAGAGGGCCAGGGCGTCGCCGCTATAGAAGGGAGCAAGCTGCGCGCTGAGGGCAGTCTGCGGCGCGGCCAGGAAGGACATTCCAAAGATCGCGGCGATGCCGAGGACGCTGATCCAGCCGAGAAATGATTTCTCTTTGGCATCATCGAAGGCTTCCAGGAGCAGGAGGAGAAGCCCGAGGACGAGAACGGTCAGGTCGAGGGTAAGAGGAGCGAAATTCATGGGGCTGGGACGGCTAAAACGGCCTTGATGGTGGGCGTGACAAGGTGAATGAGAAGTTGGGGACGGAAACCGGTGATGAGGAGGACGGCCAGCAGGAGGAGAATCGGCGGACGCAGGCAGCCGCAGAGGTCAGGCAGAGCGGCCCAGCGTTTGGGCGCCTCGCCCATGAAGGCGGCCCGGTAGCCGCGCAGCATGTAGACGGCGGAGATGACGACACCCCAGAGCGCGACGATCCCGGCGGCCTGGAAGTTGGAGAAGGCGAGGCCTTTCCCCGCGTGGCTGAAGGCTCCGAAGAAGATGGGCAGTTCGGAAGCGAAATTGGCGAAGCCGGGCAGCCCGATGGCGGCGAAGGCCGCCAAACCGAAGGTGAACCCGAGGAACGGCATCGGCTTTGCCAATCCGCCGAGCTTTGCGAATTCCAGGCTGCCGGTCCGTTCCCGGACGACTCCGGCGATGGCGAAGAGGGCCGCTATCGAGAGGCCGTGGGCGAAGAGAAGCATGGCGGCTCCCGTGAGCCCAAGGGGGTTGAAGGCGGCGATGCCCAGGAAGATATACCCCATGTGCATGACGCTGGAGTAGCCGAGCATGGTGTCGAGCCGCTTTTGCGCGATGGTGACCAGGCCGACGTAGAGGATGTTCCCGACGAGCAGGCAGAGGAGCAGGTTCGTCCAGTGCTGGGCCGCCTGGGGCATCAGCGGGAGGGCGACGCGCAGGAGACCGTAGAGGCCGAATTTTTTGAGCACGCCCGCGTGAAGCATGGCGGCCGGAGCGGGCGCGCTGGCGTAGGCTTGCGGAGCCCACGTGTGGAAGGGGAAGAGGGAAATCAGAATGCCGAAGCCGAGGAGCAGCGTCAGGTAGATCCATGGGGTCTGCGGGATGACGCCGCCTTGCAGGGCGAGGGCCTGCAGCCCGGGAATGCTGAAGGTGCGGACATCGGCGGGCAGGCTCAGGTAAAGGGCCAGCAGGCCGATCAGGAGAACGAAGCTGCCCAGGGCGAGGTAGATGGTGATCTTCCACGCGGCGGTGATCCGGTCGCCGGAACCCCAGATGCCGATCAAGAGGAAGGTGGGGATGAGCGCCAGTTCGTGGAAGGCGTAAAAGAAGAAGAGATCAAGCGAGGCGAAGGCTCCGGTGGCTCCCGCGACGATGAAGAGGAGGCAGGCGTAGTAGAGCGACGGGTAGCGTTCCAGTTTCTCCGGGCGCGGGGCGATCCAGACGGCCGCGAACGCCACCAGGGCGGTCAGCAGCAGGAGGAGGAGGCTCAAACCATCCACGCCGAGGGCGAAGGAGAGCTTCCATTCCGGCGCGAGGAGCGTGGCGCTGGTGAATTGATACCCGGCGGCGGCTTGGTCGTAGCCGAAGACTAACCACAGCGTGAGGAGGAGGTTCGCGGCGGTGGCCAGGAGCGCGGTTTTCTTGGGGGCTGCGCCCAGGAGAATCGCTATCGCGGCGGCAACCGGGAGGACGATGAGGAGGATGGGAAGGGAGTTCAAGGCGCTCATTTATAAAAAAGGATGAAGTAGAAGAGGGCGACGACGCCCGCTCCAAAAAGGAGCGCGTAGGCTTGCAGGTTGCCGCATTGGATAAAGCGCAGGGCGAAGCCGAAACCCCAGGTGCCGCTGGAGAGGCCCCGCACGAGCGCGGTGTCGAGAATCCATCGGTCGATGAACCCGCTGATGCGCGCGAGAAGATCCTGGGTGTTCCAGATGAGCAGCGCGTAGAATTCGTCGAAGTAGAATTTGTTGGCCAGGAGCGGGATGCGGATCGGGTCTTTTTCCTGGCCCCGGTAGAGGAGGAAACCGAGCGCGATGCCGAGCAGCCCAAGGCCGCTGGCGATATACGGGACGTTGGAAGCCGCTTCGTGCGCCGGGGTGGGCAGGAAGTTCGCAATCACGCCGTGGTAGCCGGCCACCACCGAGGGGATGGCGAGCAGGACGAGCGGAATGAGCATCACCGCCGGGGATTCGTGGGCGTGCCCGGCCGCTTCGGTGCGGGCCTTGCCGAAGAAGACGACGACGAAGAGGCGCGTCATGTAGAAGGCGGTGAGAAAGGCGGTGAAGAGCCCGGCGTAGAAAATCCAGGGATGATGTTCGCTGGCGGCGATGAGGATGGCGTCTTTGCTGTAGAAGCCGCTGAAGCCGTAGACGCCCATCAGGGCGAGGGTGGCGGCAGCGAAGGTCAACAGCGTGATCGGCTGCTTTTTCCAAAGCCCGCCCATCTTCCAGATGTTCTGCTCGTGGTGGCAGGCCAGGATGACGGAGCCCGCGCCGAGGAAGAGGAGGGCCTTGAAGAAGGCGTGGGTGAAGAGGTGGAACATGGCCCCATCGCGCGAGGCGACGCCGACGGCCATGACCATGTAGCCGAGCTGCGAGAGGGTCGAATATGCGAGCACCCGCTTGATGTCGTCCTGCTGCGTGGCCATCAGGGCGGCCAGCACGGCGGTGATGGTGCCGATGACGGCGATGACTTCCATCGCGGCGGGGGAAATCGAAATGATAAAGTAGACTCGCACCAGCATGTAGACGCCCGCGGCGACCATGGTGGCGGCGTGGATCAAGGCGCTGACGGGAGTCGGGCCTTCCATGGCGTCCGGCAGCCAGACGTGCAGCGGAAATTGCGCCGATTTGCCGACGGTGCCGCAGAAGAGGCAGATGGCGGCGGCGGTGGCGAAGGGGAGGAAGGCGGGGTTGGCCGCGAGTTCCGGCAACTTCGCTTTGATGACTTCAAAATCGACCGATTGCGTGGCCGTCCAGACGAGCAGGATGCCGAGCATGAACCCGAAGTCGCCGAGCCGGTTGCAGATGAAGGCCTTATTCGCGGCGGCGGGCGGCGCGGGCCGGTAGAACCAGTGGCCGATCAAGATGAACGAGCTGACGCCCACCAATTCCCAGAAGATGAACATCATCAGGAAGTTGTTGGCGAAGACGATGCCGAGCATCGAGAACATGAAGAAGGACAGGCCCGCGAAGTAGCGCGATTTCCCCTCGTCGTCGGCCATGTAAGCCCAGGAATACAGGTGGATGAGCGCGCCGATGCAGGTGACAACAAGGAGCATGGCCTTGCTCAAGCCGTCGATGGTGATGCCGATGGGGACTTGGAAGCCAATGCCCAGCGCGCTGAAGTCGAGCCACGGGAGCTGAAACGCCGTGGTGGAGTCCGGCAGCGTGCGAAAGAGGACGATGCTGGCCGCCGCGGAGACGAACACGGCGGCGATGGAGATGAGCGCGCTGAGGTTCCGCCACCGCTGGGTGAAGAGAACGATGAGCACCGCGCTCAAAAGCGGCGTGAAGAGGATGATCCAGGGAAGGTTCTGCATACTAGAACTTGAGGCTGTTGAGGTCTTCGACGTTCGTGGTCTGCCGGGCCCGGTAGAGGGCGACGATGATGGCCAGCCCCACGGCGACTTCGGCGGCGGCGACGGTGATGATGAAGAAGACGAGCATCTGGCCGTTGTAGTTGGGCAGCCCGCTCACGGTGCCAAACCGGGAGAAGGCGACCAGCGAGAGGTTGGCGGCGTTGAGCATCAATTCCAGCGCCATGAAGATGATGAGGATGTTGCGGCGCAGCAGCACGCCCGCGAGCCCGAGGGCGAAGAGGAGGCCGCTGACGAGCAGATAATCGTTGAGTGTGACCATGGCTATTTCAATTCGCGTTTACTTAAGACCACCACGCCGATGCTGGCGACGAGGATCAGGACGCCGATAACCTGGAAGGGGAGGTTGTAGGCGCTAAAAAGGGTCATGCCGATGTTGTGGGCGTCTTGCAGCGGCCCCGCCGCGAGCGGCGGAAACGGCGCATTCCCCGCCGGGAAGCTGCGCAGAACAAGGCCGATCTGGGTGACGAAGAGGCCAACCACGGCCGCCCCTCCCAACAGCACGGGCAGGCTGATGGGGCGGCGTTCCTCGGCTTTCATATCCAGGAGCATGATGATGAAGAGGAAGAGGACCATCACCGCGCCCGCGTAGACGAGGATTTGGATGACGGCGATGAAATATGCTTCCAGCCCGAAGAAGAGGGCGGAGAGGCCAAGGAGCGAGACGACGAGGCAGAGCGCGCTGGCGACCGGGTTCCGGTTGAGCAGGGTGGCGGCGCCAAAGCCGAGCGTCAGCGCGGCGAAGATCCAGAAAAGAATGGGTGACATGGTGTGATTATTTCTTCTCGTTCCATTTGTTGACCAGCCCGGTGCGCAGGCCGCCCATTTCGACGAGCTTGGCTTTATCGTGGATCATTTGCGCGCGGTTGGTGCCGTTGATGGCGTATTCTTTTTTAAGGAAGATGGCTTGCTCGGGGCAGACTTCCTGGCAGAGGCCGCAGTAGATGCAGCGGATCATGTCGATCTGGAAGGCTTCCGGGTATTTCTCGATTTTGGCGAAGGGGTCTTGCGCGGGAATTTCGCCGGGCTTGATGCGGATGGCGCGCGGCGGGCAGATGAATTCGCAGAGCTGGCAGGCGACGCACCGGGTGCGGCCGTGTTCGTCGGAGACGAGGGTGGGAGCGCCCCGGTAGTGTTCGGGGAGGTTGGCGTCCCATTTCTCCTCCGGGTATTGCATGCAGACGTGGGTCTTTCCCCGGAGCATCCGCCAAAGGTGGCCGAGCGTGATCTTCAGGCCCGCGAGCACCGAGGGGAGGTAAATTTTTTCCGCGAAAGTCAGTTTGGGACGTGGAACTTGGTAGGCCATGACGTTAGTGCACGAAGGCGACGATGAGGGCGGTGAGGAAAATGTTGAGGAGCGCGACTTCAAACATCCAGATCCAGCCCAGTTTCATGAGTTGGTCGTAACGGAATCGCGGGAGGGTCCAGCGGATGGCGATGAAGAAGAGGAGGACGCCGAAGACTTTGGTGAAGAAGACGCCGATGTTGACGAGGCCCCACAGGACGCCAGGCCATCCGGCGAGGCTGCCGTCCGGGATGAACGGACAATGCCAGCCGCCCAGGAACAGGGTGACGATGAAGGATGCCCCGGTGATCATCGCGGTGTATTCGCCGAGGAAGAAGAGGGCGAATTTTAACGAGGAGTATTCGGTATGATAGCCGCCGACCAGCTCTGTTTCAGCCTCGGGAAGGTCGAACGGGAGCCGGTTCGTTTCGGCGAACATGGCGGTGGTGAAGGTCACAAACGCGATGAGCGCGGGAACCCAGAGCGCCGCCTGTTGCAGGGTGGGGAGCTTGCCCGCCGTGATCCCCGGCAGGAGCATCCAGCCGTTCTGCACCTGGTAGTTGACGATATCAACAAGGTTCAGTTTGCCGACGATCAGAAAAAGCGGGACGACCGAGAGGCCGAGCGCCAGTTCGTAGGAGATCAACTGCGAGGTGGAGCGGATGGCCCCGAAGAACGGGTATTTGGAATTGGACGACCAGCCTGCCAGCACGATGCCGTAGACGCCGAGCGACGAGATGGCGAAGATGAAGAGCGGGCCGATGTCCACGTTGGCGATGACCATCGGGACGCCCGCGATGCTGCTTCCAAATGGGATGACGGCCAGCGCGACGATGGCCGCGCCGATGCCCAGGGTGGGGGCGATCCAGAAATACAATTTATTGACGAACGCCGGGGTGAACTCTTCTTTTAAGAGGAGTTTCACGGCGTCGGCAATGGGCTGGCCCAGGCCGCCGAGGATGGGCGACCAGTCTTTGATCCCAAACCCGAGCAGGCTGAAGGGGAAGCCGGTCCGGTTAGGCCCCAGCCGGTCCTGGATGAGCGAGCTGACGCGCCGTTCGGCATAGACGGTGTAGGACACCATGCCGAGCACGACGCAGAGGATGCCAGCCGACTTGGCCAGCGTCGTCCAAATCAGGAATACAAGTGGGTCTTTGAAAAACTCAAGGAGCGCGTTCATTAAAAAGGCTGGGAAGAGGTTTCACACGAAGGCACGAAGACACGAACAAAAACAGGGAAATTGGAGCATCGGGGTTCAGCCCTTCGTGCCTTCGTGTCTTCGTGTGAGTTCATTGGACTTTGTGTGATAAGTTAGGCGGTTGGGAGTTGCACGCCGAGGTCACCGATTGCGTCGAGGCTCAATCCGGCAAAGGCGGGCGTGGCGGCGGCCAGGGCTTGGAAAACGTCGTTGAGGGTGGCGAACCCGGGAGCGATTCCGGTGAGGGCTTCGAGGAGCCCGGCCAGGATTTCCCAGTCGTCGCGGGCGAGGCCCGGGGCTTGCACGGCCTGGTTGAGCCGCTGGAGCCGCCCGGCTTTGTTGATCATCGAACCCCGTTTTTCGGCGAACCCGGAGGCGGGCAGCACGAAGCTCCCGGCGACGGACGCCGCCGTGGTGGCGTTGGGAAGGAGGCTGGTGACGACGAGAACATCGAGTTTGGCGAGGTCGGCGGGAGTGAGCCCCGCTTGCGTGGCGTCTTCGCCGAGGACGACGAGCGCCTTGATCGCGCCGCTGCGGACGCCTTCGGCGATGGCCTGCAAATTCGCGCCGGGAGTGGCCGCGCTGACGCCCAGGAGCTTGGCCCCGGCGGTGTTCGGGTTCCGGTCCGCGCTGAGGAGGATGTCGTCGCCCGCGTCGGTGTGCGGGACGATGTCATGCAGCGTGACGCCGAGCGCTTTGATGAGCCGGGCCGCGAGGAATAATTCCTCGTTGGTCAGCTTGCCCGAGGCAATGAGAGCCGTCTGGCCGGGGGCGACGAGCTTGAAGACTGTCGCAATGCTGGCGAAAGCGGCGTTCCAATCCGGCTGTTCGACAAAGCGCACGATGGGCGAAAGGAGGCGCTCGGGGCTGTGAAGGTCGTGGAAGTTGAGCCGCCCGTAGTCGCACATCCAGGTCTGGTTGACGGCGTTGTTTTCGCGTGGGGTCTGGCGGTAGACGATGTTCTCGCGCGAGCCGATGACGGTGTTGCAGCCGGTGGCGCAGCTCGTGCAGATGCTCTTGGTTTCTTTTAAAAACCAGGTGCGCATCTTGAAGCGGAAATCGGTGGAGGTCAGCGCGCCGACGGGGCAGAGATCGACGGTGTTGAGCGAGTAGTTGCTGTCGAGCTTTTTGCCCGGGTGGCAGGTGATGGTATTGTAGCTGCCTCGGTCGACGATGCCGATCACATCGTCCTTGGCCACCTCGCGCATGAACCGGATGCAGCGGGTGCAGAGGATGCAGCGTTCGGCGTCGAGCGTGACGCGCGGGCCGATCTCAACGCGCTTGGGCTTTTTGACTTTCTCTTCGAGGAAGCGCGCGTTGGCCTGGCCGTAATCGACGGAAAACTCCTGCAACCGGCATTCGCCCGCCTGGTCGCAGATGGGGCAGTCGAGAGGGTGGTTGATCAAGAGAAATTCGAGCACGCCCTTGCGGGCTTCCTTGACCACGTCGGAGTCCGTGCGGACGGCGAGCCCTTCGCTCACATCCTGCGCGCAGGAGATATTGGTGCGGGGAACCCAGTTGTGCACGGGCTTTCCGTCGGGGCCGAGTTCCGGTTTGCGGTCCGGGCCCATCTTGGGCATGCCAAGCTGCACCATGCACATGCGGCAGTTGCCGGGCGCGGAAAGGCGCGGGTGGTAGCAGTAACGCGGGATGAATTTGCCCACCTGCGAGCAGGCTTCGATAATCCGCGTCCCCTTGGGGAATTGATGCCAGACGCCGTCAATCTGGACGTTGACGAGTTCGACGGGGTTGGGAGTGGTGACTTCGGCGCTCAAGGTTTTTTTTCCTCTTTGGATTTCAAAAGGGTGACCAGTTCACGGAGCAGATAGACGGTGTCTTGGCGAGATTTGGCAGCCTTTTCTTGTGCTCGAGCCATATCTGCCAATGCCGTGGCTGCACGACCGAAAAATTGAAGCAGGAGGCCGCCAAAAACAAGGATGCCAATAAGTATCCCTCCCAAAAAATCAAAGCTCTGTAAGTTCATCCCGTTCATATTACTGTTGCGCTCCGATTAAAATTCGTGCCCTCGCCACGAATCTCCAGATTCGTAACGTTCCTAGAGCCTGTCTTTCCTTCGTGCCTTCGTGCCTTCGTGCCTTCGTGTGGAAACAAGAAAGCAGGGCCGGAAAGCTGGGCGAGGAAGGGGTTCCAGAGCTGTGCGGCAGACAGGACGCATGGGACGAAGCCTGCCTTTGCCCCTTTGCCCCACGAAGGAATTAAGTTGGTGTAAAATCCCGAAGTCGGTTGGCCTTGGCTCGCTTCTAAATTTTTACACGAAGGCACGAAGGCACGAAGGCACGAAGGAGGAAAGGGAAGGATATTCACGGCATTCATCAGTGCTCTCCTCCGGTTAAAGTTTCGCTCAGGAATTCCGGTGGGGTGAAGGGCGGGACTTGCTTCTTGGCGCGGGCCGCGAACTCCTCGGGGAATTTGGCCACGAAGCTCATGGTGGGCCACGAGCAGGCTTCGCCAAAGGCGCAGATGGTTTTGCCCGCGATGTTGTTGGAGACGCTGGCGAGCAACTCCGGGTCGCTGGTCACGCCGCCGCCCGCGAGGAGGCGGTCGGTGATTTTCCGCATCCACAGCGAGCCTTCGCGGCAGGGCGTGCACTGGCCGCAGCTTTCGTGGGCGTAGAAGTGGTTCAAGTTATTGAGGACGCTGACCATGTCGCGTGTGTCGTCCAGGACGATGACGCCGCCGGAGCCCGCCATGCTGCCGCAGGCGGCCATGGTGTCGAAGTCCATCGGGATGTCGAGGACGCCGATTTCCTTTTCCATCATGGTGCCGTCGGCTGCTTTGGCTTTGGTTTTAAAGCGTTCGTCGGCGCGGAAGACTTTCGCGGAACTGCCGCCGGGGATGATGGCTTTGAGCTTGCGCCCCGGTTTCATGCCGCCGCAGAGGTCGTTTATCACTTCCCCCAGCGTGAGGGAGCCCACTTCGATTTCAAAGTAGCCGGGCTTTACCACGTCGCCGCTGATGCCGATGATGCGGGTGCCCGTGTTGTTGGGCGTGCCGATCTTGGCATACTCCGCGCCGCCCATGCGGACGATGTGTTTGACGTGGCAGAGCGTCTCCACGTTGTTGACGATGGTGGGGCACTGGTAGAGGCCGAGCACCGCCGGGAAATACGGGGGCTTGATGCGCGGGTAGGCGCGCTTGCCTTCGAGGGACTCGATGAGCCCGGTTTCCTCGCCGCAGATGTAAGCGCCCGCGCCACGGTGGACGTAGATTTCCAGGTCGAACCCGGTGCCGAGGATGTTCTTGCCGAGGAAACCCTTGGCTTTGGCTTCGGCGATGGCCGTTTCGAGGAGCTTCGCCCCGTCGGGAAATTCGCCCCGGATGTAGAGGTAGGCCAGGTGGACGTTGAGCGCGAAGGAGGCGATGATCATCCCTTCGATCAACTGGTGCGGGTCCTGGTGGATGATGTAGCGGTCTTTGAAGGTGCCGGGCTCGGACTCGTCGGCGTTGCAGATCAAGTAGATCGGCTTCGTCTCGCCGGGCCGGATGAATCCCCACTTGACGCCGCACGGGAAGCCTGCGCCGCCGCGACCGCGCAGGCCGGAAGCTTTCACTTCGTTGACGATGGCGGCGGGCTCCATCGTGACAGCTTTCTTCAGTTCGGCGTAACCGCCATTGCGGAGGTAACAGTCGATATCCGGCGTGTAGCCTTCGCGGTCAATGTTGGCGAAGACCATCCGCTTTTCGCGCGGGTGTGGGATGCGGCGTGCGGGCGCTGGCATGGGCTTACTGGTATTTGGAGAGAATGGTTTCGATTTTGTCGGCGGTGACGGCTTCGTAGAAGTCGTCGTTGACCATCAGGACGGGGCCGCTGCCGCAGCTCGCCAGGCATTCGACCGATTCGATGGAAAACTTGCCGTCCGGGCTGACGGCGATGGGGGAGCCATGGGCGCGGTGGTCCAGGGTGGGGATGCCGGTGGCCTCGCAGAGCTTGGCCTTGAGGGCCGCCGCTCCGGCCAGCGCGCAGGAGAGGGTCTTGCAGACGCGGATGTGGTGCCTGCCCGCCGGGCTGCGCCGGAACATCGGGTAGAACGTCACCAGTTCCAGGATGGCGACCGGCTGGAGTTCCAGTTTCGTGGCGATCCATTGGATGGCTTCCTCGGAGATATACCCGAAGTGTTCCTGGAAAAGATGCAGCAACGGGAGGGAGGCGCTCCGCTTGGAAACGGGATAGTGCGAGATGGCCTCGTCGATTTGGGTGAGAAGTTGCGGTGGAATCTGCATGGGGATTATTTGCCGATAGTTCCCGTAATGGCGGGTGTTCCGTTCTTTGACCCTGTGCCCAGGCGGTCGCCGACGAAGGTCAGTTCAATTTTCTTTCCGTTCTGGACGTAGATGTAGCGGGTGACGGAGATCGTTTTGACGGCTTCCGCGGGCGGCTCCGAGACGGTTTCGATTTTGTTCGGCGCGCCAAGGATCGACTCGACTTCCTTGGTGGTCATGTCGGGCTTGACGGCGTGCAGGTTGGCGTCGGTGATCTTGCGTTCGCAGGCGCCTAGGGCTGCCATGGCGAGCAGCACAAGCATGGCAAAAAGACGCGGAGAGGTAAAAGTTTGCATAGTGCTCTAACGATCACACTCGCCCATCACGAAGTCGAGGCTGCCGAGGATGGCGGGGACGTCGCCGATGAGGTGGCCTTTCAAAATTTCCGGCAGGACTGCCAGGTTGCAGAAGGAGGGGGAGTGGATTTTCAAGCGGTGGGGGCTGCCGCCGCCGAGGCTGTTGACGTAGAAGCCGAGCTCGCCCTTCGGGTTTTCCGCCGCGAAGTAAACTTCGCCCTCCGGGGCCTTGACGCCTTCGGTGTAGAGGAGGAAGTGGTTGATGAGTTCCTCCATTTTGGTGAGGACTTCGCGCTTGTCGGCGCGGAAGTTCTTTGGGTCGGCGACGTTGACGGGGCCGGAGGGGAGCTTATCGATGACCTGGCGCAGGATGCGCACGCTTTGGCGGATTTCCTCCACGCGGACGTAATACCGGTCGTAACAGTCGCCCACGGTGCCGACGGGCACGTCGAAGTCGTAGCGTTCGTAATCGAGATACGGCTGGCATTTGCGCAGGTCGTGGTCGATGCCGGAGGCGCGCAGGTTCGGGCCGGTCAGCGCATAATCGATCGCCATTTCCCGCGAAATCACGCCGATGTCCTTGGTGCGGTCCACGAAGATCCGGTTGCGGGAGATGAGGCCCTCGATTTCGTCCACGACGGGGATGACTTCGTCCAGGAATTTGCTCAACTGCGGGATGAACCCTTCGGGGAGGTCGCGGATCTGGCCGCCCACCCGGGTGTAGCTGGTGGTCAGACGCGCGCCGGTGAGCAGTTCGCACAGATTGTAGACTTTCTCGCGCTCGGCCATGACGTAGAGGAATACGGTCATCGCGCCCGTGTCCATGGCGAAGCAGCCGAGGCCGAGGAGGTGCGAGGAGATGCGGGCCATCTCGCTGCAAATGACGCGGATGGCTTTGCCGCGCGCGGGGAGTTCCCAGCCCATGAGCTTTTCCACCGCCAGGGCGTAGGCCACGTTGTTGGCCAGCGGGGCCAGGTAGTCGAGCCGGTCCGTGTACGGGACGAACTGGTTGTATTGCATCGCCTCGGCGATTTTCTCGCTGCCCCGGTGAAGGTAGCCGAGTTCCGGCGTGGCTCGTGTGATCGTCTCGCCGTCCAGTTCCAGGACGAGCCGCAGCACGCCGTGGGTGGCGGGGTGCGAGGGGCCCATGTTGAGGATCAGCTTTTCGCCAAGCTGGTCCGAAAGAGGATCTGCCGTGGAGGCAGCGAGGTGTTGCTGGGTGCGTCCGAGGGTATCGGGCGATTCGAACTCATGCGTGGTGAGAGCCATTTTCGGTGGATAAGAAAAAGAAGACGCGGGAAATTAAAAGTCTAGGGGGAGGGGGTGGCAAGCGTATTTGTGAAAAATTTCACAAAGTGACGTTTCCGGTAGTCCCCGCAGCAGGCTGAGAAGCCGATGGTCATGCGGGGTTTGAAGCGAAATCCCGTTGCGAAAAAAAACGTATCCCCGGGGGATGCCGGACGCATGGCAGGGAAGGCTTTTGCACGATTATGTTACGGTTGTTATCACTCTGTATAATGAATTGTGAATACGTGTTCATCAAAAGAGGTGCAGCCTTTTGCAAGAGTG
Source organism: Verrucomicrobiota bacterium (assembly GCA_037143855.1). Lineage (GTDB taxonomy): Bacteria > Verrucomicrobiota > Verrucomicrobiia > Chthoniobacterales > Chthoniobacteraceae > UBA695. Next base: position 13,390 of record JBAWXX010000001.1, on the reverse strand, counting down.
GGCGAAACCGGCGAAAAATGCCTGCATTGATGGCTTGCGAGGCCGCGCATTTCATCGGAGATTGCCTGACTCATGCAACACGGGCGAAGCGAATGCTCCCGCTCCTCATTGGAAAAACGAACAACATGCTAGTCTTATCACGTAAAGTGGGGGAAACGATCATGGTCGGAGATAATATCGAGATCATGGTTACTCGAATCGAAAGGGACACCGTCCGGATCCGGATCGCCGCGCCCAGGGAAATCCCGATCTTCCGGGGCGAGCTCTACCGCGAGATCAAGAAGGCGGCGGGGGAATCGCCGGAAACCCCGGCTCCCTCTCCGGCCCCCTAGGTACCTTGTAACGCATAAAATGACGCCTACCGCTTGTCTTTTTGGCCCAGGGCTGCGTTGTCAGCCCAAGGCGCTATCTTCAGATAGCGCCATGGGCTTCCGCCTTGCCCTGAACCAAAAATCCGGCGCTCTATGCGCCATTTTCCTTGTTACAAGGCACTAGTCCATAGCTCATCGAATCCTTTGCCGCACAGATCTCCTGGTCTGTGCGGCTTTGTTCGCTTCGGCTGTATGATTAAAAAATTATCAGAAATTCAGGGAAAGACAGCGGAGGAATCTGCGGATACTTTTCTGAAATTCGTGCAAACGTCCTAAAGCTTATGCCCCCTCCCTCCGCCTCGGATTACGCCGATCCCATCAACGCCCGGATTCTCGCGGTTGCGGAAGACCGGATCGCCGGATTTGCGAGGGAACCGTTTCTGGCCATCGCCAGCCAATCGGGGGTGCCGGTGGAGACGGTCATGGAGCGGATCGCCGCGATGCTTGCGGCCGGGACGATCCGGCGGGTGCGCCAGACGTTGATCGCCACCAACCTCGCCGACGGGGCGCTGGTTGCGTGGCGCGTGCCGGAGGCGCGGCTCCATGCGGCGTTTGATTTTCTTTTGCAAGCCGACCCGTTTACCGGGCACGTCGTCCTTCGCTCGGCGGAACCGGGCGCGGCGGGGGCGGATTACCGGCTCTGGACGACGTTGAAGGTGCCGGCCGGGGTTTCGATGGAAGCTCACTGTGCGTTGTTGAGCCGCCGGGCCGGGTGCGAAGACTTCCGCCTCATGCCCGCGCGCGGCGTGTTCGCGCTGGGCGTGGGACACGTGCGGCGGTTGGGGATTCCCCCGGGGCGGAAGGCGGACTGCCGGGCCGCGATGGTGCGGCCGCATCTCGTGCCGCTGGACGCCCAGGAGTGGCGGGTGCTGCTCGCGCTGAAAAGGGAGTTTGCCTTGGAGGAAATCCGGCTCAACCCCTGGGAGGGCCGCGCGCGGGAGGCGGGGCTTTCCCTGGAGCGGTTCTGCGCCGTCGCCCAGTCGCTGGCGGAGCGAGGGGTCATGGGCCGGTTCTCGACCTTTCTGGAGCATGTGAAGCCGGCGGGGGCGGCGGGGAGATCCGTGACGCAGCACAACGGGCTGTTTCATTGGGCCGTGCCGCCGGGCCGCGAGGAGGAGGCCGGGGGGGAGATCGGGCGGCACGAAATTTTGACCCATTGCTACTGGCGCGACGGCGGACCCACGTTTGGGCACGCCAACATCATGGCCGTCTGCCACGGGACGAGCAAGGAGCGCACGCTGGAGCACAAGGCGGCGATAGACGCCCACCTGGCCGCGTGCGGCATCCCGGTGCCCTACAGCACGGTATTCTGGGGGGAGCGCAGCGAGATCAAGCCGTCGGAAATCTCCCCGGAGGTTTACCGCGAGTGGCTGGAGCGGATGCGGTAAGACGCGTCTTTCTGCTACCTGGCTTCGGCCTCTGCCTGGGCGGCGTGGGCGCGTTCGACGGCTTTTTGGAGGAGGCGCTGGAGGCGGCCGATGCTGGGCGCTTCCTTGATTTTGCCTCCCCTGGCGTTGGTGACGTAGAAGCTGTCGATGGCCGCGCCTTTCTCCGTGGCGATGCGGGAGAGGGCGATGTTGAGCCCCGCTTCCACGAACCCGGTGAGGATGTTGTAGAGCAGCCCCAGCCGGTCGGGCGTCTGGATGTCCACGACGGTGTAGACGGGGTGGGTGTCGTTGTCGATGCTGATGCGGGTGGGGAATTCGAGTTCTTGCGAGAGGTGGGAGGCCGGGATGCCCATGGCTTTTTGCAGGGCGGGCCGGAAGTCGAAGTATTCCTTGGTGAGCGAGGTGGTGAGGGCGGTTTCGACCGCCGCGATGTCGCGCGCGTTGGTCACGGCCTCGAACTTCGTGTCGCAAACGCGGAAGACATCGAAGACGAGGTTATCGCCCCGGGTGTAGATGTCGGCGCTCAGGATATTGAGATGGGTCACGGCGAGGGAACCGGCGATTTTGGCTAAGAGGTATTTGCGGTCCCAGGTGCAAACCCACAGTTCGCTGTGCCCCCGGTCGGGGTGGGGGATCCAGCGGATGGCGGGGGCCAGGCCGTCGGTCTCGCGCGCTTCAAAGAAGGTGCGGAAGAGCCGGATGTGGGCGGCGATGGCGAGCTCGTCAAAGGAGTTGAAGTAGCCCTCGGGCATGAAGAGGAAGTGGGCTTCCACTTCTCCCGCGTAGGCGGAGCCCAGGCGCTTGAGCACGGCGTCCTGGGTGGTGAGGCGCTCCTGGGCGCGCTGGGTGAAGAAGGCTTCCCCTTCGGCCAGGTAGCGCGAGGCGCTCCGGTAGAGCTGCCAGACGAGCGATTCCTTCCAGTCCGACCAGGTGTCGTCGCCGATGCCCATGCCGTCGGCCAGCGTGATGAGCATCAGGGCGTCGAGGTTGGCCTGGTTGTGGATGGCCGCGGCGAATTCGGAGATGGTGGCCTGGTCTTCCACGTTGCGGCGCTGTGCGGTGTTGGAGAGCAGGGTGTGGTGGTCCACCAGCAGGACGAGCATTTTGCGCCGCTCGGAGGAAAGTTGCAGGCGCGCCGCCACGCGCGCGGCGACCATGGCGCTGGCCTCGGCATGGTAACGGGCGTTGGAGGCTTTGCCCACGTCGTGGAGCAGCATCGCCAGGTAGAGGATGAAGGGGTCGTCGATTTTTTGGAACAGGTCGCGGTAGCCCTGGAGGCGCTCCAGCGGCGTGTCGATCAATTCATCCAGCTTTTCCAGGCAGACGAGCGTGTGCTCGTCGGCCGTGTAACGGTGGAAGAACTCGTGCTGGACCAGGCAGGTCATCGGGGCGAACTCCGGGATGTAGCGGCCCAGGAAGTCGCACTGGTGCATCAACCGCACGATCCGGCCCACCTCGCCCTTGCGGCTCAGGATGGCGGAGAAGGTTTCGCGGGCGGAGCGGGCGTAGATGTAGGTGCGGTCCACAAGCTGGAGCCGGCGGCGCATCAGCGTTTCCAGCTCGGGCGAGAATTTGACGCGCCGCAGTTGGGCGTGCTGGAAGGCGCGCATCATGCGGAAGGGGTCTTCCTTGAAGATCTCGCGCGATTCCGGGTAGAGCAGGCCGTTGATGAGGCAGAAGCCGTCGAAGGTTTCGCGCTTCTGTTTGCGCTTGAGGAAGCGCAACACTCCCTTGGGAGCCGGTTCCTGCCCGGGGAGGGAGAGCTTGGAGGCGGTGCTTTCGGTGATCTGGTCAATGGCGCGCGTGTGCCGGTAGTAGTCGCGCATGAAGGCCTCAATGCGGCGCAGCGGGCTCTTCTGCTCGTAGCCGAGCTTGGTGGCCACCTGGAGCTGGTAGACATGGCTCAAGGTGTCGCAGGCCCGCTTGTTGAGGTAGTGCAATTCGGTGCGGGCGCGCAACAGGAAGTCGTAGGCGCGGTCGAGCTTGCGCCGTTCGCTCTCCGTGAGAAGTTTGAGCTCCACGAGCTTGCCGGTGCTGCCCGCGCGGTTGGTGAAGATGGAAACCCAGATCAGGTTCTGGTAGTCGCGCAGGGAGCCGCAGCCGCTCTTGATGTTCGGCTCCTGCATGGTGATTTTGGAGCCATTTTTGAGGTGGCGGTCCCGCTGGTTTTCCATCCGCGCGGCGAGGTATTCCTTTTCGCAACCCTGGATGCACTTTTTTTCGAACTCGGCTCTGAAACGGTCGAACAGAGGGCGGTCCCCGGCGATGAAGCGGGATTCGAGGAGCGCCGTTTTGGAAAGCATGTCCACGTTGGCCTGCTTGATGGCTCCGTCGATGGAACGGGTGGAGTGGCCCACTTTGAAGCCGACATCCCAGAGCGTGCGCAGGATGGCCTCAATGATTCCGCCGATCTGCGGAGGGATCACCGGGCAATTCTCGTGCAGAAACATCAGGTCCACGTCGCTGTACGGGTTCAATTCGCCCCGGCCAAACCCGCCGATGGCCACGAGCGCAATGCCGCATCCGGCTTCCGCGGGGGAGGGGCCCGTTTTGGTCGCGGCCCGGTACAGGTGCCGCAACACGATATCCACGAGGACGGCGCGTTGCTGGGCGATCTCCCGCCCGCCGCCGCCCGCCTGGTGCTTGAGCCGCAGGCGGTGGTTCTCGATGCGCAGGAATTTCTTGTAGAGAAGCAGGAGGCGCGGTTCGTCGTCCATGCCCTGCGAGGCCAACTCCTGCTCGGCATGGGCGAGCACCAGTTCCCGGTGCCGGGCGGAGCGGGCCGCCAGGGGCGAAAAGAGCGGCGAGGCGGGTTCGAGAATGGGGGGCTCCTCCGTTCCCTGCCGGGGCTCGGCTAGAGCGGGAATGGCTGGCTTGGTGCGGTGGCGTAAAAAAGGTGTCACTGTGGAATCCGGTGGCGCTTCATCTTGCTGTAAAGCGTCGGACGATGAATGCCAAGCAGTTGTGCTGCCTTCTTTTTATTCCCAGAAGTTTGGGTGAGTGCAAGGAGGATTGCATTGCGCTCCAGCGTTTCCAGGTGGAGCGTCTGCCCTTCCAGCGGCGGGGACGGGGGGAAAAGGAGCTCCTTAGGCAGTTCTTTTTCCGTGATCTGGCCGCCGTTGGCCAGCACGACCCCGTATTCGATGGCGTTTTGCAGTTCCCGGATGTTGCCGGGCCAATCGTAGGCGGCCAGGCGGGCGAAGGCCTCGGGCGTGATCTGCGGAGGCGGTTTCCCCAGGCGGCAGGCAAATTGGGCGAGAAAGGCCGTGACGAGGGCGGGAATGTCCTCCTTCCGCTCCCGCAGCGGGGGGAGCTCGATTTGGAAGGTGTTGATCCGGTAGTAGAGGTCGCGCCGGAGGCGGCCGTCGCGCACGGCTTCGGCCACCGGGCGGTTGGTGGCGGCGATGAGCCGGAAGTCGGCCCGAATGGTGCGGGTGCTCCCCAGGGCGCGGAACTCCCGCTCCTGGAGCGCTCGCAGGAAGCGCGTTTGCAAATCCGCGGGCATCTCGACGATTTCATCCAGGAAGAGCGTCCCTCCCTCGGCCTGGGCGATCATGCCGGGGAAATCGGCGACAGCGCCGGTGAACGCCCCTTTGACGTAGCCGAAAAGCTCCCCTTCGATCAAATGGGCTGGAAAAGCCGCGCAGTTGAGCCGGATCATCGGGCGGTCGGCCCGGCAGCTCAGGCGATGGATGCGGTTGGCCATCACCTCCTTGCCCACGCCGCTTTCGCCGAGCAGGAAAATATTGGCTTCGGAGGGGGCAACGCGGCGGATGAGGGCGTCCACTTCCTTCATTTTGGCGCTGGAGCAGCCGGGTGCGAGCTGCTGCTGGGCCGCTTCGAGCCGCCGGGAAAGGAGTTCGGCCCGGGTGCGCAGGTGGGCGGTTTCCCGCACGAGTTCCCGCTTCTCGGCGGCGCGCCGCACGAGCGAGAGGAGTTCCTCGGGCACGTAGGGCTTGCTGATGAAATGGAAGGCCCCCCGCTTGATGGACTCGATGGCGTTGTCGAGCGAGTCCTGGGCGGTGACGATGATGACGGCGGCCTGTGGCTGGCGGGCGTGGATTTCGGCCAGCGTTTCGAGCCCCCCGGCGTCGGGAAGGCCCAGGTCGAGGAGGACGACGCCGGGCTCCTCGCGGGCCAGCGCGGCCAGGCCGCCCGCGGCCGTGGAGGCGGCGGAGACGCGGAAGCCGTGCCGTTCCAGCCAGGCGCTCAGGGTGGCCTGGATGGCCCGGTCGTCGTCGATGACGAGGATCTTCCGTTCCACGGTTTGTGCGGCTTTGCTCCGGGTTTCCATGTTCCTCTTCCCGTGTCTCCTCTCCGCACCTGGGGCGCTCCCTATCCCTCTCCGGGCAGGGTGATGCGCGTGATGAGCGCTTCGCCCGTCCATCGGATTTCCAGGTCTCCTTCCTGTGACTGCGCGATTTTCCGGGCCTGGTAAAGGCCCAGGCCGTAGCCGCCGGGCCGCGTGGAGTAGAGCGGCTGGGTGCCCCATTGTTCGGGGGGCGTATCGGGCGTGAACGCGGCTTTCGGCTCGCGCAGTTCCAGGGCGGCCTGGCCGCCGTGCGCCTCGCCGGTGAGATGCAGGCGCGCGGCCCCATCTCCAAACTCCACGGCGTTGCGGACGACCGCCACGACGGCAGTGAGAGTTTGCAAAAGGTCGATGCGGAGGGTTTCGTCCGTGAAGCGGCTTTCCACCTCGATGCGGGCGGCTTCCTCGGGGAATTCGCTTTCGAGGCGCTTGCGCAGTTCTTCCATGACTGTCGCCGCCGCCCACGGGATGCAGTGGACGCTCACCGGCTGGAAATATTGCGAAACGGCGCGCAGCATCTTGGCGGTTTCGGAGATCATCTCCCGCAGCTTGCGGGTTTCCCCGAGGACTTCCTCGTCCGCCGCGATCTCGGCGATGAAGGCTGTTTCGAGGTCGATGGCACTCAACCCGTTGCGGACATCGTGCGTTAACTGGCGCACGAATTTTGCCACCCGTTCCAAAGGTACGAGGGGCTCGGTGGATTGGAGTGGAGGGGTCATAAAAGGGGGGTTAGCAACCCGTTGAAATAAGGAGCGATGGACAGTTTGCAGCAGATTTTTGGTGTGGGCAAGGAGCCGGGCGCAGTGCCTGTATTCGAGAAAATAAAGGCCAAGCGAGCGCCGCCGCCCACGGCAAAGAGATGCGCAAAATGGCCTTGCTTCATTTTTCAACAGGCTGTTAGGCGGCGCTGAAGCGGTCCTCCGCCGCCGTGGCGCCCGGCGTCCGTTTGACGGCGGGACGATTGGCGGCCAGGTGGGTGAGGATGTGGAACACGGCTTCCGGGTCGGCCTGGAGCGCCGTGGCGGTCTGCGCCGCGGTGCGCGGCTCCGCCGTGAGGGTTTCGGCGACCCGGGCTTGCAGCGCGAGGACGGCGGTGGCGGCTTTCTTGCCTGCTTCCACGCCGGGCTGATGGTAGGCGTTGATGTTCACGAGACTGGCGTAGAACCCGACCGCCCGTTCGTAGAGCGCGATGAGCAGGCCCACCTGAAACGCGTTGACTTCGGGAATCGAGATCGTAAGGGAATCGCGCCCCCCTTCATACAAGGCCGTGCGGGTTCCCCGGAGGAAGCCTTGCAGGTAATCGGCGCTGGCGGCGCCGGGTTCCACCTCCATCGACTCGCCGTCGCGCCCTTTGCGGACTTCCACGAAGGTGACGAAGAAATTCGGAACGCCGTCGCGGAGCTGCTGGACGTAGGCGTGCTGGTCGGTGGAGCCTTTGTTGCCGTAGACGGTGAGGCCCTGGTGGACGACGTTGCCGTCCAGGTCGAGCCGCTTGCCGATGGATTCCATCACCAACTGCTGCAAATACTTGGAAAAGAGGACGAGCCGGTCTTTGTAGGGGAGAACGACCATGTCTTTTTCGCCCCGGCCATTGGTGGCGTAATACCACATGAGGGCCAGTTGCATGGCGGCGTTGCCGGGGACGCTGGGGACGCGCGTTTTGGCGTCCATGGCCGCCGCGCCCGCCAGGAAGTCGTCCATGGGGAGCCCCTGCAGGGCCATCGGCAACAGGCCGACGGCGCTCATCACCGAGGTCCGGCCGCCCACCCAGTCCCACATCGGGAAGCGTTCCAGCCAGCCGTCTTTCACGGCCACTTTGTCGAGTTCGCTGCCATCCCCCGTGATCGCCACGGCGTGCTTGGCGAAGTCGAGCCCGCGCTGTTCGAACGCGGCTTGCGTTTCCACCATCCCGTTGCGCGTCTCCTTGGTGCCGCCGCTCTTGGAAATGACCACGACGAGCGTGGTGCAGAGGCGGTCGCTCAATGTGTCGGCCATCCGGTCGAAGCCGTCCGGGTCCGTGTTGTCGAGAAAGTGCGTCTGGATCGGGTCGGCCGAGGAGCCCAGGGCATCGGCCACGAATTGCGGCCCCAGGGCGGAACCGCCGATGCCGACCACGAGGACATCCGTGAACTTCTTGCCGCCCGGCGCGGTGACGCTGCCGGAATGCACGGCGGCGGCGAAGAGTTCGATCTTGGCCTTGGCTTCGTCAATCGTCTTGTGCAGTTCCGCCGAGGGGGCGAGCGCCGGGGTCCGCAGCCAGTAATGGCCCACCATCCGCTGCTCGTCCGGGTTGGCGATCGCGCCCCCTTCGAGCGCCTTCATCGCCGCGAAGGCGTGGTCCGCGTTGGCCTGCATGGCTACAAAGAAATCGTCGCCGAAGCGCATCCGGCTGATGTCGAGGGTAAACCCCAAATCGTCGTAACGGAGAAGGTGCGCGTCGTAACGGTCCCAGAGAGATTGTGCGTTCATACTCCGTCATTTAATGGCAAAAACGGGCCGGAAGAGAAGCCGAAACTGGCGGAAAGCCCGGGGAACAGGGGAACCCCGTTCGGCATGCAACGGTTCCTGTGCTATAATTCCCCATGAAGATTTTGAAGCCATTGACGCTCAAATGGTGGGAAATGAGTCTTTTCAAACTATCCATGATCGCGTTGGGGATTCTCCTGGGCGCGACCTGGCCGGAGTTGCTGGCCCCGTGGCGTTGCGTGCTGCTGGCGGTGTTTGCCGTGCCTGCTGCTTATCTCACCTGGGTTTGGTGGAAACAGTAGGGCTCTACACGAACGCCTCGGCCAGGGTGTCGGCGACGAGAATGCCTTTGCGGGTGAGCCGGATGCGCCCGCCCTCGCGCGTGAAAAACCCGGCTTCGAGGTATTCGTCCACGATCGGCCGCCACGGTCCGAGCAGGGTTTCCGCGACGCCCCGGTTGGTGCGCAGGCCAAAGGCGATCCGTTCCGAGAGCCGGGTGGCGGCATCGAGCGTCTCGCGGAAGCCGGCGGCGGATTCCCCGGCCAGGATGTGCTCCGCATACGCTTGCGAATCCGCCGCGTTCTGCCAGCGGTCCCCACCCCGGGTGGAAAAGGCGCTGGGGCCCAGGCCGAGGTAATCCGCCCCCTCCCAGTAGGCCAGGTTGTGGAGGCACTCGCGGCCGGGCCGGGCGTGGTTGGAGATTTCGTAGGGCTCGTATCCGGCGGCGGCAAGCCGGTCGAGCGTCAGTTCAAAGAGATCGGCATCCCACGCCTTGTCCTGCGCGTATTCGCCCGCCTGGAAGCGCCGGAAGAAGGCCGTGTCTTCCTCATACGTCAGGCAATAGGCGGAAACGTGTTCCGGCCCGAGCGCGAAGGTTCGCTCCAGCGTCGCCTCCCATTGGGCGCGGGTCTGCGTCGGGATGGCGAACATCAGGTCAAGGTTCACGTTGTCAAACCCGGCTTCGCGCAGAATCTCATACGAACGCTCGGCCTGCGCCGCCGTGTGGACGCGCCCGAGGACGCCCAGCAAGGCGGGGTCCCACGATTGCACGCCCATGCTGATCCGGTTGACGCCCAGGGCGCGGAGCATGCCCGCTTTTTCCAGCGAAACGGTGGCCGGGTTCATCTCCAGCGTCCATTCCGTGAGCGCGCTCAGGTCCAGGCGTTCGCGCAGGCCATTTAAGAGATATTCCAACTCCGGCGTGGAAAGCGCGCTGGGCGTGCCGCCGCCGAAGAAAAGGGTCTGGGGTTGCAAAGGGTGCCGGGCTGCTTGCTGTTCCGCCTCGGCCAGGAGGGCCTCCAGGAAACGCTGCGTTTTTTGCCGGTCCAGCCGTTCTTTATAGAAAGAGCAATACGGGCAGACCTTCAGGCAGAAGGGGATGTGCACGTAAAGATGGCGGATGGGCGTCATGGAGAAGAGTTTCGCGCAAAGCCGCAAAGGCGCAAAGAAGAGATTTTTGCCTCGTGCCCAAGTTGTACTTGGGCACGTCCATATTTTGGTGGGTTCTTCGGGTGGGGGGCTGGTCTGGCAGCCATGACGAAGCTGGAGCTTGGGAACGAGAGAAGGTGGGGCTGGCTACGAGGGAAACTGCTTTACTCGCACGGGGCGCGGGAGGATGTTGCGGCTAGACATGGTTACTCTAGCGACGTTTGCGAAACCGGAGGAGGCGCATTTGCTGCGGATGCGTTTGGAGGCTGTGGGCATTCCGGCCTATTTGCGGGATGAGAATATCACGCAGATATGGGGCTTTTCCCCCGATGGTGGCGGCGTGCGGCTGGAAATCGCCGAGGAGGATTGGGATGCTGCAAAAGCCGTTCTCGCCGAGGAGCCTGAAAACGGCGAGTGATTTCTACCTCGTTCCCAAGCTGGAGCTTGGGAACGAGAGAAATAGAGCCCGCCAGTTTTTCCTTTGCGCCTTGGCGTCTTTGCGTGAGACTGAAATGGATGCACGGCCCATGAGGAGGGATTGAACGCGGGTGCTGTTTCGCGGTCTTATTTTTACCTTTATGAAATTACGTTCTTTTGCGGCGGTCTTTACGGGGATTCTTCTTCTGGGGAGCGGCATGGCGGCTTTTGCCGGGGAGGCCCCGAAGCCGCCGGTGAAAATGCCGGTGATCGACTTTGTGGAATACGACCTCGCCAACGGGCTCCACGTGATCCTGCATCAGAACAAGACCGCGCCGGTCGTCTCCACGTATCTGCTCTACCACGTCGGCAGCAAGAACGAGCGGGCCGACCGGACCGGGTTTGCCCATTTCTTTGAGCACCTCATGTTCGAGGGGAGCGAAAATATCCATCGCGGGCAGATCGATAAACTGGTCTCGGCCGCCGGGGGAAACCTGAACGCTTCGACCTCCTTTGACCGGACCGATTACCACTTCAACCTGCCCGCCAACCAGCTTGGGCTGGCCCTCTGGATCGAGAGCGAGCGGATGCTGCACGGCAAGGTGGAGGAGGTGGGGGTGGAGACGCAGCGCCAGGTCGTCAAAGAGGAACGTCGCCTCGGGACCGACAACGCCCCCTACGGCACGCTCTTCGAAAACCTAGCCGCCCTGGTCTTCAAGGGAACGCCTTACGCCTGGACACCCATCGGCTCCGTGCAATACATCGACCAGGCGAAGCTGGACGAGTTCCGCGACTTTTATCATCACTATTACGTCCCCAACAACGCGACGCTCGTCGTGGCAGGCGACTTTGACCTCGATGCGGTAAAAAAACAGATTGCCGATTACTTCGGGCCGATCCCGCGTGGCAACGAGATCGAGCGGCCCCAATTTGAACTCAAGCCGCAAACCGCGCCCACGGAAAAAACGGTGGCGCTGCCGACCACGCCGCTCCCCGCGGTGGTTCATGCCTGGCAGGCTCCGCCGGAAACGGCGGCTGACGCCCCGGCCGTCGAGCTGCTCGCCGACATCCTCGGCACGGGCCGCAGTTCCCGGCTCTACGAGCGCCTTGTGCGCCAGGAGCAGGCCGCCTCCGAGATCGAAGTCTTCCCCTACCTGCTGGAGAAAGAGGGGATGCTCGGCGTCTTCGCCATCGGCAATCCCGATACGCCGCTGGAGAAGCTGGATAAACTGGTGGAGGAAGAGATTGCCAAAGTGCGCGAGCACGGGGTGGGCGCGGAGGAGCTCCAAAAAGTCAAAAACACCAAACTGCGCGAACTGGCCTCCTCCTACGCCACCATGCAGAACCGGGCGCGCAACCTGGCCCATTACCACGTGATGTTCGGCGACACCGCCGCGCTCAATCACCAATGGGAACGCTACGAGGCGGTAACGCCCGAGACGGTCCAGGCCGCCGCCGTGAAATACCTCCAGCCACAGGGCGTCAACGTCCTGCACTACCCCGTCGTGAAACCGAACGCTTCCAAGTAAGTCCTATGAAACCGCTTTTTTTGATGCTCGCCCTCGGCCTGGCCGCCGCACCGTTTGGCTTCGCTGCTCCCGTGGACCGGACCCAGCCGCCCGCCGCCGGTCCGCTTCCCTCCGTCACCTTTCCCGACGCCGTGACCGAGACGCTTCCCAACGGTCTGCGCGTCTTCATCCTGCCGACCACGAAGCAGCCGATGGTGACGTTCCGGCTGCTCGTCAAGTCGGGCGAGTTCTTCGATGGCGCCAAGCCCGGATTGGCGGATTTGACGGCCGCCCTGCTCAACAAAGGGACGGCGGATCTCACCGCCACCGAGTTCGCCAAGAAGACCGATTTCCTGGGCATTCGCGTGGAGGCGGAGGCGGGTGACGACGCCACCGCCGTGACGGCCAGCGGCTTGAGCCGCGACAGCGACGCCATCTTGCGCTTCCTGCGCGACGCCGCGTTGCAGCCCGCCTTCCGGCCCGGGGAAGTGGACAAGGAAAAGCGCAAGATGGTGGCCGATCTGACCCAAAAGAAGATGGAGCCGGAGGAAATGGGCGTTCGCCTCCGCGACAAGCTCCTCTACGGCCAGCACCCGTATGGGGCCTCGCCCACGCCGGAGTCGGTCCAGACGATCACGCGCGACGATTTGGCCCAATTCCACGACGCCCATTTCCTGCCCGGCAACGCCACGCTCGTGGTGGTCGGAGACGTGAATCCGGCGGCGGTGCTGGCGGAGGTGAAGTCGGCCTTTAAGGATTGGAAGCCGGGCGGCATGGAGCCGTCGCATTTGCTGGCAGGCTTCCCGCACCCCAAAGGTGTTTCCGTCGCCGTCGTGGACCGGCCCGGGTCCGTCCAAAGCAATATCATCGTGGCCGGCCGCGGCGTGGCGAAGGACAACCCGGATTTGCCGCAACTGGGCGTGGTTAACGCGGCGCTGGGCGGCGGGATGTCGGGCCGCCTCTTCGCCAACCTGCGCGAGAAGCACGGGTACACCTATGGCTCCTATTCCTCCTTCGCGGCGAAAAAGCTGGGCGGCACGTTCTCGGCCACGGCGCAGGTGCGCAACGCCGTCACCGGCCCGGCGGTGGAGGAGATCCTAGCGGAGTTGAAGCGCATCCACGGCGAGCCGATCCCCGAAAGCGAACTCGCGCTCCAGCGCAGTTATCTCATCGGCAATTTCCTGATGAGCGTGGAAAACGACGAGCGGACGGCGCAGCGGCAGCAGGAGATCGATCTCTACGGCCTGCCTGCCGATTATTACAAGACCTATGCCGCCAAGCTCGCCGCGCTCACGCCGGAAAAGGCGGCGGAACTGGCGAAGAAATATATCGACCCGGACAATCTCGTGATCGTCGTGGTCGGCGAAGCCAGGGAGATCGTGCCGCAGTTGGAAAAGTTCGGCAAAGTGACCGTGTACGACACAGACCTTAAGCCGAAGCAATAGGCGTCTTTAGAGCGGTTTCGGTTTATTTTGTCGTATGCTCTTCGGCGGCGAGAGTCGC